>CAYGBX010000019.1:0-14555 GCA_964348195.1 uncultured Anaerolineales bacterium
GTCGGGATGTAGGGATCGCCGTCGCCGTGGATGAAGAAGACGGCACGAGGACTGATCCTCGACACCCAGTGGATGGGCTCGGCCTCGGTCAGATCCAGGCCAGTCCGACGGTTGGCCACCCACAGTACGAGCGGGGCCAGCAGGGCCGCCAAGGGTCTCGGATAGCCACGCTCCACGCTGCCCTCTACAACGACCCGTCGGAGGGTGGCGTATCCTCCGTCGCAGATCACGGCGGCAATGGATTCGTTGGCGCCCGCAGTGGCGATGCCGACCGCACCACCCAACGAGAAACCCAGCACCCCCACGCGCTCGATCCCTCTCTCGCGGAGAAAGTCCGCCGCCCCCAGAAGATCTAGCCTCTCCAGATGGCCGAAGGTCGACCGTTCGCCCTGGCTCTGTCCGTGGGCCCGGAAATCGAACATGAACACACTGTAGCCAGCCCGGCGCAGCCAGGGCACGTACTTCAGGTCCGGGTCCTTGCTGCCGAAGCGACCGTGGCCAAACACCACCGTGCCCCGGCTGCCGTTGCTCCAGTCGGCCGCGTCGAGAGATCGGACCGAGGATCCCTCTGCGGGGATGAACCACCCGTGCAGCTGGAGTCCGTCCCGGCTGGGGAAGGTGAATTCGACGAAGGGGAGGCCGTAGTCGGTGGGAGACTGAGGAGGGTCGGGCTCCACCCGCCGGAGCAGCGCCGTTACGCCTCTCCGGACCAGCACGGTGGCCCATACTACGGCTCCGAGCGACAGACCCGCTGCAAGAAGTAGGGCGCCTAGCATACCGAGCTTCCTATCCTGGAAGGAGACGCCTCATGACGGGGCCAGCCCGCCTGCATCGCGTCGCGAGGGATGAGGGTGAACCAAGAGCCAGATCAGCATCGCCGACAGAATCACTATAGCCCCGCTGGCCAGGAAGGGAACATGCCGCCCGAAGGTGTCCCAGAGCGAACCGAAGAGGAGCGGTGCCGGGATGGAAGAGATCCCGATCCACATGCTGTACCTCCCAAGGGTCTCTCCCCTCCTTGCCTGTGGGGCAAGATCGGCGACAAGCGCCGTCTGGTTAGGGCTCAGAAGACCCTGATACACCCCATGCGCTGCGAACAACAGACCGATCTGCCAGAAGCTCTGGGCCCAGGCGAAGAGCGCTGTGAGCACACCAAGGACGAGCAGACCGACCACGATGAACGGTTTGCGACCCAGCTGATCCGAGAGTCGGCCCGCGACGAGCGCCGAGGGCGCAAAGGTGACATTGATGAGCCAATACAGGATTACGACAGAGGCGATCTGGTCCGGTCGCACTCCCAGGACCTGGGCGCCGCTCACCACCATGAAGTTCTCGGTCACCGCCATGAGTGAGAACAGACAGCTCAGAGCCGTGAAGCGCATCAGGGACCGGTTTCCTTGTGAGTCAGCGGCGGCCCGTTCCCCGTACTCAGAATCTCCGGAGGGCGACGTGGATCCCACCTCCATCGGGGCGCGTCTTGTCTCCTTGAGTTGGGTCGCGGTGATGGCGATGCTAGCGAGGGTGGGCAACGCAGCCGCGAAGAAGATCGCCCGGTAGGTCGCCTCCAGGCCCCAGCCTCGTCCCAGGAAGTAGGTGAACAGGGCCAGACCCAGCAACGGCCCGACAATGGCCCCCAGGGTATCCATGGACTTCAGTATGCCGAACGCCAGGCCCCGCTGGTCCTGAGGTACCGATTCAGCAAGAAGGGCCTCTCTCGGAGGATTCCTCACACTTCTCCCCACCTCGTAGAGCAGCTTTGGAGGAATCAAGTGCCACCATACCTGGGCCAGCCCTTGGCCTATCCGCGAGAGGATCAGCAGGCCATAGCCGCTCCAAATAAACCGAGTGCGTCCCCTCGCATCGGAGAACCGCCCCGTCCAAGGACGGAGGATCAGTCCTGCTAGGAGCGCAGCGCTTTCGATCAGCCCCAGGAGCTTGAGCTCCTCCACACCTAGGATCAGCACGAAGAACAGCGGGAAGAACGCAAAGAGCATGTCGGCTCCGGTGTCGTTGAAGAATGCAGCGAAGCTGAGGGGCAACACGTTGGGGCGCCGGTAGACCGGCAGAGATTCTCTCATCCGTCACCTACTCCGCCGCCGGGTCAAACATCCCACGCAACAACGGCCCGAGTGCGCCTCGGGCCGTCTCTCAGATTCCAAGGCCCACCGGCCGTCCACCCCAGCCGGTCTGCTATAATGGCGATGCCGAAGGTGGGACTCGAACCCACACGAGGTGTTATCCTCAACGGTTTTTGAGACCGTCGCGTCTTCCTGTTCCGCCACTTCGGCGTTCTGAGGAGTCTAGATCACGCGCCCACGACCGTCAAGCGGCAGGCCTCCCAAACCGGCCCGATGGCGAGCGGGCAGGCAGGCCCGGTTCTCACCCGAGAGCCTGATGCGGCTTCCCGGCAGCCTGTCCGGTCCCGGGCAGTGCCAGAGACACCTCGCCAGTCCTTCCCCCTGAGACGCCGGCTGTGGACGAGGCGCAACTCATCTCTGCCGCCCAAGAAGGTGACGGCGCCGCTTTCGACCAGCTCGTGCTGTCCCACCAGGGAAGGGTCTACAACGCGGCATATCGCATCCTCGGGGATCACGCCTCGGCGGAGGACGCCACACAGGAGACCTTTGTGTCGGCCTACCGAGCCATCCGTAGGTTTCGGGGCGGATCGTTTCAGGGTTGGCTCCTTCGGATCGCCACCAACGCCTGCTACGACCAGATCCGCAGGAGCGCCCGCAGGCCTTCCACCTCCCTCGAGGCCCTCCAGGCTGAGGTGGAAGAACAACCTCTAGCGATTGCCGAGTCGGATGATCCAGAAGCCGCTGCCGAGACGCGAGAACTGGGCACGGTCCTGGAGAATGCTATCCTGTCACTACCCGCCGAGCAGCGAATCACGCTGGTGCTAGTGGATATCCAGGGACTCGACTACCGGGAGGCAGCAGAGGCGACGGGGGTGCGGGTCGGAACCGTCAAATCCAGGTTGAGTCGCGCGCGATACGCACTACGGGATCGGCTGCAGGAAGATCGGGAACTTCTGCCCGCTCGGTACCGTCTTATGGGTGACAACGCGCCCGACGCGGGGAACGATTCGGGCGACCTGGGGGAATAATGAGCCGACTTGGACCGGAGCACACACGGATCCAGGCTCTCCTTTCCGCCTACCTGGACGGCGAGGTCTCTACTGAAGACCAATCGGCGGTGGAGGAGCACTTGGAGGGGTGCA
This sequence comes from uncultured Anaerolineales bacterium, assembly GCA_964348195.1. Lineage (GTDB taxonomy): Bacteria > Chloroflexota > Anaerolineae > UBA7937 > JACPPX01 > CAYGBX01. The sequence continues at coordinate 3,221 of CAYGBX010000019.1, forward strand.
GGGCTTGCACCGAGGACCTCCGCACCCTGCGCCAGACGGTTGAGCTGCTCCACACCCTGCCTGCCGTCGCACCTCGCCGAAGCTTCACCCTTCGTCACCTAGCAACCGAGGAGCGACGCCCCTGGTGGGCATGGTCCTTCCCCTACCTTCGGTCGGCTACCGCGGCGGCGCTAGCCCTCTTGCTTCTTGTGGTCTCGGGAGACTGGGCCGTGCGCCAACTCGGCTTGGCGCCGGGCCCATTCGCCCCCTCTCTGTCGCGCGAGGCGCCCGGCGCGCCGCCAGAGGTCGAAGGAGAGCCAGCCGAGGCTGAGTTGCCGGTCGAGGCCATCGAGGCGGAGGCATCGCCAGAAGATGCCTTTGCAGCGGACCGCGCTCTGGAGGAGGTCCCCTCAGACGCGGCTGCGGCTCCCATCTCGGAAGCCGCGGAAGCGCCGGCTGAAGTCCCTCCCGAAGGACAAGTTGTTGGCGAGGCGGAGACTACCCCGTCTCCCCCAGAGCCCGCCACCCCCATCCCCGCGGTCACGACCGTCGTTCCCGAGGCCACGTCGCAGGTGGAGGTGGCCACCCCTGTCCCCACTCCTCTGCCTCCAGAACCGGAGGCCGTGGCCCCGGAACCCGACACCTCCCCGATCTTTGCGCGACAACCGGTGGTTCTGACACTCTTGCGGTGGACTGAGGTGGCCCTCGTCGCCATTCTCATCCCGCTCGGGATAGGCACGCTGATTGCGTGGCGCATCAGGAGACGCGCGGCGTAGCGGCGACAGGCATCTCCGCGAACACCGCCTCCGACCTCTTCCCATTGACCGGCGATCATCCGGCCCCTATAATGGCCCGCGACACAAGCCTGTGACCCCAACGATGGGAGGGGATGGCGCCGTATGAAGGTAGACTACCGAATAGCCGAGGAACGGGATCTGCGAGCGGTCCACGACATCTTACGAGAAGCGTTGGACCGCTTCGCCGTTGAGCAGAATCGTCCGCGGGTGGAGATGGACTTTCAGGGGTCTCTGCCTCTCTGGCATCACTTTCTCGGCACGAGCCAGGGCGGATTCTGGATCGCCGAGGTGAAGGGACGGCCGGTTGGATTCACGTGCGGCATCGTGCGCGACCATGTGTGGCTCGTTTCGTTCCTGGTCGTGCTCCCGGAGCATCAGGGAGCCGGAGTCGCGCGCGAGCTTTTGGAGCGTGTTCTAGAGTCCAGCTACAGCGCCAAGGTCGAGGTTCGCGCGGCCTACACCGACGCCGCCAACTTGGCTTCAGTCTCCCTCTACACTCGGCACGGGCTCTACCCACAGGTCCCCATCCTCCGCATGCAGGGCCTGATCTCCCGCCTGCGTTCCGGAGAGGACGTGAAAGAGCCTCCGGAACACGTGGTCGCAGATCTCACCGAGGAATCGGTCCGCATCCTGGGTGTCATCGACGCAAACGCCCAGGGAACCAGCAGGGCTGTTGACCACCGGTATTGGCTGGGGGCGCCAGAGATGCGCTGCTATCTCTTCCGAAAGGGCGACGAACCCGCCGGCTACACGTATCTCTCCAACGACGGAAACATTGGTCCTCTCGCCACCACCAAGCCTGCCTACCTCAAGCCGATCCTCAATATGTCTGTGGACCGCTTGGCCGATCAGGGGCTGGATAGCTTCCAGGTCCGAGTGCCGGGCCTGAATCGGGAGGCGCTGTTTCTCCTCTATCAGCGTGCCTTCACGTTGCTCGAGGTCCAGCTGGTGCTCTTATCGGCGCCCTTCGGCCGCTGGGAGAACTACATCATCTCCCCGACGGCCCTCCTCTGACCTTGCCCGAACCTGCCGAGCAAAAGGAAGAGGCCCCTCGTGAGATGAGGGGCCTGGTTCGTCGCCTCAATCCTTCAGAATGAGGCGCCTTTGTGCGCCGCTCCGGCGCTCCCGAACCGTCTCGGTCGAGCCGCGACTACGGCTCCAATCGGCTCTAGAGCCGCCCTCAGGACTCTAGCCGGTTCTAGAGCCGCGCTCAGGGCTCTAGCCGGTAGCCGAACCCCCGCTCAGTGAGGATGTGTCGGGGCTCGCTCGGATCCTCTTCGATCTTGCGCCGAATGTACCAGATGTACCGCTTCACGTAGCCAGTCTCTTCCACGTACTCGTCCCCCCAGACCCGCTGGAGCAGTTGCTGATGGGTCAAAGTCCGGCCGGCGTTGTCAGCGAGAGCGAGCAGCAGTCGATACTCTGTAGGAGTGAGATTCACCGACTTCCCTCGCACCGAGACTCGAGCGCTCTCTCGGTCGATCACCAGATCGCCGAAGGCCAAGACCTGAGGGAGTTCTTCGACTTCGCCGGGTCGGATTCGCTGTAGCACGGCGGCAACGCGCGCCACCATCTCCGCGAAGCTGAAGGGCTTGGTCACGTAGTCATCCACGCCGTGGCCGAAACCCTTGAGCTTGTCGGCCTCCTCATCTTTGGCGGTGAGCATGATTATTGGGACCTGCGACAGCTCCCGGATGCGGCGGGCAGTCTCCCACCCGTCCATCCGAGGCATCATCACGTCAAGGATGATGAGGTCAGGATGTTCCTTGAATACGAGTTGAAGCCCGTCTACTCCGTTCGTCGCCGTGTGGACCCGATACCCTGCCTTTTCCATAACCTGGCGGAGAAGGCCAAGTAGAGTCGGGTCGTCGTCAATTAGGATGATCTTTCCCTCGCTCAACCTACGGGCCTCCCCCCACGCCCGACATCTCCTCTCGGGCTCATTCTACCGGTCGGACACGGATCGGACAACGCTCTCGCCATGCATCTCGATCCGGGCAGACGGCGGAGCACGAGTTGAGGCCGGGCTAGGGTGTCTCAGGAAGGCTTGCCGTGTAGAGCCGCTGGCCACTCACGATGAACAGCAGACTGGCCTCTGGATCGACGAAGACCGAGCGCAGCCCTGCGAAAGCCTCCTCCTCGTCCCGTGGAGCGCGCAGTTCGCCCACGCTTTCGCCGGAGTCCCGAAACACCACGATTCGACGCGCCTTGGGGTCGGCCACGTAGACACGCTCACCTGCGGCGTGGATCGCGGTGGGTCGCGAGAGGGGAATGTCGAGCCCGGACTGAGAGAAGGGCTGGATCTCTCCGGCGGCGAACTTCAGAACGGCTCCATCGCTCCGTAGGACGAAGACGGCGCCGTCGATGGCCAGGTCAACGGGGTCCGTCAGATCGATCCGAGATTCGACTCCCAGGTAGTCAGTGGGGGCAAGGTTGTAGGTCCGACCGGTCGGAAGGTAGCGAAGGATCCGGCCGTGCTCCTGCTCCATGACATAGAGGCTCCCCTCAAACCCCGCTGCGTGGACGGGCGACGCCCAGACAGGCTCCGCCACCACAATGGGTCTCACTGCGCCCTCCGCTGTGTGCTCCGCGAGACCCAATCTCCCCACCACCACCAGAGCGCCATCGCCTCGAGCCTCGCTGGCGGGCATCCAAAGGATGTCCTCAAGCCCTCCCACCTCGTCTCCTCCCAGGAGCACGGCCCCCTCCGGAGGCGTCTGCAGGCTTTCGCTCTCGGCCCGCCAGCGGTACCGGTACACAACGTCAGCGCCTCCGTCGAGTAGGTAGACCAGACCTCCTACGTAGAGAACCCGGGCGTGGCTCTCCGCGGGACCCGTGAGTGCCAACGCGATCCGGAGAGAGGGGAGCCTGACTATCCTGGCTGACCGGTCTTCCCGCTGCCACACCCGTTCCCTGAGCTCCACAATCGCCGGTTGCGTGGGATCCATCTCTTCCAGTTGGTCCAGCAGTCCCAGCGCCTCTCCGAGGAGCTCCCGGACGTCCGTTCCTTCTTCTGTGGCCTCAGCAGCGGCCACGGTTCTCTCCGCACGCTCCAGGAGTGCCCGCGCCTGGCCTTCTCGCACTCGTCCCGACCACCAGAAGATGGCACTGAGACTGGCAAGTATGACCACTGCGATCCCGACCGCGGCGAGGAGGCGGCGGCGGCGGCGACGCCTCTCCTTCTGCCGGACGCTCCGGCGCACCTTCGGAGTGGCCGGAGCGCGCTCGCCCTCTGGGAGCATCTGACCGAGAAGAGTCCGAAGCCACCGTCCCAGCGCCAAGCCACCGCTCTCCACCCGGTCAGCCACGCGGTCGAAGAGGCTGAGACCGGGCGCAGCCTCGAGCGATTCTGGGGCAGGACCTTCCGGCAGCTCGGGGGCGACAGACGGCCTCTCCTCGGCCTCCGTCGGTGCTTCGACTTCGACGGGCCGCGCAGAAGCCCGCATCACCAGGATAGAGCACCCTCCGGAAGCGAGACGTCCCAGGAGTCTGCGAACGGCCTCTGGCGTCTCGGCCTCCAGTGCCGTCTCGAATTCCGATCGTTCCATCAGGTTTGGCAGAGCGGCGTTGCTGAACACCACGGTGTCTTCCGCACGCAGATTCAAGTGGTGCACGGCGAGGGCTGGCTCTTCGCCCGCCCCCAGCGGCCGAATCTCGCGCGCCGGCTCCCCGCGCCACGCCACTGGGCTGGGGTAGTAACGCGTCAGGAGAGGCGAGGGGGGCGGCGCTTGCGGTGCCGACTCCGTTCCGCCCGCGGTCCCTCGTCTATGGCTCAGATGGGCGCAAAAGGCGGGCCCCCCTTGCGCCAGGAACAGATCAGATCCTCTGTGTACCCCGCAGGAAATGCCGGCTAGGACCGGTGCCGCTCCTTGGCCCTGGTTCTCCTCGCGCAGGAGGCGGTCGGCCGCGCCCAGAGCCGCGCGAAGTCCCTCTAGGACGCCCCCGGGCGACTGGGCATAGGAGCGGCCGACGGTCTCCACCACAGTACGAGCCAGATAGTCCCAGCGATCCCCCCCTCCGACGAGATCCACGAGGATGAGCAGCGTCCCTCTGCGATGCCGCGGCTGGGCGGGATCGGGAGCAACCACTGCGATGTGGGGAGTCGCTTCCTCCCACCCTCCTTTCGAAAGATGGCCGACATCGACTTTGAGCGAGAGGGAACGCGTCGGCGAGTGGCGCGCTGAAGACATAGGATAGCCAGACACCCTGGGTTGGATGGAATCTTAGTCCAAGCCCTCAAGACTGCCAAGATTCCCCCTCGCCGAGTCATCCGGCGACGCTCTGCGTGCGTCAGGTGCTCGGTTCGGGTTGACCGGACCCCCGCCCTATGGTAGATTGGGTTCCAGTCGCGCTATCTAGGTTCGAGTCCCGGCTGAGGATTGTTATGTCGAGGCCTCGCTCGACAGTGGGCGTGATTCAGGCGCCGCCGGACCCAGCCGGGGCGAGCCTATCGGAGCGGGTTCGCAGCCGAGGAGAAGGGGGGTGAGAGTTACAGCGGACCGGTACTTCGTGTCATAGGCCCTATTAGGAGGGAAGGAGATGAATCTTCTTGGCGGGAGCAGGAACCTGCTCCTGTTGCTTGGAGTGCTCTCGGTAGCCCTGGTGGTGGCGGCATGTGCCACGCCTACGCCTGCCGAGGAGGTAGAGGTACCGCCCGTCGAAGAGGTCAGGACCCGGTTGGAGATCGTTCAGGACCGCGGACGCCTCGTGTGCGCTGGTCGTACCGATCTGCTCGGGTTCGGGTATCTGGACCCCTTGGGCAACAACATCGGGTTCGACATCGACCTCTGCCGTGCGGTGGCCACCGCCATCTTCGGCGACCCCAACGCTGTTGAGATCGTCCCCGTCACCGCTGCTGAGCGAGGCCCCGCCATTCAGTCCGGCGAGAACGACCTCCTGTCCCGGAACGTGACCTGGACCTCGACCCGTGATTCCCAGTGGGGCAACTACACCTGGATCATGTTCTATGACGGGCAGGGCTTTATGGCCCCCGTGGCCAGTGGCTTCGAGAGCGCACTCGATCTGGGCGGCACCACGGTCTGCGTGACCAGCGGCACCACCACCGAGCTGAACCTGGCCGACTTCTTCAGACAGAACGCCATGGCCCTCGAGACCGTGGTCTTCGAGGACACCGCCTCCGTCTACGGCGCCTACTTCGAGGGCCGTTGCGACGCCACCACCAGCGACAAGTCCCAGCTCGCCGCCATCCGGGCCGGCGCCGAGGATCCAGAAGCTCACGTCATCCTGCCCGAGACCATCTCCAAGGAGCCCCTGACCCCGGTTGTGCCCCACGGCGACGACCAGTGGCTGGACCTGGTCAAGACTGTGATGTTCGTCCTCATCAACGCCGAGGAGCTCGGCGTCACGCAGGACAACGTCGTTGAGATGACCAACAGCCCCAACATCGTGATACGGCGCATGCTGGGAGTGGAGGGTGAGTTCGGCCAGGCCGACCTAGGCCTGAGCGCAACCTTCGCCCAGGACGTGCTCGAAGCCGTCGGCAACTACGGCGAGATCTATGACCGATACATGGGCCCCGAGGGTGACGCATTCGAGCTACCCCGCGTGCTCAACGACCTCTGGACGAACGGAGGGCTCATCTACGCTCCGCCACTTCGATAGTCCCTCCCAAGACCAGATGAGACGGCGCAGCCCCGACCTCTCGGGGCTGCGCCGCGCTCGCCACCGGTCGCCATGAGTACGAGGAGCCGCCTCGCAATCCTGACCTACCGGGGCATCCCGCTCTGGCGGGATATCCGCATTCTGCGCGGGCTAGCCCAGGTGGTCTCCACCATCGTCGTACTATCGCTCTTGTTCTTCTTCCTGGCCAACATGCTCGAGGCGGCCAACCAGCGGGGATTGGCTTTGGGGTACGACTTCCTGGACGAGGCGGCAGGATTCCCCATCGCCGAGTCGGTCATTGACTACGAGGAGGCGGACTCCTTCGGCCACGCCTTTCTGGTCGGCGTCCTAAATACCCTCAAGGTGGCGCTGGTCGGAATCGTCCTGGCCACGATCCTGGGAGTGATTGTCGGGATCGCGCGCCTCTCCTCAAACTGGCTGGTCCGGAACATCGCTAGCACCTACATCGAGATCATCCGAAACGTGCCCCTGCTCGTGATCCTCTTCTTTCTGTACTTTGCCGTCTTCCAGAAGCTGCCTTCCGTACAGGAGAGCATCGTCTGGCCTGGCCCAATCTACGTCAATCAGCGGGGCATCTTCTTCGTCTGGTTCGACGCCACCCCATCGTTTGGTTTCTGGCTTTCCACTCTCGTGGCCGGCCTGGTCTCCGCGGTGGGATTGTGGATCGGACTGAGCCGGTATCAGTTTCGCACCGGTCGGGCCACCTACCCAGTGATCTCGGCGTTCCTTGTAGTCGTCGCCCTTCCCATCGCAGGCTGGATCCTGGCCGGCCAAGCCCCCCTGAGCCTCAATGTGCCCTCACTGGAGGGTTTCAACTTCAGAGGCGGACTCCGATTCACACCCGAGTTTTCGGCGCTCCTCACTGGGCTGGTGATCTACACAGCGACCTTCATGGCCGAGATCGTCCGCGCCGGTATCCTGGCGGTTAGCCGCGGGCAGGTGGGGGCCGCCGAGGCCCTAGGGCTCACCTACGTTCAAAGATTGAGGCTGGTGATCCTCCCTCAGGCTCTGCGAGTGATCGTCCCTCCCATGATCAGCCAGTATCTGAACCTGACCAAGAACTCCAGCCTGGCCATCGCCATCGGCTATCCCGACCTGTTTGCCGTGGGACGGATCATGATCAACCAGGCGGGACGGGCGGTCCCTATATTCGGCATGATCATGGGCGCCTACCTCCTCATGAGCCTCACCTATGCTGTGATAGGAAACATCTACAATCGGCGGATTCGCTTCGTGGAGCGCTAGCGTGACGACTGCCACCGAAGCCATCAGGCGTCCCGTGACCTCCCTCGGTCCTGTCGGCTGGCTTCGGAAGAATCTGTTCAGCACCTGGTACAACGGGATTCTGACAGTGATCTCCCTGGCGTTCGTCGTGTTCGTCCTCCGAGGAGCCCTTACTTGGACGTTCTTCACGGCGGACTGGACCGCGGTGACGTCCAACCTCAAGCTCCTGGCGGTCGGTCAGTACCCTCCCGAGCAGGTGTGGCGGGTGGGGCTCAACGTTCTGGTTGTCTCATTCCTCTTCGGCGTGAGCTGGGGAGTGTGGGGAGGGATCGTCGGCACCTTTGCCCGAGCCGTCGGAGGGGCAGTCACGGTACTGGCGCTTCTTCCGGTCGGGACCGAAATCTTGGGGCTAGACCTCCGGGCGTGGCTGTTGGCCAACGTAGCGCTTCTAGCGATCGGAAGCCTTCTCGGCCGCTCAGGATTCGTCAGCACACGGACTCTGATCATTGGATGGCTGATCGCGATCATCGCTACGCCGTTCCTGCTGCGGGGCATGGGTGGCGGCGGACCGCTCCCCACCGTTGACCCCGATCTCTGGGGCGGACTTCTGCTCACCTTCCTACTCGCCCTGGTGGGCATCGTCGCTTCCTTTCCGATTGGTGTTCTTCTGGCCCTGGGCCGTCGCTCCAGCCTCCGCATGATCAGCATCTTCAGTACGCTGTTCATCGAGCTGGTCCGGGGAGTCCCCCTGGTATCTATCCTGTTCATGGCCGCCCTCATCTTCCCCCTCTTTTTCCCTGAGGAGATCCGGGTGGATCGCGTGGTCCGCGCACTTCTGGGAATGATCCTATTCAGCGCCGCCTACATGGCAGAGAACGTGAGAGGCGGGCTCCAGTCTGTTCCCGAGGGCCAGATCGAGGCGGCCAAGGCCTTGGGGCTCAGCGGGCCCCTCACGATGCTACTGATCGTCCTGCCCCAGGCTCTCAGGGCCGTGATCCCGGCCATCGTCGGCCAGTTCATCACGCTCCTCAAGGACACGACGCTGGCCGTCATTGTGGCGCTCCTTGAGATCCTGGGGATCGGGAAGGCCATCATCCTGGGAAACGTGGAGTACTTTGGTAGGCAGGCGGAGGTATACTTGTTCATCGCGGCCGTGTTCTGGGTATTTACCTTCTCGATGTCATACGCCAGCCGCCGCCTGGAGAAGGCCCTGGGCGTCGGAGAGAGGTAGTTCCTTGGCCGACACCAAGCCGTCCACTGAAATGGTCGAAGAGATCATCGTGTGCCGAGAGGTACACAAGTGGTTCGACGATTTTCACGTGCTGCGGGGGATCAGCACCTCTGTCAAGCAAGGGGAGAAGATCGTCATCTTCGGGCCCTCGGGCTCCGGCAAGTCCACCTTCATCCGTACCCTCAACCGGCTGGAGGAGCACCAGAGAGGCCAGATTATCATTGACGGAATCGAGCTCACCAACGACATCCGCAACATCGAAGCCATTCGCAGCGAGATCGGGATGGTGTTTCAATCCTTCAACCTGTTCCCCCATCTGACCGCGCTACAGAACATCACCCTGGCGCCGACCTGGGTCCGCCGCTGGCCGCGGGATGACGCCGAGAAGGTGGGTATGGAGCTTCTGGAGCGGGTGGGAATGCCGGAGCAGGCGCAGAAGTACCCCGCACAACTGTCGGGAGGACAGCAGCAGCGGGTTGCTATCGCCCGGGCCCTCGCCATGCAGCCCAAGATCATGCTATTCGACGAGCCCACCTCAGCCCTGGATCCCGAGATGATCAAGGAGGTCCTGGACGTGATGGTGGGCCTCGCCGAACTGGGCATCACGATGCTGGTTGTGACCCACGAGATGGGGTTCGCGAAAGAGGTCGCGGACCGGATGATGATGTTCGATGAGGGCAACATCGTCGAAGAAGCCACCCCCAAAGACATGTTCGACAACCCACAGCACGACCGGACCAAGCTGTTCCTCTCTCAGATCCTCTAGGTCTCCCCCTCTTCCCGAGTTCGGGATTCTGGAAGCACGCGAGGTCCCACGGCACCAGCGATCGATCCCGCCACCCGAATGCGCCGAGTCCAGACGCTGCTGACCGAACGTCGACTCCCTGTTCTGGCGGGGCTCTCCCTGGCCCTTGTTGCTTCGGCCCTGGTCGCCATCCTGGCGATTCAATCCGGACCAGTGGCGACGGTTACATCCGCCCCCTCAGCGGAGGAGGCCACCTCTGGGCCGGGGCCGCTCAGGCTGCCCACACCATGGCGCGTTCCGCCGACGCCCGGTTGGGTCACGTATAGATCTCCTGACGGGGCCTACGCCGTCGCCATTCCCCCTGAGTGGACGGCTCTGTCAGGCGTGGATCAAGAGGCGCAGGACCGGGTGGTCGCCCTCGCTGTTGAGATGCCCGGCTGGGACTCCTACCTCGAAGCGGTCGGAGAAGCCGGGCTGTGGCAGGAGATAGAGGTCGTGGCGGTGGGACCGGATGCGGCCCGATTCACCGTCTCTCGCCAGGCCATGCCTCAAGCGGTTTCCCTAGACTTCTACGCTAGTCTCATTGAAGCGCAGATAGCCAGCTTGGGAGCGGCAGAAGTCACTGTCGAAGAGACTGCACTGTCCGGACAGGATGCCAGACGGATTGGATTCCAGCTATCCTTCCTGGATGAATCGGACCGCGAGATCGAGGTGCGCGGAGAGCTGTATCTCGCACTTCAGAGCAGCGACGTCTACGTGCTGACCTTCACCTCTCCCCAGGATCTGTACTCGCGATACGAACCCGTTTTCGGAGAGATGGCTGCCCGCTTCTCTCTCCAAAGTGAGGCCCCGGATCAGGAATCCGGGGACTCGTAGGATCCTCCGGCGATGCCATCGCAGCGCCCACCAGGCCGGATCGCTCCCCGGCACCGCCAAGAACCTGGGGCCTCAGGTAGCGATCCCGATCAGATCAGCCGGGGGAACGATCTCCTGACTTGGTATCGGTCGCAGTCGGCCCGGCGGCAGCGCCTCTACAGCCTTGTCGCGGTCGTGTCGGGGGCGATGCTCCTGCTCTATGCGCTAGGCCTGGCTGGCTTGGCGGGCCGGTACCTGCTCCTCCAGGGGGCGGAGACTCCGACGCCTCCACTCCGAGTCATCACTTTGCCCACTGAGGTCGCCTCTCCCCCTCCTGCTCCAGCCACCACAGTGACGCTGCCGCCCACGCCTACCCAGCTCCCCATCCCCACCGCCACCGGGACACCGACCCCGACCCCCACCGTCACGGGGACCCCACCGCCGCCACCTCCGCCGCCCACGCCCACACGTACGGCCACCCCGTCACACACCTTGACGCCCACGGAGACAGGAACCTCCACAGCCACTCCGACGGCGACGGAGACGGCCACTCCCTCGCCCACTCCGACCGACACCCCTACTCCCGAAGCCACCAGCTCCCCCGTCCTCGAGCAGCGGAAGGTCGCTCCGTTGCGCGGCCCGCAGATTTGACACAACGTCATGACAAAGTTAGAGTCGCGCATACCCCGAACGGCGATGATTCGGTGAAGAAAGACAAGAACATCATGGTTCGCGTGTCGAAAGAGATCCATCGGTCTCTCAAGTCCAAAGCCGAGTCCGAGGGGACGACTATGAGCCGAGTGGTGCGGCACGCGATTCGCTTGTATCTGGAGGGGAAGATCTCAGCGCCCAAATAGCCGA
>CAYGBX010000019.1:14655-35001 GCA_964348195.1 uncultured Anaerolineales bacterium
CCGCTGGCCGGCACGCGATTCGCTTGTATCTGGAGGGGAAGATCTCAGCGCCCAAATAGCCGACTCAGATTTGCCCTAGACTACCGCGTGCCGCAAGCTCCGCTGGCCGGCACGCGATTCGCTTGTATCTGGAGGGGAAGATCTCAGCGCCCAAGTAGAAGGTAGCAGCAGACCCAAGACGAAGACGCGGATGGTCACTTGACCATCCGCCTTGTCGTTGAGCCGACTCCCCCTGCGAAACTCGCACTCGGCTCAGCCGGGTCCGTTCAGAGGGTCTAGGGGTCCGTGCAGTCCCTCGTGTTGCCGCAGTTCCGGCAGAACAGCTGGCAGTGGAACTCGATCATGCCGTACCCACAAACGTCGCACCCGACCCCTAACGTCGAACCTCGCTTAGGGTATCGAAGGACACGGTCCCGAGGTCCGGACGACCGGGGCTCGTGAGAGGAGGCGGGAAGTGACGAGACGCCGGCCAAGAAACTAGCCTCGCGAGCGGACGTGCTCAGCGATCTCCTCGGTCTCCGGGAATCGGCCCGTCTCCAGCTTGGAGTAGATGAGATCGCCGTCGATGCTGACCTCGAACCGCCCCCCAGCGGACGGGACAAGGGTGAACGATGCGATGCCGTCCCCGTACTCACTCAGAATCTCTTCCACCAAACTGGCGGCCTGCGGTTCGTACTCTCAAACGTGACAGTATTCGAGCTCGATCTTCACCGCACCCCTCCCTCCACGCCGATCATACCATCCCACAGAAGTCGCGCTCAATCGGGGCCTTCGCAGTTTGACCGGAAGGGCAGTCGACGCTCAGCTCAGCTTTTCAGTCTGCTGAAGAGAGCCAGGTAGTCCCAGAGGTGTCGCGTCGTCAGGAAGTTCTCCCGAACGTGTTCCTGACCCTTCTCTCCCATCTGTCTGCCGAGGTCGGGATCGCGCAGCAACTCTACGACACGCTGCGCGCAAGTGCGGACGTCGTCGACTAGAAACCCGGTTTGGCCGTCCAGGACTTGGAGCGGGATCCCGCCTACGTTCCCTCCCACGACGGGCTTCCGCTTCCACATGGCCTCGCTCACTACAAGGCCGAACCCCTCCCGAATCGACTTCTGGATGATGACATCGGAGATGGTCTGGAACGCGTTCACCTCATCGTCGTCGACGGCGTCGAGGTTGGAGAGAATGTGGATGTCGAAGTCCTCGCCCGCACGGCGCAGAGTACGGGCGTAGTGCTGGATCCCCTCCGGATCGTCGGTGGCCATGGACCCCACCAGGGCCAGCTGGACCTCGGGGATCTCAGACTTCACCAGCCGGTAAACATCTATCACGCCCAGGGGATCCTTCCAGGGATCGAAGCGGCAGACCTGAGTCAGGAGGGGACGGGTGAGATCCACACCGAAGCGGATGATGAGCTCTCGAGCGTGCTTCGGATCCAGCGGCACGTTCTTGGCGCTAAGAGGATCTATCGAGGGCGGGATTATCGCCACCTCCTCGATCCCGAGGTCATCCGCAACGAACTGCTCCATGGTGAACACGGCAGCATCGTAGGGCTCTAGAAAGCGTGTCCGAAGGTAGGCCCACACCCGCTGGTCGGGCGCGGAAGTATCCAGGTGACATCGCCAGATCCACCGCGCTCCGCCCGCGCTTCCGCGATAATGGCGAATCGCGGCCGGCTGTGGATCGTGAACCACGACGAAGTCCCAAGCATTCTCGAGAAGGGCGGCATTGGCGCGACTGTTCCGCTCGTAGATCTCGCTCATCTGGTCCGTCAGCGGGACCGACATGCCCTGGAGGGCATTGTGGAAGGACTTGGTGACGTTGAAGAACTGCTGCTCGCCCACGATCACCTGCCAGTGGGCCTCAATCCCCGCATCCCTCATCAGGGGCACCAGGGTGTAGAGGAGTTCGGCCACCCCCCCACCGTAGGCCGTGGCGTTGATGTGGAGAACACGGGCGCCGTCAAGCCTACCGCCAAGGGATCGGATCTCATCCACGATCCCGTCACTGATGACCTCGCGGTAGTCGTCCAGCGACTTCTTCCCAACCTCAACCTCTTGTAGCACGCATCTTCTCCTTCTCGAACTGTCTGCCAAACGTAGTAGGAGGCTGCCTCGCGGTCACAAGACAACCTCGACTTCTCTGGGGCCTAGAACCAGACGACGGGACCCGACGCGACAGCGACTCCCCTCCTATCCCTTGATGGCCCCTGCGAGATAGCCCGCCCTCAGCCAGCGCTGTAGGAAGAAGGTCACGATGACAACAGGGATCGTGATCAGCGTCGCATAGGTGGCGATGACGGGAGGAGGGGACCGCCCCACGATGTTCACCACCTCGAGCGGAAGCGTGCGGTTGAACAACGTCAGGTAGATCGCGTAGGTCACCTCGTCCCAGGAGGCGAGCCAAGAGAATATGGTAGCCACCGCAATTCCAGGCGCGGCCAGAGGGATGACGACTCTAAGGATCGTTCCTACTCGACTTGCGCCATCCACGCTTGCCGCTTCCTCCAGCTCTGTGGGGATGGTGTCGAAAGTCCCGACCAGGATCCAGGCAGCGAGGGGCAGGGTCAAGATGAGGTGCGCAAGGACCAGCTCGATTCCCAGAGGAGAGTCATAGAATTGGATGCCCGGTAAGGCGGCATCGACCCTAAGAAAGGTGACGGCCACGGGCAGGGCGATCCCGACCTCCGGGTACATTCGCGTGAAGAACAGGCCCAACAGGAGTGCGTATTTCAGGTTCGGAGATAGCCTGGATATGGCGTACGCCCCGGGGATGGCGATCAGCAAGCACAGTCCTGCCGTCAGCGTGGCGACTCTGAGGCTCTTGAACAGACGACTGGCGAGATCAGGATCCAGGCGCACGCCTCCCGCCGCCTTCTCCAGGACCACGCGCAGCCACCACTTGGGGAGGATCCGATCCCACGCGGTGTCCGTGTAGTCACGATCCCCTGGCTCCGCGAAGTAGAGGCCGCTGATCAGATAGGTGGGATGTTGGGTCGCGAAGGTCTCCTGCGGATCTCCCAACGACATCATAACCATGAAATAGACCGGGCTGATGACGATCACCGAGACAAAGATGACGAGAACGGCAAAGAGAATTCGCGCCGTCCACCCCCGCGATCTCATCGGATCGCCTCGCGCGCTCCCACCAGCCGTAGGTAGCTGATGACCGCGATCAGAATCATCACCAGGAGGATGGATGCCGCGGCGGCGGAGGTGGTGAGGTGCACGTTCGTGTACTCGTTGTAGGCGAACAGCGCCAGCACCGGCACCTGGCCTGACACTCCCAGGGCCAGAGGATGCACAAAGATCCGAAAGGCATCGATCCCGCGAATGATCACTGCCGCCGTGATGGCGGGCCGCAACAAAGGGAGTGTGATCTGGGTGAAGCGCTGCCACGTCGAGGCGCCATCCACCTCGGCCGCTTCGTACAGGTCTCCGGGGATCGCCTCCAAGCCGGCAAGCAAGATCAGCATGACCAGGGGGGTCACCTTCCACATATCGCTGATGGCGACAGTGAGAAGGGCTTGCGGGGCCTGGAGGAAGTTTAGCGCGCCAACGGGCTCCTGCAGGATGCCGATGCTGGCCAGCGCCGAAGACAGATCGAAAAGTGCCTCATTCAAATACCCGCTGGAGGCGAAGATGTAGCGCATGTTGGTCGCGGCCACCACTGTGGGAATACCCAGGGGCAACAGCAGAATTGCACGGAACAGCCCGCGCCCTCGGAAGCGCTGTGCCAGCATCAGGGCGACCCCCAGCCCCAGCAGCAACTCCAGACTGACGCTCACGAGCGCGATAAGGATCGTGTTGACAAAGGCTTCGGCGAACCGGTACGTCCCCAGAAGCTCGTTGTAGCTGTCCAGGGTCGGGAAGCCGCCGCCTTGGTAGTGCAACTGGAAGCTGAGGATGACGTTCTGAATGACGGGGAGAAGGGTGAATCCGAGAACGTAGAGAAAGAGCGGGGCGATCAGGACGAGCTCAAACCGGTAGCGTCGCCAGAAGACGCGGATCGCGGACCAGTTCAGGCCGAGAAAGCGCCTTCTCGTTGCCGCAATTGTCGTCATGAGCCGAACCCTGTTCCGACCCTAGAACCTGAAACCTGTACAAGCCCCGGGCAGGCCGGAGATTCCAGCCTGCCCGGGTTCCCTCACGCTACATTGACCAGAAGATGCAAGGGGTCCTACATCGCTGCTTCTGCGATCTCGTGCAGTTCTGCGTCGAGCTCGTCGAGCACGGTCTGGGCGTCTTCACCATTGTTCACGATGCGATCGTACGCCTCGATCATGATGCCCAACAGGTCCTCCATGTACGGGATGTTGGGTCGGAGAATCCCGAACTCGAGTGCGTCGTTGACGGTCTCAAACTCGACGAGCCGGTCCGCGGCGATCTGTCCCAGGGCATCGCCCCGCACATTGGGCCAGCCGTTCTCCGCGGCCAAGATCTCCTGGGCCTCCCGCGACTGCAGGAACTTGACGAACTCCCAGGCCTCGGCTCGATCAGGCGTGCCCTTGGTGATGGCGAGCACCTCACCGCCGACCACGTGGGCCTCGCGAACCGGGCCGGTGACGCCATGGTAGACGTCGAAGTCTTCCAGCCCCAGGTCACGGATCACGCCGATGCCGAAGGGCCAGTTCTGCATGAGGTAGGCATCGCCGCGAGCGAAGGTCTCGTTGGAGGTGTCCCACTTGGCGATGGCGGAGTCAGGGTGCAGCAAACCATCCTGCTCCAGTCCCTGCAGGAACTCGTAGGCGGCAACGGTGCCAGGATCGCTGAGATGCAAGGGGTCGCCGCCGGCGGAGACGATCCACTCCCAGGTCTGGGTCGGGTTGACCGCGGTTGGGTCAAAGGCTCCCTTGAACAGGCAGCGCGGCTCCCCGTCGCGGGCCAGGAAGGCCTCGCAGGCGGCTCGCCACTCGTCCCAGTTGCTGGGAGGGGCCAGCCCCAGCTCGTCGAAGATGTCGGTGCGGTAGTAGGTGAGCTGCACGTTGGTGCGGTAGGGAACAAACATGAGGCGGCCATCGAACTTCCCGCCCTCTATCAACCCATCAAAGACCGCGGGGTCCATGTCGTTCTCCAAGTCGGTCAGATCTTCGATAAGATCGAGTCGCACGAAGGGCTCCATACGAAGGTTGTCCTGCGCCATCACGTCAACCGTGATGTTCCCAGCGTCAATCTGGGATTGCAGCAGGGCCTGCATGTCGGTGGCCGTCATGAATTGCACGTTGGCTGTGATCCCCGTCTGCTCTGTGAACATCGCGGCGATGGTCTCGATGGCGGCCTCCTCTGCCTCAGAGACCTGGGTGATGAAGGTGATCTGTTTCGCCTCGGGGGTAGCACAACCCACCGCCACCAGTGCCAGCGTCAAGGCCAGCACCCATACTAGATTCCTGTACATCTCGGAAGTTGCTCCTTTCTCAAGGCATCAGGGAAACACAACTGAGATCCGGCTGGCCTATCACCTCCTTTCCTCCCCGTCTGGTGAGGCAGCCCTCTATCGAACATCCCCTGTCGACGCGGGGCTAGGACAGGCCTGAAGAAGAGAGTGACTCGTGCATTGTCGCCTGCGCCGGGTGCGTTACGTCCAGGGGCTGGATCGCCAGCATCATACCATAGTCCGAAACGCCCGACAAGAACCGTGCGCGCTCATCCCCGTTCGAGTCTACCAGCGATCTTGCAGCAGCCGGCCGCGCTCCTACTACCCCACTCGGACCGGGAGACCGTCCTGCGCTGATTCGTATAGTGCTACAATAGTTCTTACGTTCGCCAGGCTGTCCTCAAGTGGCACCACCGCTCCGCGTCCGTCCAGCACCTGAGCCGTGAACCCCTCCACCTCGCGCTCGAATGGGTCTGCCTCGGGTACGGGAACGGGTTCCTCCCGGCCATCCCATCGCAGGATGATTCCTCCGCCGTGCACGTGGGGCTTGAGCGGGTAGGACCACAGCAAGGCAGCCTCCGTCCCCACGATCTCCGCCTCTTGACGCAACGGGGCCCGGAACCCGCTGTCGAACTGGGCGATTCGATCGCCGGGGAATCGGAGCGACGCAACGAAGCCCTCATCCACACCGCTCCGTCCGACCGTCTGGTATCCCACGACCTCCTGCGGCTCGTCTTGAAAGATGAACCGGGAGATGCTCACCCCGTAGCACCCGATGTCCCAGAGCGATCCGCCCCCGAGCCCGGCGCTGAGCCGGACATCGTCTTCGCGCTCGATGGAGTAGGTCAGGGCCAGCCGAACCAGCCTCACTTCACCAAGCCTCCCCTCGTCCACCAACTCACGGACCCTCTCGGTCAGAGGATGGTACCGGTACATGTAGGCCTCCGACAGAACGACGCCGGCCCCATCGGCGGCCTGGATCATGGCCCGGCACTGCTCCTCGCTGAGGGCCATGGGCTTCTCGCAGAGAACGTGCTTTCCCGCTTGGGCACTCTCTATGACCCAGTCGTGGTGCAGCGCGTTCGGGAGCGAGATATACGCCACATCGACCTCCCGGTCCTCCAGTAGTTTCTCGTAACTGCCGTAGGCGCGCGGGATCCCCCACTCCTCTGCATACGCATCGGCCCGGCTCTGGTCTCGGCTGGCCACAGCCACAAGCTCCCCCCGCCGCACGCGTTGGATGCCAGGGATCAGGTGGCTGTTGATTCGGGCCGTGCTCAGGAGACCCCACCGTAGCCGCTCCTCAGCCATCACTGACGCCTCCCTCCCCCGGGACTCCCCTGAGGCTGGGTCGGCTCCAGCGCTCCTCCTCCGCCCTCAAGCCGGCGCAGGCCATCACTTCAAGGCCCCCGCCAGCAGGCCCCGTACGAAGAACCGCCCGAGAAGGATATAGACGAGGAGCGTAGGCAGGGCCGCGAGCAGGGCCCCCGCCATCTGCACGTTCCACTCCACGATGTAGCTGCCAGCCAGATTGTACAGGGCGACGGTCACGGGCTGGGCCGCTGGGTTTTGGGTCAAGATCACGGCAAACAGAAACTCGTTCCAGATAGAGGTGAATTGCCAGATCAGCACTACAGCGAATCCCGGCAAGGAGATAGGGAACAGAACCCAGCGGTAGATTCCCAGCAGATTGGCGCCATCAATCTTGGCGGCCTCCACCAATTCCGTCGGAACAGTGGCATAGTAGTTGCGGAAGATCAGGGTCGTGATGGGAATCCCATAGACCACATGAGCCAGGATGAGCCCCCAGACTGATCCATACAGCTGCATCCTCTGCAGAGTCTGGACCAGCGGGATGAGAATGCTCTGATAAGGGATGAACATACCGAACAAGAGAAGCGGGAAGAGCACCTCAGATCCTCTGAACCTCCATTTCGAGAGGATGTAGCCGTTCAGCGACCCCAGCATGGCGGAGATGATGGTCGCCGGGACTGTGAGCCTTACGCTGTTCATGAAGTTGGGACCAAGCTTGGACAGAGCCTCGGCAAAGCTAGCCAATGACAGCGATGCTGGCAGTTGCCACATCGTCGCAAGATTGACCTCCGCATAGCTCTTGAGTCCCGTGATCGTGAGCATGTAGATGGGAAGGAGGTAGAACCCCGCGAAGGCCAGGAGAATCAGGTAGATGCTGATCCGGGGGAGTCGGAGAGTCATATCTCCGCCTCCCGCCGGATGCTGAAGATCAGGTAGGGGATGACGAGCAGGCTCACGCTCACTAGCATGAAGATGGAGATGGCCGCGCCCTGGGCGAAGTGGTCCCCTTGGAAGGTGGTCTGGAACATGAAGAAGGCCGGGACGTCGGTCGCAAATCCGGGGCCCTGCTTGGACAGAGCAGCCACGAGGTCGAAGATCTTCAGCGAGATGTGGCCCAGGATAATCACTGCGCTCAGCGTCACGGGCCGCAAGAGTGGCAACACCACATGCCGGTAAACCTGCAATTCGGTGGCGCCGTCCACTCGCGCTGCCTCCCGCAGTTCCTCGGGGATGGCCCGCATTCCGGCCAAGAACAGGGCCATGACAAACCCTGACATCTGCCAGGCCGCGGCGATGACGATGGAGGTTAGGGCCACCGGGAACCCGAAATTGGGATCGGCCAGCCCTCCCACCCCCGCTCCCTCCAATAACATGCCCAGACCCGACTCGGGCCGGATGTGGAGGACGGTGGGATCCGTGTACCATGCCGACTTCAGGAACCCTAATCCAGCCGCCTCAAACAGCCGATTCAACCCTGAACTGGGGACCAAGAGCCAGCGCCACACCACCCCGGTGACGATGAACGAGACCGCCATCGGGAACAGATACAGGCTCCGGAAGAGGTTTTCTCCTCGAATCTTCTGATCCAGCAATATGGCCAAGAGCAGTCCTACGACTAGGCAGACTGCCAGGAAGAGGACCGTGAAAACGATCGTGTTCCGGACATCGATCTGAAAGCGGAAGTTCTGGAACAACCTCGCGAAGTTGAGGAGTCCCACCAGATCGTAGTTCGGGCGAAGTCCGTCCCATTTCGAGAGCGAAACCCACCCGGTCCAGCCGATGAACCCGTAGACGAAGATGCCGACCGCCACAGCGGATGGCGTGATGAGAGCGATCGAGGTCAGGCGATCTCTTCCCAGGCCTCTCATCGCAACTGTCCGTGACGCTAAGCGAGGCAGCCCGCACGCCTAATGCGTGACAGGGCTGCCTCGTCTAGACGGACTGACCTTAGGAGCAGACCCCGGAATCCACGCAAGCCTGAGCCAGTCCGGTTTGGGCTGTGGCTACGTTGCGGTCAGCCACGAACACTGTCATGACGTCGTTGATGGCCGTAACCCAGCCCTCGGATGCAGCCGCGCCATGGGCCAGGCTGGGAACGATGGTGTCGCGCGTCCAGTCCTGCATCGCTGACTGCAGGTAGGGGCCAAACAGGCTGGCGTCGCAGTCGGTTCGGGCGCAGATGGAGCCCTTGACCGGATTGAAGGCCTCCTGTCCCGCCTTGGAGCCCGCGAGCCTCAGCCACTCGATCGCGGCAGTGCGGTTCGGGGAGTTGGCAGGCAGG
Organism: uncultured Anaerolineales bacterium; assembly: GCA_964348195.1. Taxonomy (GTDB): domain Bacteria; phylum Chloroflexota; class Anaerolineae; order UBA7937; family JACPPX01; genus CAYGBX01. The sequence continues at coordinate 23,606 of CAYGBX010000019.1, forward strand.
CCGAAGGTGTCGGAGAGGGCGTCGTAGATGCCGGCGTTGCCCGGCGGCGGAGCCCAACCGAACCCCTCGTACTCCTTGGTGCCGAACTTGGCCACATAGTCTGCGTCCACCCAGTCCCCCATGATGGTCATGGCGGCGGTGCCATCAATCACTAGGTCGTTGGCCTGGTCCCAGGAGAGGGCCGCGTGATCCGCGTTGGCGTGCTCGAGCATAGCGGCCATGTTCTCCAGGGCTTCGGTCACACCTGCACTGTTCCAGTCGGTGTCGCCGGTCCAGAGTCCTTTGTAGGCATCAGCCCCCAGCGTCCCGATCAGGACGGTTTCGAACAGGTGGGTGGAAGCCCAGATACCCACGTCGCCCAGGGCCAGCGGGGTCACGCCAGCCGCCTCGAAGGCATCCGCCACTTCAAAGAACTCTGCGAATGTGGTGGGTGGCGTCAGGTTGTTCTCGTCAAAGATGGCCTGGTTGTACCAGAGCACGTTAGCCCGGTGGATGTTGACGGGCACAGACCATGGGCTCCCGTCGTGGGACACGATCTCCAGCACTCCAGCCGGGAAGATCTCGTTCCACCCTTCCTCCTCGTAGAGGAAGTTGAGGGGCTCCATGAACTCGCCGGTGGTGACCCAAGTGTCGATCAGCTCGTGGCCCATGTGCACTTGGAAGGAGTCAGGAGGGTCGCCACCCAACATGCGGGTTTTGAGCACAGCCTTGGCTTCGAAGCCCGCCCCGCCGGCCACTGTAGCGTTGATGATCTCAACGGCGGGGAAATCAACATTGTAGATGCCGTACAGGTTCTCGAGTCCTGCTGCCTCACCACCCGTGGTCCACCAACTGAAGATCTCCAGCTGGCCGCTGACCTCCGCTGGCGCGGCCGTCGGCGTTGCACAGGCCGCCATCCCAAGAGCCAGGAGGACGGCCATAGCCCATAGTGCGCCATTCTTTCTGTTCATTCTGGTTCCTCCATGTAAGGGCAGGTGCTCAGGAGCGCTTGCGTCTGCCACATCCTCGATCCCAACCACCTCCTTTCCTCCATGTGACAAGGCTCCCGACACCGTCCCGATCCCGGAACGCCAAGCGCCGCCGCTCGAACGCGGGTCTCGAGGGCAGCGCTAGGACCGATGCAAACCTCCCGACTCAGGCCAGAGGCGACAACCCTCCGACTCCGGCGGATGAATCGCCATCTCCCGTCTCCGTAAGGCTCTCATCGCTCCAGGGCCTCACGTCACGGCCAGTGACTTCTCCGTCTGCGCATCGAAGAGGTGCATGTTCGTCATGTCGAAGGCCAGCTCGATCTCGCCTCCCGGACGAGCGGCGGTGCGGGGATCCACCCGGGCGATGAAGTTGCGCTCGTCTTTGGAGAGGTAGACAAACACTTCGCTCCCCATCAGCTCCGTCACGTCGACCCGAGCCGAGACCGGGGCCTTCCCCTCCATCGAACGCACGAATGCTTTGTCCCTCAGGTCCTCCGGCCGGATGCCAAAGATCACATCTTCGCCAAGATGGTCCTTCAATCGCTTTCCCTGCTCGTCGGGGACGCCCAGCCTCATGCTGTCCATTTCGACGAACACTTCATCCGCGCTGCCCGCAAGTTTGGCGGGGAAGAAGTTCATGGCCGGGCTTCCGATGAAGCCGGCGACGAACACGTTGGTCGGACGGTCATACAGATTCTGGGGAGTGTCCAACTGTTGCAGGATCCCGTCCCGCATCACGGCGATCCGGGTGCCCATGGTCATGGCCTCCACCTGATCGTGGGTGACGTAGATGAACGTGGTCTCCAGTCTCTGGTGTAGCTTCGAGATTTCGGCCCGTGTCTGGACCCGCAGTTTGGCGTCGAGGTTGGACAGTGGCTCATCCATTAGAAAGACCTGGGGATGCCGGACGATGGCCCTTCCCAGCGCCACCCGCTGCCTCTGACCTCCGGAGAGCTGGGCAGGCTTGCGGTCCAATAGGTTCCCGATCCCCAGGATCTCGGCCGCAACTTGGACCCTGCGGTCGATCTCGTCCTTGGCGGTCCTCCGTAGCTTGAGTCCGAATGCCATGTTCCCATGCACAGTCATGTGGGGGTACAAGGCATACGACTGGAAGACCATCGCGATGTCCCGGTCCTTGGGTGCGACGTCGTTGACCCGCCGCTCGCCAATATAGATGTCCCCCTCGGTGATCTCCTCCAGGCCCGCCAGCAAACGCAAGGCCGTGGACTTGCCACAGCCTGAAGGACCCACCAGGACCAGGAATTCCTTGTCTTCGACCTCGATGTCGAGGTCGTTGACCGCCACCACGTCGCCGAACCGCTTGGTGACGTGGTAATACGTCACGCTAGCCATGAGACCCTTTTCCCCCCGGGCTGCTCAAGAAAAATCTTAGCGAAAAAGCCAAAACCCGTCAAGACGAGCGACCCCCTAAACGACGTCGTTCCACCTGACGAAACCAGCCCGGCCGCGGACCGCCGGCCTCGCCGCAGTCATCCCCAAGGTCGGCACAGCAGAGCCCTTATGTCACCTCCTGAGCCCTGGTGAGGGGCGGCATCTCCCGATCTGCCCAGTCCCAGGGTTCCATGAACGATTCCGGCTCCACACCCAGGCCGTCAGCGATCCGGGTAATGTAGTTGAAGTAGGACGCGATCTGGACGGCGTCGTGGATGGTACGATCGGAGAAGCCAAGCGCGCGAAGGCTCTGGACGTCCTCTTGCTGCATCTTCCAGGGGACCAGCGTGAGCTTCACGGAATAGTCCAGGAGCGCTCTCGTGGCTTCATCCACCTGTGCGTCGCGGTAGTCGTGGGTGATGTCATGAACTAACTCCTCATCGTCGACCTCTTCCCGGAGGTCGTGGGCATGGGCGTGCATTCAGTAGTGACAGGAGCTGGCGCGAGACACGACCACCGCGATCATCTCTCGCTGGGCACGGCTGAGCTCCGAGGGGCCGTGCATGAGTGGGACGTACATTCCTTCGATGGAAGCCCGCATCACTTTCGGGTTGAGGCTCATGATGCTCACGATCTTCCAGATCATCCCGGCACGCCGGATCGCCGCGTCGTACCGGGCCTTGAGGAGTCCCGTGGCCTCTTCCGGTGGGATCACCCGAATCCAAGCCATCTCCCCCTCCGCAGATCGGACCGGAACAGGCTACACAGTCCTGTCGGCCGACCCGATCAGTCCGTCCGAGTACATCTCCCTGAGCCGCCTCGCCTTTGACTCTTCGAGCGGCCCGCCATCCGAGGCGCCCATGTTGATCTCGGCCTGCTCGGCATCTCGAATCCCTGGTATCACCGTCGAGACTGCTGGGTGACTCAGGCAGAATCTCAGGCTCGCCGCGGCCAGCGACTCCCCATCTTCCTCCAGGAACCTGAGTCGCTCCACCTGCTCCACCTTGTCGTACAGCCAGGCCCGATCCTTCCACGCTCCACGCCAGTCCCCCTTGGGGAACTCCGTTTCGCGGGTCCACTTTCCCGTCAAAGCGCCCGAGGCCAGGGGCACCCTCGCGATGATCCCCACGTTGTGCGCCTGGGCCACAGGGAACAGGGCCTCCTCGGGCGACTGGTCCAGGATGTTGTAGATGACCTGGACCGAGTCGACTCGACCTGCCTCCAGATGAGAATTGGCTTCGCCGGGCCGATCCCCGCTGACGGAGATCCCTACGAAGCGGATCTTTCCGGCCTCTTGAAGCTGGACCATCGCTTCGTACCAATCCGTCTCGCCATCCCAGGCAGGACACCAGGTGTGCAGCTGGTAGAGATCCAAGGTATCGGTCTCGAGGGTCTCCAGACTGATCTCACATCGCTCCCTGATGTAGTCCGGCGGAAACGCCTCGGATATGGGTGTGCCCGGCCGCGGACGCCAGATTCGGTTCTTGGGCGGGACTTTGGTGGCCACCGTCACCTGATCGCGGGCGCCGCGCTCCTTCAAGACCTTTGCTATCAGTCGTTCGCTGTGGCCGTCCCCGTACACCTGGGCGGTATCGAAGAAAGTGCAGCCCAGATCCAGGGCGCGGTGCAGCGCGGCGACGGACTCGCGGTCGTTCTGGGGACCCCACATCTCGCCCCCGATCGCCCAGGCTCCGAAGCCGATCTCTGACACCTCGATTCCGGTTCTGCCCAGTGTCCGATTTTCCATCGCCTCCGCCTTCCGCTCGGGATTATATAGGGCCCGCCCCGGTCGGTCATCCATACGCGGTCCCCGACAGGGAGCATCGCCACGCATCCGAGGCGCGCAAGGGCGGCCGGGCGTTGCAACCTCCCTCGCCTCACCCTACGATACCCACGAGGAGGGAAGGATGCTCAAGTTGATCGCCCCGTACAAGAAGCCCGCGGACCCTGAGGCGTTCGACCGGCACTACGAAGAGGGTCGCGCCCCCCTGATTCGCAAGGTCCCGGGGTTGATTGGGTTTCAGGCGAACCGTGTGGTCGGGGCTCCCGGCGGACGAGACTCCCCCTACTACCTCGTCGCTGAGATGTCCTTCCAGGACAGGCCGGGATTCGACGCCGCCATGGACTCTCCCGAAATGCGCGCCTCCGGCAAGGATCTGACGTCGTTCGCGGGGGATCTCGTGACCATGATGGTGGTAGAACAACAGCCTGTGGCTGGGGAAGTCGAGGCGGAATCCAGCGAAGAATCGGAGGAGGGCTGATGGGATCCTACGCCGGTCGCGATCCCGCCACGTTCGAGTTTCAGCGCATCGTCTATGAGAAGTCGGACTGGATAGCCACCGTCACGATCAACCGGCCCGAAGTGCTCAACGCTCTGGACCGTCCCACGCTCCTGGAGTTGGGTGAGGCGTTCCTGGACGCGTCCTGGGATGACCAGGTGGCGGTGGTGGTCCTGACCGGGGCCGGAGACCGCGCCTTTTCCACTGGCGCGGACCTCAAAGAGCAGGAGGCGTTTCTCGACAGGCCGGGCGACTATTGGAAGTGGATGGGAGCCTTTGTCGAGACCCACGACCGGCTGCGCAACATCGGGAAACCCACCATTGCCCGGCTGAACGGAATGGTGGTGGGGGGCGGAAACGAGTTCCACATCGCCTGCGACCTGGCCATCGCCGCCGACCACGTAGTCATCCGCCAAGTGGGAATGGCCCGGGGCAGTGTCGCGGCGGGCGGAGCCACACAGTGGCTTCCTCTCATCGTAGGGGACCGGCGCGCCAGGGAGATACTGTGGCTCTGCGAGGAGATTCCGGCGCAGCAGGCCCTCGAGTGGGGGTTGGTGAATCGGGTAGTTACCCTGCCTCAGTTGGACGATGCCGTTTCAGAGATGGCACACAAACTGGTTGAGAAACTCCCCGAGGTCAGTCGGTACACGAAGGAGCAGACCAACTTTTGGAGAAACCTTGCCTGGGGACTCACCATCGGGCACGCCCGAGACTGGTTGGCCCTGCACGCCTCGAACTCTGAGACCTACGAGGGCGTCCGAGCCTTCCTGGAAAAGAGGTCTGTGGACTACCTCGGGGTGCGCCAGCGGGCCGCCGACGGGCGGATGGCAGAATCCGGCTGGGGCTCGCCGGCTCAGACCTGTCCGCACTGCGGCGCAGAGGGGCTTCCCGCCGGGTTCACCTACTGCGGCAACTGTGGGCAGCCTCTGCCGGAGGCCGAGTAGCGCTTCCCCGCAGGGGACCGGATCGAGTCCGTTGGATCTCCGGTCGGGCTTCGCTCCGCACGCGATCCAGACCAGATCTACACCGAACGAGGCATCCCTGCACTCAAGGAGGAGGCATGGAGAGAGACGCCACTCGCATCCTGGGGTATCCCCTCACCACGCGGACTGAGCTTCGGGGCATGGCCGAGGCACCCGATCACCTGCGGCGCCACGGCCTCTCAGCGTGGGTGGAGACGAAGGGCCTCGACGACCGCGGGAATGTGGCGCCCGCGACGATCGCAAGCGACGGCCCGACTCTCGATCACTTCCTGGCGCAGACAGCCGACGCGGTAGAGGAAGCTCTGGCCGACGGAGGCTTCCTGCTGGGGCTGGGCGGCGAGTGCACAGCCTCGATCGGGGCTATCTCCGCGGCGCAGCGCCGTCATCCAAATCTGCGGCTCCTCTGGCTCGACGCCCACGGCGACTTCAACACCCCTGAGACCACACCATCCGGGTTCTGGGGCGGAATGTGCCTGGCGCACATCGCCGGGCTTCCCATCCCCGGGGTCTCGTTCGGGGCAAATGGAGTCCTTCGCGGAGAGCGGGTGGTATTGGTCGGTGCTCGCGATCTGGATCCAGGCGAGGCCGACAATGTGTCCTCCGTGGGGGGGCATCTCCTTTCCTGGTCCGAGGAGCTGGTTGACAGGGTGCGAGACGCTGTGTCCGGGGGGCCGGTCTGGATTCATCTGGACGTGGATGTCCTGGACCCTTCGGTAGTGAGCTCGGTCCACTTTCCAGCGCCCGGTGGGCCAGACCTAAAAGAGGTGGTGTCTCTAGTGGAGGCTGCGACGGAGAACGCGTCGGTGGTCGGTCTGGAGACGACGGCGTTCTCCTCGGAGACGGACCAGGACGGGTGGGCCGCCCGCACGGTGCTGGAACTCATCGACCGTCTGGTCCCCGCCCTGAGCCGCGAACGGTCGAGTCTTCCTCCCGCCTCCCCCGACGCTGGGTAGTGCAGGCGAGCCAATTGATCGCTGGCGTCTCGCCAGAGAGTTCAGTCCATGGCAGTCGGTGAGAGCTTCCTCGCGGGGTCGCCCGCCAGCTGGCGCCAACTTGGCGACCCTTGCCCCGAGCCCGCGCTAGTCTCACAAGGAACCCATCCTGGTGCCACCACTTGTTCCAGTACCGGCCCGCCGCGCCCGCTGGCACCATGATGAGTGTCGTGCGGCACTCCCGAACGCCAGAGGACGATAGGAGGAGCGTGCGATGAATGAGGGCAACATCTTGGTGGAGCGGGACGGCCCGGTCGCGATCGTCTCCCTGAACCGTCCTGAGGTCCTCAACGACCTGGATCAGGCCAGCATGGAGGACTCGGCCGACGCGCTGGAGGACCTCGATCGGGACGAGGAGATCCGGTGCATGGTCCTCACCGGAAACGAGAGGTTCTTCGGCGCAGGGGCCGACGTCAACGAGATGGCGGACGCCTCAGCGGTCGACATGGTCAAAGAATACCGGTTCGTGCAGTGGCAAAGAATCCGGAGCGTCGCCAAGCCCATCATCGCGGCCGTAAGCGGGTACTGCCTTGGGGGCGCAAACGAGTTGGCGATGGCCTGCGATCTGATCGTCGCCTCCGAGTCCGCTCTCTTCGGCCAGCCGGAGATCAACATTGGCGTCATCCCCGGCGCGGGCGGAACACAGCGGCTCACCCGCGCCGCGGGGAAGTCGGTGTCCATGGAGGTGATTCTGACCGGTCGGACCATCTCTGCCGATCGCGCCAACGAGCTGGGGCTGGTGAGCAAGGTGGTGCCCGGCGAGCTGTACCTTGACGAGGCGCTCCGGCTGGCGCGCGTGATCGCGGAGAAGCCGCCGGTGGCGGTGCGCACGGCCAAGCAGGCCATCCTCCAAGCCTTCGAGACACCGCTCGAGGCCGGCCTGGAGTTCGAACGGCGAGCCTTCTATCTCCTGTTCGCGAGCGAGGACAAGACCGAGGGGATACGGGCCTTTCTGGAGAAGCGGCCCCCGAAATGGCGGGGTCGGTGACAGCCGGCGAGGCCAGGAGCAGCGAGCGAGACCAGGAGCGGCTGGCGATGTCAGGAGCGACTGCGAGGCCACGGGCGGAGGCTTCGGCCAGCGTTGCTAGGGCGGACATCCGCCGGGACGAGCGGGCCCTTGAGAGCCCGCGCCTGAATGGCGGTTTATTGTCCGGAGCGGTGCCTGGGCGTCGTGAAGGGGGCATTTTTGCCTTGGAGACCCACAAGTCGGGCGGCCTGTAGAGGGACTCACGACATCAGGCGGTAGGAGGAGAGCATGGCCGAGTACGAGACGATCCTGTACCACGCAGGGGACGGCATCGCGACCGTGACTTTGAATCGGCCGGATGTGCTGAATGCCTTCAACGATCAGATGATCGAAGAGACCCACTCTGCGCTCGGAACGGCGGGCCGCGACGAGTCGGTGCGCTGTCTCGTGATCACAGGTAGCGGCCGGGCGTTCTCATCCGGCCAGGACCTCGGCGCCGTCCAAGAATGGGAGGAGGCGCTGTCCTTCGGTGAGCACCTGCGGGAACGCTACAATCCACTGATCCGGACTATGCGCGCCATGGAGAAGCCAATCGTCGCTTCAGTGAACGGGGTGGCGGCCGGCGCAGGATGCAGCTTGGCCTTGGCCTGCGATCTTCGAATCGTGTCCGAGGGGGCCACGCTGATCGAGGTGTTCATCAACGTGGGGCTCATTCCCGACACGGGCTCCACCTACTTCCTGCCCCGGATGGTAGGCGCCTCCAAGGCGTTCGAATGGGCCGTGACCGCCCACCGCATCACTGCCCAGGAGGCGCAGAGATGGGGGATCGCCAACGTCGTAGTCCCGCCCGACAGGCTGGGGGAGACGACCCAAGAATGGGCCCGGCGCCTGGCTCAGGCCCCAACCAAGGGCATCGCCCTCACGAAGCGGGCCCTCAGCCGCACCTGGGAAATCTCTCTCGAGGAGGCGCTGGAGTACGAAGCCATGCTTCAAGAGGTGGCGGGTAGGACGGAGGACCACGCCGAGGGAGTGGCGGCGTTCCTGGAGAAGCGTCAGCCGCAGTTTCTGGGGAAGTAGTCCTCAGGCGCTTCCCGCCTGACTCCCTTCGAAGGCCGAGTCGGCCAGTGCTCACAGGAACCAACCGAAGGTGACGCAGCGCTCGCTCACGTCCCTGGAGCGCGAGGAGGCGATGCTCGTCTTCTCTCGCTCGGTAATCTACGATGCCGTACGCATCCTGGAGCAGAATCCGTGGCCAATGCGGACGGCGGCGCTCGGGACCCGGCTCCGCGGCCTGCCCTCTCCGGAGAGCAACGCCTTCGCGCTAGGGAACACGCTGCGCTTCTCGCGGCTCCTGCGAACCGGCGAGTCCGCCGAGCCGACCGAGCGGCTCATCGACATGGGATGGATCGTCCACGAGCTGACCCATGTCTGGCAGTTCCAGCACTTCGGCTGGAGCTATCTCCTGCGGGCCCTCGCGGCTCAGTTCAGGCTGGGAGCGCGGGCCTATCGCTACAGCGAGGCGGAGGACCTAGAGGCCAAGGGAATGGATCTGCAGTCGCAGCGAGACTCCGGAAGGCGGTTCGGCGATTTCAATCCCGAGCAGCAGGGGGACATCGCGCGGGACTTCTATTTAGCGCTGAAGCGAGACCTCGATCTCAGCGGATGGCTCTCTTTCGTCGAGGAGATGCGCTCGACATCCTAGTGAAGGCCGGTCCCCGTGGAAGTAGACTGTTCCTTGGTTCCCCCAGGCAGCCCACACGGCCCTCTCTCCCGGATCGCTCGTTTCGCGTGCATGATCCCCGGCCTCCCACCAGACCGGTCCCTTCGGTGAGCGTAGCGTGAAGGAGTATTTGGTGCTGATGTTCCTTTTGGTCGCCGCCTGGGGCCTCGGTGTGGCAATCCTCGCGCGGGGCATGGCGTCCGTCCGGCGTGCCGAAAGGCGGCTCCCAAGAAGGGACGCCGGAGCGCTGGCGCTCTTGGCCGGCGCCACGCTTCTGGTGTTCGCCCCGGTGCTGGTGGGCGGGGCCTGGCGGCCCGGGTACGGGGGCGACCTGCTCGGCTTCCTCTACCCCACCTACAGTTTCGCCGCCCGGAGCCTCAGTCAGGGCCAAGTCCCGCTCTGGAATCCCTATCTCTACAGCGGGGCGCCATGGGCCTTCGACGTTCAGTCGGGGCTCTTCTACCCACCCAATCTCCTCGTCTTCCTCCTCCAGCCCGATCTCTCGTTTCGGATGATGGAGTTTCTAGTCATCTTCCACTTATTCCTCACTGGCACCATGACCTACGTGTGCCTCCGCCTGCTCCCATGGGGGCCGACTCCGCTGGGTCATGCTTCCTCAAGCATCGGCGCCTTCGCGTTCGCATTCTCGGATTTCTTCGTGATCCACTTCGGAAACCTGAACCTCGTAGCTGCTGCCAGCTGGATCCCTCTCTTCTTCATCGGCACTGTGCTGAGCGTCTCCCGAGGAAGCTGGCGGTGGGGCGCGGTAGGTGGAGTGGCGCTGGCTCTATCGATCCTCGCCGGCCACCCCCAGCCGGTGCTCTACGCCGGCGGACTATGGGGACTTTACCTGGTCTTCGCTGCACTGCAGCATCTGAGGAACCGGCCGCGGAGATGGTCTCGCGTCGCGATCGGGTTCCTCGCGCCGGCGGGGGGGCTGGGCCTCTCAGCCCTGTTCCTCGTCCCTGCTCTGGAGATGATCCAGCACACGATCCGGGCCGCCCTCACGTATGAGGAAGCCGCGGCCTTTTCGCTCGCCCCGACGCAGCTTTGGGGGCTCATTCTACCGGGGGTGTTCGGCCGAGGACCGGAGACCTTCTGGACCCTGAGGGAGTGGCAGCGAGTTGAGGTGGGGTACCTGGGTGTCCTCACGCTGGCATTGGCCCTGTGGGGGCTCGTCCTTGTGCCTCGCAGAGGAGTCCGCTTCTTGGGAGGTGTGGGCGCCATTGCCCTGCTCATCGCCTTGGGAAGCCACCTCCCCTTTCACCGGTGGCTGTACGAGCTAGTGCCCGGTTTCAACCAGATGCGGGCCCCCGCTCGCTGGATTCTGGTGCTCGACTTCTGCCTGGCCGGCTTGGCGGCCTATGGTTTCGAGCACTTGACGAGCCGCGTGGCGGAGCCTCGCTACCGAAGGGGCTTCCAATGGCTCTTGATTGGAGTGGGCGCGTTTGCCCTGGTGGGCGCCGCGGGGATCCTAACCGTCGGCGGTCCGCGCCTCGATGAGACCCGACGGGTGCAGGTATTGGCGTCCGTCACCCTGCCAGCGGTGTTCCTAGGAGGGGCGTTTCTCTGGGCTCTCTCCTTTCGACGTGGCCCGAGTCCCTCTGAGCGTCGTTCTTTCATTCTGGCCGGGTTGCTGTTCCTGGAGGTCGGCTGGGCGGCGACACCTGTTGAACTGGGCTGGGAGGACCCTTCCACCGCCTTCGATCATCCGGGGGCGGTCACCTTTCTCAAAGACGAGGCGGGCCTCTTCCGAATCGACACTCCTCCAGAGGCGTGGCACCTCTGGCAGCCCGACCTCGCCCTGCTGCACGGGCTGTTCGAAATCGGCGGGATCGCGAACCCCCTCACGTTGGGCGACTACCACGCCTACTATTGGGGATTGGGGAACCGCTCCAACCCCCTCTACGACTTTCTCAACGCCCGCTTCCTAGTCGTGCCCAAAGGTGCCCCGCCCCCAGACGCGGAGCGGTGGAGAGCGGCCTTCACGTCCGATCCTGCCGTGGATCTCTATGAGAATGAGAGGGCCTATCCCCGCTTCTTTGTGGTGTACCGTGCCCGCGTCGTCTCCAGCCACGATTCCGCCTGGGAG
>CAYGBX010000020.1:0-33718 GCA_964348195.1 uncultured Anaerolineales bacterium
CTGGGCCGAGACTATCGGTCACGAACGGACCGAGGAGCAGGTGACGGGCGTCCAAAGACTGCTGGAGCTCCCCTCCGGGGCGGCGATTCTCGATCTGGCCTGCGGCCACGGTCGCCACACTGTCCCGCTCGCCCAGGCGGGGTATGAAATGACGGGGCTGGACTTGTCAGAAGTGTTTCTGGATGCAGCGCGGAGCGCCGCTCGCGAGGCGGGCGTGCTAGTCGACTTTCGCCGTGGTGACATGCGCGAGATCCCTTGGAAGAACAGGTTCGATGCTGTCATCAACCTCTTCACTTCCTTCGGGTTCTTCGCGAAGGACCACGAGAATCAGCGGGTGCTCGACGGGGTCTTCCGCGCCCTCAAGCCGGGCGGGGTGTTCTTGATCGATATCGCGAACCGGGATCGCCTGATGACAATCTGGCAGGATCGGGCCTGGGACGAGGTGAAGGGGATCCCCGTGTGGCGCGAACGCGAGTTTGAGCCCGTTTCGGGACAGGTCACGGAGACGATCCGTTGGCTGGAGGATGGCCAGACGCGGGAACGTACCTTCCGAGTCCGCAGCTACAACGCCACCGAGCTGACCCGCATGTTGGAGAGCGCCGGGCTGACGCCCATGGCCTTCCACGGGGATTTCCACTTGGCGCCGTTCTCCAAGGACGCCCGGCGGCTCATCATCCTTTCCAAGAAGGGCGAGGCATAGATGTCGGGCGCCGAAATGTCCAAGCGGTACGATCCTCGCGCTGCAGAAGAATGGTTGTACGAATTCTGGGAGCAGAAGGGTTACTTTACCCCTGAGATCGACCGATCCCGACGGCCCTTCGTGATCATCATGCCTCCGCCGAACGTCACGGGGGAGCTTCACAACGGCCACGCCCTGTTCGTGGCCCTCGAGGACATCATGACCCGCTGGCACCGGATGCTGGGAGAACCGACGCTATGGCTTCCTGGCAGCGACCATGCCTCGATCGCCGTCCACTACGTGATCGAGAAGGGGCTTGCCGAACGCGATCCGGTGATCATGGAACTCATAGAGGAACTGGAGACCCGGCTTCCCGAAGAGGAGATGCCGATAACCCGCCACGACCTGGGTCGTGAGCGGTTCCTGGAGCTGGCTTGGGCTTGGAAGAGAAAGTACGGGGGGATCATCACGCAGCAGCTCCGGCGGTTGGGGGCCTCCTGCGACTGGACCCGCGAGCGATTCACAATGGACCCGGGTCCGGCTCTCGCTGTGCGCACGGCCTTCGTGCGGCTCTACCAGCGCGGACTCATCTACCGTGGCGAGCGACTCATCCATTGGTGCCCCAACGATCAGACCTCGCTGTCCGATCTGGAGGTGGAGCACCAGGAGGAGCGTGGACGGCTCTGGACCGTCCGGTATCCTCTGAAAGGGGGCGGTCATCTGGAGGTCGCCACCACCCGGCCCGAGACGATCCTCGGAGATACCGCCATTGCTGTCCATCCTGAGGACGATCGGTATGCAGGCTATGCAGGAAAGACGGCGCTCGTGCCGTTTCTCGATCGTCCCATCCCCGTCATTGAAGATGAGACCGTGGATTCCAACTTCGGCACTGGGGCGGTGAAGGTGACCCCAGGCCACGATCCCAATGACTGGGAGATCGGACAGCGCCAAGATCTTCCGGTGGTCAACATCATGAACATGGACGGAACCTTAACCCCGGAGGCGGGGCCGTACGCGGGGCTGGATCGATACGAGGCTCGGGAGAAGCTGGTCGGCGATCTAGAGCGCGCTGGCCTTCTTGCCGGTGTCCAGGACCACCCCCACGCTCCGGGCCGCTGCTATCGGTGCCAGACTCTGGTGGAACCACTGGTTTCCGAGCAATGGTTCGTGAAGATCCGGCCCTTGGCGGAGCCCGCGACGGAAGCTGTGCGGGACGGTCGGATCAGGATCGTCCCGGAGCGCTTCACTAAGGTCTACTATAACTGGATGGAGAATATCCGGGACTGGAATATCTCGCGTCAGCTCTGGTGGGGCCATCGCATTCCCGTCTGGTACTGCGACGAGTGCGGCGAGATGACGGTGAGTGTGGAGGATCCAACGGAGTGTGCTCACTGCGGGTCCGCCAACATCCATCAGGATCCCGACATCCTGGATACCTGGTTCTCCTCGGGCCTGTGGCCGTTGTCGACTCTCGGTTGGCCGAACGAGGATTCGGAGGACCTGGCCTACTTCTACCCCACGAGCGTCCTGGAGACCGGGTACGAGATCCTGTTCTTTTGGGTAGCACGCATGATTATGCTGGGCATGGAACTCGCGGGAGAGGTTCCGTTCCGGGCGATCTACCTCCACGGGATGGTGCGGGATGAGAGAGGCCAGACTATGAGCAAGACCAAGGGGAACGTGATCAACCCCCTTACAGTGATGGACATCTACGGATCCGACGCGCTGCGCTTCGCTCTCATTACCAGTGGCACACCCGGCATGGACCTCAAGCTGGCCGAGCAGCGCGTGGAAGACGCGCGAAACCTAGCCAACAAGATCTGGAACATGGCGCGGTTCATTACCGCGAACCTCCCGGATGGATACCGGCCGCCTTCGGGCGATCCGGAGCCAGGAAGTCCCTACGACAGATGGATCCTGAGTCGGCACAATCGTCTGATCGTCGAGGTGGATCGGCTGATGGAGCGGTTTCAGTTCGGCGAGGCAGGTCGGCACATCCAGGAGTTCCTGTGGGGGGAGTTCGCCGACTGGTACATCGAGGCGGCGAAGGTGGATCTTTATGGAGAGGATCCACGGGCGTCGGACCGGGTCCGCCACATTCTGGTCCACATCTTCGAAAGAACCCTGCGGCTCTTCCATCCCTTCATGCCATTCCTCACAGAGGAGATCTGGCAGCACCTCCCCCACGAAGGCGAGGCATTGATCGTAGCTCCCTGGCCGAGTGCGAATTCAGGCCTTGTCAGTGACGAGGCGGAATCTCAACAGGAGGAGATATGGGAGCTGATACGAGAGATACGGCACCGCAAGGCCAGCGAAGCCTGGCCGGCGGGAGAGAAGCCAGACGCCTTCGTCGAGGAGGCCCATGACGCGCTGACCGAGCAAGAGGATGTGGTCAAGCGGCTAGCGGGTCTGAACACGCTTCAGCAGGGACGGACGGGGCTGGAGGTGACTCCGATAGTGACCACGAGATTCACGGTGCATCTGGGAGGGCAGATCCAACTGGACAGAGACAGGCAGAGGCTTGCCCTCGAACTCGCCGAGATTGACCAGCGGATTGCGCGCTCGCGGGCAGTTCTAGGCCATGCGGACTTTCGAGCAAAGGCCCCGCGCGACATTGTGGAGAGCGCCGAACAGAAGCTGGCGGACCTGAAGGCCCGACGAGACAAGCTGCGGGGCGAGCTCGATCGGCTTCAGAGTCGAGACCAAGATAGCCCTGTGGACGCGTGATGAGGGTCATCGCGGGCTCAGCCAAGGGGCGCAGGCTCAAGCCGGTGCCTGGAACGGTGACGAGGCCGATCACCGATCGTGTCAAGGAGTCCCTGTTCAGCATCTTGGCCCCGCGTGTGGAAGGGTGCCGATTCCTGGACCTGTTCGCTGGGACGGGTAGCGTGGGAATCGAGGCCCTCAGCCGTGGCGCGGAGCACGCGGTGTTCGTGGAGCGGTACGGCTTGGCGACCACCGTCATCCGGCGGAACCTGGCGGCTACTGGGCTCGCGACCGCGGCGACAGTGGTCAAGCAGGACGTGTTCGACTTCATCGAGTCCACGGTGGAGCCGTCCTTCGATCTAATATATGTGGGGCCCCCTCAGTACCAGAACCTCTGGGATCGTACTCTCCTGGCCCTTGACCGCAGGCCCGAGCTGATCTCGGAGCGCGGCTCCGTGATCATCCAGATCTGGCCCAAAGAGCAGGAGCCCCTGGAGCTGGACCACCTGATCGAGTCTGACAGCCGACAGTATGGCAGCACGCGGCTTCTATTCTTCGAGAGGCGCAACTAGCGCTCGTGCAGGCTGGGTTCCTGCGAGAGGCAGGGGGCGTCCGATACCAGGAAGGTCCTCTGCAAGGGCGAGGGATCCCGTGGCGAGCCTCAGCAGTTCAATGACGAGCGAGGTGCCCAGACGGGCATCGCCTGCGCCTGGAGCATGGGGTGCTCTGGTTGCCTTCTTCCCATCTGTAGGCGGCTGTCTATAATTGGGGGGCGAAGGGCGGCCTTCAGCCCACCATCAGAGGATTCGCCAGCCAGAGATTCACCAGTGTCACCAAGACTTCGCGCCGGCGTTCTCGTACTGCTTCTAGTCGGAGCCGCAGTCGGTGCCGT
Organism: uncultured Anaerolineales bacterium; assembly: GCA_964348195.1. Classification (GTDB taxonomy): domain Bacteria; phylum Chloroflexota; class Anaerolineae; order UBA7937; family JACPPX01; genus CAYGBX01. Next base: position 4,278 of record CAYGBX010000020.1, read on the forward strand.
ACACGCGCAATCTCAAGACCTGTACTGGGAGCGTCTCGACGTGGAGCTGCGCGTCGAAGACGATGGCGACATCCAGATAGACGAGACGTGGCTTGTCACCTTCACTTCTGGGACCTTCCGCTTCGCTTTCCACTCGGTAGGCACCTCGCGGCTCGGGTCCGTTTCTGACGTCGCGGTATTGATCGACGGCCGGCAGGTGCCCCTGGGTCAGGGTCAACCGGGGAGCTACGAGACCTACCGGGAGGGAGGCAACTTCTTCATCAAGTGGTACTTCCCCGAACCGGTGGGCCCCTCCACCCACACCTACGAGATCGGCTACAGGATCGCAGGGGGGCTCCGGATCTACGACGACGGTGACCAGATCTGGTGGGAGGTGATCCGGGGCGAGAACCGGGACTTCCCCATTCGCTCGTCTCAGATTGTCGTTCGGCTGCCCCAGGGTGTGGACGAGGTGCAGAATGTAGCGAGCTACTTCCACCCCGCCGAATCTGTGGTGGTTGACCCCGTGACGGTGGTCTTCAACGCGACGGACATCCCCCCGGGACGCCCCCTTGAGGTGCGCGTCCAGTTTCCGCACGGGATCGTGCAGGCCGAACCGCCACCGTGGCAGGCCGCCGACGATGAAGGGCGTCGTATCCAGGCGGTAGGGCGCCCTGTGGCGACTGCTGCTGCTCTTTGCCTGGGGCTTTTGATCCCTGTGCTCGGGCTTCTGGGGATCTACCTGCTTTGGTACACACGTGGCCGTGACCAGCCAACCCGTCTCCCCGTCTCCTACCTGTCAGAGCCCCCCACCGACCTCCGGCCCGGCCTGGTCGGGACGCTGGTGGACGAGTTCTCGGATATGAAGGACACAGTCGCCACCATCGTGGACCTGGCACGACGCGGCGTGATCCGGATGACGGAGATCGAGAAGCCGGGGTTCCTAGGGATCGGCGGGACGCGTGACTTCGAGTTCGAAAGGGCGTCTGAGCCCGACGACCTGCTGCCCTACGAGCGGCGGATCTTGAAGAAGATGTTCGGGACGAAGGACCGCCGCAAGCTCTCGAAGCTGAAGAACAACTTCTACAAGGAGATCCCGAAGATCCAGAAGGCAATGTACAAGGAGATCGTCGGCCGGAAGCTGTTCCCACGCAGCCCCAACCGCACCCGGCAGATCTACTATGGGCTGGCGATCGGTGGGTTGGTCCTGGCGGGGATCTTCTTCCTGGTGTTGACGGCAATTCTGGAACCGTTCACAGAGCTTGCATTCCTGCCCGCAATCGGAATCGGTCTCGTCTCGGTGGCGCTCCTGGTTGCTGCCCGATTCATGCCGCGCAAGACTCCCGTGGGAGCGGAGGAGGCCGCCAAGTGGCGGGCCTTTCGCTCCTACCTCGAGGAGATTCGCGACCATGTGGATCTCAAGCAGGCGCAGGATCTCTTCGATCGCTATCTACCCTACGCCATCGCCCTGGGTCTCAAGGAGTCGTGGATCGCTGAGTTTGTCAGGGCCGACGCTCCGGCCCCTCCGTGGTACCGGCCGGGGCCGGACTATGGGTGGGGCCCAGGTGGATTCTTCGGGGCCGGCCCAGGCGGGGCCGAAGGCGGAGGAGGGCGGGGAAGCCCCGGCCGAGCCTCCCGCCCGGGAGGCGGTACGCCATCACTCCAGAGGGCGAGCGACGGCATGGCCAGGTCGCTGCAGAGCATGAGCGATGGACTCACTTCCCTTCTCAACAGCACCGGCCAGACACTGGGGAGCTCACCTTCCGGCTCCTCCGGGGGCGGCTGGAGCGGAGGAGGGGGCTTCGGCGGCGGGGGCGGCGGAGGCGGAGGAGGAGGAAGCGGCTTTGGATAGGCGATGGGTCTTGTTGCGATCAACGGCCTCTAGGACACCGGGATTCTGCTGACCATGTCTCAAGGGAGGCTGGTCGGGGGACTGATGGTCGCTGCAGCTGTGATCCTGGGGGTGGTGGGGTTCTTATGGCTGTCGGCGAATCTCTCTTCCGGACAGCTCGAAACCACCGGTTTCGTGCTCGGACTGGGAGGCCTACTGGCGGTGTTCGTCCTGCCTCTCCTTGGGGCAGGTGTCTTCCTCTTTGTGCGAGGAGGGCGGGAGGCCGAGGCCCTAGCCCAGGCCCAGAGCGCCAGGAGGATCCTGGACATGGTCCTGACTCAAGGCAGCGTGAAGGTGTCCGAGATCGCTCTCGAACTCGACCTGAACCGGGACCAGGTCAGAGATCACATCTACGATCTGGTGGGAAAAGGACTCTTCACCGGCTATGTTGACTGGGACGCCGGGGTTCTCTACGCGGTCGAGGCGGCCCGCGTGAGGACGACCAAGTGCCCCAATTGCGGGGGCGTGAGGGAGGTTGTGGGCAAGGGAATTGTCCGTTGCCCCTACTGTGGCGTGGAACTCTTCATCACGTGAAGGGAGGCAAGCGTGAGTATCACTGATCGCGTGCGAGATGCCCGGAGCGCCTTGGAGCGGCTGGAGAGCGCTATCCCTGGATTCGCGGGCTACAAGGAAAAGGAGATGCGCCGCGAAGCCGATCGTCTGCTGCGCACCCACCTGGCGGGTAGCTTCCAACAGCAGAGGGGGCGGCTCACCGATCTCCAGACCCGGCTGTCCGATTCGGGCCAGCTGAGGGTAGTTCTGGCGTTGGAGCGGTGCATGATGCGTCTGCAGCTGCTGATCGACCGCCTGAAGACGGCGACCTACGGATACGGAGGATGGTTTGACGCTGTAAAGGTCAACAACCGAGAGCTTGATGCCCTCTATTCGTTCGACGATGCCCTCCACGCTGGGGTGGAGGAGGTGGGGGAGTGGGTCGAGAAGCTCGCTGTGGCCACCGAGGAGCAGGTGCTCCTGGCCGTAGCGGAAGACCTGGCCTCGGCTTTGGAGGGCCTGAATGACGCTTTCTCCATGCGCCAGGATGCCATTCTGGATCTAGAAGAAAGCACGCAAGAGAAGAAGAAGACCAGAAAGAAGAAGACAAAGAAGAAGGACGAATAGCCATCGCCCGCTAGCTAGGGAGGAAAGGAGAGATCCATGGCGAGAATCCTTGACGTCGTAGAGGTTCCCGACCTCGACGACCGCGAAATGGTTCGGAGGGTCCCGGAGAAAGGCGGAGGTGACTTCCGGATCGGGACCCAACTGATCGTTCGGGAGCAGCAATCGGCCGTGTTCTTCCGCGATGGAAAGGCGCTCGACACCTTCGGACCCGGGCGGCACACAGTCTCCACGGCGAACATCCCGCTTCTGGTCAATCTCGTCGGCGCTGCCTTCAGCGGGGAGACCCCGTTCAAGGCTGAGGTCTACTTCGTCAACATGCGCGAGTTCGTAGACCAGAAATGGGGGACCCCCGAGCCCGTGGCCATCCGCGATGCGGACTTGGGCATGGTACGGCTGCGCGCTTTCGGGACCTACTCGACCCAGGTGAAGGACCCGCAGCTCTTCGTGAACAAGATCGTCGGTACGCAGGGTCTGTACGATACGGACGACATAGAGAACTTTCTGCGCACCATCATTGTGAGCCGATTCAGCGATCTCATTGGGGAGACAAAGGCGTCTCTATTCGACCTACCGAGCCTCTATGAGGAGTTCGGTGCCTCTGTGAAGGCCAAGTCCTCCGACGAGTTCGAGGCGTTGGCTCTCGACCTGAAGACCCTCTATGTCGCGAACATCTCGCCCACCGAGGACACTCAGAAGGCCATCGATGAGCGTGCCTCCATGGGCGCAATCGGGAACATGCAGGCCTACCTTCAGTTCAAGGCAGCCCGAGCGTTGGAGCGGGCCGCGGAGGCCGGTGGCGAGGGCGGTACCGCCGGAGACTTCACCGGCGCGGGTCTGGGGCTTGGCGCCGGCGCGGGTCTAGGTCTCACCATGGCCCAGTTGATGGCGCAGGCGATGCAGGCAGGAGCAGCTCCCGGGGCCCAACCTGCCGGTCCGATGACCGGCGAGCAGATTCAGCAGGTCCTGGACAACCTCGATGCCCGATTTGCTGAAGGGGCCATCACGGAGGAAACGTACCAGGCGATCAGGGCCCGCTGGGAGGAGAGGCTGGCGGAAACCGGCTAGCAGAAATGCATCAGAGTCGAAGGGAGGGCGGGGCCGGCGGGTCGGATCTCGCCCTCTCAGTCTGTCTGTGCTAGCATGCCGCCCCCTGAGGAGGCACCCATGCGTCGCGACGGTCGCGCCCCCGATGAGCTTCGCCCCGTGCGTATCACCGTTGGGTACCAGGACTATCCAGAGGGATCGGCTCTCATCGAGACGGGCGACACGCGGGTCATCTGTGCGGCGACGGTGGAGGAGCGCGTCCCGCCCTGGCTTTTGGGAAGCGGCCAGGGCTGGGTCACCGGAGAGTACGCCATGCTCCCGCGATCCACCAAGGAGCGGGTGATGCGCGAGGAGCGCTGGCCGCGGGCCAGAACGCTGGAGATCCGCCGGCTCATCGGACGATCCCTTCGCGCCGCCGTCAACCTTGGACTCCTGGGGGAGCACACGGTCCTGGTGGACTGCGACGTGGTCCAGGCCGATGGCGGGACGCGGACGGCAGCCATCACCGGTGGCTACGTCGCCCTCGCACTGGCAATGCGGCAGATGATTGAGCATGGACGGGCGGCTCCGGGCTCCCTGCTGAGCCAGGTAGCGGCGGTCAGCGTGGGGGTCGTGCAGGACGATCCCCTCTTGGATCTGAGCTATGCGGAAGACAGCCAGGCGCAGGTGGACTTCAACGTCGTGATGACCGAAGGCGGACGGTTTGTGGAGGTCCAAGGCACGGGGGAGGGGGGACCGTTCAGCCGAGAAACCCTGGACGGGCTGATGGATCTGGCGCAAACGGGGATTGCCCAGCTGCTTGCAGCGCAGAAGGCGGCGCTGAAAGGCGCGGGGTGACGGCCGGGGATCGCGGACTCGCGTGAAACCGGCTGTAGCCAGGCTCGTAGCCCTGGGTGGTGTGGTCGGGATATCCTTCTCCGCCATATTCGTGCGCCTGGCCAACGTAGCCCCCACCACCGCCGCCTTCTTCCGATCGGCATACGCTATCCCGGTCCTTCTCCTCATCTGGTGGGCGCTGCGGGGCCGCGACCGCAGATCAGCCTCGAGACGCTGGATGGCTTTCGGCAGCGGGATCCTCCTCGCCGTGGATCTGGTCCTGTGGCACCAATCCATCGCTTGGCTGGGGGCAGGACTCGCCACGGTGGTCGCCAACATTCAGGTGGCGTTCGTCGGGGTGGCTGCTTGGATCCTGTATCGTGAGAGGCCGAGTCGATTGGCCTTCCTGATAGTTCCTGTGGCCTTTCTGGGGGTCGCCCTGATCTCCGGGCTTGGAAGAAGTGATGCCTATGGCGCGCGACCGGCCGCGGGGACGATTGCAGCGGTCTTGGCCGGCGCGACGTACGCGGGCTTCTTGCTCGTCTTTCGGGCCTCCAACCGCAATCTGGCCCCGCCCCACGGGCCGCTGCTGGACGCCACGCTCGGTGCGGCTGCCGGATCGCTTGCTGTCGGCTTCTTCGACGCGGGGTTCGATGTGGTGCCCGTCTGGCCTGCGCATGGGTGGCTCTTGGGACTCGCCGTCGCGGTGCAGGTCGGAGGGTGGGTCCTGATCGCGACGGCCCTTCCCCGCCTCCCCGCGTTGGAGACATCAGTTCTCCTCCTTCTGCAGCCGATGCTCACTGTCGTGTGGGCGGTGTTCATCTTCTCGGAGTCCCTCTCGACTGTTCAGTGGCTGGGTGTGGCGCTGGTGCTTGGCGGCATCGCGGCATTGTCGGTCCGAGGCAGCGTCCAAGCGCCGTCGGCGGGACCCGCTCTGGCGGAGGCCTGACGGGCGGATGAACACCGAGGCCGAGGGTCGCGAATTGGAGGCGCTCGATGCCTACTCGCGCGTTGTAGTGCAGGTCGCCGGGCGAGTGAGCCCGAGTGTGGCGAACATCGCGGTGCAACGCACGCGGGGGAGAGGGGGCCTGCAAGGTGCGGCGTCGGGGTTCGTGATGGCGCCAGACGGGTACCTCCTCACCAATAGCCATGTGGTTCACGGCGCGAGGTCTGTAGACGTGACCGACCTCCAGGGGGACACCTACGAGGCCGAGGTCGTCGGGATGGATCCGGCAACCGATGTGGCCGTGCTTCGGATCCCGGCTACCGACCTCCACGTGGTTCCGCTGGGGGACTCGTCCGGGCTCCGCGCCGGGCAGCTGGTGGTGGCGGTGGGAAACCCCTTGGGCCTCGAGACGACCGTGACCGCAGGCGTCATCAGTGCTGTCGGTCGAGTGTGGCGCTCCTACAGCGGCCGGGCCATGGAGAACATCATCCAGACCGACGCTGCGCTCAACCCGGGAAGCTCCGGCGGTCCCCTCGCGGATTCCAGGGGCCGCGTGGTCGGGGTCAATACGGCGGTGATCCCGGGTGCCCAGGGACTGTGCTTCGCCATCCCTATCAACACCGCCAAGCGGGTGGCCGGGCTCCTCATCAAGCACGGAAAGGTGAGGCGGGGATTCCTGGGTGTTTCAGCCGGACCGGTAGAGATCGAGCAACGGCTACGGCGTCGGCTCAAAGTGGATCAAGAGCGCGCGGTGCGCATCGTCGAGGTCGTGCCAAACGGGCCCGCCCATCGGGCCGGGCTCCAGCCGGGGGATGTCCTGCTGGCCCTGGACGGCAGCGCGGTTGACCATGTGGACGATCTCCATCGACTTCTGGACGAAGAGTCGATCGGCGAACGGTACACTGCCCTGATTCTCAGGAGGGGAAGTCCACTGGAGGTGGAGGTCACCCCCAGCGAAGCGCCTGAGCCTCGCTAGCCCTGCGCTATCAGGGGGCCGCGTAGGAGGGCAACGAGATGCAGCTGATCAGTCGCGAGGACCTCAAGGAGAAACTGGATCGGGGAGACGAGTTCAAGCTGGTCATGGTCCTTGGCGAATGGGCCTATCGGGCCAAGCACGTCCCTGGCACTCTCAACGTCTCCAGTCCCGACCAGGCCCGCGATCTGCAGCATCCTGATGATGACATCGTGGCCTACTGCTTGAATCCAGCCTGCCACGCCAGGGGCGCTACACATCACCTTCTTGTCGGGGCTGGATTCAAGAAGGAGCGCCGCTACCTGGGAGGGATCCTCGACAGGGAGGAAGCAGGGTGCCCCCTCAAGGGCGACATGGCGGATTGAGCGGGGTGCCTCCCGCCTGGCTTGGTTCGCCGGGCGGCAGGCTGATGAGCATCGACGTCTGAACCGAGGGCCGACGGATTCGCGAAGGGAGGTATCGATGGCAGCGAAAGCAGGAGAAGCGAGTGTCCAGAGCCGCCCCGATGGCGTCACACTGGTCGCCATCTGGCACTTCATTGCGGCCATGTTTTGCGTTTTGGGCCTGTGCGGGATGGCGTTTCCCTTCATGGGACTGTGGATCGGAGCACGCGGCGATGCAGAGGGTGCGATCTTCGGAACCCTAGCCCTGCTGTTCGGGGCGTTATGGCTGATTGTCTTCGGCGTGGCCTTTGCCCTGACCGGCTGGGGGCTCTGGCAGATGCGAGGTTGGGCTCGAGTTGCAGCCGTGGTGCTTGCCGTTCTGGAGCTGCTGCTGTTCCCCATCGGCACGATTATCGGCGGGCTGACCCTCTGGTATCTGCTGGCTGACGAGGACGCGAAGACGGCATTCGGAGTGGCCTGAGCTCCAATCCTGTGTGCTCCGGCAGCGGGCCTTCGCGGATCCGTGGCCAGGCGTTCGGCGCCGGGGTTCCAGGCAGCTAGGTCTTGGTTCTGGAGATTGACCCCGGCCATGATCGTCGTCATAATAGACTGACCGGTCGGTCAATTATGGCACCCAGACCCGATGTCAGTGCGCAACGGCGCCAGCAGATTATTGAGGGGGCCCTGGAGGTCTTCTCTCAGCGCGGCTTCGCGGGCGCCAGCGTGGATGACATCGCTGCGAAGTCTGGCCTCTCCAAGGGCACCCTGTACTGGTACTTCAGGAGCAAAGATCAGATCATTGCCGCCATCTTCGATCATTTCTTCGATCAGGATCTGAAGGGTCTACGAGACCTGCTCGATGCCGACGGTTCGGTGCGGGAACGGCTCCTGGCCTACATGCGGAAGCTGGTTCGAGAGATCACGAGAATCTCGAGCCTCATGCCCGTCGCCATTGAATTCCTCGCCGCGGGCACTCGCCAGGGCGAGGTTCGGAGAGCCCTCAACCGCTACTACAAGGCCTACCATGAGTTGCTATCGGACCTGGTCGCCCAGGGGGTCCGCCGAGATGAGTTTCCGCCCACGGATGTGGACGAGGTCGCGGTCTCGTTCGTGGCGCTCTTCGAAGGCTTGATCTGGTTGTGGGTCCTGAATCCCCAGATGGTCGACCTGGACGCGATGGCTGAGACATCGTTGACGGTCCTGCTGGATGGACTGGAGAAGGAGAGGTAGTCGATGGGCAGGGCATCGACAGAGAGGAGGATATCGTGGATCTGGTAGTGATGCTTGCCATCTGGGCTGTGATCGGCGTGTTGGCCGGCGCGATCGCTGACCCCATATGGAAGGGGGTACGACCGTACGGCCCGGCTGCCGACTACCTCGTCGCGGTGGCCGCCGCGGTGATCACGGGCCTCGTGGACTGGTATCTCTTGCCGGTGTTCGGCATCACCGGCGCGCTGAAGTTCGCCATCGCGGTCTCCGAGCCGGCTCTGGTAGCTCTGATTGCTCTCTGGGCGATGCGCCGCTTCCGCAGGTGACCACCGGCCCGGAGCCAGCGCCCTCGTATTCTACGCTCCGGCGGTGACATCTGAGTCTGCGTTTTCGGTTCGCCGTGCATGGTCTGGGAACCAAGCCCTAGATGCCAGCCGATCTAGTCATTGAAGCAGAGTCCCTGACTCGCACGTTTGGGGAGTCACGGGCGGTGGATTCGTTGAGCCTAACGGTCCGTCGCGGGGAGATCTTCGGGCTCGTGGGTCCTGACGGCGCCGGGAAGACCACAACGCTCCGCCTACTGGCGGGGCTGCTCGACATCACGGATGGATCGGCTACCGTCGCCGGATTCGACGTGGCGAGGCATGCTGAGGCCACAAAGCCGCTGGTCGGGTACATGGCGCAGCAGTTCAGCCTCTACGGGGAGCTCTCGGCTGTAGAGAACCTGGCCTTCTTCGCTGACCTCTTCCACGTCCGAGGGGAGCTACGGAAGGCGCGCGTCGAGAGGCTCCTGTCCTTCGCCCGTCTGCAGGAGTTCCGGGACCGCCGCGCGGCGCATCTGTCCGGGGGGATGCAGAAGAAGTTGGCCCTGGCCTGCACCTTGGTCCATGAGCCAGAGATCCTGCTTCTTGACGAGCCCACCACTGGCGTCGATCCCATTTCCCGCCGCGAGTTCTGGGACATCCTCACCCAGCTGCATCTAGAGGGGTCGACCATCGTGGTGAGCACGCCCTATATGGACGAGGCGGAGCGGTGCTCGCGCGTCGGCCTGATGTATGACGGCCGGCTCGTGATGCGCGACGAGCCGGCACGGGTCCGGGCCCTGGTCGGGCGGGAATTGATCGAACTTCGGTCTGAGGACTGGCGCCGGGCACGCCAGGTGCTGGAGTCGGTGCCGGGTGTTCTTGAGGTGCAGAGCTACGGCGAGACCCTGCGTCTGTTTCTGGACTCGGCGGAGCGCAGGATCCCTGAAATCGAGGTCGCGCTGCTGACGAGCGGCGTCAGATACCGCGGTCTGCGGCGCGCTCCCGCCCGCATGGAAGATGCCTTCGTCTCGCTGATCCGGCGTATGGAGGCCTGAGTTGTCGCTTCGCCGCGCGTGGGCCATCACGCGCAAGGAGATTAGCCACATCCTGCGCGACCGCACAACCTTCTTCTTGGTGGCCCTCGGACCGACCGTGCTCCTATTGATCCTGGCCTACGCGGTGACCTCCGAGATCCGTCACGTACCGCTTGCAGCGCTGGATCTGGACCGGAGCCCCGCGTCTCGGGGCTTCCTCCAGCAAATCACGGTGGGAGAGGACCTGGACCTGGTCGCACAGGTCGACTCCATGGGAATACTGGAGGAGCTCCTATTGCGCGAGGCCGTGGACGTCGCGGTGGTAATCCCCCATGGGTTTCAGCGCGACCTGCTGTCGCTTCGGGGGATGCCATTGCAGGTAGTGGTCGACGGAACGGAGCCCCAGACCGGCGGATTCGCCGTCGACCACATCGCCCGGCGTGCAGAGGTCTTCGCCCTAGATCTGGTCTCTGACCAGCTAGCGGTGGCGGGAATCGACGCGGACGCTCTCCAGCCCATCGATCTCCGAGTGCGAAACTGGTACAACCCAAGCCTCAAGGCCAGAGTGGATATCGTACCGGGGCTGCTTTCCATGCTCCTGGGCATCCCCGGCATCTCGGTCGCCCTCACTCTTGCGCGTGAGCGGGAGTTGGGGACCCTGGAGCAACTCCTGGCCACCCCCATTGGGCGCGCGGAACTCCTGCTGGGCAAGATGGGCCCCTATGTGATCGCAGGCCTCGCCAACGTGGTCCTGACGACAGCCGTGGCGATGGTGTGGTTTCGGGTCCCCTTCCATGGGAACTTCCTCCTGTACCTGCTGCTCTCGTCAATCTACTTCTTCGCCCTGCTCAGCCTGGGGATGATCGTGGGGGTGTTCATTCGGACCCAGGCAGCCGCGCTGGCGCTCTCCTTCCTGGTCATCTTCTTCCCGGGGTTCTTTCTCACGGGTATCTTCTTTCCCATCGCATCGATGCCCGAGATCGTCCGCATGGAGGCTCTGAGCATGCCGGGAACCCACTACGCGATCATCACTCGGGGCAGTTTCATCACCGGGGTAGGCATGGAAGTCTTGTGGCCGCACGCAGTGGCGCTGGCCGCAATGGGGGCGCTGCTTAGCGGCGTAGGCACCTTCTTCTTTCGAAAGAAGCTGGCGTGATCCGTCGGGTCTGGTCCCTCGCGGTCAAAGAGTTCATTCATCTCCGCCGAGACTGGTGGATGCCGGTCTTCATGGTGGTCGGGGGCTTGACGGAACTGCTCCTTATTGGATGGGCGACCTCGCGGCCAATCACTAACCTGCCGATCATGGTTTTGGATCAGGATCAGAGTGCGGCCAGTAGGGCGGTCGTTGCGGCGTTGGAGAACACGACCACCTTTCGAGTGCAGCAGAACGTGACGGATGTGGGCATCATTGAGCGAGCTCTCGACCAGGGATCCATCAACGGAGGGGTGGTGATCCCTCCGGGATTTGCGGCGCAGATGGCCAGTCCTGCCGGTCAGCCGACACTGGCGGTTTGGCTGAACGGCGCCGAGAGCGTCGCTGCGACGGCGGCGCTGCGCAGTGTGGAGGGCGTAGCGAGGCATGCCGGCGAACAGCTTGCCCTGGAGCGGCTGAACCTCGATCCCGAGACGCTGCAGGGCTTCTCGCCCAGCATTCGGGTCTGGTTCAACGAGAGCCTCAGCGAAGCCCTGTACACGACGCCGGCCGAGCTAGCCTTGATGCTCGAATTCACGGTGCTAGTGCTGGCTGCTCTGGCCTTCGCCCGAGAGCGAGAGTTGGGAACCCTCGAGCAGCTTCTGGTGATGCCCTTCTCTTCCTTGGAGATCATCGTCGGGAAGTCAATACCGGCGGTTCTGGTGACATTCGTAGATTTCGTCGCCATGCTCGGGGTTGTGCACTTTGCGTTCGCTGTCCCGGTGCGGGGCTCGCTCGCCCTCCTCTTGGTTATCGCCTTCGGCTACCTGCTGGTTGAACTGGGCAAGGGGCTGGTGATCTCGGTAACCGCCCGCACCCAGCACCAGGCTTTCCTCTTCGTGATGCTGATTGGGATGGTGGACTTCATGTTCACCGGATACGCCGCTCCCGTGGAATCTATGCCTCCGGCCCTGCAATTGGTCGCCAACTTCGTCCCCGCCCACCACTGGTTGGCGATCCTCCGCGGCATTCTCCTCAAGGGGGCAGGATTGGATGTTCTCTGGCCCCATGTGCTGGCTCTCGCGGGGTTGGGGCTGGTCATCGGGGGCTTCTCGGTGCGCTTCGTGCGTAGAGCGCTGGGGTAGCGATCCAGATGGCGGGGACTGCGGTAGTCGTCGGAGCGCGGAATCTCGTCAAGAGATTTGGGGACTTCGCCGCGGTGGCAGGTATCGACTTTGACGTTCGCAGGGGCGAGATCTTCGGGTTCCTAGGCCCCAACGGCTCGGGCAAGACCACTACCATTCGCATGATGCTGGGCCTACTGCAGCCCAGTGAGGGCACGATCGAGGTGTTGGGCGTGCCCGTGACGCGCTACCCCGAGCGCGTCCGACCGCGAATTGGATACATGGCACAGCGCTTCAGTCTGTACAACGATCTCACGGTGGTCGAGAACCTGCGCTTCTATGGGAGGGCATACGGCCTGAAGGGCGATGAGATGTCGTCCGGGCTGAGTGGCGCGCTGCATATAGCGGGGCTGGAAGGCCGAGAGGACGTGCAGGCGCGAGATCTTTCGGGAGGATGGCGGCAGACACTGGCGTTGGCCGCCGCCATCCTGCACCGCCCGGATCTAGTGTTTCTCGACGAGCCCACCGCCGGGGTCGATCCCGTGTCGCGGCGAGCTTTCTGGGACTTGCTGTACGAGCTGGTTTCCGAGGGGACAACGGTCTTCGTCACGACACACTACATGGACGAGGCCGAGCATTGTCACCGGTTGGCCCTTATCCAGCGAGGGCGTATCATCGCCAGCGGCACTCCAGCGAGCATCAAACGGGGCACGATACCGGGAGAGGTGCTCGAGCTGGCACCGGACGACCCGGCTCGAGCGATGTCTATTTTGAAGGCTGCAGCGGACGCCGGCCGATTGTCTCTGCGAGAAGTGTCGCTCCACGGCGCCTTTGTGCACGCCATGGGACCCGATGTGGGGCAGCACCGTGCAGCGATCGAGGCCGAGCTGCGCCGCTCCGCAATTGATCCGGGGGAGGTCGCGGCTATCGAGCCATCGCTGGAGGATGTGTTTGTTGCCTCGATGCGACGGTGACTGAGGTCTGGTATGCGTAGGGCTTGGATCGTCATCTTGATGATCGTTCTCCTCATCCTGATCGGGGTTGGGTTCCTGGTGACCAGCCCCGAGATGGGCCAGACTCTCCTGGAGGAATTGGATCTGGCTGCCCCGGAGACGCAGGGCTACGTGGCGTCGGGCATTCTAGAAGAGGAGATCTTCCACCTGGCGAACCCGAACGGGGGTCGAGTCGAAGCGCTGCCGGTATCCGCCGGGCAGATGGTGCAGGCGGGGGAGGTCGTGGCTGTGCTAGACGTCTCGCTCCTGGAGGCCCAGCGTGACGCAGCGCTGGCTCGGTTCGAGGGTGCCCGCGCGCGTCTGAGGATGCTGGAAGAGGGGGCACGAGCCACTGACCTGGCGGTCGCTCGGGCCGCGGTGGATCTGGCTGACGCGGTATGGGACGGCGCCCTGCTGGACCTTGAGGATGCCCAGGAATCCGTACCTGTGAGCCTTCGGGATGAGAGGGTTGCCCTAGCCCAGGCTGGGGTAGACCGTGCCCAAGCCAGTCGAGAAGCCGCGCAGGCGGCACTGCAGGCCTTGAGAGAAGGCGCCAGCGATGCTGAGCTCGACGCGGGCCGGGCCGCGGTAGACGGCGCCATTGCAGAACTGGCCGGGCTGGAGGATCAAATCGCCGCCCAACAGATACGCGCTCCCGTCCAAGGGGTGGTGTTGGAGTATCTGCTCCTGCCGGGAGAGTTGGCGCTGCCCGGAGGACCGGTGGTGGCCATTGCCGTGCTCGGCGACCTGGAATTGACTGTCTATCTGCCGGAGGCAGAACTAGGCCGGGCGCGCCTGGGGGATCCGGTGGAGATCCGCGCGGATGCCTATCCTGGGAGAGTGTTCATGGGCAGGCTGACACACGTGGCCGAGGAGGCTGAGTATACCCCGCGTAGTGTTCAGACTCCCGAAGAGCGGGTGATTCTCGTGTACGCTGTCCGCATCAATGTTCCCAATCCTGGCCAGTCGCTGAAGCCGGGGTTGTCGGCGGATGTGTGGTTCGGAGGGGAGCCGTGACGGCCAGGCGCGCATACGTGCTCGTTGCCGCCCTCTTCCTCGTGGTGGCGCTCCCCGGCTGCCAAGCAGACACGGACGCCCTGGAAGGGCCGATCCGCGCCTCGGGATTCATAGAAGCGCGCAGCTACACGGTGGCGTCTGCACTGGGGGGACGTGTCATCGAGGTGCTCGTGTCGCGCGGAGACACCGTGGCTGCAGGGGACGCAGTGGTTCGCCTCGATGAGGCAGCGACGAGGAGGGCCCGCGAATCCGCGGGGGCTGGAGTGGACCTCGCTCGGGCAAGCCTAAGGATCCTGGAAGAGCAACCGCGAGCCGACGCTCTCTCAGCGGCCGAGGCCGCCCTTGCCCAGGCGGAGGCCGATAGGCAAGCGGCCCAAGCGGCACTGGACCTGTTGGTGGCCACCTACCGTCCCCTCGATCCACCCGACGCCGAGTTGCACCCCGCGGAATCGGCAGTTCGGCAGGCGATTGCGGCGGTTGACCTTGCTCGGGCACAGCTTAGCCAGATCGAAGCCGGTCACCCTGAGGGCGAGCGGTTGGCAGCGCAGGCCGCCGTGGCGGAAGCCGAGGCCAATCTGCGGTTGATCGGTTACCAGTTGGAGGAGTTGACCCCTGTGGCGCCGATCGAGGGGATCGTGCGGGAGGTGCTGGTGAGGCCGGGGGAGGTGGCGGCTCCGGGCGCACCTTTGGCTGAGATCATTGATCCCAATCGGCTCACGCTTACCGTCTACGTCCCTCAGCTGCAGATGGCGCGGATCAGCTCGGGAGACAAGGTTCAGGTCATGGTTGATGCGTATCCAGATTCAACTTTCCCTGGGCAGGTTCTTCTGGTCGCAAGTCGCGCCCAGTTCACGCCATCGGAGGTGCAGTCTCGGGAGGAGCGAGTCCGGCTGGTTTTCGCCGTAGAGATCCAGGTGGAGGACCCGGAAGATCGTCTCACACCTGGAATGCCTGCCGACGTGCTATTCAATTCGGAGAGCACGCCCCCATCCGGTTCCAATTGATGGTTGGGAATGCCCAACCGGGACGGGCGAGGGCATAGTCTTCGTATTCGCGAGCGAGAGGAGGCGCGGTGGTTCTGTTCATTCATGAGCGCTTGGCGAGTACGGTGCTCCTTTTCACGATCCTGGCTGCACTCTGGGGCATTCTCGCCTACCTGCGGGGTCGGGGCGTGGACGGTACCTACTGGGGCATTCTGTATATCGCGGAGATCGTGTTCATCGTGGAGGGCCTGAGTGGGCTGCTGCTTTGGTTCGGGGGATCCACTCCAGGGGAGGGGATCCACTGGCTCTACGGCATCACCACGGTTGTGGTGCTGCCGGGATACCTGGCGCTCAGTAGGGGCAGGGACGATCGAGGCGCGGCACTGGTCTACGGTCTCCTGCTCCTGTTTCTGGCGGTGATGACGGCCACGCGCACGATCCCGACCGGCTGACTCCGGGAGCCCCTCCTAGCCTCCGATGTAGGACATCTCGATCTTCGGGATGCCCAGGGTCTCGGCGGACCGAAGCTCCGAGTAGCGATCCTCTCTCGCCCGCCAGATTCTGGCCAGAGCCGCCGCGATCTCCTCGTCTGAAGTGCCAGCCCTTATCAGACTCTTGAGATCGTGTCCGGCGGTGGCGAACAGGCACGTGAACAACCTCCCATCCGCTGAGATCCGGGCGCGCGTGCAATCTTGGCAGAACGGTCGGGTCACCGACGCGATCACGCCGACCTCGCCGCCCCCGTCCAGATAGGCGAAGCGGTTCGCGACCTCACCCGGGTAGTTCGGCTCTAGGGGTGCGAGAGGCAGCGCGGCGCTGAGGATCGTAACGATCTCTGTGGCCGGTACCACGTCGTCCATCCTCCAACCGTTGGTGTGACCCACGTCCATGTATTCGATGAAGCGGAGGATGTGGCCCTGTCTCCGACAGAAGCGGGCCATCGGCACGATGCTGTCCTCGTTGTAGCCGCGCCTCACCACCATGTTCACCTTCAGCGGCCTCAGTCCGGCGGATGCCGCCGCGTTGATGCCGTCCAAGACGCGCCTGACAGGGAAACTCACGTCGTTCAGTGCGGCGAACACCACCGGGTCGAGAGTGTCTAGGCTGACCGTGATGCGCCCCAGCCCGGACTCTTTCAGGATCTGCGCCTTCCCCTGGAGGAGAGAGCCGTTGGTGGTCATGGTGAGGTCGACGTCCGGCAGTGTCGCAAGCATCGCGACCAGCCGCTCAAGTTGCGGGCGCACCAGCGGCTCTCCGCCTGTCAGCCGAATCTTCTGCACGCCCAGCCCGACGAATATCCGCGCCAGCCTGTAGATCTCCTCGTAGCTCAGGATCTCCTCTTTGGGGAGAAATGAGTAGTCGCGACCGAAGAACTCCTTGGGCATGCAGTAGACGCATCGGAAGTTGCATCTGTCGGTAACGGAGATCCTAAGGTCGCGGAGCGGTCGTCCCATGGAGTCACGAAGGGAGCGCCCCAAGGCGTCTTCGACCGGGTGACGCGTTCTTCCCGTGCCTCTGGGTCGATTCCGGGGGTTGCTACGCTGCATGGTCGGCGATTCTAGGAGACCCAGTCGGGGCGGAGCAAGCCGTCGCTCCAATGATGCCCGTCCTCGTAGGAAGAGAGGGCCATTGACCCCCGCAACTCGCGCTGATACGATGGCGTGGCCCCGCAAACGCGGCCAGTGAGGCGCGGAGACATCCGCGAGCAAGAATATGGCGTCTTTCATTCGCTGGTTTGTGTTTGATGTGCTGCTTGCGGCAGTGCCGTTCGGATTCGGTATCCTCTTCCTAATCCTGCAAGGGGAGGAGGTTGACCTTCTCGGATTCGCCTCCGCACGACCGGAACTCGTTCTCTTCTTCTCCGTGGTCGTGCTCCTCAGCAATCTGCGCGGGTTCGCCTCGGTCGGCATGCCGGCAATCCGCCACGCATGGGGTGGCTTCTTCGCCGGACTGACCGCCATACTTTTGTCCGCCGCTGTTCTGCTTTTCACCATCACGTTTGTCGACTCCTGGACTGGCCGCCAGACCTTCGTGCCCGAGACTGTGGGACTGGCGTCATTGGGATTGGCGGGCTTCAGCGTGGCGTACGCTGCGGCGATCGAGTTCACCCATCTGAGACGCTGACCGGGCGCTCCACGGCACTCAAGAGGGCCGAGTCGGCAGTTGCCCTGGCGGGCCTTCTCCGCCTCCGGTACAATCCGTCCTCCTTTTGGCCTCAGACCCCAGGTCAGAAGTTGCAGACTATCCTGATCGGGCCGGCTTTTCGCCTGCCATGAAGGAGGGAAGACCTTGAACCGCACGCTTCGCACCGCAGTGTTGGGGCTTCTTCTGATCGTCGCCATGGTTCTGGTCGTGGGGGCGTGTCGGAGTCCCACGCCCGAACCACCGATTCAGCCCGGTCCTCCCGCGCCGGGTGACCGGCCTCCAGCGGAGCCCGGAGAAGCGCCGGCCGACACGGGGGAGCCGGCTCCGGCCGACACGGACGAGTCCGTCCCCTACTCCGCCACCTTGGGGGCGCTGGCCGCGCTGGACTCCTTCGAGTATGAGTTCTCCTGGATCTGGGAGGGGAGCACGGCCGGAACCTTCCAGAGCGGCTCGTTCCGGGGGAGCGGCCAGGTACAGAACCAACCATCGAGAGCTCAGCACGTTGTATGGAACACCGCTGATGAAGAGGGCGTCGAATCCAGCATCGAGTACGTCTTCATAGAGGACGCCGGCGGATTCTGGCTTCGAGAGGCGACCAGCGGCGACTGGGCGCCGCTCACTGGTGTGGATCCCAGCCTCTACGAGGCCTTCACTTTGACCGGCTTCCTCACGCCTCTGTTGTTCAGCGATGCGGAGGATCTTGCCTTCGTGGGAACGGAAACCGTCAACGGCGTCGAGGCTCGGCACTATTCGTCTGGAGGCTTCTCCTTCCTTTTCGGACTGGGGTGCACTGTCGCTCAAGCTTCGGATGATGTGTGGGAAGCGATAGACTTGGGGGTTCCCGTTAGGCACATCTCGCGGTTCTCCGGATCATGCGGGGGCGGGAGCGCCGAATGGAGCTTCGAACTCAATATCACCAAAATCAATGGACCGGTTGAGGTGACTCCGCCAATCTAGGCCCGACAGCAGAAACGCTCCCGAACAGAACCATCCCATAGAGCAACGGGCGCGAAGGGCGATCACGCCCTCCGCGCCTCTTCTGCCTGGCCCATCGACCGCTCGCGCGGCCTCGGTCCTATGCTCCTAGCGGGCCCGTCCTAGGGGACCAGCGCTGCCTCACCACGAGGGGCTCCCAATCGCCGCCGGGCTCCCGGGTACCGCCTCCATGGTCACGTCCAGAGGCAGCGACAAGGTGAACCGGGACCCATGTCCTGGCACGCTGTGTGCTTCGATCCGCCCCCCGTGGGCCTCGACAATGCCTTTGGCGATGGCCAGGCCTAGGCCTGATCCACCGGTGGCCCGGCTTCGGGACTTCTCAGTACGGTAGAAACGATCGAATACGTGAGCCAGATCGGCCTCTGATATGCCGGATCCGGTATCGGATATCGAGATCACGAGCCGATCGTCCTCCTGAGACGCGTCTATCTCGACCCGTCCGCCGGCCGGAGTGTGCCGCAACGCGTTGTCCAGCAAGTTGTCCATCACTCGGCCCATCTTCTGTCGGTCCAGTGGGGCCACGCCCAGCCCATCGGAGGTTGAGCTGGTCAACGTGATCTCTGCCGTTCTGGCCCGCTCCGCAAAACGCGCCACCGTCCCCTCAATGAACTCCTCGACCGCGACCGGGGCCAGTTCCAACTCCAAGCCGCCCGCATCTACCTGCGCCATCTCAAACAGACCATCGATGAGGGCCGAAAGCGTCTGGATATCTCGCTCCATCGTGCTCAGGTAGCGCTCGACCTTCTGCGGTTCGCTCACTACGCCGTCAGCGAGGGCCTCTGCCATTGCCCGGATTGAGGCCAGAGGAGTGCGCAGATCGTGGCCGATCCAGGCAATGAGATCCCGACGCAGCGTGTCGAGTTCAATCTGACGCTGAGCCGCGTCCTCCAACTGGGCTGCCATCTCATTGAATGAGCGACCGAGATCGGCCACCTCATCTCTGCCGGAGATGCGCACTCGCGTCCCGAGCCGTCCCCTCGCGATATGCCTGGCGCTCAGAGCGATCCTGCGAAGGTCTTCGGTGATCGCCGTGGACAGATAGTAGCCCAGCGACATGGCGATGCCTCCGGCGAACACGAGGAGGACTGTCGCCATGATCAGGTCGTGCTGGCTCACAAACATCAGTCTCGCTGTGACCCAAACGTTCACGAAGGTCAGGAGGCTGGCGAGTCCATAGCCGGCCAGAAGTGTCCAGCTCAGCCGCGGCGACCGCGCGATCCAGCCCAGCCGGTGCGCCGCATACCCGGCAGCGAGTGAGATCGCCGCCGTCACCGTCAGGAGCAGAGCGATTGAGAGGGCTTCTTCGGCAGACGGCTGCATCAGGAGATAGAGAGCTGCCACCGCCGCCGCCAAGGTGAGGGCGACTGCTCCGGAGAACAACAGCGTCGCAAGGCGGGGCGCCTGAGACCTGCTCCTCACCGGCGCCTCACGGCTCAAACTTGTACCCCACCCCCCACACGGTCACTAGGTGGCGCGGCTTCGAGGGATCGGCTTCGATCTTCTCGCGGAGCCGCCGGATGTGGACGGTTACCGTGCTGGGATCGATGTAGTTCGTCAGGCCCCAGACAACATCGAGCAGTTGATCGCGGGTGAATACCTGGCGCGGGTGTCGTCCCAGAGTCCATAGCAGGTCAAACTCTGTTGCCGTGAGCTTTCTCTCCTCGCCGCTCACCTCCACCAACCGGGTCCTCGGGTCGATGCGAAGCCCTTCGAATTCGAGCGTTTCGGCGCGAGTGCCTTCCTCGGTCGGTCTAGTCCGGCGGAGCACCGCGCGGACCCGGCTGACGAGTTCCTGCGGGCTGAAGGGCTTGACCACGTAGTCGTCGGCGCCCATCTCCAACCCAGCGATGCGGTCCACCTCCTCCCGGCGAGCGGTAAGCATGATGATCGGGGTGTCGTCGCGGCTCCTCAACCACCGAGTGACCTCGATGCCGTCCACCCCTGGCAGCATGAGGTCTAGAACCACCAGGTCTGGCGGATCCTTCTCCAGAGCGGCCATCGCTTCATGGCCGTCCTCCACTGAGGATACCTCGAATCCCGCCCGCTCGAGATAGAGGCTCACGACCTCTCGGATGCTGGGCTCGTCTTCCACTACCAGGATCTTGCCTTGTCCCACTAGGTCACCGCGGATGGGGTGTCACGTAACTATACTCTGACTGCGAGCGTCCTACACAATCCTTGCGGGGGTATTACGAATGTCCGCTCGACCTGCAGCCCTGGAGGGTCGTTGGGTTTCAGGAGGGGCGCGAGCCAGGGCCGAGGTGACGGCCCCCGTCAGGCTTTCGTAAGGTACGCCTGGCACTATGGCGAGTGGCATCGATCAGACTCCGGGGACGATGACTAGCAGCGAGGCAGAACCGACAATGGCGGGTCTGGACAAGGTGGATCGTGGACTACCAGCGTGCCTGGCGGGCTGGACGATGCTTCGTGGCTGAGCCCAGGATTCGCAGAACAGCCTTGGCCCTCCTGGGCACCGCCCTCGTCTCGACCTTCATGGTCTCGTGCCAGGCGTCTTCGATGGCGGGCAGGCCGAGCGCTGGCGATGCGGAGCAGCCCGAATTCGCTGAGAGTGCCGCGCCGCCTCCGGAGCCCTCTGCGCCTCTGAGCGACTCGCACGCCACCCGACTCCTGCACGATCTCTCGGATGGTGAACCCGATGTCGCTCAGGACGCCGTCAGGGCCGTCATCGCGGCCGGGGACGATCGGTTTGTAGCTGTCTTCATCGAGCTGCTTCGGGCCAACCAACTGGGTCTGGTTCGCGGCGTCGGCCCACTAGCCGTGGCAGGGGCCCTTCACGCACTCACCGATCAGCGCCACGGCGGGGACTGGGCTTCCTGGGTCGAGTGGTATGGAGCGACCGATCTCGCCCCCCCTCCCGGGTTTACCGGCTGGAAGGGGGAGCTGCTCGGCCGGATCGATCCGGGTTTTGCAGAGTTCCTAGAGGACGATGCGCCGTCGCGAATTCGTGTAGAGGAGATCGTATGGGGAGGCGTCCGGGTGGACGGGATCCCCGCCCTGGACAATGCCACCATGATCCCTGCCGAATCGGCCGACTACTTGGATCCCCACGAGCCTGTCTTCGGGGTTTCGATCGATGGAGATTCGCGGGCCTATCCGCTTCGCATCATGGATTGGCACGAGATGGCAAACGACGTGGTGGGGGGAGTACCGATGTCGTTGGCCTACTGCACGCTCTGCGGCGCTGGCATTCCCTACGACGGACGTGCCTCCGATGGGGCAACCTACACATTCGGTTCGTCCGGGTTCCTCTATCGCAGCAACAAGCTGATGTACGACCGGCAGACCCGCACCTTATGGAACCAGCTCACTGGAGAGCCGGTGCTTGGTGAGCTGGCGGGCAGGGAACTGCAACTCAAGGTTCTTCCCAGCGTCATCACGACATGGCATGCGTGGCAGGCCCAGCACCCCGATACTCTGGTGCTAGACATCAACACCGGCCACGACCGACCGTACATTCCTGGAGCGCCCTACGGCGACTACTTCTCGTCTGCAACCTCCATGTTTCCGGTCTGGCAGAGATCAGATCTGCTGGCGGACAAGTCGCGAATCTTCGCCATCAATCTGGGCGGCGTCCCCAAGGCCTACCCCCTCGACATCCTGATCGAGGCGCAGGTCGTCAACGACACGGTCGCAGGTTCAGCGATCGTGCTGGTGGCCACTCGGGGAGAGCTGTCGGTGGACGGCGTCAATCTCCGCGTGGGTCCGGTGACATACAACGCAGGGGCCGAAGTGCGCGCCTACGATCGAGGGTCAGAAACCTTCACCCAGGGGTCAGACTCGGATACCGTCTTCGACTCGCTTGGACGCGCCTGGCAGGTGACGGAGGACGCCCTCGTCGGGCCGGAGGGCCGACAGGCACCTCGCGTCGCAGGCCATCTCGCCTATTGGCTCGGCTGGTTCTCCTTCTTCCCCCAGACCTTGGTCTACGGCCAGCCGTAGTCTCACTCCGGCGCTCCGCGAGACTCAGGCCGCCCTGGGCGTCTCCCGTCGGCTGAATACCTGCTCACTTCACAGTTCCCGCTTGGCGTGTCTCCGTAAGAGACCGTTAAGGGCCTCGTAGCATTCGCACAATCTGGATCTCCGATACTGCTCCTTGGTTGGCCAACCCAAGAGTTTCGGAACCACGCAGAAAGTGGAGGTAAGGAATATGAAGCGGCTACTGAGCATCACCGTGCTGGTGCTTGCGCTGGGACTGCTCGTCGCATCGCCCGCGTTTGCCCGCGGCACGGGCAATCCACATGGGGCGGTGGAAGTGTACGTGACCAGCCAGGGGCTGGTCTATGACTCGATCGTCGGGCCAGATCTCCCACCCCACGGTCCATTCCAGCTTCTTGAGGTCGACGACGGGCAGCTTCGAACGGAGTTTGGTCCTGGTGATCCGGGATATGTCGGCGGTCGATGGATGATGGACACCGACGACGACGGAGTCATCGACAAGTACTTCTCGTGTCCGTTGCTCGGTCCCGGTCGAGCAGCATAGCGCCAGCACCGTGTTCAGAAGGGGGGCGGCAGTTTGACTGCCGTCCCTCTTCGCGTTTCTGAAGGCCTACTGGCGCTGCGGCGGACAATGCCGCTATAGTGGTCTCGAGGAGCCGGCACCGCCGAAAGTCAGACCCCTATGATCCCCAACCTCGCCTCCACGGTCACGCTCGGCCTGCTGCTGGGCGTCAAGCACGCTCTAGACGCAGATCATGTAGTCGCCGTCTCAACGATCGTCAGCCGCGAGCGGCGGCCGTTGCGCGCCGCTGTCGTTGGCGCTTCCTGGGGCATGGGCCACACCCTGACCCTCTTGGCGGTTGGGGTGCTGGTGCTGGTCTTCAAGGTCACGATCCCTCCTCGGATTGCGCTCGCTTTCGAATTCGTCGTGGGCGTGATGCTGGTGCTCCTGGGCGGAAACATCCTCTGGGACTTCTGGCAGAAGCGGGTACACGCCCACACCCACGCATCCGGCGAGACCCACGTCCACCTGCACCGCCATGCCGGCGACCACGAACACACCCATGAGGCCGTCGGGAGGAAATCCTTTCTGGTCGGCATGGTCCACGGCCTGGCAGGTAGCGCCGCGCTCATGCTCCTGGTGCTGGGGACCCTGGACGGGGCTGTAGAGGGACTGACCTACATTGCGGCTTTCGGCGTGGCCTCAGTTTTGGCGATGACCGTAGTCAGCACGGCCATTGGACTTCCGTTCACCCTCCGGATGTTCGGCAGGCGCGAACTGATGGAGAGCGTGCGCCTGGTAGCAGGGGCCCTAGGAGTTGGCCTGGGATTGCTGGTCATGCTTAAGACCGGTATCGCGACTGCCCTCCTCGCACCTGTGTAGCCGCGCCATCTAGATCAACCGTGGGAGACGGCCTGGAATACCTGCTTGGGACCCAAGGCCTGAGCGCACAGGGGTGGGAGGGAGTCTTCTATCCACCCGGTACCCGGGACCAACTCGAGTTCTACAGCAAGGTCTTCCCGACGATCGAACTCAACACTACCTTCTACGCCATCCCTAGACGGGGAACCGTGGAGGGATGGAAGCGGAGGAGTTCTGCCGAATTCGTGTTCTCCTGCAAGTTG
The DNA here is from genome assembly GCA_964348195.1 of uncultured Anaerolineales bacterium. Taxonomy (GTDB): domain Bacteria; phylum Chloroflexota; class Anaerolineae; order UBA7937; family JACPPX01; genus CAYGBX01. The sequence goes on from CAYGBX010000020.1 coordinate 27,949, forward strand.
CCTCGCGAGATCACTCATGACTCGTACTTGGAGCCCGGACCCGATACGCTGAGGGCACTGGCCTGGTTCCTCGAGGTCGTATCGGCTCTGGAAGAAAAGCTGGGTGTGATTCTGGTCCAGCTCCCTCCGGGCTTCGGCGCCGAATACCTCGACCGGTTGGAGTGGTTCGTGCGGCAGTTGCCAGATGGATTCCGTTATGCGGTGGAGTTCCGCAATCGCGACTGGGATCGCGACGATGTAGGAGAGCTTCTTCAGGCCCACGGCGTTGCCTGGGTGCTGAACGACTGGCGGAACATGCCGCCGGCCATCCGATTCACCGCGGATTTCACCTATGTGCGATGGGTGGGACATCACTGGGGGCTGAGAACCTATGACCGGGTTCAGCGGGATCGCCTAGACGATCTTCGTGGCTGGGCCAGTCTCCTTCAGGAGGCGCCCCGAAGTGTGCGGAAGCTTTTCGCTTACGCGAACAACCACTACGAAGGACACGCTCCCGCCACCGTACGGCGCTTCCAGGAGATCATGAGGCTTCCCGTCTCTGATCCTGCGCCCCACTGGCCGCAGCAGACGCAACTCTTCGAGGCACCGGAGGGCTGAGGATGGGAGAGATCCGGGTTGGACTCTGCTCCTGGACCGACAAGAGCCTCATCGACAGCGAGGCCTTCTATCCGTCCAAGAGCATGAGCGCCGAGGAGCGACTGAGGTTCTACGCATCGCAGTTCGACACGGTGGAAGTGGACAGCTCCTACTACGCGCTTCCCACCGAGAGGAACTCGCATCTTTGGGTGGAGCGAACGCCAGACGAGTTCACCTTCCACATCAAGCTCTACTCCCTTTTCACCCTGCACGGCGCAGGCATCAAGGCCATGCCGAAAGACATTCGTGAGGCTCTTCCGGAGGCGGCGAAGGAGAAGCCGCGCATATACTGGGACAAGACCCCGCCCGATCTCCGAGATGAGCTGCTTCAGCGGTACAAGAGTGCCCTGCAGCCGCTCCACGACGCCGGGAAGCTCGGATACGTCCTAGCACAGTTCGGCCACTGGGTATATCCGTCCGCCAGAAACCGTGCCCACATCGAGACGTTGCAGGAGGCTCTCGACCCCTATACCGTTGCGGCCGAGTTCCGGAATCTCCGATGGCTGGACCCAGACGGGATTGAGAACACTCTTGAGTTCCTCGAAGAACGGGAGATCCCTTTCGTCTCAGTGGACGAACCTCAAGGATTCAAGTCCAGTGTCCCACCCGTGGCCGCCGCAACGAGCGACGATCTGGCCGTGATCCGATTCCACGGCCGCAATGCCGAGAAGTGGGAGGCGAAGGGGTTGAAGTCGTCGGCGGAGCGGTTCGACTACTGGTACAATCCCGAAGAGATGGAGGAGTGGAAACCACGTATCGAGGTGATGCAGAGCCGGGCCGCCGAGGTCTTCGCCATGATGAACACCAACAACTCGAACCAAGGCCCTGCCAATGCCCTGCTCCTCCAGCAGGTAATGGGTCTGATTCCCCAGGCCGGCTAGCCAGTCCTCTTCTGCGTCTGTTTCACCTGCCAGAGTATCTGTTCAAGAGTGCCCCGCCAGATCCGACCGCAGGGGCAATGGATCCCGTGCCAGCACCAGCTTCCCAGGTGCATTGTCCTTCCGCAAGGACACTCGATTTCCATGTCGTATCCTCCTCCGGGCCGTCGGCCCCATCCCCTCTTCTAGCTAGTGAAAGTCGTGGCTGGCGGGAGTAGCCAGCGAAGCAGCTGCGCCTGGCGAGATCCGCTCCACCAAGATGTTTACGGCTCCTCCGTCCTGCACGGCTCGGCCTTCTATCATCAATACGGACGATCCCCTGGCCTGGCGCTCGTACCGTTTGAAGACGTGGGGCCGGAGGATGGTGTTCACGGTGCCGCTCTCGTCCTCCAGCGTGATGAACACATGGCCCTTGGCTGTCTCCGGTGCCTGGCGTGTGATCACCAGCCCCGCCACCTTGACCCGTTCTCCATCCGGCACCTTGACCAGATCTCTGCTGGCCACCACTCCCATCTTGCTCCACTCTTTGCGGAAATGAGCCGTCAGGTGTGGGCCTGATGTGAGCCCCTGGATCTCGTAGTCCAGGGCTGTCCGCTCCCAGGGGGTGAGTTCAGGGAATCGGACTCCGTCGTCTGGGTAGGGGAGGTTGTCTCCTCTTATCTGAGCCAGTTGCCAGAGGATGTTTCGGCGGGGAGCACCAAAAGAATCGAAGGCCCCGATCATGATGAGGTTCTCCACCCCGGCCCGGGGGAGTTCGGTCCGCGCACAGAACTCCTCCAAAGAGCGATAGGGTCTCCTCTCGCGCTCCTCGTCGAGCCGCTCCCAGGCCGCCTCGCCCAGTTCCTTCACATAGTTGAACCCCAGCCGCACGGCCCCTTCCTCCACCGTGCAGTAGGAGCGCGACCGGTTCACATCCACCGGCAGGACGCACACCCCATGCCGCTTCGCGTCTTCCACGATCACCTCGGGGGCGTAGAACCCCAGGGGCTCGTGGTTCAGGAAGGCGGTGTAGAAGGGAACGGGGTGGTAGCGCTTGAGGTAGGCCGTCTCGTAGGTGGTGCGGGCGAAGGCGGCAGCGTGGCTGCGGCAGAATCCGTATCCGCCGAAGGCGGCGATCTGGTCGAAGACCCGGTGGGCGACGTCGCTCTTCAGCCCTTTCTGTAAAGCCCCCTGGACGAACCGATCCCTCATCTTCTCGATCTCCTCGTAGGACCGTTTCCGGGTCATGGCCCGCCTCAGGAGGTCCCCCTCTCCTGGGGTGAATCCTCCCACGGCCTGCGCCACCCCTAGGACCTGTTCCTGGAACAGGATCACCCCCAGGGTCTCTTTGAGGACGGGTTCCAGGGCGGGGTGGACGTAGGTCACCGGCTCCAGCCCCTGCCGTCGCTGGAGGTAGGGGTGGATCATCTTCCCCTGGATGGGGCCGGGCCGGACGATCGCCACCTCGATCACGATGTCCTCGAAGCATCGCGGCGCCATCTTGGGGAGCATCTGCATCTGGGCCCGAGACTCCACCTGAAACAGGCCGATGGTGTCGGGCTCTGAGATCATCCTGTAGATGGCCGGATCGGCGAGGGAGATCCTGTTCAGGTCCAGCGCCGTCTCCTCATGCTCCTCGATCAACTCCAGGGTCTCCGCCACCACGTCCAGGGTGCGGAGGCTCAGGAGATCGATCTTTATGAGCCCCACATCCTGAACGTCGTCCTTGTCCCACTGGGTCACCACCCGGCCGGGCATGGTGGCCCGCTCGATGGGGGCGATCTCGACCAGGGGCGGCCCAGTGATCACCATTCCCCCCACGTGGATGGAGAGGTGGCGGGGGAACCCGAGGATCTCCTGGGCGACTCTGGCGAAGTGGTCCCAGGGGAGCCCCTCCCCCTCCTCTCTGAGCGCTTCGGGGACGCCTTCCATATCCCAGCCGTGGAGGGACTTGGCGATCCGGTCGATCACTGCGGCCGGGAACCCCAGGGCCCTTCCCACGTCGCGGACGGCGCTGCGGGGCCGGTAGGTGACCACGTTGCAGACCATGGCGGTCTGCTCTTCGCCGTACCGGTCGTAGACGTACTTGATGACCTCCTCCCGTCCCTCCCGGGAGAAATCCACGTCGATGTCCGGCATCCCTCCGCGCTCCTCGCTCAGAAACCTCTCGAACAAGAGGTTGTGCTCGATGGGATCCACCCGGGTGATCCCCAGGCAGTAGGCCACGAGCGAGTTGGCCGAGGAGCCCCGCCCCTGGACCGGAATGCCGCGGCGGCGGGCGAAGCGGCAGATGTCCCAGACGATGAGGAAGTAGTCCTCGAGCCCTAGCTTGGAGATGACGGAGAGCTCGTGATCGAGCTGGTCGGTGACGCGGGGCGACAGGGAACTGTACCGGTCCCAAGCCCCCTCGTAGGCCAGGTGTCCGAGATAGCGCGCTGCGTCCTCGACCGGGAAGCGGGGGAGCCGGTGCTCGGTAAGATCCAGATCGAACTGGCACCGCTCGGCCACCCGCTCGGTGTTGGCCACTGCCTCCGGAAGGTCGCAGAACAGCTCCGCCATCTCCTCCTGAGGCTTCAGATAGAACTCGGCGTTGGGGCGGCGGCGGTTCCCCAGTCCGTCGATGGGGCTGATGTGGCGGATGCCGGTCAGGACGTCCTGGAGGGGGCGCCGGTCGAGGACAGCGTAGTGGACGTCGTTGGTGGCGACGCAGTCCAGCCGCAGACGCTCGGCCAGCTCCAAGAGGGCTCTCTCGAGGTCTCGGTCGCTCCCGATGTGGTGGCGCTGGAGCTCGAGGAAGAAACGCTCGCGTCCGAAGAGGGATGTGTATCTTTCGGCCGCCTCTAGCGCCTCGCGCGACCTTTTCTGAGTCGCGAGCTGGGCGATCTCTCCCCTGTGGCACCCGGAGAGGGCGATGAGCCCGTGGTGGTGCGCCTCCAGGTGCTCCCAGGCGAGGGAGGCTTCTCCCTTCTGATGGTCGAGCTGGGCGCGGGAGATGAGCCGGCAGAGGTTGGCGTATCCGCGGGCATCCTCGACCAAAAGCGTCAGATGGTAACCGCCGTCCAGGGTGAGCTCGGCGCCGACGATGGGGGCGATCCCCAGCTCTTTGGCCGCCACAGCGAACTGGACGGTGCCGTACAGGCCGTCGTGGTCGGTGAGGGCCATGGCTGGCATCCCCACTTCGGCAGCCCTGAGGGCCAGCTCCTGGGGGAAGGAGGCTCCGTCCAGGAAGGAGTAGTTGGAGTGGGCGTGGAGCTCTACGTATCCGGCCATCGGCTAGGCTGGGCTCCCTTGTGGAGGTACCAACGCCCCTTCTCGGGTTCGTGCAAGAGGACCAGGATCTCCCCTTCCTCGGTCTCGACTTGGAAGTACTCCTTCCTCCCCTCCCCCCACCGCCAGTCTCCCTCCAGCCGCCAGTGGAGGGGGACAGCGCGGATCTGGCGCCATCCGCCCTCGCGAACCACGGCCTGGGGGCGCTCCGCCTCGTCGGCCTGGACCTCGGCCGGCAGGGGAGGGGGCGGGGGGAGTTCGGCGGCGGGCCGGAGGGCGTACTCGCCGAACCGCTCGTGGACAGCGTGGACCAGCCTCTGGAACCGCTCGGGGCGGAAGTGGGGGAGGTGGCCGAGGAGCGCCTCCTGCCGGCTCTGCTCGTGGAAGGGGCGAAGGGGGAAGAGTCCGATGCGGAGATCGGTGACCCCGGCCGTGTACTCCAGAGATCCCAGGAGAACCGATGCCCGCTCGGAGAGCCTCTCCGGATCGCGGGTGGCCTCCTGGAGGTTTCCTGCCGCTTGGAGGGTCTTTCCGTCCTCCTGAGCGACCTCGATGGCGATGGCTCCTGCCAGGAGCCCCTCCCGCTCCAGGATTTGACAGAAGGGCCCGATCAGCCGCTCGGCGTAGGCCAGAAGCATCTGCAGGTCCTCCACCGCGAACTCCAGGGGGGTCTCGCCGGAGAGGGGAGAGGCCTCATACTGGGGATGAAGGAGCCGGGCATCCCGTCCCCGGGCCAGGTTGTGGAGGAGCTCTCCCTCGAGACCCAGGGTCCGCGTCAGAGAACCCGCCGGCATCTCAGCCACTTGGCCGATCGTAGAGAGCCCCAACCGACCCAGGAGCCTCTGGGTCTCCTCCGAGGCGGGGAGATGATCGAGGGGGAGGGGGGCCAGGAAGGAGGTCTCCTCTCCTAGGGCGATGGTTGTGGCCCCGCCGGGTGGGACCAGCCGGGCGGCGACGGCGGCCACGAAGTTGTTGGCGGCGACCCCCACCTGAGAGAGGAGGCCGGTCTC
>CAYGBX010000021.1:0-19515 GCA_964348195.1 uncultured Anaerolineales bacterium
ACGCAGTGCTGGCCCAGCTCCGCAAGGAGGGCATCGAGGTGGACGACCGGACGGAGGACTATCTGTACGGTCGATTTGGCTGGATCATGGATCCCGAGGGCAACAAGGTCGAGCTGTGGGAACCGACGGCATCCTCGGAAGATGGGCCAGAGGACTCCTCCGCTGATTCGGAAGAGTGATGTTCACGGCGAGCGGCGCGCACCAACCGATAGGGACGGAGAGAAGGGCATGACCCAGTGACCAAGCCGTCGGTCGACGACCTAAACGCGCTTAGCCAGGACTACCTTCCGGGCCTGATCGGTGTGGAGATTCTCGAATCGGGGCCGGGCCGGATACGCAGTGTCCTGGAGGTTCGTCCGGAACTGATGGCGCCGAACGGGTACCTCCACGCTGCAACGGTTGTTGCCTTGGCTGACACCAGTTGCGGCTACGGCACCCGGTCCAACCTCCCTGAGGGCGCCGCGGGATTCACCACGATCGAACTGAAGTGCAACTTCCTCGGCACCGCTCACAGCGGCAGGCTTCATTGCGAGGCGAACATGGTGCACGGAGGCCGAACGACACAGGTGTGGGACGCCGCGATCACGGAAGAGGAGTCAGATCGACCGTTGGCCCTCTTCCGCTGCACGCAGATACTCCTCTACAAGGCCAACGAAACGTAGGTCCCGGCGCCGTGGCCGCCCGACAACTCTGAGATGACAGCCAAGGAACGCCTGGCCCTCTTCAGCTCGCTGCTGTTCGTTCTGGGAGGTGGCGTGGGCAGCGTGTACTTGCTGGCTTCAGTCGTCGGACGCTACAATCCCGCCCTCGGCACCCGGCCCGTCGGTGCTCTGGAGTCCATCGTAGGGATCCCCTTGCTGTTGGGCTGGATACTCGTCGGGTTGGTGGCCGGAAGCGTGCTGTGGCTCCTTGTCATGACGCCATTCTTCACCCGCGATGAACTCCGTTCGTACTTCACACGACCCGAGGTGCCCGCAATCTCCAGGATCTTTGCGTGGCTCTTTGAGAGGTTCTATCCCCGGTAGTTGATCTCGACCGGGCACAGAGAAGAGGAAGGAGAGATTCATGAGCCCAGAAGGACCGTTCTCTGGATTTCCAGATGAGGCGATCCAGTTCCTCGCGGACTTGCGCGAGAACAACAACCGAGAGTGGTTCCAGCCTAGAAAGCAGATCTACCAGGATGCGGTTGTGGCCCCCGCGCAAGACTTCGTGCGGGACCTGGGTGAGCGACTGAAGGGGATCTCCACGGGAATCGCCTACGACACCGCAACCAATGGGACCGGATCCATCATGCGGATCTATCGCGACCTCAGATTCACCAAGGACAAGAGACCCTACAAGACCTACCTAGGGATCCGGTTCTGGGAGGGCGCTTCCAAGAAGGGAGGCCCGGGCTTCCATGTGGGGATCGAGCCGGAGGGGGCCCGCGTGTACTCTGGGATTCACATGTTCCCGAAGCCGCTCCTGACCGCCTACCGCGATGCCGTGGGCCAGGAGAAGCAGGGTCGTGCTCTCGAGAAGGCACTGGCCAAAGTCACCTCGTCGGGGCGATATGAGATTGGAGGTGAGCACTATCAGCGCGTTCCGCGGGGATTCGATGCCGAGCATCCTCGAGCCGACCTCTTGCGCCACAACGCACTGTGGGCCCTCTCGCCGACCATTGACGTGGATGTGATCACTAGGCCCCACTTCGCGCAGGAGTGCTTCGAGCACTGCCTCAACATGGCACCGCTGCACCACTGGCTCGTCAAACTGGATCAGAGATCTGCCACCTGAAAAGGAGGAGAAAGATGAACCGTCCTGTGCATTTCGAGATGGAGGCCGATGAACCAGAACGCGCCGCCAAGTTCTACAGCGCGGTCTTCGGATGGGAGTTCCAGAAGTGGGAGGGACCTCTGGAGCACTGGCTGATAACCACCGGGGCTGATGATGCCCCCGGCATCAACGGCGGGATGGGTAGGCGGGAGCGTCCGATCGAAGGGGAAGGAATCATCGCCTACACCTGGCCTTTCGAGGGTCGACCGGCCCGCAAATCAACACGCCCGCGGGACCCGTGTATGCCCCGGCTATGCGCGCGTTTGGGGCTTCATCCCCTGGACTTGACAATCTACGCAAACCTCTCATAGTCTGACGACTGGCCTGGATGGACCGAGACTGGGTCGCGAGGTGGATTGCAGACAGCAGCCGGGATGATTGAAGAAGGCGATGCGATGGGCTTGGGGGAGGCGTGAAGTGACCGACCGATCGGTGAGACCGTGGTTGCGGCTTGCGCCTCTGCTCGTCTTGGTCGTCTCGACCGGTGCTTCGGTAGTGACGACTGCGGCAGAAGCGAACGCGGCCCTCAGTGAGCAGCAAGGCGCGGCCACCCACGTCATTGTCTTCCGGGAGGGCGTGGACGTGGATGCGGCAGCAGAGGGGCTCGCTCGCGCCCATGGTCTCGAGGTGACGCGCATCTATCGCCACGCTCTGCGAGGGATGGCGGCGGTGGTGCCCGAGGGTCGTCTCAAGGCGCTGGGCAAGGATCCGCGGGTAGCTTTTGTTGACCTCAATATCGCCTACACCGTGGCCGATCAGATCATCCCCACCGGAATCCACCGCATCGAGGCTGACAAGAACCCCAAAGCCGATATCGATCAGACCGACGATGTCAGGGTCGACCTCGACGTGGCCATCATTGACACCGGCATCAACACCGGCCATCCGGACCTCAATGCCATCTGCGGTAGAAACTTTGCAGGGGGCTCTCCCAATAACTGCACCGACGGCTACGGCCATGGTACCCATGTGGCAGGGACGGTCGGCGCTTTGGACAACGGCTTCGGCGTCGTAGGTGTGGCGCCGGGCGTGACGCTGTGGGCAGTGCGGGTGTGCAACAACGGCGGCATCTGCCTCACCAGCAACATGATCGCTGGCATCGAGTGGGTGGTCGAGCAGAAGACGTCAGGTGCGATTGACTTTGCTGTCGCCAACATGAGCCTCGGTACGAGCGATGATGCACAGGCATGTGGCCCATCAACGACCAGTTCTCTCCACCAGGCCGTCTGCGGGCTGGTGAATGAAGGCGTGGTCCTTGCGCTGGCAGCGGGTAACTCGGGTGTCGTGAAGAACGCTTATCCCGAGGCCTTCACCGTGGCGGCCATCGCCGATTTCGACGGCCAGGGCGGCGGGGCAGGGGGTACTACTTGTAGAGCGGACGTGGACGACACGCTGGCCGACTTCAGCAATTTCGGCTCCACCGTCGACATCGCAGCTCCCGGGGTCTGTATCCTATCGACCTCCAGCGGCGGCGGGTACGTGCTCGGCAGCGGCACCTCCATGGCCGCACCACACGTCGCCGGGGCAGTAGCCCTCTATCTGCACGCGAACCGGCTCTCGCCTGCCTCCAACGGGCCCGGGGTGCAGGCCATTGAAACTGCCATACGGGACGCGGCCTTTCCAGAAGGGACCGCCAACGACGCGTGCAGCTACGACAACGAACGCGGGTCGCAGGAGCCGCTGCTCTTCGTGAATGATGCTCTTGCGTTCGGCGGCACCGGGGAGTGCGACACGGCAACCACAGTGCCCGTCACCGATATCGCTGTGACTGCCGTGAGTGCGCCGGGCAGCGCGGGTCAGGGAGACATTGTGGACGTGGGCGTCACCGTGAAGAACGTGGGCACCGTAGACGTCACCAGTGACATCTTGGTCACGCTGACCGACACGCCGCCCACGGGCGGCACGGCCGGCACCGTCACCGACTCGCCCCAGATCATCTCACGCGGGCTGGTCGCCGGTGCCCAGACCACGCTCACCTTTCACTGGGACACAAGCGGAGCCTCCACCGGCGACCACACCCTGACCGCTGGCCACGACTTCGCCGACAAAGACCTCATTAACAACTCCAAGTCCAGCATAGTCACGATCACCGAGCCAGGGACAGAGGTCACAGTCTCTAGCATCACGCCCGACACCATGCAGGTCGATAATTCGATCGATGTGATCATCTCCGGTGCGAGATTCCAGGCAGGTGCCGAAGTATCGTTTGAAAACGGCACGGGCCCAGCTCCGGCTGCATCTAGCGTTGTCGTGGTTGATGACACCACGATCACCGCCACAATCACTGCGAAGAGCGCAGGTCCTCCCCGAAACCGGGTCTGGGACGTCCGCGTATCCAATCCTGATGGATCCGCCGGCGTCCTCGTCGACGGCTTCACCGTGACGCCCTAGTTCCGCCGGGGCTCGCTGACAGGGCGAGACCGCATCTCCGCGGTCTCTCAGTCCTGCCCGTCAGCCGCAGCCGCTACCCCAAGCTGAGGACTCTCCTGGGACTCTAGCGCCCCCTGACACCCCTCCGATACAGGCGCACTTTGACGGCGAAAGCAATGAGGTTTTCGGGGCAGCCGGTGGTATCACGATTCTTGACGATCTCGTTCTCTATCGACTCATCCACGCTCTGCTCGAAGGCAAGCATCCCATGACGGACAAGATTCCATGACTCTGCCCCAAGTCTTCCAAGATTCCATTGTCCTAGATTTCCCGGAGGACCCGAGAGTGGTCCGAGAGCGCGAGCGTCGAGAGAAGGACCGCAAACGTTGGTCAGCGGAGTTTGAGAGAGAGCGAGAGGAACTTGCTGGGCTCTCCGGAGAGGAAATCGAGGCCAGGGTGCAGGCCAAGCGACGCAGGAGGAAGACCCTCGCTGCCGCCCGCAAGGCCAAGCTCGACGCCATCCGCGAGTATGTCCTAGCCCCGCAGAGGCAGAGGCAAATGGAGGAAGCACAGCAGGCCCAGGCGGAGCGAGTCTGGTCAGAGATCCGAAGCGCCCACTACCAGCGAGGGTGTCGCTATCCCCTGAGCCATAGCGGTGGGAATCCAATCTCCTGCGCCTACTGCGGATACCGGGTAGTGAGGGACAGTGACGGATCGTGGTGGGAGGGCCGCAGCCCTTCGGAGTATGAGGCCTACCAAGCCGAGCAAGAGGCCCAAGCCAGAGCTGAGGCGGACCGAAAGGCGGTAACGAAGATTCAATCGGGAACGTGTCCTCGCTCTGCTACCAAGATCAAGTGGGCAGGACCGGACTATGAATACTCCGGCGACTGGGACCAGCAGCTCCAGAACCACCTCCGTGCCCATTGCAGGGAGATGCGGCGGTGAAGGGCTATTGGGTGCGCCCCCAGCCTTGGGCTTCCCTGTCTCCGGGGGTGAAGCGCCGGGACGTGCGAAGAATCGTCCGCGTAGACGGTGAGATGCTGGAGGTTGGCTGGCTTGGAGGTGGTCACAGCCGAGAGCGGAATGGCGCTGTAGAGGTATTGGGTCCCTCTCTCAATCTCATCCCTCCCAAGGCCGCGCTACCGTCGCAAGGGAGCCCCATTCCCTGGGAGGTGAGGCTTGCCGGAGCTGAGTGATCTGTTGAAACACGCTGCAAAGTACACAACGGAGATTGTGGATCAGCCCAAGGACGGTGGCCCCAAGCCCCTTAGTGCTCGGCTACAGCGGGGTCTGCTAGCCAAGGAGCTGTTTGGGAAGAGCCTAAGCAAAGAGGAGGAGGCGCTATTGGATGAGGCAGGTATTGACACGGTAACCCCGGAGGTGATCGAGATTCTAGAGAGGAGCGAATAGCGATGGCTAAGTCTCACCTATGCACCGTATGCGGTGCGGCAAACAGAAAGATGAGCACCTACTTTGATGACAATGACGACGCGATTGTGGAGTTCAGTGACTGCTCCCACAGCTAGAACGCAAGCGAACTGGAGCGCAAGCAAGTTGAGATCGTCGCAGAGGAGCAGGCCAAGATCGACAAGATCTATGAAGCCCACCGAGAGCGACTCAAGGGCTTCCGCCGAGGTGACCTTGGGGCTCTCCAACACGCCCTCTCGCAGTTCCGAGAGGAGTTGTGGCAGTTCGTGGGCGGCGACCGAGACAGCCGGGAGCAGCAGGATGCTATGATCCAGCTAGAGAATCTGTACGCAGAAAAATACGGATAGAACCCAACACGAAAGCGAGGTGATAACGGTGCCAAGTACCAGTCGGCAATACGATCCGCGAGACATGGGCGAGTTCCAGTTGGACCCAGTATCTCGCGAGAAGACGTTCCGGCATCCGGGGCGCACGCTCATTGAGTTTGCCCGGAGGGGCTTGACCCAGTTTGGCCGGACCATTGGGGTTGGCGTTGGCCGGAAAGAGAAGCCCGAGAAGGGTCATTCCGGTAGGTCGGCTCCACACAGCCCGCCATAGTTCCGGCGGCAGACAACAACGAAAGGTAGGTGATTCAGAGTGGCACGAATTGTCGAGAGACGTGACCCATTCCCACTGCGTCGCAAGGTCGTGGATATGAGCCGCTATATCAAGAAGTGGGTGCGACCCGCGAGCACGCCGACGCGAATCGGCGGCTTCTATCCGAGACTGTTCAGGAGAAATAGGGGATGACCGACGCGGTATTTCTCGCAGCGGTCTTCGTGGCAGGCGTCCTCTTGGGAGCTGTTGTCATTGCTGCGGTGACCGTTCGCCGCGCATCGCGGCTGCCCGCGGAGGAGGCGTTCGCGAAGCTGGCACGGCAGATGGAGTTGCTGCAAGGGTTCTCGCTGAAGAACCATCAGGAAGCCATGGACGCTCTACGAATGGAGACCGAGATATTGGGGGAGATGGCGGCCTTCCAGGGCGTCATTTTCAAGGGCGTCCCGTTTGTGAGGAACCCCCGCCTGGGCAAGATGAGTAGGCAGCTGGCTCGCGACCTTGGTATCTACGGCGCGGCTCCCGAGATTCTCCTAATGGATTGCAGGATATTGGACGAAGGGTAAGGCCTCATTCGTTTTTTCGATGGGGTGTTCGGCAATGGTTGGCAAGGCAGGGGCTAGGGAAGCGGGGCAGTCACTGGCCTCTGCCCGTACTCATTTTCGGGGTGGTCCGGTGAAATCACGTAGTCGTGGGGCTGCCGGACCTCCGCCCGACGGCCCCGGTCTTATCTGATGGCTGAGGAAACGGCACTCTCCACTGGCCAAGAACTGGCACTGGATGCGGAGCTGAAGCTGGATATCAGGCGTGCTGCCGAGCTCCTCCTGGAGGATCCCTTTACCGTGAAGGCTAGCACGGTGATCGGCGGGCTTCGCGTCCTCCAAATGACAGAGGAACGACTGGATCAGCTTTGGTCAGAGGCGGATGAGCAATCTAAGTTCGACCGAGACGACGCCAACCGCACGGCTACAGCCCTGGTTCGGGCCTACTCCCCAAGCTATACCAAGCCGTCCACGCGTCGCTCCCTGGCCGTCTGGGAACGGCTAAGGGCCAGTCGCCATCATGGGAGCGCTGGATCACGGTTGGCGAGAGGAGAGAATGACTCTAGCCGGTAGAGATCGGCTTCGAGTCCTCGAACAACTCCGGCAAGTGGAGGCGATAAAGAAGCCTCTCCCCAGCACGCTGGAGCTTCTCGGTTCTGACGCAGTTCGATTGATGCACTTTGGCGGCGTCGGTTCAGCCAAGACGTGGAACGGCAGCCTCTACCTCTTCTCTGAGTTGATGCCGGATCGCAAGCCGGGAGAAGGCGGCCATCTGCGCCACTACTGGATCACTGGTCCGAACTACGACCTCTGTGGCAGAGCCTTCGATCTCATTTTGAACTGGAGCTACCAGCTTTGGGGAACCGACTGGAGGAGCTGGGCAGTAGCCAAACCCACCAAGAGAGAGGGGGATCGGAGCGTCATCGAATTCTTGTGGGGAAAGCGAGTCGAGACACGGAGCTGGTCAAACCCGCAGTCGTTGCATGGCCTTCCTGTCGTGGTGATCTTCGCTGATGAGGCGGGGCAGTTGCCCAGCGACGTGTACGACCTCCTGGAAGCCAGAGCGGGAAGAGCTGAGGACAGCCGGATCTTCTTGGCAGGGACTTGGGAAAGCGTCATGCCCGACAGTATGAAGACCTACGAAAGAGCCCTAGCATCGGACAACTGGCGAGTTGTCGTCACCCCCTCACATGAGAACTTCTATGACTTCCCCGGCGGTGAGGATGATCCCAAGCTCGTTAGAGCCCGGCAAGAGATGTCTCCTGATGCCTACGCCGAGAGGTATCTTGCTGTCCCCCGAGTTCTGCGTGACTTGGCCTTCCCTGCTTTCCGGGATGAGGTCCACGCCGAGGTCCTAGAGTGGCATAAGGGACCCTGCTACGTCGGTGTGGATCCGCCCGGACGTGAAGGGGTGGCACTGGCAGCGCAGAAGCGGAAGGGGGAGTTACAGATCTTCGACATGGTGACGGCGCGAGACAACGATGCTTTGATGCAGGCCGTCATGAACAAGCCCTGGTTCCATACGATCTATCGGATTGCCGTGGATGCCCGAGGTCTTGGAGGCGAGGCTTGGAAGATCTGGCAGAAGCGTCTCGGAAAGAAAGTCTGGCACCAGTCCGTTGCCGTGTCAGAAGGTGTGGACAACGTGAATCGGTTGCTGGGCAGCTACTCGGACGAGGGAGCCGGCCACAGGATCTTCTGCGGCATTTGCGGAACCGAGAGCGGGAACCCGCATCTCGGAGACCAGCACGATCCACAATGGCTGGTGCGTCGCTTGGTGATAGACCCTACTACCTGCGCTGTCCTGATAGATCAACTGAAGGGGGTCCGATACAATCCCTCGGCCACAACCCTCAGTGAGCCCCACGACGCCGTAGACAGCCTCCGCTACCTCTGCGCTATGGAGGAACCATCCTTGGGACAGCGGAGGCTTGCACAAAGTCACGAACCGATAGGCGGAGTCAAGGTCAGGGTCGGACCCAGCGTCTGGGACAGAATGCTGGCCCGGCCAAAGTCCCGTCCCTCCACCCGAGCTAGAACCGGCGGCATCGGGCAAGAGATCCTGCGACAGATAGGCCCGAGGCGGTGACTACCCCCCGGCTGAAGAGATACCGCGAGCTCTGAGCGGATCTAGCGGGCCTTTGATCTAGATGATCAGGGCCCTTTCTTTTGCGGCTTGCACGAGGATGAGTTGATTGCCCCAGGGATCAACCTCCACTTCTTCGGAAATCTCAAACCCCTTCGCTGCCGCCTTGGTCTTCTTCCAAAAGTCGGAAGGGAAGGGATCAATCACCTGCGCTAGCAGCCGCCAAACCCTGTTTCTGTAGAGCACGTAGACTAGGGCCACATATCCCCCGCGTGGGCCGAGAACCCGGCCCAATTCGTTCCAGAACTCCTCCTCCTGGAAGAACCCTTGTTCCGCAGAGATACCGGGTGGGAAGATGCTCAAGGCATGGAGAAGAGACCTCTGTCTGAACGGCAAAGAAAGGGCGGATGCGCAGATTCTCGGCCTTCCTCGCTGGGCGGGGACCTCTTTCAGAAGAGGCAGCGAAAGATCCAGGACGGCTCCACTCTTTATGGCCGGATTCATCCCGCAACCCAACTCCACAGTCCGGCTTCCCTGGGGGATCAAGTCCGCAGCCATCTCACGCCAAGAATGAATGTTCTTCCAGAGGAGGTTGAGAGCGATTCTGAAAACCAGGGGATGGCGGTAGGCAAATCCATAGAGGAGAGCCAAGACTCTTCGCTGCATGCTTCCTCTCCTTGAACATTCTGAGGCCCTTGCCCCAGACGGTCAAGGCTCCCTCTCCTCATGCGCCATTGCGACGCCGTGCCATTCCCTTGCCGGTGAGTGATCCGACTGAGAGGAAGCATAGGACCAGTAAGACAAATAGAGAGGCGCCTCCGCGCCCCTCTCGGACAACTCACCCTCGTGCCGTTACACCATCGCGACTCCACGCCATCATGCCTCCATACCGCCATGCAGGTCGCCTGTCGGCTCCTGCACCCCATCCAAATCTTGCCCCGCCTACCCTACCCTGCTACCCTAAAATGACAGGAGAGAGGGACTCCCGATGCAAGCTCTCAGGATCGCTACTTGGGTCACTGCGATCCTCCTGTCCCTAGCTCTCCTCGCCTGTGCCCCCCGGGCCGGCCCCGGCACGCCGCAACCAACCACCACACCAGCTGAAGTTGCGATCGTCCAAACTTCAACCCCCACTTATACCCCAACCGCCACCTACACCCCGACTCTGACACCGACCCCCACACCCACTCCCGAGCCAACCGAGACCCCCACTGAAACCCCCACCCTGGCCGTTCATCTCAAGGTGCGGTTGGAATTGGTCAAAGAAGGCTTCACTTCCCCGGTGGTCGCTTCCCCTCCTCCCGACGGTAGTGGGAGGCTCTTCATCCTGGATCAGGTGGGAGTGATAAAGATATCGACCGCTGACCAAGATCTGTTGGAAGAGCCCTTCCTGGACCTCCGCCATCTAATCGTCGCTCTGAGACCAGGTTGGGACGAACGCGGTCTCTTGGGCCTGGCCTTCCACCCGGCCTTTCCTGAAAACGGGCGTTTCTTTGTCTATTACAGCACCCCGTTGCGGGAAGGGGCCCCGATCGAGGCAAGCCATACCAACCGTGTTTCGGAGTTCCGCGTCTCGGCGGAGGACCCCAATCGGGCGGAGCCGCGGTCAGAACGGATCATATTGCAGATGGATCACCCCAGGCGTTTCCATAACGGTGGACAGCTGGCCTTTGGCCCCGATGGTTATCTGTACATCTCGGTGGGGGATGGAAGTGAACAAGAGTCAGGTGAGCCCAGCCTGAATGCCCAGGACCTGGAGGTCCTGCAGGGGAAGATACTCCGCATCGATGTAGACCAGGGGGATCCCTACGGCATCCCGCCGGACAACCCCTTTGTCGGCAGGGACGGGAGGGATGAGATCTTCGCCTACGGATTCCGCAACCCCTACCGCTTCTCTTTCGATGCCGAATACGGACTCTTGGTGGGCGATGTGGGCCAGAGCCTGTACGAGGAGGTGGACTTGGTGACCCCCGGCGGCAACTATGGGTGGTACATCAAAGAAGGGATCTCCTGCTTCAACCGGGAGAACCGGTGGAACCCTCTGTCCAGTTGTCCGGCTACCGGGGAGAGAGGGGAGCCGCTTCTCGACCCCATAATCGTCTACGACCGCAGGGACGGGGTAGCGGTGATAGGGGGATACGTGTACCGGGGTAGGGCCATGCCGGCCCTGTACAGCCACTATGTGTATGGCGATTGGGGATGGGAGGTGGGGAGGATCTTCATAGCCCTCCCCCCAACCTCTGGGGAAGGGTTTTGGCCCACGGACGAGGTGGAAATAGACGCCGGTTCCCCCTGGACGTTGGAAGGTCGACATGTGCTGGGTCTTGGTCAGGACGCTGAGGGGGGGATATATGTCTTGACCTCCGAGATGAGGGGGCCCACAGGGAATACGGGCAAGGTTTTCCGCATTGTATTGCCCTGACCCGGGCCTATGGGGGGTCCCGCGGACCACCTGATTCTCCGCTGCCGTTCACTGTCCACCAAACTGGGACAACTCCATCTCAAGGTCAGGCGCCGCGCTAGTACACGCCGCGGCGGAGCATCTGGGCGAAGATGGTCTCTCTCTGCACCGGGTCGGGTCCCTCCACGATCGCCACGTGTCGGGCATCGCGCAGCAACTTCTCCACGATCATGGTGTCGGTGTAGCCCAGGCTTCCCATCATCCTAGAGGCCGCTTCGGTGACTCTCATCGCCATCTCGCCCGCGAAGAGCTTGGCGATGCTGGCCTCCTTGGTGTGGTCCAGACCCCGATCGTGCTTGAGCCCCGACATCCACGCCAGCCCCCGTGCCGCGGCGATATCCATCTCCATGTTGACCATCTGAAACCGAAAGTCCTGGAGCTTGTAGACCTTGTCCCCGTACAGGCGGCGCGACACTGTTGGGGCCGAGCGTCTACGAACAGGCAGCGGCGTCGCTGTTCCCGACCGCCACACCGACGCCTACGCAGACTCCGACCTCCACGCCCACAGTCACCCCCTCGCCCTCACCGACCCCCACCGTGACACCGACCCCTCAACCGCCGATTCCCACCGACCATCTGTGGCTGCGGTCACCCATAGGCGAAGGAGGGAACAGCGAGGTGGACCGCTTCTATCCCTACGGGTCCGCAGGCGGGCCCGCACCAGCAACCAAAGGCACCACCGACAAGACCGCGGCAACAGCAAGGCCAACCGCAAGTTTCCTCATCGCTCTTCCCTCACTCCCCCATGAAGGTACTGCCGCACAAGTTACTCACAATGTATCACCAACGTCTGGGCGTGTCACCGGGGCTTTCCCTAGTGTTCGTGCAAGAAGTGCTGGAACACCGCCATCGTGCCCTGAAACGTATGCCGGGCCTCAATTCCAAAGGGACAACCATCAGCACCCCGAGAATCACCAACAACCCAACCTACCCCCGGTCTGCCAAGCCGCGAATGGGTGAGGTTCATAGCGTAGTAGGGGGATAGCGCAGGAGTTGGACACTTGGAAGAAGCTTGGGTGAACTGGCTCCGCGCGGTAGCTAGGAGCCGAAACAACCCCCTATGCCTTGATTCGGCGTGGCAGGGTAAGGAGAATAGGCGCGATTCGACTATCTTTCGTCTGCACCATGGAGGTGGAGTCGGTGGATGACACGGTGGAGAAGGTCAAGGCCAATGGCGGCACTGTTACCTCTGAGAAGCACGCAGTGCCCGGAGTCGGATGGCAGGCCTATTTCAAGGACACGGAGGGCAACGTCTTCGGCGTTCACCACGAAGACCCAAGTGCCCAGTGATCTTCTCCGTGCCTGCCAAGACGAGGCAGACCGTCGCAAGGTGACCGCCTATCGGATAATTCGAGCCGTATTCTGCTTGGCACGGCCGGCGAAGCGGTCCCCATGACACCGAACGAGCGGCTGGCCTCGCTGGCTTGGCTGGTCGGCGAGCGGAGGGGGTTCGGATCCTTCGCTGATAGGATCGGCTACATCCACGTAGAGTTCCACTACGACCTGGCCGGAGCGGTCTTCGTCGAGCGCACCCTGGATGTCTTTCCCCCGGAGATGCCGTCCGCGGAATACGAGATGCACCAGGATTTCGTCGTCTACTACCCGCTGGGGGGCAGCGACCGGCTCCGCGCCAAAGGCTTCTACGTGCAGGGGTTCGTCAACTCGTTTGATGTGGAGATCTCCGAAGACGGGGGCCACATCGTCTGCGAGTCGACAGCGGTCGAGAACGGTCCGGAGGGAATGCGGGCCCGATGGACGATCCACCGGGAGGTCCGCGACCTTTGGACCGGGCGATTCGAGCTGGCCCAGCCGGGGCAGGACTTTCGACTCGTTGAGAAGCAGAAGATGGAGCGCATCGCCTAGCGCCCGGGAGGCAAGGCTATGTCGGAACCCATCATTTGGGACGGCCACGGAAAGCACGCCCAGGCCGTAGGATTCACGCGGTCAGGCGGGCTCCTCGTCTCCACCGGGCAAGATGCGGCCATCAGGGTGTGGTCGGTCCCAGGCTTTGAGCCAGCAGGGGTCTTCAAAGGCCACGAGAAGAGCGTCAACAACCTTTCCTTCTCCCCCGACGAGTCACTGCTGGCGACAGGCTCCACCGACGTCACCGTGCGGATATGGTCCTTCCCGGACGGGGACCCACTGCACACACTGGAGAAGCAGGTAGGCGCCACCTTCTCGCCGGACGGCGCTCATCTTGCCACGATCCCGGCCACCGGCCCGGTTGGCCTGTGGGATCCGCAGACAGGCCAGCTTGTCTCACAGATGCCTCCCCCGGACAGCCGAACGTTCGCCCTTGCATTCGCTCCCGACGGCTCCGAACTGCTCCTGGGTGGAACCGGAGCCATCCACCGCCTAAGCTTTCCGACCGGCGAGGTCCTGGCCGCTCTGGAAGGCCACGAGCTGGCGGTGCCCAGTCTGGCCTTCGCGCCATCAGGAGGGCCGCTGGCGTCCACTGGCGCTGACGGTACCCTGCGGTTCTGGTCCACGGAGGACTGGTCGCAGATGGGAAGCACCCAGATGGAAGCGCAGGGCATCTACCAGCTGGCGTTCCATCCAGATGGGGATCGCATCGCGGTCTCCGAGGACCATCTGATCCAGATCTTCTCGGTGCCCGATGGGCAGGAGACGGGCCGGTTTGAGGTGGACATCAAGGGCGTCTACGGGGTGGCGATCTCGCCGGACGGCCGCTACCTGGCGAACGCCGGCGCTGACGGCAAGATCCGCGTCTGGGACCTGGGTACCTAGAGGCGCTCGAGCCCCATCGCACCCTCCCCGTCCGGCGCGATGTGAGCCGCAAACAAGAAGAAGATCTAGCGACCCCGGGCTGGGCGGAACGAGGGCTGCTCCAGCCAGGGTGCGTTGCCTGATGATTGTGCCCTGGAGGACCGTCCTTGCATCACTCGGCTTCACGGTGTTGATCCCCGGCACAGCGACCGTCCTCATCCCGATCCTCCTTCTGTCCGTGACTCCGAGGACGGCGCAGGACCAGTCCGGCCCACTGGCTCTCGTCGGGCTGGCTGTCCTGATGGCCGGCGTCCTGACCTACGCCTGGACTGCCCTCAGCTTCTCCGTCAGGGGACGTGGAACTCCGCTTCCAGCCGCTCCGCCACGGGCCCTGGTCGTATCGGGGCTGTACCGGTACGTGCGGAACCCGATGTACCTAGGGGTCCTGACGGTGCTGGTGGGGGAGGCCGTGGGCCTCGGTTCGTGGGCGATCCTGCTGTACGCGGCCGTCCTCTTCGTCGCCTTCCACTTCTTCGTCGTGTACTATGAGGAGCCGACGCTGGCGCGCACGTTCGGTGAGTCCTACGAGAACTATCGCCGATCGGTGCCGAGGTGGGTGCCGCGTCGCCAGGCCTTTGGCCCTCCAGAACGCGATGGGCGGGACACGTGAGGCAGTAGTTTGGACTGCGTACCGCGTGCCGGAGGGTAGATCAGTGGGCAGTCGCTCATTTCGCAACTTCCTCACCAACCTGGACCAGCCCATGCCGCTGGGTGAAAAGCTCTACAAGCTCTCGCGGAATCTGGCATTGCGGGCTATCCGGAGGCGGGGGTGCTGCGGCAACCACGGCGAGCCCGGGTGTTGAAGGGTCACTTCCCCACCCGGGGCGGGTGGTCACGACCACGGATGCGAGCCGCACCTCCACTAGATGTCTGCGATTCGCAATCGAGACGCTGGGCGCAGGAACCCAAAGGGGACAGGAATGGAGAAGGGGCTACTGGGTGCAAAGTACGAGCTGGACAGGATTGACGAGGAGCTAGGGGACGACTTCTGGAAACCTCGGGACGTAGCCCACTTCAATGACTGGGTGCTCCGCGCGAGCGCGGTCAAGGGGGAGTATCACTGGCATACCCATGGGGCCGATGAGTTCTTCCTCATCTATCGCGGGGAGATCGTCATCGACACCGAGGATGGAAGCATTCCACTGAGCGAAGGAGAGGGCGCAGTCGTCCCCAAGGGGGTCCGCCATCGGCCGCGCGCCGAGGAGCGGGCTCTGGTCCTCGTGTTGGAGCCGGCCAGCGTGAACCCGCTTGGCGACTGAGGCGGGATCGCTCATAGGATCGCGACGGGGGAATCATGGAAATCTCACCGGGTGAACTGCGGTCGGTGGCAGTCGAGGCGGCTCGCGAGGCCGGCGCAGTACTTCGCGCATCCTTCACGGCACCACGGATCGTCTCCGACAAGGGACCCGAAGGTCTCGTCACCGAGGCCGACCTTGACTCCGAACACAAGCTGGTGTCCATCATCCGAGATGCCTTCCCCGACCACGGGATCCAATCCGAGGAAGCGGGCGCGGTCGCCGAAGGTACCGAATATCTCTGGTTCCTGGATCCCCTCGACGGGACGGACAACTTCGTGAGAGGCATCCCCTACTTCGGCGTGGCGGTGTCGCTCGTCCACGACGGCCGTGTGGCTCTGAGCACCGTGTATCTACCCATCCGAGACGAGCTCTACCAAGCAGAGCGAAACGGCGGCGTGGTTGTGAACCAGACGCCGATCCGGTGCACCGGCACTGAGAAGCTGGAGGATGCCGTCATCGCCTTCGACCAGGGATACCTACTCGGGGAGGCAGCCCCCGCGGCGGCAGAGCTGCGGGCATCGATCTCCAGGCAAGCGCGCCGGGCCCTCTGGAACTGGGCCCCCACCTTGGATTGGGGGCTTCTGGCCCGGGGCTCGATCGATGGCATCGTGGCCCTCGGCTCGGTACCCCAAGAGCGACATGCCGGTGCACTGCTAGGGGCAGAGGCAGGAGCCGTTGTGACTGATTCTGCCGGTGAACCTTTCGGGCTTGAGGACGAGAATCTCGTGGCGGCGGCGACTCTCAGCCTCCATGAGACTCTCCTGGAACTCACCGCAGAGTCCGGATTCTAGCCCCTGTGTCCGAGCTGGCACAGTTCTTGGAGGTCGCGTCAGAGGCGGCCCGTGCGGGCGGCGAAGTCCTCCGCCGAGACTTCGGAGGAGAGGTTTTCGCTCGGGGCAAGGGCAAACGCGACGTTGTCACAGAGACCGATATGGCGTCGGAGCGTGCCATATTGGAGGCGCTCGAAGCTGCTCTCCCCGACCACGGGATCCTCGCCGAGGAGTCCGGATCGCGGCCTGCACGAGGACCCTACACCTGGATCGTGGACCCTCTCGACGGCACCTACAACTTCGTGATGGGGATCCCCCATTTCTCGGTCGTGCTCACGCTGCTCCGCTCGGACGATCCGGTTGTCTGCGTCCTGTACAACCCGATCACCGATCATCTGTATGCGGCCTCGAAGGGAGGCGGCACCGAGCGCAACGGTCGCCCGGCTGCGGTGAGCGAACAGGCCGAGATAGGCGAAGCGGTGATCGCGCTGGATCAAGGCCACGTCTTCGGCAAGGTGGACCCGAGGTACCGCGCCCTTCTCTTGGAACTCGAGGGCCGCTGTCTTCGGGTCACGAGGAACTGGGCAAACGCTATGGATCTGGCGCTGGTATCGTCCGGTGGGATCGACGCCTACATCGGGTTCAACATCTCCGACGACGAGCGGCTAGGCGGCCGGCTCCTGATCGAGGAGGCCGGCGGCCAGGCGGTTGAATGGCCCGGCGACCCCGATCATCCGCGCACCGGCCACCTTCTGGCCTCGAACGGAACCGCGCTTCACTCCGAGCTGCTCAAGCTCGTCCAAGATCAAAATCCCACCTTTCAGGCATAGGGCACCGACGCTCCAGGCCGGCCCCTCGCTTGACGGCGCGATGGCTTATCTGGAAGATGGCGGCCTGCGCCGGCGCCGTTTGGCCGGCACGTCCGGCGGCGAAACTGGAATCAGCCTGGTGGAGAGGCTGGGTCTTCTCCCCAGGCACTCAAACACAGCGAAAGGGAAACCGAAGAGATGACTATGGCAGATAGAGACACCACCCCCACACGGCACGGCACTCATCCTCGGGACGCTTCCAAATACCCGTCCACCACAGGCCCCTTGCAGGCCGTGAATCAGGAGTTCCACGCGACCTACACTCGCCTGCTCGACTCCACCAGGCGGAAGCTGGGCAGGGCGGGCCAACCAGTGATGATCGTGAACGGTGACGACCTGATCTTCCTCAATGGTGGCGCGAGCGAGACAGCCCAATCCAGCCCCGAGGAATACCATCGCCTGAAGGCCTCGAGCCACTTGGCCTTCGGGAGCTATCTGTCCTTTCTTTCGCTTGAGCGCGGCCCTCTGGGCGAAGATGACCGGCGAGTCATTGAGCGAAAGATCCTCATGGCAGAGGAGGCTCTTGAGGGGCTCGGCCACGGCGAGGTCGCTGCGGAGTCTGCAGAGACCCACCGATCAGTCCTCGAGGAAACCCTGTACATCCTGAGAACCGTGGTCGAGGAGGAATACCTCTCGGCGTCAGCCCCCCACGACTATGCGCGTAGGATCGCCCCGTTGCTCCTCGAGTCAGCATCGACAGCGGCCAGACTAGAGCTCGATCGACTGCACGAGCTGGTCAGCGCATGGAGGGAGCTTCTCAGCGAGGAGGAGTGGAAGTCTCTCCACGTCGTGATCTGCTCCGGCCACCAAGCACGCTATCGGGAAGCGACCAAGCAGTACTTCCAGAGACTCCTGGGAGAAGAAGAGGGCGTCGGGGCGGAACGAGAGGATCGCGTGATCTACGCTGAAGCGATCACAGACGAGGAATCGGCTCTCGAATTGCTGGCCGAACACATCATCGACGAGAAGGCCTCTTTCGCCTTCTTCGATCACCCGACCAGGCTCCAGCAGGATCTGTTGGCGGACGCCACCGAGGCCTACCTGGACGAGATCCTGCCCGCGAGAGACTGACCGCGAGGCTACGCCGCACCAGCCGGCGGACTAGTCTCTCCGGCACTACCGGATCCGGATGGAACACACCCTGACCCCGAAGCGCACAAGACTGCTTCAGCACGGCTTGCGGCTGGAGTTCTTCACGGTCGGCTGGAATGCCATCGAGGCAGTGGCTTCGATAGCCATCGGACTCCTGTCGGGCTCCATCGCCCTAGTCGGGTTCGGGCTGGACAGTGTGATCGAATCCATTTCTGGCGTGGCTCTAGCCTGGAGGCTGCGCGGCGAGCTAGGCGGCGCAGGAGACCTGGAGAGGATGGAGTCCCGGGCCTTGCGGTTGGTAGCCGTCACATTCTTCTTGATCTCCACCTACATCGGGTACGAGGCGCTGCGAAAGCTGGTCTTCCGAGAGCCTCCCGAGGCCAGCCCGATTGGCGCCTTGATCTTGCTCATCTCCGTAGTCGTCATGCCCCTCCTGGCCCGGGCCAAGACCCGGACGGCGGGTCAGCTGGGTAGCCGCGCACTGCTTGCTGACGCCAAGGAGACGCTGGTATGCGCCTACCTGTCGGCCACCGCCTTGGCAGGGGTCGGCCTCAACGTGCTAATGGGCTGGTGGTGGGCGGACCCAGTGGCCGGGCTACTAATGGTCCCCTGGATCGCGCGCGAGGGCTGGGAGTCCTGGCGCGAAGCCAGTGACGAAGCCTAGGGGGAGCCAGGGCAGAACGTCATGAAGGGGGCAGTTCCGCCTTGCGGCGTGCTCCGGGGTCTTGAATGGTGCTTCTGCGTCACGAGCGGGGCAAACCCGTCATGAGAATCGAGCAGCCTCGGAGGACCGGAGCTCCCTTGATCACCGCAGCTCTCCGGCTCCACCTTAGGCGTCTGGGCACCCTTCTGCCACCTATATCCCCCTAAGCCCCGCTACAGCTCTCTGGCTCTCTGACTCCTCCGTCACGGCACTCCAGCCATGCTTGGGGAACTCAACGAGTACCTCTGGCCAGACGTTGGCGCCCTGATGTGCTATAATCCGGGATTGCACGAAAAACCCCGCCTCCCGAATCGCGAGCTGACCCCCTAGGGAAGCCGCCGTCGAGGAGCTGGAGTCAAGCCAGAGAGGAAATGGATCAAGAGAAGCTGATCGTTCGCGGCGCCCGCGAGCACAACCTGAAGAACATCACGGTTCAGATCCCCCGCAATCAAATGGTCGTCATCACCGGTCTCTCTGGCTCCGGGAAGTCGTCCCTTGCCTTCGACACCCTCTATGCCGAGGGACAACGACGTTATGTCGAGTCTCTGTCCGCCTACGCTCGGCAGTTCTTGGGACAGATGGAGAAGCCGGATGTGGACCAGATCGAAGGACTGTCCCCTGCGATCTCCATCGACCAGAAGGGTGCCAGCCACAATCCCCTTTTTTAATGATACGCCGACCACCGGAACCTCCACTACCT
>CAYGBX010000021.1:19525-20767 GCA_964348195.1 uncultured Anaerolineales bacterium
GCAAGAATCGGCATCCCCCACTGCCCCAACTGCGGGCGAGAGATCGCCCAGCAGACTTCGGAGCAGATCGTCGATGCCGTGATGGAGCTTCCCGAGGGCTCGCGCATCCTGGTGCTCGCACCCCTTATCAAGGATCGGAAGGGCCAGCACGTGCGCGTGTTCGAGGATGTCCAGAAGTCTGGGTTCGTGCGAGTTCGCGTGGATGGCGAGATCCGGGACACCGACGATCCTATCAAGCTGGATCGATACAAGATGCACACCATTGAGGCGGTCGTGGACCGGCTGGTGGTGGACGGGTCAAGCGAGAGCGACTCCGAGGAGGATGGGTTCCGGGCTCGGCTCGCCGACTCCATCGAGACGGCTCTGCAACTCGGAGATGGCGTGGTCATCGTGCACAATGCCTCCGCCAAACCGCCCAGGGACATCCTCTTCTCCGAGCAGTTCGCGTGTGTTTACGACGGGATCTCTCTAGGCGAGATCGAGCCGCGTACGTTCTCGTTCAACAGTCCCCACGGGGCGTGCCCCGAGTGCCAGGGGATCGGCACGCGGCTCGAGGTCGATCCTGACCTGGTGATCCCGGACCCGGGTCTGACCCTGGAGGAGGGCGCGATCCAGCCTTGGATGCGGAGGACCGGGGAGTCCTACTCATACTACCCCCAGCTCCTGGCAGCGACGGCCAAGCATTATGGATTCCGGACCGACGTACCCGTAGGAAAGCTGAGGAAGAGGCACCGGGATCTCCTCCTCTACGGCTCTCGCGGCGACATCATCACCCTCCGCTACAGGAACCGGGCCGGCCAGGTTCGCCACTACGACACCACCTACGAAGGAGTGATCCCCAACCTGGAGCGGCGCTTCCGAGAGACCTCCAGCGACTACGTCCGTCGCGAGGTCCAGCGCTACATGTCGACGCACGATTGCCCCGCCTGTGGAGGAAAGCGGCTCAAGCCGGAAAGCCTGGCCGTCACGCTCGGCGACCTCAACATCGCGCAGGTCACGGAGATGTCCGTCTCGCAGGTGCGGGTCTTCCTGAAGGGGCTGCCCGATCGGTTGACGGAGCGGGAGCGCGCCATCGCAAGGCGGATCGTCAAGGAGATCCAGGACCGACTAGGGTTCATGGTGAACGTGGGACTGGACTACCTGACCTTGGACCGAGCCGCGGCGACCCTCTCCGGCGGGGAAGCCCAGCGTATCAGGCTGGCCACCCAAATCGGTTCGCAGCTAATGGGCGTGCTCTACATC
>CAYGBX010000021.1:20777-32080 GCA_964348195.1 uncultured Anaerolineales bacterium
CATAGGGCTGCATCAGCGCGACAACAAACGGCTCATCCGGACCCTTCATGGGATGCGCGACCTCGGCAACACGCTCATCGTAGTCGAGCATGATGAGGAGACGATGCGCTCGGCGGACTGGATAGTGGACCTGGGGCCTGGAGCTGGGGAATCGGGCGGGCACGTGGTCGCTGAGGGTCCGCTGAAGTCGATCGAAAACGACACCAATTCCATCACGGGCCAGTACCTCCGCGGAGCCCGATCCATCGCGGTGCCCGAACGGAGGCGCTCAGGGAACGGAGAGGCGCTGACCGTCCGCGGAGCGGCCGAGCACAACCTGAAAGAGATCGACGTGGCGTTCCCCCTCGGGAGGCTGGTCTGTATCACGGGAGTGTCCGGGTCGGGCAAGAGCACCCTTCTGGTGGAGGTTCTGTTCAAGAAGCTGGCACAGCTCTACCACAGGGCACGAGAGCGGCCGGGTGCATTGAGGGGTCTCGAAGGAGTGGAGTACCTGGACAAGGTGATCCACATCGATCAGTCCCCCATCGGCCGCACCCCGCGCTCCAACCCCGGCACCTACACGAACGTGTTCACCTACATCCGGGAACTGTTCGCCGAGCTGCCTGAATCCAAGGTGCGCGGCTACAAGCCGGGGCGGTTCTCGTTCAACGTAAAGGGCGGACGCTGCGAGGCATGCCAGGGAGATGGAATCATCAAGATCGAGATGCACTTCCTGCCCGACATCTACGTGTCATGCGAGGTCTGCAAGGGGAGACGGTTCAACCGGGAGACGCTCCAGGTCCGATACAAAGGGAAGACCATCGCCGACATCCTGGACACAACCATCGAGGAGCTGATGGACTTCTTCGCCAACATCCCCCGCATCAAGCGAAAGCTCCAGACCCTGCACGATGTGGGGCTGGGCTACCTGAAGCTGGGCCAGTCCTCGACCACCCTCTCAGGAGGCGAAGCGCAGCGGATCAAGCTCTCTCGAGAGCTGTCCAAGCGCTCGACGGGCCAGACCTTCTACATACTTGATGAGCCGACCACTGGACTACACTTTCACGACGTGAAGAAGCTGCTGTCTGTCCTCGATCGTCTGGTGGACGCTGGGAATACGGTGGCGATCATCGAGCACAACCTGGATGTGATCAAGAGCGCGGACTGGATCATCGACCTCGGGCCCGAGGGAGGAGATGCCGGGGGAGAGGTGATCGCCGAAGGGACACCGGAGGACGTGGCGGCGATGCCCCACTCCTACACCGGCCAGTTCCTGGACCGGATCCTGAATGGGTCCCCTGACGGCAGGAAGAGGCGCAAGGGCAAGCGGAGTTCTGCAAGGCGCGCGAAGGCCCAGGCCGCAGGCCGACGTCGATCCCGGGGCGGGCCAGCGAGAGATTGAATGCTAGGCCCCCTGGCGGTCCCTTACTGCTCAGGGCCCAGTTCCCGCATCGCTAGCGCAAAGCCAGCGACCTATCCATAGCCGCGCTCCCCGCCGGCTGTACGTCGGGGCCGCGGGGTCTCACCCCCACCTCCCTCCCCCCAAGAGTCGCTCCTTGCACCGGCCGCCAGGGTCCGCATGCCGCTTTCCCGATTGTCTCAACGTCGGACTTGGCTCTGGACAGCTGACGACTCTGCTGCGATGATCGGGCTGCGGCCATGGCAGTCGAGACGCCGCCCCCAGTCGCGGGGGCCGAATCGGATGAATTCCTAGGAGAGCTCCGCCTCGGCCGCCGCCTGAAGACGCCAGGCCAAGCCGCCGCTGGCGGGCTCGTCCTGGCGCTGGGCTTTCTACTACTTGTCACTCCCCACACCGTCTCCGCTCTCAGCACCGCATCGGTCTACTCTGCAGCCCTCGCCCTTGTCCTGCTGGGACTCACCCTGCTCAATGTCCTCGAGCTCCTGGGAGGAACGGGTGAGCGCGGAGGAACCTACTTCCTCGTATTCGAGACTCTGGACGGTCTATCAGGGTTCCTCGCCGGGTGGGCCGTCCTGACAAGCCTACTGCTTGTCGGTGTGACCCTGGTACGCGCGAGTGCGGGCCAATTCCTCCTGGCCTTTCCGGGGATCGCACTGGACCTGGAACCGGTTGCTCTCGCCCTTTTCGCCGCCCTGGCCGTGGGCCAACTCCTGAGACTCACACCGCGGAGGGAGTTGCTCTGGCCCCTGGTGCTAGGTCTGGGCGCTGTGACCGCCTTCGCAGTCCTCAGAGCTCTGGTCCGGGTCGAGCCGAGTATCGGCCGGCCGACCGCGGAGATCGGAGCCCCCGCCCTGCTGAGGGGTGCAGGCTGGATCGCTGCGGGCTACCTATCTCTGGAAGCAATTCAAGCTAGGCGTCGGCACATTCTGAACCCGAGTAGGAACGTGCCCCGCGCCCTCGGGGGCACCTGGGTGGCGGCCCTGGCCGGTTCGGTCGCACTTGCTTGGGCGATCGCGCGAATGCCTGTCTCAGGAGCGGCGCCTGATGGGGCTGAGGCGGCCGCGGCGCTTGGACCCGCCTTTCTCGCCCCGGCGACGATCCTGGCCTTCCTCCTGGGCCTGGCATCGCTGCTTGCGGCCAGCGTTTGCCTCAGCACTGGAGCCCGCCAGCTCCACACCCTCAGCCAACACGGCGGACTCCCAGCCGCCTTGCGCACAGTTCCGAGACCGTTCCGATTGCCTCCTCTGGTGTTCGCCACGATGCTCGTTCCCGCGGCGCCCCTCCTCCTGTGGGCCCCACAGGCCTGGCTCCGCGACGGAGCGGCAGGGCTGGTTCTCTTGACTCTGATCCTCCTAAACGTCGGCGCCATACGGAGCCGAAGCGCGGAGCCGCAGCGCCGGCGCCCGTTCCGCGTCGCCTTTCACCCGGTCGCCCCGGCGGCCGCCGTGGTCCTGGCGGCCGTCGCCTACTCCGCCCTCCCGGTCTCCGGGATCCTGGCAAGCCTGGGATGGATGGTCCTGGGGCTGGTGCTCTATTTCGGGTACGCGCGCGCTCGTCAAGCCAGGGCGCAGGTCGGCGTTCTGGTGTTCGGCCGGAGGCCGGACACGGAGCGAGAAGAAGATCTCTACCGAATCCTGGTTCCGTTACGTACGGCCGGCGGACGACGGCTCGCCCTGAAGCTAGCCACTTCCCTGGCCCGTGAACTGGACGGCGAGGTCATCCCCCTCCAGGTGATTACCATGGCCGACCCACTTGCCATCGAGGAAGGACAGCGGATCGCCAGGGAGCAGAATGCGCTCCTCCAATGGTCCACCGATCTCAGCTTGGAGGCCGGCGTGCCGACCTTCCCTATCACCCGGCTCGCCCTGAACACGGCTGACGGGATCCTGGACACCGCCGTTGAAGAGAAATGCGATCTGATCCTCCTGTCCTGGTCCCCCCAGGACGGGCGTCGGGGAGGCCGGCTCGGCCCGGTGCTCGACCCCGTTGTGCGCGGAGCTGCGTGCGATGTGGCGGTGGTGGCGGAGAAGGCTGCTAGGCTGGATGCCGCCCCGGTAGCCAACGGTGAAATTCCCTCTGGGCTACAGTTACGCCGAATTTTCGTCCCCACGGCTGGAGGACCGCATGCTCCGCTCGCCAGCCGGTTCGCCGCAGTTCTAGCGCGTGCACACGGGGCGACGGCCGCGGCCGTGTATGTGGCGGATCCCGATGCCACTGAAGAAGAGAGAGCGCAAGGACGGGAGCGGATCGACGCCACCCTGGCGATCATGCGAAAGGAAGCGGCTTGGGGGACCCGAGACGGCGAGGAGCCTGACAGCGAGGAGATCCAGTTCGAAACCCGCTTGGTCGTCGCCGACAGCGTTGCCGACGGCATCGCCAAAGCTGCGGCGGACGCGGACTTGGTCCTCATAGGCTCCTCCGAGGAGAGCCTGCTCGACCAGGTGCTCTTCGGCACGATCGCGGAGGAGGTGGCCCGGACCTGCCCGGCGCCCGTGGTGGTGGTGAGGCGCCACCGGGCGCTACCGAGGATTTGGCTCAAGAGGGCCTGGGACACCGTGTTTCAGGCCCTACCCACTCTCACCCGCGGGGAGCAGGTAGAAGTCTACAAGCAGGTGCGCCGGAGCGCCCGGCCCGACGTGGACTTCTTCGTCATGATCGGTCTGGCGGCGATCATCTCCACCTACGGATTGCTGCAGGATGCAACGGCCGTCATCATCGGAGCCATGCTGGTGGCCCCGCTCTTTGCGCCGGTGCTGGCTCTGGGCCTTTCAGTGGTGCGAGGGGACTTCCGGCTGCTCAGGATCTCGGTGGAGTCCACCGTCAAGGGGATCGCGGTGACGGTAGGGATGGCCGCCGTCCTCGCCCTGATCTCCCCACTAAGGGCCGTAACCCATGAAGTGGCGGTCCGAACCCAACCAAACCTGTTCGACCTGGCCATCGCCCTGGCCTCGGGAGCGGCAGGCTCCTACGCGTTGGCGCGGAGAGACGTCGCCACGGCTCTGCCAGGGGTGGCGATCGCAGTCGCCCTGCTTCCACCGCTCGGAGTGGTGGGCATCGGACTGGCCCTGGCCGATGGCGATGTGGCGAGGGGAGGGGGGCTCCTCTTCGCCACCAACCTGATCGCGATCGTCCTGGCCGGTGCAGTTACGTTCCTTCTCCTCGGCTTCCGTCCCGCTGAGCACGGAGAGCGAGAAGCTAGATTGCGGATGGGGCTCCTGATCTCGGCAGGTCTGGTCGTTCTCATCACAATACCCCTGGCGGCGGTTGTAGTGGGGACCGTGGGTGATGTCCAGACTCGTCATTCCATAGAGCGGGTGCTGGTAGCCGAGATGGATGAGATTCCCGACCTGGAACTGACCAGCTTCGAGTTTCGCCGAGACGGGCCGATCATCGCCGTGACCGCCACCGTCTACACTCCCGGAGATCTGTCGGCGGCCGCGGTAGAGAGGCTGCGGTCACGCCTAAGTGAGGCTCTGGACGCACCGGTTGAGGTGGAGCTGACGGCCATCCCCGTTCGCCGGATAGAGGCTCAATGAGCCTGTCCCCGCCTCCTCGGTCCCACCGCGCCGGCAAAGAGGCCTCCTTGGCGGTCGATGCTAGCATGGTGCGATCGCTCTTTGCCCTCATCGCACTGATCCTGGGCTTGGTCACAGGATGCGGTCCTGTGCCTGAAGCGGCGACTCCCTCGCGCTCTCCAACTCCGACGCCCTCCCCCACCGCCGCGTCAGTCCCGTCGCCCTCGCCCACTCTGGTCCCCACCCCCACTCCGGTGCCAGCGCGGCTCTTCGCCTATGTCACCGCCGAAGGCGCGGACCTTGTCATGGTGATCGATCTCGCTACCTTGGAGATCGTCGCTGAGATTCCGGTGGGGGACGGCCCCCACAATCTCACCGTCACCCGCGACGAAACCCGACTGCTTGTTTCCCACGTGCTCGCGGGAGAGATCTCGATCATAGACGTAGCGCTGAACCAGGAACTCGCTCGCATACCGGTCGGAATCTACCCCCACGACATTGCAGTCACTCCCGACGGAAGTCAGGCGTACATTGCCGATGGCATGGCCCACCGCGTGTGGATCATGGACCTGGAGAGTCAAGAGGTGGTTGGCGATATCCGTCTGGGCCCCGAGCCGCACGATCTGATCATCACGCCCGACGGCCGCGAAGCCTGGGTGACCTACCGCGGCGGCCCGGGGCTTGCGATCATCGACCTGGAGACCGACGAGATCTCGGCGCAGATTGAGACGGGCCGCGACCCCCATGACCTCAAGATCACGCCCGACGGCCGGACCATTTGGGTGGGTCATTGGAACGACGGTCACGTGACAGTCGTGGATCGTGAGAGCCGCCAAGTCTTGGCCGAGCCGCTGCTCCCGGGACGGGCCCAGCACCCGGCGGTGAGTCGCGACGGCAACCTCGTCGCCGTTTCCTCGTGGACCGACGACAACCGAGTGTGGATTCTTGACGCCCACACCTATGAGCTGCTCGACGAGTTTGTCGTGGGGCCGCATCCGCATCACGTTGCCTTTACCCCCGATGGCACCGCGCTCTTGGTTGCCGTGAGCGGCAGTGGCCAACTGGCGGTCGTGGACTTGGCTAGCAGTGAGATCCGCTATGTGGCCCTGGTGCCAGTGCTCCACGGCGTGCTCGCTCTGGAGATTCCGCAGCGACCTGGCTAGACGAGGAAACTCACGTAGGGGCAAGCCGTGGCCGGGGACCCTGAATGGAAGTATGGAAGTGAGGATGCGCTCGCGTCCGCCCACCGAGCGCCCCCTCCGGGGAGTGCGTGGCGCGGGCTCCTGGCCCTATACTTGGATCGGAGCTGCCTAGTCATGGGTGTGCCAGCCAAGAGCGCTTGGATGGCCCTCTAGGGGCTACGTCCAGTGGCCGCGCCAACCGTGCTAGTTGTGGACGACGAGCCGACCGTCGTCAAAACGGTCAGGGCATACCTCGAGCACGAAGGGTACACCGTGCACGCTGCGGAGGACGGCCCCAGTGCGCTCAAGGCAGCCGCCGCCTACCGTCCTGACCTGGTCGTTCTCGACATCATGCTGCCTGGTATGGACGGACTGGAGGTGCTCCAACGGCTTCGTCAGGGATCGGATCTCTACGTCCTCATGCTAACCGCAAAGGCTGACGAGACGGACAGGGTCGTGGGACTGACAGTCGGGGCTGACGACTACTTGACCAAGCCCTTCAGCCCTAGGGAGCTGGTTGCTAGAGTCAGGGCCATTCTTCGCCGTGGCCGTGCCCCTCAGGTGGCGGAGCCGATTCTCAGCTTCGATCGCCTGCGCATCGATCCAGCGGCTCGGAAGGCCTGGAAAGACGAGGTCTCCCTCGAACTGACCCCTACAGAGTTCGACCTTCTCCACGCCCTTGCCCGACATTCCGGCCGGGTCCTGAGTCGCGACCAACTCATTGAACAGGTGTGGGGATACGAGTACTACGGGGACGAGAGGGTGGTTGACGTGCACATCCGACGGATCCGTCGAAAGGTTGAGGATGATCCAGCAACTCCTGGTCTGGTCGTAACAGTCAGGGGAGTCGGCTACCGATTCGAGGACAGACCCGCATGAAGCTCATATCAGCCATAGGCCGTAGCCTGGGATGGAAGCTCCTGCTTTCTTACATGGTGATCATCCTAATCGGGGTCGCCGTGCTGGCTGCCACCGCCCGCTTTCAGGCACCTGAAGCGCTCGACCGACACATAGCCCGGATGGAGGCGCTCGGCGGGGAGAGCCCTGCCCTTGTGGCTGATCTCCGCCAGACCTTCACCGCTGCGGTCAACGACATCCTCGTGGTTGCCGCGCTCCCAGCAATCGCGGCGGCAGTAGCGGTTGGTCTGTACACGGCTCGTCGGATCACCCGCCCCATTGAGGCCATGACCAAGGCGAGCCAGCGAATCGCCCGCGGCGACTACCATCAGCGTGTCCGGGTGCCGAGCGCGGACGAGCTCGGCGACCTGGCCCGGAACTTCAACAGGATGGCCGCGACGCTGGAGCGAACCGATGAGCGGCGCATGGAACTGATCGGCGATGTGGCTCACGAACTCCGAACCCCCCTAGGCAACATCACGAGCCTCATGGAAGGGCTGATGGACGGGGTGCTCCCGTCCGAGCCGGCCACCCTGCAGAACGTGCAACGTGAAGCGGCCCGCCTCCAGCGCCTGGTGCTCGATTTGGAGGAGCTGTCAGGGGCTGAGGCTGGTGAGATCCCACTTAGCGCCCGGGCTGTGGCTGTGCCAGATCTGATCAGGGCAGCGGCTGATCGGCTCCGAACCCAGTTCGAGGACAAAGGAGTGGACCTCGAACTCGAGCTGAGATCCGACCTGCCCGAGGCGCGCGCCGATCCCGGTCGGGTTATCCAGGTGCTCCTCAACCTCATGGGGAACGCCCTACACTACACACCCAGCGGAGGCGAGGTCACCGTTCGCGCGCATCGAGAAGACTCATCGCTGGTGATCTCCGTTCGGGACACGGGTATCGGTATCGCAGAGAGCGCCCTGCCTCAGGTCTTCGAGCGCTTCTTTCGCGTCGACCGATCCCGCTCTCGGTTGGGAGGTGGCAGCGGCATCGGACTGACAATCGCCAAACACCTTGTGGAGGCGCAGGGCGGTCAGATCTGGGCCTCCAGTTCCGGACCTGACCAGGGGAGCACCTTCACCTTCACCCTACCTCTAGCCGACTGATCCCAACCTTCACCAAACCTTCATAGAACCGTCAACGCCCCGTCACATCTGCGGGCTATTCTCGGCCTGCGCACTGGGGAAACCCTGCGTCCGTTCCTGGGCACTGCCAGGAGAAGACAGCGTCGGATACCAGAGAGGACACCACCATGAAAGCGTCAACTGAACTCACGCTCCCCGTCATCGGGATGACCTGCGCGTCCTGCGTCTCGCATGTGGAAGGGGCGCTCAAGGGCACTCAGGGAGTGGTCGAGGCAAAAGTGAACCTGGCGACCGAGCGCGCAACCGTGACCCTGGACGCCAAGAGAGTGAGCACGTCGGACCTCGTTGCTGCGGTGCAGGAGGCGGGCTACGAGGTGCCCACCGAGACGCTCACGCTGCCCATAGGGGGCATGACCTGTGCATCCTGCGTGGCCCACGTGGAGAAGGCGCTCCGCCGGCTGCCTGGGGTGGTCACCGCCAGTGTCAATCTGGCTTCGGAGAAGGCCACCGTCACCTTTGTCCCCGGAGTCGTAGGCCCTGACGAATTCCGGCGAGCTGTCGCAGAAGCCGGGTATGAGGTGATCGAAGACACCGCAGAGGTGTCCGAGGACGAGGAAGAGGAGGAGCCGGACTACGAGGAGATCAAGATGGCAGCCGCCCGTTTTCGCATGCGGGTGGCTTGGGGCTTCACAGTGCCCATCATCATCTGGATGTTCGCCGAGATGCTGTTCGGCATCGCCTGGCCCAGCCAGTTCATCTACGACGTAGGAGTGATTCTCCTTGCTCTGCCTGTCCTCTTCTGGGTCGGCCGAGGCACCTACCGAGGCGGTTGGGCAGCCGCGCGTCACGGCTTCGCTAACATGGACACCCTCATTGCCTTGGGGACAGGCGTGTCTCTCGTCACGGGGCCAGCCTCATTCTTCTTCCCCGTCGCGAACTACTCAGGGGTGGCAGCCATGATCATGGCGTTCCACCTTACGGGGCGCTATGTGGAGGAAACCGCCAAGGGCCGCGCCTCGCGGGCGATCAGGAAGCTCCTTGAGCTGGGCGCGAAGACGGCTCGCGTACTCGTGGATGGCCGGGAGGTGGAAGTCCCGATCGAGAGGGTGGCGGTCGGCGACGTCATGGTGGTCCGACCAGGGGAGAAGATCCCCACCGACGGTAGGGTCCTGGAGGGCGACAGCGCGGTGGACGAGTCGATGGCCACCGGCGAGTCCATGCCCATCACCAAACGACACGGAGATGAGGTGATCGGTGCCACCGTCAACCAGGAGGGCCTGCTCCGGGTCGAAGCGACGAAGGTGGGCAAGGATACCTTCCTCTCCCAGGTGATCAAGCTCGTGGAAGAGTGCCAGGGAACCAAGGTCCCCATCCAAGAGTTCGCCGACCGGGTGACGGGGGTGTTCGTCCCTGTGGTCATCGGTATCGCCCTCCTTACGGTGGTGGCCTGGGTGCTTCTTCCCGCAGCCATGGAGCCACTGGTGGCGGCAGGATCCTTCCTCCCTTGGGTGGATCCTGATCTTGGAGTCATGACCCTAGCTATCGTCTCCACGGTCGCGGTGTTGGTGATCGCCTGCCCTTGCGCCCTTGGCCTGGCCACCCCGACCGCTCTGATGGTGGGGAGCGGTGTGGGCGCTGAGAACGGAATCCTGATTCGCTCCGGCGTAGCAATTCAGACCCTCAAGGACGTCCAGATGGTGGTCTTGGACAAGACCGGGACGATCACCAAAGGGAAGCCCGAGGTGACCGACGTGGTTCCGCTTGATGGCTTCGACGAGGCCGAGGTCCTCAGGATCGCTGCCTCCGCCGAGCGGGGCAGCGAGCACCCCCTGGGCCGAGCCGTAGTGCAGATGGCGGAGAGCCGCGGACTGGGCCTGGGCGAGCCGCAGGACTTCCTGGCCGTCCGCGGCAAGGGGATTGTGGCCTCGGTGGACGGCGACCGCGTGCTGGTGGGATCACGACGACTCTTGGCAGAGCACGGCTTGGAGAGCGACCTCGTTGAGGCCGAGCTCTCGCGGCTCGAAGGGGAGGCCAAGACGGCTATGTTGGTCGGCATCAACGGGTCCGTGGGCGGGGTCGTCGCCGTAGCAGACACTCTCAAGGAGGACTCCGTGGAGGCCATCATGGAGCTCCGGCTCATGGGACTCGAATCGACCATGATCACCGGAGACAACCAGCGGACGGCCGAAGCCATCGCGCGGCGGGTCGGGATCGATCACGTCCTGGCCGAGGTTTTGCCAGAGGGCAAGGTCACTGAGATCCAGAATCTCCAAGACCAGTACGGCCTGGTGGCCATGGTGGGGGATGGCATCAATGACGCACCCGCCCTCACCCAGGCCAATGTGGGGATCGCCATCGGGACCGGGACCGACATCGCGATCGAAGCATCGGACGTGACACTGGTGCGAGGCGAGCTCTCAGGTGTCGTGAGCGCGATCAAATTGAGCCGGGCAACCTTCAGGAGGATTCGGCAGAACCTCTTCTGGGCGTTCTTCTACAACGTCGCCATGATTCCCCTGGCCGTCATCGGCTGGATGCATCCGGTGCTGGCGGAGATCGCCATGGCCACCTCGTCCACTACAGTGGTAGGCAACGCCAACCGGCTGCGCAGCGTGGATATACGTCCCCGATTCAAGAGGGTCATCGACATCCCCGAGAAGAGCTCGATGGCTGCCGGTGGCGACGGCATTCCGCTGACCGCCCCGGGACTGGCAATCAGTGCACTGGGCAGCGGAGATGCGACGGAGGCGCATGTGGATCCCGTGTGCGGGATGACGGTGTTTGAGAATGAGGCCGCTGGTCGCTCAGAGTTCCGGGGCCGGACGTACTACTTCTGCGCACGTGGGTGCAAGGCAGCCTTCGATCGCTCCCCGGCAAGCTTTCTGACCTCAACAGCGTAAGCCTAGGGACGCGACGGCCAGCGGATCGGATTCTGAGACTCAATTCGGACCTGATTTGGACCTGATTTGGACCTGATTTGGACCTTACCGTGCTACGGTCTTCTATACCCCCCCCAAGGGGGGAGGGGTTCAACATCCAACGGTGCCGGGGGAGGTCCTCAATGGACGACTGACCGTCGACCGCTGACCGAGATCGCCTTGAAGGGAGGAGGAGATGGCAGAGGATTGGGCGATTCGAGTCGATGACCTCGTGAAGAACTACGGGAGCGTTCGAGCCCTCCGCGGACTGGACCTCGAGGTCCCACGCGGAGAGATCTACGGGTACTTGGGACCCAACG
>CAYGBX010000022.1:0-30598 GCA_964348195.1 uncultured Anaerolineales bacterium
GGAGCGGCGCCACTCGACCCTCAGGAGCT
The DNA here is from genome assembly GCA_964348195.1 of uncultured Anaerolineales bacterium. Lineage (GTDB taxonomy): Bacteria > Chloroflexota > Anaerolineae > UBA7937 > JACPPX01 > CAYGBX01. The sequence goes on from CAYGBX010000022.1 coordinate 30, forward strand.
GAGAGACTCTAGTCCCAGGGAAGTAGCCAAGGCCCGCTCGCGATGCCGCGGGACGGGACACGAGGCAGCCGCGGAGCGGCGCCACTCGACCCTCAGGAGCTGAGAGACTCTAGTCCCAGGGAAGTAGACGCGGCACCAGCGTCCTCGGGATCTCGCCCGAGTCGGCGAAAGCGTCTACGACACGGCCCACGGCCGAGTTGGCATCGAAGGCCAGGAGCTCGACCTGGGCGTAGCCCAAAACGGTGACGAAGCTGTTCACGTTCGCTGCGGATCCCGTCCCCTGCGCGATGACGTCGAATCCTCCCATGACGAAGTGCCCGTTGGGCGGAAACGCGTCCCCCGGGGTGTTTGTAGAGCCCATCGGCGAGGAGATCTTGAAGAAGTGCCGCTGTATCGCTGCCGTGTTGTCCACGCGAATCGTTAGCCGCCAGCCCATGCCCGTTGGGCTCCATGACGGCGTGATTCCGAGCGGGCGCCCAGCGGGGTCGACCGACGGGTTGCAGTCAAACCCGGTCAGATCCAGCCCACACCAGAAGAGGAATGGCTGCGGGCCCGAAGGCGCGGCCTCGCCGATGTCCTCGTAGTCGAGATCCCAGCGCACCTGTTGGGTTCCGGAACTCGGTCGCTGCACTTCAACGAGAGGATCGTTCCCGAGGGTCATGGCGAAGTCTTGAGTACCCGGGGTGCCAATGACGAGTCGAGCAGAGGTGAGGTGGTGACGCTGCGTGCCCGGGTCAAATGCGTCCACAAAGATGGTCCTGGCCATGGGTCGATGAGCCAGCCCACGCTCCCAAACGTAGAAGGGGAGCGTGACGGGACTTGCCGCGTCGACGGGGACGGTGGTCTGTGCGATGAGCGGATCTTCGAAGCCATCTCCACCCGGAGGGATGTCGTCCGGGCGGTTCCATGAGGCAACGATGTCCGTGGTGTTGGCCTCCAGTGCCCCTGACCAGTAGTCGGCATCGGACGCGTAGAGGGTTAGCTCAACTCCGGTTGACACGAAGTTGGAGTCCGGAGTCAACGTCACAGCATACTCCGCGCAGCCCGGGAACAGCGCGCCGGAGTCGGGCGAGCCACAGGGCTGGGCGGGACCGAACAGGTCCACTCCGGGCTCCTCGACCCCAGGTAGAACCCCCAAGGTGTCGTCCCAAGATACGGACTGGGCAGAAGGGAGGATCTCGAGTTCGAAGTCGGGATCCTGGAATAGGGTGCCGTCATAGACAATGACGGACACCACGTCGCCTGGGTCGTAGCACTCGGCCAACTCGCCGGCGGCCTGGTTGGCGTCAGCGCCGCTGAAGGCCCCTATCTGGTCTCCAGGAACGGGGAGATCCCCTATGTACCCGTGGCACATCCAGTGCTGCCCCAGACTCTTCAAGGTCTGCACCGAAGTCGTGGGTTGAACCGGGATCGCTGGGTTGTACCAACGGTTGGCGCCGCAGGTGATGCACCGCACGTCGAGGCTGACGAAGAACCGGAAGTCCAGGCCCGATGCGACGTTGGCGAAGGCGCCGTCCCCCACGATATACATACCCCTCCCAGGAACGCCGGATGGCCCATTCACGACTGGGTTGGGAGGGCAGCCGACGTCGAATGGCGGAAGGAACAAACACTGCGGGTCGGCGGGGTCGCCGGGGTCGGCAGGGTTGTCGAACTGAGGCCAGGCCGTGATGATGTCGCTCCCTGCCGACTTGGTGTAGTCCACCACATTGTGCCAAGGGGCCGGATTGGCCCCCTGCCCCGCACCTCCCAGGTCGAGCCCGTACCTCGTGTCGCACGAGAAGCCGGGGGGTGGCGTGTTGTTGGTGCAGTCCACATCGTCCATGAGGCCGTCGGGGCCGGCGGGATTGGTGCAGGTCCCATTCCCGCCGTCCTCACAAGTGCCGCCTAGGCTGGCGGTGAGGTCCCCGTCCTCGCCGTATCGCTTGATGGCAATGGGGAGGAGTCCGCCGCCGGCCTCGGCATTACAGCGGCTGCGAGCGCCTACGATGGTCGGCGGCCGTCCAATGAGGGCTGTGAACACTGTGGGCACATCCCGCTGGAGGGCCACGCGGACCTCCAGGCCCCCTACCGAGATTCCACGAATGAGATCCACTCCTGAGCCGGTCACCGGCGTGTAGCGCTCCGGTCCGCCGCCGTTCAGGATCACGTAGTTCTCCGCCGCGGTCTGGGCGTCTCCGGTTGTGCCTCCCTGGGCCAGCTCAACCGCGGCTGCGAGACAGGCGGCATCGGATTGGTTCTGGAGCGCCCTCCGGGCCAGATAGAGGCTCCCCCCATCGATAGCCAGCGCCGCAAGAGCGATAAAGGCCAGCAGTGCCAGCAGCGGGATCAGAACGGCCGCCTGGCCGGTTTCCCCGCGCTGGATCACTCGCCTCAACACTGGCCCGATCCTAGCCATGTCGCTCCTGCCTATTGCACCCGCATCACGCTAGAGCGCTGGATGGTGAAAGTGGGGCCCACCAGGTCGCTCAGTGGCCGGAGGTTCGATACGAAGGGAAGCGAGAAGTCATACGTCACCGAAACCGTCAGCTCGTCGCCAGCGGACAGCGTGTCGTTGTCGCAGTTGTCGGATACATCGAGGGTGATCGTCCAGTCGGCAGGCAGCTCACCTCGCGTTTCGCCATTCCCGCCAACGGCCCGCGACACGGTCGTGAGGCACGACGGGGACGAAGCGGTGTTGTGCAGGGTACCGGCCCGCGCACCTACTCTGGTGGCATTGGTGACCTGAACGCTGGCCCAGATGATGAAGCCAAACTCGATGATGGCCAGCATGAGCACGAGGACAAAGGCGAGCATCAGAACCGTCTCGACCATGGCCTGCCCATCTCCGGGTTGACGCGCTCTCACCACGTTCACCACATCATGCACCCGGGAATGACGCTCCCGGTTCAACGATCATCACCGCATCGGTAGAGAGGTCTAGCGTGGATACTAGATTTATGACCAGCCCCAAGATGGGAGAGTGGGTGTGCGTGATCTGCACGCGGACGGCGTCCCCATCGCGGAAAGGATCACAGATGCCCGAGACGATCTCCGGGACGGTGTCGTCCGGGACCTCCCCGAAGATCCCGTCGTGGTCATGATCGTAACCGACAGATACCGTTGTGGCCCCATTGTTGGATATGGGATCGTACGGGATCAGGGGAACCATGACCTGGTCTACATGGTTCCGGATGAATCCCTCTCGGGCGGCATCGACGGTAGACACGAAGCTGCAAGAGGTCTCCCCGACGGGTACGGAGGAGGGGGACTGGTAGATCACCCCGGCGCGAGCCCCCTCGCGGGCGGTGCTCGCCAGTCCCACATACTTGAAGAAGAGGATGCTCCCGTCGGCAAACCCGATGGTGATCGGGATGATGATGAAGAGCAGCACGAGAGCGAATTCGACGAGGGCTTGACCTCGCTCCTCGCGCGGGATGGACCCGATTAAGTGACAGACACGCGAAGGGGGAGCGGGGCAAGAGTCTACCGCTGGCCCAAGACGGTCTGCCGGGGCACATACCATGAGACCCACCCGAGAGATCTGCGAGACGCTCGGGCCGACCTACAGAGGATATCCCCGGTCCGCACGCCTGTCAAAAGGCGCCCTGGCCGACGATCCGTATCTTCCAGTCGGTTCGTGTGTTAAGGATACTACTCCTAGGTCGTCAACGCAGCTTTTCTGCGGGGACTGCGGGCGGGCCGAGAGCAAGGGGCGGCCCGCTCGCTGCGTGCGCGGTACACGGTCCGGACTGCTAGCCTGGTTGACACCAGCCTCCGGTCGAGCCGGCCCTGGAGCGCCGGCCCCTCTGGCGGCGAGCGGACCTAGGTCGGCGCTCAGCTAGGAGAGTAGAACTACGCTCCGTAGAACCGGTCGGCCTGGCCCAGCGCCTGATCTAGAGCATCAAGCCCCAGCCGGAGCTCCTCCTCCGAGATGACGAGCGGCGGGGCGTTGAAGACCCAGTTCCACCGGACCAAGGTGCTGACGCCGCTATTGCGCAGCGAGGCCACGACCGCCTGCATGGCTTCGCTGAGCGGCTCGTTGAAGGCGCTGAGCGGCTCGCGTGTCTCGCGGTCCTTCACCAGGTGGAGAACGTGGTGGAGCCCGGTGCCCCTGACGTCTCCCACACAAGGGTGGCTCTCGGCCAGGTCCACGAGCCCGGCTCGCAACAGTTTCCCCATCTCGCGTGAACGCGAGACAGGATACTGCTCTCGATACACCTCAATGTTGGCGATCCCTGCAGCGCAGGCGAGGGGGTGGCTGCTGTAGGTCATCCCAGACCAGAGCACCTCCTCGCGGCCCGTGTACAGCCGAGCAAGCTTGAGGGCCGTCTCGACCGCGTCGGCGCCGCCGACCGTGAAGAAGGTCTTCTTCAGATCTCCCGGGTGATCTCGGACAGCATCTTGGCCAGGCGAGCGCGTGGCTCAGTCGCGATGCCCAGGTAGGCGTACGTCAGACGCTTGGCCTGCTCATGGATGGCGGCGATCACTTGGGGGTGGCCGTGACCGATGTTGACGTTCACAAGCTGCGAGGACCAGTCGAGGAAGCGATTGCCGTCGGCGTCCCAGAAGTGCACTCCTTCGCCTCTCAGGGCAGAAAGGGGGTCCCAGGCCTTCTGGGAGGTCCACGAGGTCAGAGTGAAGTCCCGATTCTTCGCAACGAGCTCGCGGTGGGTCAGGGTCACGGCTGATGCTTCCGGGCTATTTCCGGGGCGAGATGGACCCGAGGGGCGGGGCTCACGATGGCGACCGGATGGCCACCATCTGGATGTTGGTCATCTCCTCGATTGCGTAGCGCAGCCCCTCCCGACCGAGGCCGCTCATGCGGTTCCCTCCGTACGGCATGTGGTCGGCGCGGAAGGCCGGAGAGTCATTCACGATCACGCCCCCGAAATCCAGGGCCCGCACCGCTTGGAGCACCCGGTCGATGTCGCGGGTGAAGACCGCCACCTGGAGGCCGTACTCGGTGGCGTTGGCCCTCTCGAGCGCTTCCTTGAAGTCGACGGTCGGGATGACCGAGGCCACGGGAGCGAAGGCTTCCCGGGAGACGACCTTCATCTCGTCGGAAACCGAGCCCAGGACCGTTGGATGGTACACGGACCCCTCGCGGACCCCGCCGGCCAAGACCTGAGCGCCACCGTCTGTGGCCTCATTCACCCAACCCTCGATCCGCACGGCCTCGGCCTCAGCGATCATGGGACCCACGTCCACCCGCTCATCCAGAGGATCGCCCACGACCATCGCTTCGCTGGCTCCGACGAACCGTTCCACGAACGGCTCATACGCCGTCCCCTGCCCATAGATGCGCTGCACCGAGAGGCAGACCTGGCCCGAGTTGTAGTAGGCACCGACGGCGCAGCGCTGGGCCGCGTGATCGAAGTCGGCATCGGGAGCGATGATCACCGGTGAGGTGTTCCCCAGCTCGAGTGTGATCTTCTTGATCCCTGCGATCTCCGTGATGCGTCGGCCTACCGCTCCGCTCCCGGTGAAAGTGACCTTGGCGACCCTCGGATCGGAGACCAGCCACTCGCCAACCGTCTTGCCACTCCCTATCACCAGGTTCAGCGCGCCAGCCGGGAGCCCCGCTTCATGCATGATTTCGCAGAGCAGCACGGCGCTGATTGGGGTGAGGGAGGCCGGCTTCAGGACCACTGAGTTACCCGCGGCCGCCGCAGGAGCCAACTTGTGGGCCACCAGATTGAGGGGGAAGTTGAAGGGTGTGATCGCCGCCACCACCCCCACCGGCCGGCGCAGATAGAAGCCGAAGTACCCCTCGCCGGCGGGAACCGCATCCAGGGGTACCGTCTCGCCGTGTACCCGCTTGGCCTCCTCTGCGGCGAGAGCAAAGGTGGACACAGCCCGATCCACCTCGATGCGAGCCCACTTAAGCGCCTTTCCTGCCTCGGCGGCAATAGTAGTAGCGAACTCTTCGCGTCGGTCGCGGATGGCATCGGACGTTCTCACAAGGATCTGGGCCCTCCTATGGGCTGGAAGCCCCGCAATTTCCGGCGCTGCGCGCTGAGCCGCCGCAAGGGCTGCATCCACCTCGTCACGGCGCGCCGTGGGGATGGACCCGATCACCTCGCCGGAGTATTTGTTCGTGACCTCCAGCGGGAGCCCACCGTCGACCCACTCCCCGTTGATGAGCAGTCGGTGCTCTCTCACCTGCACTTCCTTCTTCCGTCGGATGGATAGAGTATTCGCTGGCAGGGGCTGTCGGTCCTCGCCCCTGCCTGTACTCGCAACGAAGTCCTCTTCAGCGGCTTTGCGGCCATTCGAGGAGGGATCGTAGGGCAGAGTACAGCCACGGTCAAAGACATCGTGCGAACATCGTTCGTGGCCCGAGCGGCGGCACCTTGGTCCGCCCGCCGTTGATGGAGTATTCTCTATCCGAGGCTCTTAGACGATGACCCACCACGCCAACCGGCTGATCCACGAGACCAGTCCTTATCTCCTGCAGCACGCCCACAACCCCGTGGACTGGTATCCGTGGGGCGAGGAGGCGCTGAGGAGAGCAGGGGAAGAAGACAAACCGATCCTGCTGTCAATTGGATACGCAGCCTGCCACTGGTGCCACGTAATGGAGCGGGAGTCCTTCGAGGATGAGGAGACTGCCCGCATCATGAACGCGCACTTCATCAGCATCAAGGTGGACCGAGAAGAGCGACCCGACCTGGACGCCGTGTACATGGATGCGGTCCAGGCCATGACCGGGCACGGCGGCTGGCCAATGACGGTGTTTCTGACCCCCGAAGGGATTCCCTTCTACGGTGGGACCTACTATCCGCCGGAGCCCCGGCACGGGCTGCCTGCCTTCCGCGATCTCCTGATAGGGGTGGCCGAGGCCTACCGGGAGCGAAAGGAAGAGATCCAACAGACCGGAGAGACATTGGTCGAGCACCTGAATCGCTCACGGCTCATAGCTCCGGAGAACGTGGACCTCGAACCGAGCCTCCTGGATCGGGCGATAGGCGCGCTCGAGACAACCTACGACGCGACCCACGGAGGATTTGGAACGGCCCCGAAGTTCCCTCCGGCGCACGCTCTGGAGTTTCTGTTGCGAAGCCACCTCCGGACGGGGTCGCTGCGCGCGCTCCAAATGGCAGAGCGCACTCTGGAGAAGATGGCCCGCGGGGGGATCTACGACCAATTGGGGGGCGGGTTCCACCGGTACTCCGTGGACCGAATGTGGTTGGTCCCCCACTTCGAAAAGATGCTGTATGACAACGCCCTCCTGGCTCGAGTCTATCTTCACGCCTACCAGGTCACGGGCAAGGCCCTGTACCGGCGCGTGGTCGAGGAGACGCTCGACTACGTGCTCCGAGAGATGACCCATCCGGATGGGGGATTCTTCGCGACGCAGGACGCAGACAGCGAGGGCGAGGAGGGCAAGTACTACGTCTGGACCCCGGATGAAGTGGTCGAGGTGCTCGGGGAGACAGACGGCGACATCTTCTCGCAGTACTACGACGTCACTGGGGGTGGGAACTTCGAGGGCAAGAACATCCTCCACCTGCCCAAGGATCAGGATGTGGTCGCCCACCTCTGCAAGATTTCCGACAAGCGACTGAAGAAGGTGATTGCCAGGAGTCGGCAGAAGATGCTCGCGCACCGGGGAGGGCGCGTGGCTCCCGGCCGTGACGAGAAGGTGCTGGTCGGATGGAACGGGCTGATGTTGTCGGCACTGTCGGAGGCCGCTCGCGTGTTGGGGCGGGAGGACTACAGGGCGGCCGCTCAGGGCAACGCTCGGTTCCTACTGGGAAATCTCTTCGAGGACGGACGGCTTCTGCACACGTGGAAGGACGGGCAGCGAAAGGTCAAAGGGTTTCTGGAGGACCACGCATTCCTGGCCGATGGGTTGCTGGAGCTGTATCAGACCGACTTCGACCCCGCGTGGTTTGACTCGGCCGCGAAGCTGGTCCAGGCGATGGTGGAGCTGTTCTGGGACGAGGAGGTGGGGGGCTTCTTCCAGACGGGGAAGGATCAGGAGGCCCTGATCACGCGGCCCAAGGAGTTCTCTGATGGCGCCACACCCTCCGGCAACTCCGTCGCCGCCGAGGTCCTCTTGCGCTGGACCGCGTACACGGGCGAGACGGAGTACGAGCGCCGTGCGGAGGAGATCCTGAGACTTATCGCCCAGTCGGCGGCAAGGCACCCCACGGGATTCGGGCGGGCCCTCTCCGCGCTCGACCTTCAGCTAGCGACGCCGCAAGAGATTGCCATCGTCGGGCCTCGCGAACAGGACGGTACCCGATCGCTTGTGAATATTGTGGCCCGTCGCTATCTTCCCAACAGCGTGGTCGCGCTGGGGGAGCCGGACGACGGTCGCGTCAGGGAGGCGATTCCCCTTCTCGCGGACAGGCCGATGACGGGAGGGAAGCCCACCGCATACGTCTGCCAGAGATTTCTGTGCAAAGCGCCTGTCACAGACCCGGAGGATCTGGCCCAGCAGTTGGGATCTGACGGAGCCTACGAACCGAGGATCCAGGAGAAGGAGCCTGCATGAGGATCATCCTCTACAGCGGAAAGGGCGGGGTTGGGAAGACCAGCGCGGCGGCGGCCACGGCCCTGCGGTGCGCGAAGCTGGGGTACCGGACGGTCGTGCTAAGCACGGATCCGGCCCACAGCCTGTCCGACTCCTTCGACACCGAGCTCGGTCCCGAGCCGACCGCCATCGCCGACGGGCTGTGGGGCCAGGAAGTCGACGTCTACTATTCGATACACAAGCACTGGGGGAACTTGCAGCGCTACATGGCGGCCCTGTTCTCCTGGCGAGGGGTGAGCGATGTCCTCAGCGAGGAGATGAGCGTCATCCCCGGGATGGATGAGGGGGCCAGCCTCCTGTGGATCGACCAGCACATCCGCGACGAAAGCTTCGAAGTGGTGATCGTAGATTGCGCCCCTACCGCTGAGACGCTGCGGCTCCTCTCCCTTCCGGATGTGGGCCGTTGGTGGTTCGAGCACCTCTTCCCCCTCGAGAGGAGGGCGATCCTGACCCTGGGACCCGTCGCCCGGCCCCTCCTGAACAACATGCCCATGCCGGATCGTGCGACCCTGGACGCCGTGGAGGCGCTGTTCGTCCAGCTCGATCAGCTCCACCAGGTTCTCGGGGACCCCCGCGTCTCCAGCATGCGGCTCGTCCTCAACCCAGAGAAGATGGTCATCCAAGAGTCTCAGCGGACCTACACCTACCTGAACCTATACGGGTACCTGACGGATGCCATCGTCTGCAATCGGATCATGCCCCCCGAGGCATTGGAGAAGGGATACTTCAAGTCTTGGAAGGAGCCTCAGGCCGAATACCTGGCTCAGGTCGAGGAGGCGTTTTCTCCGGTGCCGATCTTCAAAGCGCCATACTTCGAGCGGGAAGTGGTAGGGAAAGAGATGCTGGAACGGATGGGCGAGGCGATGTTCCAGGACACCGACCCCTCCCAGGTCCTGTTCACCGGCGAGACGCATCGAATCGATGAGGTAGAGGAGGGGTTCGACCTGATGATCCCCCTTCCCTTTGTCCAGAAGGGGGATGTTTCGCTCCTCAGAACCGGAGAAGTGCTGACGGTCCAGGTCGGCAAGTACCGCCGTAGCATCTTCCTCCCCAGAAGCCTAGCGAGGCTGTCGACGGGTGACGCCCGGTTCGAGGACGGACATCTGAAGGTTGCGTTCCCCAAGCGAGAGGAGGTAGAGGGTGGCTAAGGCGAAGACGAAGAAGAGGGAGGAGTCTAGACCCATGGAGGAGCGAATACGGATCGTGGATATCGAGGAGGACCCTGAGGTCGGATACGACACTCTCCACGTGAGACTGCCGATCCCGAAGCACGTGCTTCCTTCAGAGACTCGGTATCATGCGAAGGCGGCGATCCGGGAGGTCCTCCTGGCGGGTCGCAGCCTGCTCGATGTCGCTATCGAGGAGTTGGGCGGCGAGACGGCCGTCAAGACAGAGCGGATCAAGGTAGAGTAACCTCGCTGGGAGGCTTAGGCGCGGTCGGCCGATTGAGGCCGGCCTTGCGTCAGGGCACCCCCGATGACTGTGGAGTCCCGGACCGCAGACTCTCCGCAGCGGGCTGCTGACGACCTGCTTCCCAGAGCGCCCAGCTGGGTCGACCGCCTCACCGACTGGGTCGAAGGCCTTCCCGGTCCGGCCTGGGCCTTCTACCTCGGATTGGCGCTTCTATGGATACTTCTCGTCCACGCCGGTCACTGGTGGGATGGGTCCCTTCCGATTGGAACCCTCGCGTGGCTTCCGCTCGCCCCGCCCATATGGACGGTGCTCCCCGTTGCTCTGATCCACTACCTGGACCGAGAGGCAAGCCGTGCGTTGGCCCGGTTCCGTCCCGCGATGGAGGTTAGCGACGCCGAATACAGTTCCCTGGAGCGTGCCCTCACCACCATGCCGGCACGACCGGCACTGGTCGCGACCCTTCTGGGAAGCACTCTTGGCGTCGGGGTGGTTCTACTGGCGCCTGACTACTTCAAGGCGATTGCCCCGATTGCCTTCACTTCGCCGCTGGCGACAGGTATCTGGCTCGCCGTCGGCATCCTAGGGTACGGTCCGTTCCTCGCCCTCGCTTACCACACCTTTCGCAGAGTAAGGCAGGTCGGCTTCATCTATACCAAAGCAACGCGGGTCAACCTCTTCGGTCTCGATCCCGTCTACGCCCTTTCCGGGCTCACTGCTCGCAGCGCGATAGGCTGGACCTTCGCATGGTACGCAACCTTTGTACTGCTGGGCCTAGCCGTAGGCGTTCCCGAGATCCTGGGGACCCCACTGATGACAATCCCCCTGGGGATCAGCCTGGTTGTGGCAGTGGCAGCTTTCGTCTGGCCGCTCTGGGGCATTCACAATCGCATGGCCGGGGAGAAAGGGCGGTTGCAGACCGAGGCAAACACCCGCCTGGAGGGGGCCATCGCCGAGCTTCATCGGCGGATCGATGCCGTTCAGCTCTCGGGCATGGGCGATCTCAACCGGGCAATGTCCAGCCTTGTCATCGAGCGGGACGCGATTGCGAAGATCCCTGTCTGGCCCTGGACCCCGGGAACGCTGCGGGGGTTCCTTTCCGCGCTCCTGATTCCGCTCGCTCTCTTTGTCATCCAGCGGGTTCTCGACAGAGCGGCGATCTTCTGACGGCGACCGGAGAATCAAGCCAGAACGGCAAGTGGAGCGGCGATCGGAGGATCAGGTCGCTCCGCGGCTTCGCCGCGAATGATCCATCCATCGGCCGCGGTGCTCCGCCTACCTGTATGAGCGCGATCCGCCGCGGCCTTCGAGGCGCACGGGAAGGAGTGGAACGCTGGGAAGACTGGCAGATAGCCTCGGCGTGAATCGGGTGGTCTTGGCCCTATCCTCGGCCAGACTGGCCGATGCTATGGGGAACAGCATCCTCTTCATTCTCATCCCCCTGTATGTCGCAAAGCTGCCCTCTTCCCTCCTTCAGCTCCCGGAGCCTCTGCTCATCGCTGTCCTCATTGCGATCTACGGCCTCGTGAACGCCGGGCTGCAGCCTGTGGTGGGCGGTCTGACCGACCGCATGAGCCGCCGGAAGCCCTTCATCCAGGCGGGACTGATCCTGATGGGGCTGGCTACGCTCGCCTTTCTCCTAGCTGCCCAGTTCAGCCATCTCCTGGTGGTCCGGGTGCTCCAGGGGGTTGGAGTGGCCCTGACCATCCCCGCCTCGATGGCGGTCATGGCCACGGCGACCCAGCAGGCCACGCGGGGTGGATCGATGGGCGTCTACACCAGCATGCGGATGGTGGGATTCGCGATTGGGCCGGTGCTGGGCGGACTTCTCTTCGTGAACTACGGGCTGGAGGTGCCGATCTACGTGGCGGCCGGGTTCGTGTTCCTGAGCGCTGTCATGATCCAGTTCTGGGTCCACGAGGTGCCAGCCGCTGTGCCCGCCCGTGCAGAGCAAGGCCTGGGAATCTTCGACCGGGAGGTCCTGTCCGGCGGCATCCTCTGGCTGGGGCTCGCTACCTTTCTGATGGCGAATTCCTTCTCAATGATGACGACCCTTCAGAACGAGTTCAACGCTCGGCTGGGACAGACCGCTTTGGCCTTCGGGGTGGCGTTCAGCGCCACCACAGCCGCAAGATTAATCACCCAGATTCCGCTCGGCCGCATCTCAGACAAGATCGGTCGGAAGCCCCTGATCGTGTTGGGTCTGATCTTCCTGGCACCGGCCACGGCGCTGCTAGGGCTCTCCCAGACCACCGCGCAGCTGACCGCTTTCCGCGCCTTCCAAGGAGTGGCATCGGCGGCCGTCGCAGCGCCGGCCTTCGCCCTAGCCGCCGATCTCGCCCGGTCCGGCGGAGAAGGTCGTCAGATGAGCGTGATCACCACAGGCTTCTTCGGGGGACTGGCAGTCGGTCCACTCCTGGCCGGCGCGATGGTTGCCGTGGCGTTTGAGCTGCCGTTCTTGCTGGGTGGGGCGATGTCGCTGCTCGGGGCGTGGGTGGTCTTCCGCTACGTTCCGGAGTCGGTCCAGCGCGTGTCGGCACCGTCGCTCATGCCGGGTGCGGAGCCGGCGGCGGCGGACGACGGCTAACCGGGCAGCTCAGGGCAGGAGCCGAACTTCGACGCTGGAGACGTGAATGTCTCCCGCGAAGGCCGGGCTTGGATCTCGCACCACGATCCGGCCTGCCTGCTCAGTACCGACAGAATAGGCCACATCGGCTTCAAAGGGGCCGGGAAACCCGAGATCGGGCGCGCCGACGATGATGGGCACCGACCCCAGAAGGTCCCCCTCCTCGCCGTAGACCTCCACCACGAGAGTCTGCTCAAAGCTGGCCAGGCCGAATCCCTCCACGTGAGCCACACCGCCTGAGAGTTGGGCGCCGAAGGGCGGGTCAAGTATCTGGATGACCTCGGGATGCGGCTCGACCGGGACGATCTCCTCTGGACCCGATGGGGCCAGGATCACCCCCACGGTGGCCAGGTGGATCGTGCCCCCGTCCCTCGCGCTCTGATCGTAGACCTGAATGAAAGCGTTCTGCGGCTCGGCAATGGAAAAGGGGATCTCCACCTCGAAAGGCCCCCGCTGCCCAAGCTCCGCCTGGATGGTCGTCGGCGAGAGCGCCACCTCGCCCCCGTCCACGAGCAGGATCCGGACCACGAGGTTCTGCTCGAAAGTGGGATTAGCGATTCCGGCGACCCGCACGGGGCTCGTGACGCGAGAGGCGGGACCGGGCTCCAGCAGGAGGATCGCTTCGGGGGGGCCGCCCCCCGGCGCGGAAGTGGGAGAGGCGGTCGGCGTGGGACTGGGAGTGGCCGCGCTCGGGGCGAAGAGGCTGCACCCGGCCAAGACCACCACGGTCAAGACAGCAGCGCCAGCCTGCTCGAGGGCTCGCGTCCTATGCGAAATCGGCCCGAGGGCTTGCATGGTGAGCCCATCATACACCATGATCCAAGGAGCGCGACATGAACCTGTACCTGGTCCAGCACGCTGAGTCCCAGCCAGAGGAGGAGGATCCTGACCGGTCGCTCACAGACCGAGGCCGGAAGGAGATCCGCAAGGTGGCGGCCTTTGCGGCGGGGGCTGGGGTGCGCGTGGAGGTCATCCTGCACAGCGGCAAGACGCGAGCGCATCAGACCGCCGAGGCTCTGTGGGCCGCTCTCAGCCCAGCCAAGGGAATCGCGGAGGCCGATGGCCTCAGGCCGCTCGACGAGCCTTCCATCTGGGCGGAGCGACTCGCTTTGACGAAGGACGACGCGATGCTGGTGGGACATCTCCCCCACCTGAGCCGCCTGGCTGGCCTGCTCCTGGCCGGAGATCCGGAATCATCACCGATCTCCTTCCGCATGGGCGGCATGCTCTGTCTGTCCCGCGACGACACAGCCTCCTGGACGGTCCGCTGGATGGTCACGCCGGAGTTGGTTCCCTAGCGAGGCCTGATCGTGGAGTACCGGCTGCTGGGACCGACGGGAGTACGCGTATCGCCTCTCTGCCTCGGAGCGATGAACTTCGGCGGGGTCACGCCGGAGGATGAGGCCATTGAAATGATCCACCGTGCTCTTGACGCTGGCGTCAACATGGTGGACACGGCGAACATCTACAGTGAGGGAGAGAGCGAGCGTGTGGTGGGAAAGGCCCTGTCAGGCGGGCGACGCGATGAAGTGATCCTCGCCACAAAGGTTCACTTCCCCACTTCGGAGGACCCGAACGACCGAGGGAATTCTCGCCACAACATCCTCAATGCTGTGGACCAATCTCTCAAGAGGCTGGCGACCGATTGGATCGACCTGTACCAGATCCACCGTCCCGATTTCGACGTCCCGCAGGAGGAAACCCTCCGGGCCCTGGACCACCTCGTCCATCAAGGAAAGGTGCGCTATGTCGGATGCTCGACCTTCCCTGCCTGGATGGTCATGGAAGCTCTGGCGATCAGCGAGCGGTACAGGCTATCACGCTACGTCACAGAGCAGCCTCCCTACAATCTTCTCGACCGTAGAATTGAGAACGAGCTGGTTCCTCTTGCCGAGCGCCATGGACTGGGGCTGCTGCCCTGGTCGCCGTTGGCCATGGGAATCCTCGCTGGCAGGTACTCCGGTCGCCATGGATTGCCAGAGGGCTCAAGGGCGGCCAGGATCGGGAGCTGGGCCGAGGCCCGGGTGACGGCGCGTGGGATCGATGCCGCCGACCAGGTCGCCGTGCTCGCCCGCGAGCAGGAGATGACCCCCGCCCAGCTAGCGCTTGTCTGGGTGAAGGATCAACCGGGGGTCACGGCACCGATCATCGGGCCGCGCTCTCTCGATCAGCTGGAAGAGGCGCTCCCGGTTCTAGAGCTGAGCCTTGATCCCGAGGTGGCGGCTGCCCTGGACGGGATCGTGCCGCCCGGTTCGGCCGTCTCCGATTTCCACAACACCAGCCGCTGGATGAAGATGACGGTTGGTTAGAGGAGCGCTCCCCCAAGCTCAACGCGGTCGAGGCAATGAGACATCTCTGGGGAGTGATGCGGGTTCCCTTCTTGATCCTGACCCCAGCCTGTGTCTCCCTGGGGGTCGGGACGGTCTTCTGGACCGGCGGCCGGATCCACGGTGGGCACGTCCTCCTGGCCTTGACCGGGGCCGTCTTCGCGCACATCAGCGTGAACTCCTTGAACGAGTACTTCGACTTCCGAAGCGGCCTCGATTCCAGGACCCAGCCCACCCCATTCAGCGGAGGCAGCGGTACCCTCGCCCGCAATCCGAGCCTCGCGGGGATGGCCCTCAGGATCGGGGCGGCGGCGATGGTGGGGACGGGTGTCATCGGCCTCTACTTCGTCGCTGTCTGGGGCCCCGGGCTGTTGCCCCTCGGGATCTTGGGGCTCCTGATCATCGGCACCTACACCCCGTGGCTCACCCGAAATCCGTATCTATGCCTCGTGGCGCCAGGACTCGGCTTCGGTCCCCTGATGATTATGGGAACGGAGTTCGCCTTGACCGGGTCCTACTCCCTGACCGCACTTGTAGCCTCTCTCGTCCCCTTCTTCCTCGTCAGCAACCTCCTTCTTCTCAACCAGTTTCCAGATGTTCAGGCAGATGAGAGCGTGGGGAGGAGACACCTCCCCATCGTTCTCGGGAGGCGCAGGAGCGGATTCCTCTACGGCGCGCTTCTGGTCTTCGCCTATGTGTCCATCGCCATCGGGGTTGCCACGGGAACCCTGCCAGGAGCCAGTGTCCTCGGCCTCGTCACGCTGGTGCTGGCTGTCCCGGTGCTCCTGGGAGTGTTGCAGTCCCACGACGATATCCCCCGACTCGCCCGTTCCATGGGGTTGAACGTCATTGTCACCGTCGCTACACCCGTCCTGGTTGCAGTGGGGATGTTCGTCGCGTAGAGCCCACGGGCTGTGCGGCTTCTGAAGCCTTGACCGGGAGCGGGGCCCACCCTAGGATGGCGCTTCACCCGTGAACCCATCCATACCCGGAAGCAGGCAGACAGCCAATACGGACCTCTGAGCCATGAACCGCTGCGAAGTCTACGCCGACCACCGCTGGATTCTGACCGACGAAGGGATGCGATGTTCCAAATGTGGTCGGCCACCACAGGAAGAGTCCTCCTTCGCCTTCACAGACTACGTGCGGGCGGTCTTCCGCAGAGGTGCGACGCCGCGTCAGGACTCCGAGACCGAGGAAGAAGAACCAGCGCCTCCCGAGAAAGCGTAGCATCAGCTCATTCGAGGTGAGGGCCGAGCATCGCACCCGGTCAGACCAGAAACAGGACCGCCACCCCCAGCAGCGCCAGAACTGTCCCTGCCAGAGCCTGCCACCCAAACCGCTCCCGGAAGACCACGTACCCCACTGGGAGCAAGAACACCGGAGGCAGGGACATGAGCGTGCTCGCTATGCCCACCTCGGTCGCCTGGACTGCGGCAAGAGACAGGGTTACACCCACGAAGGGGCCAAAGAAGGAACCTCCGACGATGTGCCCCAGCGCGCGCCGCTCCGCCACCACCCGTCGTACCGTCGGGACCGCCTGGCGCTGAAGGAGCGTGATCGCCCACAAGACACTCATCCCGGCTAGCACGCGGATGAGCGTTCCGGACAGAGGTGAGAAGTCCCCTGCCAGTCCCTCCTTCGCCGCAATCAGCCCGACGGCCTGACCCAGAGCCGCGCCGAGCCCGAAGGCGACTCCGAGGAGAAGCTGCGGGCGCTCCTCTGACCTGCTGCTAGATCTCCCGGCGAGCACTACCCACGCCACCCCGGCAATCGTCAGAACAACACCGGCGGCCTGGCCGCCAGTCAGTTCCTCCCCCAGGAAGAGCCACGCCAGACCCGTGCCGAACACAGGAACCAGGCTCATCATCAGCATCGAGAGTCGCGGGCCGATCCAGACGTATGCCTGGAAGAGGAACGCATCGCCGATGACCAGTCCGACTATCCCGGAAGCCCCGAGCCAGGCCCAGCGAAATGGCTCGGCGTCAGAAGGAATCGGAGTGCCGGTCAGCACCCAGTGGCTGGTCAGAAGGAACGCTGCCCCGAATACCAATCGGACCCGGTTGACGACGACGGAGCCCACCTTGCCTCCCGCCAAAGCGAAGAACGTGGCGGTGGCCGTCCAGGAAAGAGACGTGCCCAGAGCGGCGAGTTCGCCGAGGTACTGTGTCACGGAGGATTCTCCATCGGGTAAGCCCCGAACGATTCGCTTGACGTTCTATCTGCGCGACCCAGGAGTGGCATTGCTGAGAGTTTCCGGGCCGTGGGACGATCCGCCGCCCAGTCTAACCTTCGAGCCGCGATCCGTGGAGTGTAGTCGGCCGCTGACGGGCGGCAAGCGAGAGAGCGGGGTTGAACCCCTACCTCTGAGCCGGTAGCATTGCTCCTGGCGCAGAACGATCTCGCCACATTGACCATCCACCAGGCTGAGACTGCTTCAACCATGGCTGCCGCAAAGCGACTGGTTCTCGACATCGAAACGGTGGGCCGCCCCCTGGAGTCGCTCGACCAGAGGGAGCGCGTGGAGGTCGATCGGTGGGCGGCCCGGGAGGATGACCCGGAGCGGGTCTACGGACGCCTGAGCCTTCACGAGCTCACCGGCCACATCGTCGCCATCGGATTGATGAACGTGGACACTGGCAAAGGCCAAGTCCACTTCCAGCCGGCAGACGGGGAGCGCGCCTCTTCAGAGGATGCAAGTGCTGAGTTTGTCCCGGGATCGGAAAGCGACATCCTGGAGGCATTCTGGGACATCGTGACCTCGTACGATCAGCTGATTACCTTCAACGGTCGAGGATTCGATCTGCCCTTCATCCTTCTTCGCTCCGCCGTCCATCGCATCCCGCCGCGCCGCGACCTCATGCCAAACCGGTATCGCACCGCGATACATTGCGACCTGATGGACCAGCTTCGCTACTTCGGCGCCGCCCGCACCCGCTCCCTCAACTACTACTGTCAGCTGCTCGGGATCGAGACCCCGCAGAACAAGGGAATGGATGGGAGCCAGGTGGGGACTCTATGGGACGAAAAGCGGTATGTGGAGATCGCTGAGTACTGCTGGGGAGATGTGAAGTCCACCGGGCAGCTGTATCAGATCTGGAGCACCTACATCAATCCCTTCAGCGAAGGAGCGGCACCCTCTTCGGAGGGCGGTCCCACCGCGTAGCGACAACCTCGCACCGTCGAGATCTCCCGGCACCACCCGGCATAGTCGGACAGAGGAACTGGCCTCGCAGGCCGGGTTCCTTGACAGACCCGAACGCCACCTCTATATTGAACGGGCGTTCTAATCCCGCGCCAGGAAGAGTGCCATGAATCTATCCCAGGTCCTCGATCAGATGCGCTCCGCGACCGGTCTGGCAACCCGGATCACTGCCTGGCGAGAGCTTCCAGCCGCTGAGGGGCGATTCGCAGACTATCCTGACATGCTGGACCCCGAGCTGGTGGGAGTGCTGCGGAAAAGGGGAGTCGAGCGCCTGTACACACACCAGGTCCAGGCCATCGAGAACGTGCTGGCGGGGCGCAACGTGGTGGTCGTCACCCCCACAGCCTCTGGGAAGACCCTGTGCTACAACATCCCCGTCCTTCAAGCCCTACTCCGGGATCCAGAGGCTCGCGCCATCTACCTCTTCCCCACCAAGGCCCTGTCGCAAGACCAGCTCGACGAGCTCCACGGTCTGGTCACTGATCTGCAGGCGGACATCAAGACACACACCTACGACGGAGACACGCCGGTCAGCGCCCGGAAGGCGATCCGAGCTGTGGGACATGTGGTGATCACCAACCCCGACATGCTTCACACCGGCATCCTTCCCCATCACACAAAGTGGGTGCGGTTGTTCGAGAATCTGCGCTTCGTGGTGATCGACGAAGTACACCAGTATCGCGGTGTGTTCGGGAGCCATTTGGCCAACGTGATCCGCCGGCTCAAGCGGATCTGTCGATTCTACGGAGCGGACCCGGTCTTCATTCTGTCGTCGGCCACGATAGCCAACCCCGAGGAGCTGGCCTCGCGGCTGGTGGAGGAAGAGGTGGTCCTGATCGACGAAGATGGCTCGCCCAAGGGCAAGAAGCACTTCATCTTCTACAACCCGCCCGTGGTGAATCCCGAGTTGGGGATCCGCCGCTCGATGATCCATGAGGCGAGGGGGATGGCCTCGAA
Source organism: uncultured Anaerolineales bacterium (assembly GCA_964348195.1). Lineage (GTDB taxonomy): Bacteria > Chloroflexota > Anaerolineae > UBA7937 > JACPPX01 > CAYGBX01. The sequence continues at coordinate 19,079 of CAYGBX010000022.1, forward strand.
CTTCATCAAGAACGACATCCAGACCATCGTCTTCGCCCGAACCCGGACTACCACCGAGCTCCTTCTTTCCTACCTGGAGGATGACCTCGGCTCCGGGCCGGAGGGCGACGGCCGGGTGCGCGGCTACCGCGGCGGGTACCTACCCAAGCAAAGGCGCGAGATCGAACGGGGCCTTCGAGACGGGAAAGTGCGAGGGGTGGTCGCCACGAACGCCCTGGAGCTGGGGATCGACATCGGCCAGCTGGATGCCTGCGTCATGGGCGGGTACCCCGGTACCATCACCAGCACCTGGCAGCAGGCGGGACGGGCGGGTCGTCGAAACGATGTCTCCTGCGCGGTCCTCGTGGCGAGCTCCAGCCCACTGGACCAGTACATCGTGAACCACCCCGAGTATTTCTTCGGCCAATCTCCGGAGCGTGCCCTGGTCAATCCCAACAACCTCCTCATCCTGGCGAGCCACGTCAAATGCGCCGCCTTCGAGCTTCCCTTCCATGCCGAAGAGCAGTTCGGCGTGGAGACCACTGAGGAGATCCTCTCCTACCTGGAGGACCAGGGTGCGCTGCGGAGGGTGGAGGACACCTGGCACTGGATGAGCGAGAGCTACCCTGCGGAGGAGATCTCGCTCCGGACGGCGACGAGCGACAACGTGGTGATCGTCGATGTTACGGAGGCCGAGCCCCGGGTGATCGGAGAGGTGGATTCCTTCTCCGCACCCACCATGGTGCACGAGGAGGCGATCTACATCCACGAAGGGCTCCAGTATCAGGTGGAAGAGCTGGACTGGGAAGAGAAGAAGGCCTACGTGACTGGGGTCGACGTCGATTACTACACCGACGCCAACCTGGCGGTGCAGGTGAAGGTGTTGGAGGTGTTTGACCGGGACTCCGAGGCCGACAGTGGGGAGAAGGCTCGCGGCGAGGTGCTCGTCTCGGCTCTGGCCACGATCTACAAGAAGATCAAGCTCAACAGCCACGAGAATGTGGGGTGGGGCAACATCGTCCTGCCCGAGCAGGAGATGCACACCACCGCCTACTGGATCTCGATCTCCGATCGCCTGACCGAGGGGATGACCAAGGTCGATCTTGAGTCGGCATTGGTAGGCGTCTCCCAGGTGCTGGCCAATGTGGGGCCGCTATTCCTGATGTGTGATCCGAGGGATCTGGGCACCAAGGTCGAGGTGAAGTCGCCTTTCACCGAGCGACCGACGATCTTCCTCTACGACAAGGTCCCCGCCGGGATCGGTTTTGCAGAGAGGCTGTACGACCTCCACGATGAGGTGCTGGCGAGCGGCGCCGACCTCGTGCGGACCTGTCCGTGTGCGGCCGGGTGTCCGTCGTGCGTAGGGCCGGTTGATCTCGTGGGGCCGGCGGGCAAACGCAACGCGCTGCGGATCCTGTCCGGCAGGCCGGGCTCCCGTGGCTGAGGCACGCATGATTCGAGCGCGGCTGGAACGGCTGGAGCGGATGGGACTGCAGCTCGGAGCCCGCGGCTTGGAGCCCAAGCAGCGCCGGGTTCGCAGGCCGCTTGAGGAGGTGCTCGGCGGATCAGTGGTGGAGAACGAGGAGGGACGATTCCTGCTGGTCGAGTCACGTCACCCGACCGATTCGACTCACGGGCGGTTCCCACTTGTCCGCCCCCGCAAGCCTTCCGCTGCCACCGTGGCGCGCTTGGGACGGGATCCGGGGCTGGGCTCCGTGGATCTGGAACGGTTCGCGTTCATCGACACAGAGACAACCGGTTTGGCGGGCGGCGCAGGGACCTACGTCTTCCTGGTGGGCGTGGGGTTCCTCAAGGGGGACGAATTCCGGCTGATGCAATTCTTCATGCGCGACTACGACGAGGAGAACGCCTTACTGGCCGGGCTAGGGGATCTCCTCAGCCGGTTCTCTGGGGTCATCTCGTTCAATGGAAAGTCCTTCGACCTGCCCCTCATTGAGACTCGGTATGTGCTTGCCAGGCGCCGATTCCCCCTAAGCCAGGCACCCCACTGGGACCTGCTCCATTCGGCGCGGCGGCTGTGGGGCCTCCACCTCGAGAGCTGCAGTCTGGGATCTCTTGAGAACCACGTTCTGGGGTTCCATCGGACAGACGATGTGCCAAGCTTCCTGGTGCCGTCCATCTACTTCGACTACCTGCGATTCGGGGCGATGACCGGGCTGGAAGGTGTATTCCAGCACAACCGACTGGACATTCTTTCGCTCGCGGCGCTCTCGGCCAGGATGTGCGACCTCGTGGAAGATCCACTGGAAGATCCAGATCGCACCCCCGCCGAACTCCTCGGGATCGGACGGCTCTTCCTCAGCCAAGGTGACGCGGAGCGGGCGGCGCCGCTTCTGGAGCGGGCTATCGATGACGGGTTGCCGACGGCGCTCCATGTTGCAGCGCTGCGCGAGCTCTCCTTTATCCGCAAGCGAGATGAGGAATGGGAGGTGGCCGAGCGCTTGTGGCGTCAGGCCTCGGAGAGAGAGCCGTGGCGGCTCTACCCCCTGGTGGAACTGGCCAAGTACTACGAGCACAGAGCGAAAGACCTCGTCCGCGCGGAGGAGGCGACCCGCAGAGCGATCGCCGTAGTGGCCGAGAATCGCCGCGACGCCGCCTGGTGCACCCGTCGGACCGCCGAGTTGCAACACCGGCTGGCGCGGCTTGTCCGGAAGCGCGAGCGCGCCGCCCCAGACGCGGACTAGCCCCAGACGGCCCACCCAAGACCCCGAAGGACGCCGCAAGGCGAAAATGCCCCGCTCACGACGTGGGGACCCCTCTCAAGACCCCGAAGGACGCCGCAAGGCGGAATTGCCCCCTTTGCGACGCCCCTTGTCGGCGGACCTGACCAGGCCCGACCCGCGTCCCTCCGATGCCGTTCGTTGGCGCCGCTGGCGGGGTGCTATAATCCTCCATTGCAGGGCGGCGCATTCGACCCATTCCCTGCCAACGGTTCGCAGCGGCATCACTCGTAAGCATTCATGAAGGCGCTTCAGTTCGAGACCAGCGTTCCCAGATACCTGATCGCCAAGGCCCTCGGCGCGGCCTACCCTCCCGTCTACTGGAGCCGCCTGGGAAAGATCCGATACCGGGAGGTGCCAGAGCCGGTCCCTCCTGGGCCGGACTGGGCGGTGGTCCAGACCCGGTACGGCGGCATCTGCGGCAGCGACATGTCCGCGGTCCGGCTGCGCTTCAACCCGAGCCTCTCGGTATTCGCCTCCCGTCAATTCACCCTGGGCCACGAGAACGTGGCGAGGGTGGTGGAGGTTGGATCCGGCGTGGATGGGTTCGCCCCCGGAGACCAGGTGGTGGTTGATCCTCCCCTGCCCTGTGAGACCCGCGGGATCGGGGAGCCGTGCGGCTTCTGCCAACGGGGGGAGTACTCCCTGTGCCAGAACTTCGCCGAAGGCGGGCTGTCCCCGGGGGTGGCCGTGGGCTGGTGTCGGGACACCGGAGGCAGCTGGAGTCCCTATTTCGCGGCCCACCGCTCGCAACTGTTCCACGTGCCCGACGAAGTTTCCGACGAGAATGCGTTGATGGGCGAGCCGTTGGGAGTCGCCCTGCATGCGCTGCTCCCGCACCTCCCCCAGGACGACGACACAGTCCTGGTGTTGGGGGCCGGAAGCGTCGGGCTGTGCATCATCGCCGCACTCCGGGCGCTGGGGAGCCGGGCCCGGCTCTTGGTGCTGGCCAAGTACCCGTTTCAGGGCGAGATGGCCGAAGCTCTGGGTGCGGATGAGGTCATCTACTTGAGAGGAGATGTGGTGGCGGCGATGGCCGAGGCCACGGGGGCCAAGCTGTACAGGCCGCTTCTCGGCAAGAGGGTGATGCAGGGGGGTGCCGATCTGGTGTTCGAGTGCGTGGGAACCGACGCCAGCCTGAACCACAGCCTGCGGGCCGCGCGCACCGGTGGGAGGGTCGTCCTAGTGAACTCCGTCTCCGTCCCGAGAGGGGTGGACTGGACCCCGATCTGGTACAGCGAGGTCAAGGTCACAGGAAGCAACACGACGGGATGGGACACCTGGGGGGATCGGAGGGTGCGGTCCATTGGGCTGGCTTTGGAGCTGATGGCGGAGGGCAAGGTGGAACTAGCTCCGTTGGTGACCCACCGATTTGACCTCGCGGACTACAAGAAGGCATTGGCCATGACCGCCGCGAAGGGCGGCCACCATCTGATCAAGTCCGTGTTCGCCTTTGACTGAGGCGGCTCGGTTGAGAGTCGGGGTGGTTTACGTTATGATGCCCCGACGGGGGGGAATCGATGAGCAGCGGCCACACCCACCCATCCGCAGATAACACGGTCCATCCCTGGCTCAAGTCACTGCGCGTTGCCTTCGTGCCAGGACAGACTTCTCCGCTCCTGGAGGAAGTAGCTGACGGGCTGCTTCGTCACTTCAAGCTTCTGGGCCACGACACGCAGGCCACTCCCGACAACTCCACCGATCTGATCCTGACCACGGCTCCGTTCGGCGAGCCGATCCCCTGGCGCAAGGCTCTGATCTTCAATCTGCGAAAGCGGTTCGGGATCCGCGGCACGCCGAGTCTTGAGACGCTGGTTCACGTGACCCCGGAACGGTTCCATGCGCTCCTGGATCACTTTGAGCAGGCCTTGGCCAAGGAGGGTCCAGACGCGGTGGACTACGACTTTCCCGGCCTGGCCCGGGGAGCTCCGCGCGTCCTCTACGACCTCGGCCGGCGCGGCGGCGCTATCGTAGCCCTGGAGCGACTGGTGCAAGCCCAGGCGATGAGCCTGCGCGTCCTTCTGGTGGTGGGCGACGGCCGTCCCACTGAGGCCTACCACTTCGACCTGGTGGGAGCCCACCCCAAGAGTGAGGCGGACGATCTAGAAGACTTCTACAGGGACATCGTGCTGCGCATCGTCACCACCGACAGTACCGTGGACGTCAAGGAGCACGAGCTGGTTGGAGATCGCATCACGCGAGACGAGTGGGATCGGCTGAGCACCCCGACCGAGATGACCCTGGCAGCCCGGCAGCTGGGCAAGCGAAACTTCTTCACCGATATGGTGCGCATCTCGGACGTGGTCCAAGTGCCCGCCGTGCCGGAGTCCATCGCCAATCAGTACAGCGAGGGGTGTTTTGCGACGTGGGACCCGCACCTGAACGCGCTGATCGCGACCGTGACCGGGAGTGCCCGGCCGGTGCACAAGGGAGACATCGGCGAGGATGACCTCGCGGTGATCGTCGGGGTCCGCCCCGATGGGGGAGGCGCACAGGTCCGGCACGTGAAGGGGAAGCGCAACGATCCGCCGTCCACCGAGGCGGTGGAGATGATCGACATGGATTCGGTGCTTCCCACCATCTCCCTCGACGGCGATTGGGACGGAAGTGGCGAAGTGCCCGTCGTCCGCTCCAAACTCCACGGCCATCGAGGGATCTCCTCGTACGATCCCAGCCGCGTGGAATTCATCAGGCTGCAGCCGGCCTACTACCACTATCTGGTCTCATGTGCGACGGAGGCCCAGGCTCGAGGCATCAAGCAGGCCTTCGCGCACTCTGAGACCCTTACCAATCCCGCGGACCCTCGTCAGGTGGCCTTCACCGTGCTTCCGGGTCACGGGGTCTTTATGGTTGAGAAATGGGTGCCCGGCGCAGCCCCGTTCCAGACGCTGTGGGAGTACATGGACGCCGGCTACCTGAACGTGGAGAACCGCGTGCCGCAGGGCCCGATGCGGTACGTGTCGGGTCCTTCGGGCCTGAGCATCCTCGAAGCCCTCTAGGCTCCCAGGCGCTGTTCTCATCACGGAGTCTCGCGGGCGGCGTTGGCCGATTCCACAGGACTGTCCCGCCCACTCCACGGCTACCCCCGACTTCCGAGGCTGCAGGCCGGTCATCTCGTGCGGGGCGACTAGCGCGTGTGATATGATGTCTCCTCGCTAGCGATTCCTCGCTTCAATCAGGGACATCGATGCGCCCTCGCATGCTCCGGGTACTTGGGACTCTTTTCGTCGCCCTATTGCTGTTTCTGGTTCCTGCGTCCGCCACCGCGCAAGACGAGCTGACGCTCACGATCGCCCGCGTGGATGCGTCCGACTTCCCAGAGATCACAGCGGTCGTCAGCGTTTTGGACGGCTCGGGACGGCCCCTGCGTGGCCTGTCGCGGGCCGATTTCTCCGTCGAGGAGGACGGCGCGGAGGGACGGCTCCTGGACGCACAGAACGTGGTAGACACCCAGGTTGGGATCGCGGTGGCGCTGGCCATCGACACCAGCGGGAGCATGGAGGGGAATCCGCTCCAGGCGGCCAAGGAGGCCGCTTCGCAATTCGTGGAGAACCTCTCGGACGTGGACGAGGGAGCGCTCCTCGCTTTCGCCAACACGGTGCAGATCGTCCAGCCCTTCACTTCCGAGAAGCCGACCCTCATCGGCTCGATCGAGGGGCTTCAGGCCGGGGGATTCAGCCCGGTCTTCGAGGCGGCGCTGCAGGTGGTAGAAGCCGCGTCGGCGTCCGAGCTGCCACGCCGGGTGGCGGTGCTGCTGACGGACGGACGCGACGAGGGAGGACTCAGCCAGGCCGGACCGACCGACGCCATCGACGTCGCCCGATCGTCACAGATTCCAGTCTACACCATCGCCTTGGGGTTCCAGGCAGACTTGGAGTACTTGGCCGAGCTTGCCGACCAGACGGGAGGGCGCGCGTTCCAAGCCCCCACACCCTCTGAGCTCGAGGCGTTGTTCTTGGAGCTCTCTGAGGTCCTGAGAAGTCAGTACGTTCTCACCATCGATTCCGGAGTGGCCGCTGACGGCGCTCTCCACGAGCTCACTATCGAGGTGTCCGCAGATGGCGGGACGGCGTTGGCGACGGGCAGCTTCACCAGCCTCAGAATCCCTCCCACGATCTCACTGCGTGGCCTGAGCGAGGGCGGAGTCGTGTCTGGCGAGGTGCTAGTGGTGGCTGACATTGACGCCTACGCCCCGCTGACTCGGGCTACGTTCCTGCTGGACGGCTCCGAGATCGCCGCTTTCTCCGCGGAGCCCTTCCGGGTTTCGCTAGACCCTATGGAACTCGCTCCTGGCGATCACACGTTCGTGGCGACGGCCACCGACGAAGCAGGTACGAGGAACGAGTTCCGGATCGGATTCAGCGTGGCGGCGCTCGCGCCGCTCATCCGCCTTCCCGACCTTGAGGAGGGACTGACTCTGGACACCGCTATCCGCCTGGCTCCGGAGATACGGTCCCAGGCTCCGGTGGATCGCGTCGAGTACCTCCTGGATGACGTGGTGCTCCACACGTCCACGGACCCTCCCTACTCCTTTGTGCTAGATCCCGACGACGTCCCATCTGGCCCGCACCTCCTCACTGTGGTTGTCACGGACAGTGAGGGGACTCGCGGCGAGGTCGCGGTGCGGTTCGAAATCGCCGCTGCGTTTCCCATCGACCCTCTGACGATGGCAGCGGGGCTCCTTCTAGTCGGTGTCTTCGCCCTGGGATTCTTGGGGGTTCGGCTCCGGCGGCGCGCCCTGGCCGCCGCCCCTGTTTCGGTGGACGAGGAACGGGTTCGGACCCGACTGCTCTTTCTCACCCAGCCCCCAGAGGTAGATGCTGTCCTGGTAGTCACCGGCGAGGACGAGGAGACGGTGATCCGCCTCCAGAGGCACCCCCAGACGATTGGCTGGGACCAGGGCTGTGATATCCGCATCGGTTCGCAGGAAGGTCGAATGGCCCCCGTGCACGCCCGGATCTGGTTCGAGAAGGGCGAGTACCGGATCCGGGATCTTGGCTCTGCATCAGGCACCAAGATCAACGGACGCGCCGTCCCCGAGGCTGTATTGGAGGACGGCGACACGATTGACATCGGTGATACGCAGCTGCTGTTCAAGCACGCGTAAAGAGAAGGGCTCAGAGCCGAGACCGAGGTTGGGTTCCTGGGGCGACGGCTGATGGGATCTGAAGAGCTGCGACGCGCCGTAGTCGCAATCGGCGGAAATTCCCTCATCAGGGATCCCGCCGACGTTTCGGTGGCCGCCCAGTACGAGACGGTCCAGGGGACATGCCGCCAGCTCGCCGCCATGATCGAGGCGGGCTGGCAGCTGGCCATCACCCACGGCAATGGTCCTCAGGTGGGGTTCGTGATTCGCCGGGCAGAGTGGGCGCGAGACGAACTCCCTCTGGTCCCGCTCGACGCGGGGGTGGCCGACACGCAGGGCGGCATCGGCTATCTCCTGCAGCGCGGCCTTCGAGAGGCCCTGGCGGCGCGCATGCTAAGAATCTCCGTCGCTACCCTGGTGACCCAAGTTGTGGTGGATCCGGACGACCCCGCCTTTGAGAACGCCACCAAGCCGATCGGGGCCTTCCTTGATGAAGCCGAGGCCAAGGCAAGGGCGGAGGCCGACGGATGGACCGTCGTCGAAGACGCGGGAAGGGGGTGGCGACGCGTCGTCCCCTCTCCTCTACCGCGCCGGATCGTGGAGCTGGACGCGATCGAGACGCTGCTCGAGGGTGGGTTCGCGGTCATATGTGTGGGCGGAGGGGGAATCCCAGTAGTCGAGGCAGACAGAAGTCTGATCGGCGTCGAGGCAGTGATCGACAAAGACCACGCGTCCTCGCTCCTGGCCACGGGGATCGGTGCGGATCTCTTTCTCATCTCAACGGCGGTAGAGAAGGTCGCTCTGAATTTCGGGACGCCAGACGAGAGGGCACTCGATCGGATGACGGTGGTCGACACTCGCCGCTACCTCGCCGAGGGACACTTCAAGGAGGGGAGCATGCGGCCCAAGATCGAATCTGTCTTGCGCTTCCTAGAGAACGGCGGTCAGCAGGCGATCATCACCGACCCGGAGAACATTGAGAGCGCGCTTTCTGGTCTGGCAGGAACTCAGATCCTACCCGATGGGTAGGTGCAAAAGGAGGTAGCTACCATGGCGGAACTGGACGAGGTGCAGAGCGCGATCCTGTCAGCTCTGGCGACGATGGATGAGCCGGCCGGATGCGGCGTGATCGCGAAGGCGGCCGACCTGCCCACGCCCAAGGTCGTGGGCAAGATGAGGGGCCTGCTGAAGGGCGGCTACGTGGAGCGGCCCCTAGAGGGCAAGTACGTCATAGCCGAGAAGGGACGGACCGCCTAGGACGCTAGCGGATGCCCTGCCCGCCCGGAAGATAGGTGGGGCAGGGGACAGTAGACGAAGGAAGAGGACGTGGAGATGCCAATGCTGGGTTGGGTCGTCGTGGCCGCCGTGTTCGGCTACATTGCCATCTGCTGCGGAAGGATAGCCGCTAAGCATGGCAAGGATCCCGTACTGTACGGGATTCTGTCGCTTGTCTCGCCAGTCAACCTGATCCTACTGGGCTACTGGGCCTTCTCTGACTTCGAAGCCCAGCGATAGCAGGCCAGGATTCGGAACGGCTCGAGTCCTAGGCGAGGGGCCAACCTCATAGTCGAGGCAGCTACGGCTCTCGGCTCTCTAGCTACCGCTAGGAGCTAGCGCTAGGAGCTCTGCCTTCGGCCTTGCTACCGCTCTCGGCTCTCTAGCTATCGCTAGGAGCTCTGCCTCGGGCCTCGCTAGTGCCTGGCTGCGCCGGCCGGTGCAGGTTCGGGCTCTTGACGTCCGCGCATGAGACCCAGGAACGCCGCACCGGCCACCGCAGCCAGAATTGCCGTGAGGAAGTAGAGGTCCGCGTAACCGATCATGACGGCGATCATGCCGGTGAGATAGGAACCCAGGCCGATCCCCAGATCGAAGGCGCCGAACACCACCCCGAAAGCTGTCCCCCGCTCCCGGTCGGGCACCGCATCGGCCACCGAGGCATCCAGCGCCACGCGAGCCCCGCCAAACCCCAGTCCGTACAGGAGCCCCACCAGAACCATCAGCTCCAATGTGTCAAGGCCCCTCAGGAGCCCCAGTGCCACGGCGGCCACTGCAGTTCCGAGGCCAACCACCGCAACACGGCCCACGCGGTCCGATAGGCGACCCGCGGGAATGGGCACGAGAAGCAGCGCCGCCCCGTAGGCTGTGAAGAACAGTCCCGGGTTGGAGAGACCCCTCTCCAGGACGAAGATAGGAAGGAAGGCTAGGACCGCTCCAAAGCTCAGGCCCAAAGCAAATCGCATCATGGCCGGAGTCCAAACGCCGCGGACCCTGATCACCTGACGGAAGCCGCGGCCCTGGTCCCGGTCCCCTGGGTTGTGAGGCGGCTCGCCTATCAGGAGGATCACCAGGAGCCCCGCTCCCGCCGATAGGCTCGCGGCCAGGAAGACGGCTTCGAACCCGAAGACTCGCAGAATCTCCACGCTCAGAGACGGCACGAAGATCAAGGAGACGGGGAAGGAGAGGCCGGCGAATCCCAGCGCCTCGCCTCGTCGGCCCGCGGGAGCCAGGTCAGCGGCCAGGGCTACATAGGCGGTGGTGAAGAAGGTGATCCCGAACCCCAGAAGCAGGCGGATGGCCACCAAGATCGGCACCGAGACGGCTGGGATATAGAGAAGGGTCCCCAGGCCAAAGACGACCGACCCCATCAGCAGAACGGGGCGCCGGCCCCAGGTGTCCACCCAGCGTCCTGTGATGGGACGGGACGCGATGGCTGTGATCGAGAAGGCCCCCACTACCAGGCCCACGTCACTGGCCCGACCCAGAGATTCCACGTACAGGGGGAGGACAGGAATCAAGAGGTGAAGATTCGCAAAGAGAAGGAAAGTGGCGACCAGAAGCAGGTAGAAATCCCTAGGGTAGGCGCGGAGACCACTCGCGAGGGCACGGGCGGCCGAGAACGGTACGTCAGTCAACGGGACCGTGTCACCCCACGGATGCCGAGTCGGGAGCTCATCACTCTCCCAGTCGGAGAATGGCGGTGAACGCCTCCTGTGGAAGATCCACCTGGCCGATCCGTTTCATGCGCCTCTTCCCCGCCCTCTGCTTCTCCAGGAGCTTCCGCTTGCGCGTGACATCCCCTCCGTAGCACTTCGCCAGGACATCCTTGCGGAGGGCCTTCACGGTCTCCCGGGCGATGACCTTGTTGCCCACCGCCGCCTGGATAGGGACAGGGAAGAGCTGGCGAGGGATCACCTCCTTCAACCTTCGTACCAGGGCGGTCCCCCGAGCCGATGCCTGATCGCGGTGCACGATGGTGGACAGTGCGTCCACGGGCTCCTTGTTGACCAGTATCGAAAGTTTGACGACATCGGCATGTCGATACCCCTCCGCGACGTAGTCGAAGGAGGCATAGCCGCGGGTCCGGGACTTCAGCTGGTCGTAGAACTCCACGATCATGTCGGAGAGCGGCATCCGGTAGACGAGCTGGACTCGTTTTTGGTCCACGTAGTCTAGACTGCCGAACTCCCCTCTCCGCCCAGTGACGAGGTCCATGATGGGACCGATATATGCTTCCGGCGCATAGACCGACACTCTCATCCAGGGCTCCTCAATTTCCGCGATCTGGGCGGGATCGGGCAGTCGGGCCGGGCTCTCCACCTCGACCACCTCTCCAGCCTTGGTCACGACTCTGTGGCGAACGCTGGGAGCGGTAGCCAGGAGGCTGAGGTCGAATTCTCTCTCCAGCCGCTCCTGAACGATCTCCATGTGAAACAG
>CAYGBX010000023.1:0-30147 GCA_964348195.1 uncultured Anaerolineales bacterium
CTGCAAGCTGAAGAAGACCGGCCAGGGGATTCAGGCCTGGTCCGCCGAAGGGTACCTCCGCGTGGCCGAAGGGCCCTTCCGCGACACCTTCCAGGCAGGCGCGAGCCATTTCGGCGTCAGCGACGCCGAGGCGCTGGCCAGGGAGACCCACAAGTTCGAGTCCCGCTACCTGGACAGGCTCATCGGCCCCTATCCGGAGCGCGCCGACCTCTATCGGGAGCGTTCGCCCATCCACTTCACCGAGCGGCTCGCCAGTCGAAACGGTCTCGCCTACCGAAACCGCGATGGAGGAGAGGTGGGCGTAAAGGATGAACACTGGCTGGCCACGATACTCCTTGTCTAGCTCCAGGATCACCAGATTGCCATAGAAGTTGGTCCTCACCCCATACACTATCTCCGCGTCCGTGCCCGCCACCACCACCGTCCCGTTGGCAGCAGCGACGGCCCGAGTTCCCTGCGGGTTCTGAAACTCGACGCCGTGGTGGGTGCGGAGCGTGCCTCCTCCCGTCGAGCCGAACGGGTAGAAGCGATCCACGGCCGCGTTTCCACCGGGACCGATCGGGGGGGCCAGCCACAAGTGATCGGTTGGAACGGGCGGCTGAGGCGTTGACGTCGGAGTGGCGGTGGAGGTGGCAGTGGATGTTGGAGTGGGGGCCACCGTCGCGGTAGGGGAGGGCGTGGGGGTGGCTGGGATGATCAAGGCGGTCAAGTCGGCGACCAAGGATCCGGTGCCCGCCGAGACGATTACGGCAGTCAGCATGGCCAGTCCCGCCAAGGCCGCTCCGAACCCGGCCAGCCGCCGCCCAGTCAGATCGATGCCTCCGACACCCTCATCTAGGAGGCCGGATTCTATCCTGGCGCCGGGTCGGCGGCAACGCAACGAGCCTGTGCTAGAATGGCCGCGTGCACATCGACGTACTGACTTTGTTCCCGGCCCTGTTCGAGGCCCCACTCAAAGAGAGCATCCTCGGAAAGGCTATTGAGCGAGGGCTCCTATCTGTCGCTGTCCAAGACCTCCGGGGGTTTGCCCGCGACAAGCACAGGGTGACGGATGACGCACCCTATGGCGGCGGTGGAGGGATGGTGATGAAGCCGGAGCCCATCTTTCGGGCCGTTGAGTCCCTCACAGACGGCGCGGAGACGCCCGCGTGGGTGGTACTCCTCAGTCCCCAGGGAAGACTTCTGACCCACAACGTGGCCCGAGAACTGGCAGGGCGGCCCCGTCTCCTCCTCGTTTGCGGCCGATACGAAGGCGTGGACGAACGGGTTCGAGCCCACCTCGTGGACGATGAGGTCTCGATCGGGGACTACGTCCTAACGGGCGGCGAGTTGCCGGCGCTGGTGCTCATCGATGCCGTCGCGAGGTTGATCCCTGGAGCCTTGGGCCATCCGCGAGCGGCCGTCGATGATTCCCACGCGGGGGGCCTCCTCGAGCATCCCCACTACACCCGTCCTGCCGACTACCGGGGAATGACGGTTCCCGAGGTACTCCTGTCCGGCCATCACGAGGAGATAATCCTGTGGCGGCGTCGGCAGTCCTTGCTGCGGACTCTGAGTAAGCGTCCGGAGCTCCTGTCCACAGCCGAACTGAGCGAGGAGGATCGAGCCTTCCTCAGGGAGGAAGGCTGGTCTGGGTGAGATCCAGCCGGGGGGGGTGGCTCGCCGCCCTCGCGCTGGTCGCCAGCTGTACGCCGGGCCAGACAGTTGTCCCTGATCCAGTCTCCCAGGCCACCCCATCCCCGCCCGCTCCGATGGTGCCGACGCCTCCCTGTGAGCCGACGGTCGGCGTGGTGCAAGACGGGTGGCAGGTGCATGGCCTGAACTTCCACCGCGACCCTGTGGGGAACCTCAGGGTCTTCATGGAGATCTCCCACGACGGCCCGGGTGATGTTGAGGCGATCGAGGTCGCGATCCGGCTGCGCGGCGGGGACGGTACCCAGGAGTGGGAGAGGATCGTCTCACCGCTCCTAGATCTGGCAACCCCGGGCCAGTGGGTCCCAGTAGTTGCCGTTTTCGCCCCGGAGGTGGACTTCGTCAAACATCAGGTGGAGATTCGCGGTCGACCTGCGGAGGGGCTGGTTCCGCGGCTCCATCCCGCCATCACAACGCGCGAGGTGTCCCACGCCGTCGGTGCCTACGTCGCTCAGGAAGTCAAGGGGATGGTCGTGAACGACGGAGTGCGCGCTGCCTCCAATCTGCGGATCGTCGCCGTATGCTACGACGCGGCCGGGCGGGTAGTTGCGGCGGGAAGCACCGCCCCAGAGGTTTCAACACTGCTTCCTCGGTACAGCGCCGCCTTTACTGTCAATCTGCTGGATCTTGGCGGAGAGGTGTTCACCTGCAAGGCCGAGGCGCAGGGCATGGTCGCAACGGCGGGATAGCGACCTGCGGTACCGCGTGTCTGGAGAAGTTCGTCGCGGGGGAGGATCAGCGCAAGGACGGCTCAGGCTGGGGGACGAGGATTCGAACCTCGGCTTGCTGATCCAGAGTCAGCCGTCCTACCACTAGACTATCCCCCAAAGGACCGAGCGATTATATCAACCGGTCCCCTCGGGTACAAGGTCTCGTACCGCTGCCTTGGCCCCACGCAGCCTGTCCAGCGTCCTATCACGACCCAGAAGGGCGAGGCTGCCGAAGAGGGGGGGCGCCACCGTGCGGCCGGTAACTGCCACCCTGATCAATCCGAACAGAACGCCGGCCTTCACGTCCTCCTCGCGAGCCAGGTCGCGCAGCACGGACTCGATATCCGCCTCGTCAAAGGGCGAGAGTCCCTCAAGTGCGGTTTCGGTTGCCGACAAGAGGCGGAGAGCGTCGTCTCGTCCGAGCTTCTTCCCGAGGAGCTGCTCCGACGAGTAGGAGATCTCCTCGGAGAAGAACCAGTCCACGAGGGGCACAGCGTCCTGGAGAGTCCTCATCCGCTCCTGGATGAGCGGGATGAAGGCGGGGAGCTTCTTCGGATCCGCTGGGACGTCCGCCGCTTTCAGAACCGGAGCCAGCCGCTCCGCCAGAGCCTCGGGCTCCAGCCGGCGGATGTAGACGCCGTTCAGCCACTCCAGCTTCTCGAGAGAGAACACCGCAGGAGCCGGGTTCACACGATCGAGGGTGAAGTGGCTGACCAGTTCATCCAGGGAAAAGATCTCCGTCCGGTCGTCGTAGGACCACCCGAGAAGTGCCAGGAAGTTGACCATGGCCTCTGGGAGGTAGCCCTCCGTCTGGTACTCGCCGACCGAAGTGGCGCCGTGCCGCTTGGAGAGCTTCTTGCGGTCCTCCCCCAGGATGATGGAAGGGTGGGCGAACTGGGGGGGCTCGAGGCCGAGGGCGTCGTAGATCCGGATCTGCTTGGGCGTGTTCGCTAGGTGCTCGTCGGCGCGAATGACGTGGGAGATGGCCATGGCGTGGTCATCTACGACGTTGGCAAAGTTGTAGGTGGGGACCCCGCTGGCTTTCAGGATCACCAGGTCCTCGAGCTGGTCGTTGCGAAAGCTGATCTCGCCCCGGATCAGATCGCGAACCAGCGTCTCCCCCTCCATCGGCATGGCGAACCGGACTGCGGGCTCCCGACCCTCGCGCTTAAAGGCCGACTCCTCCTCTTTCGCTAGCTCCCGGCAGCGGCGGTCGTACCGAGGTGCCTCTCCCTTGGCACTCGCCGCCTGGCGCCGTTCCTCCAGCTCCCTGGGTGTGCAGTAGCAGAGGTAGGCCTTGCCCTCTGCGAGAAGGGTTGCAGATGCCCGCTGGTACCGCTCCAGCCGCTCCATCTGAAAGTATGGCCCGTGAGGGCCGCCGACCTCGGGTCCCTCGTCCCATTCCAGTCCCAGCCAGCGGAGCCCGTCCAGGATCCCCCCGAGCGAGGCCGTGGTGGAGCGGTACTGGTCCGTGTCCTCGATCCTGAGGATGTAGGTGCCCTCGTGGTGCCGCGCGAAGAGCCAGTTGAACAGGGCCGTTCGAGCCGCGCCCACGTGGAGCTGGCCGGTGGGGCTCGGGGCGAACCGGACCCGGATCTTGGGAGGCGGCACGTCAGAACTCCAGCCTGCGGTGACGCATTGCCACGCTCTGCACAAGGCCGATACCAAGCAGCGCCGAAATCAGAGCGCTGCCTCCGTAGCTGATGAACGGCAGGGGCATCCCCACAGCCGGAAGAAGCCCCAGGTTCATACTGATGTTGGCGTAGGCCTGGAACCCGATCATCCCTGCGGCACCAACGGCAAGGAGCCGGCCGAACTCGTCGCGCGCCTGCTCGGCGACCCTAAGGATGCGGAAGAGCAACACCACCAGCAGCAGCACAAGGACCACCACGCCTACGAAGCCTAGTTCCTCACCAAGGACGGAGAAGATGAAGTCTGTGTGACGGACCCGGAGGAAGTGGAGCTGGCTCTGAGATCCGCTGGCGAACCCCTGTCCCCACAGGCCCCCGGAACCGATGGCAATTCGGGCCTGGTTGACGTTGTAGCCCGCTCCGAGCAGGTCGTGGGCAGGGTTCAGAAAGACCAGGATGCGCTCCCGCATGTAGCTCTGAAGCAGAGGCCAGGCCACCGGCACCAGGGCAATGGCCAGCGAGGCGATGCTCACGAACTGGGGAACGCGGCCTCCGGATGCCAGCACCATGGCCAGCCAGACGGCCCCTATGATCACGGCGGTCCCCAGGTCAGGCTGGAGGTAGATGAATGCCATGGGCACCGCCGCGTAGGCAAAGGTGAAGAAGAGCCGCCCCCAACCCAAGGCAGCGCCTCTGCGGTCGGCCAGGAGCTTCGCCAATCCGATGATCAGGAACACCTTCACCAGCTCGGACGGTTGAAGAGGGAACAGTCGAAGATCCAACCAGCGCTGCGCCCCGAAGGCCACCTGGCCCACGAAGAAGACCAGGCCTAGAGAGACCAGTCCCAGCGCGTACAGGGGGCGGTGGAGGCTCTCCAGATATCGATAGTCGCTGGCGGCGGCAAGAACGAGAACGAGGAGCCCGATGGCCGCGTACAAGACCTGTCTGCCAAAGAAGGTGTCCCACCAGGGCCCGTCCGACGGGAGGGATCGGCTGGTCGCGCTGTAGACCATGGCCAGCCCCCAGATGACGAGGGCCACCGTGGCCAGCATTAGCCAGGGGTCGAGATTCGCCCAGAGTCTCTGCCTCATCCCTCGGTCTCCTCGCCGGCGGGTGCGCTGAAGTAGTAGGCGAGAATCTCGGCAGCGGCCGTGGCGGCGTGCTGGCCTCCCTCGCCGCCTCCCTCTAGGAACACCACGATGGCGATCTCAGGATCCGCCGCGGGCGCGAAGGCTGTGAACCAGGCATGGGTCGGCAGATTGCCCTCCTCGTCCGGCGGTCCAGGATATTCAGCGCTTCCGGTCTTGCCGGCCACCTCTATGCCGGCCAGTTGGGCGCGCAGGGCGGTGCCGCGCTCGACGGCGCTCCGCATCCCCTCTCGGACTGCAGCCAGATTCTCGGGAGCGATCGGCAGCTGGCGCAGTGGCTGGCTGACAAAGGCTTCTAGGATCCGGCCTTCGGAGTCCACAACCTCGCGGACAATACGGGGCTGGAAAAGCGTCCCGCCGTTGGCGATGGCGGCTGTGTAGTTCAGCACCTGCAAAGGCGTCGCGAGAATGAACCCCTGGCCAATCGCCATGTTGTAGGTGTCACCCGTAACCCACGGCTCGCCCCACGTACGGCGTTTCCACTCGGCGTCTGGGATCAACCCCGGTGCCTCCCCGGGAATGTCGATCCGAGTCAGCGAGCCGATTCCAAACAGGCGAGCGTAGGAAGCCAGTGTTGTTTGACCGAGTCCTGCAAACTCTTCCCTTCCGAGAGGATCATGCAACCCACCAGCGACCAGGTAGAAGTAGATGTCGCAGGATTCGGCGATCGCCCGGATCATCTGAACGGAGCCGTGCCCGGATGGGAGCCAATCGAAGAAGGATTGGGCCCGCTCAGGATCCTCCGGGGCATACCGGTCAGGGACCGAGATCACACCCGGGCAGAATAGCCGGGTGGACTGGGTGACGATGCCTTCCTCCAGCGCCGCCGCCGCCACTACGACTTTGAAGGTGGACCCGGGCGGATATTGGCCCGAGATGGCACGGTTCAATAGGGGCAGGTTTGGGTCCTCCTCCAGCTCCGTGTAGCTCTCGGGAGAGAGGTCACCAAAGAAGATATCCTCGAGGACGTTTGCGTCGTAGGTTGGCAGGGAAACCAGCGTCAGGACTTCCCCGGTGCGAGGGTCCATGGCCACGACCGCTCCGGAGGGAGAATCGGCCGCCTCCATCGCTGCCTCGAGTTTGTCCGTGGTCAATCGCGTGAGGCTCAGGTCCAGCGTGAGAATCAGGTTTCCGCCGGGAATGGGATCGGTCTTGGGGCCGACCGAGCGGATCTGACGCCCCTGGGCATCCACCTCCGCGTGCTCGGCACCGGGCCGCCCTCGCAGCACGCGCTCGTAGGTCAACTCAACCCCGGTCAGTCCCACATGATCGAGTGGCGAGTACTCGGCGTCCTCGTCAGCGAGGTACTCGGATAGGCGGGTGGGTGGAATCGGGCCCGTGTATCCGAGCACGGGAGTGGTTAGAGATCCGTGAATGTAGCTCCGGCGTGGCTCGGCGCGTACCGCGACGCCAGGCAGTTGGAGCGACCGCGCCTCGAGCGTCAGGGCGACCTCGCGCGGCACTTGGGCCGGCAGGAGGATGGGGGTGAAGGGATCGATCTGTCCCGCCTCGACACTTGACAGCAGCCGATCCAGAAGGCTGGACACCGGAGCCGTCAGCTCCTCCGATTCCGCTGCTCCGCCGTCAATGTATTGCGCCAGCTGTGGAAGAACGGTCGTGTTCGCCTCCTCGGGCAAGTCCGCCGGAACGACCGAGACGACGAAGCGGGGGATGTTGCGAACCAGAAGCTCGCCATGCCGGTCGTAGATCACCCCTCGAGGTGCGGCGATCGTCACCAACCGAAACCGATTGCGGTCCGCCTGAAGACGATAGCTCTCGCCCGAGGCAAACTGCAGCAGCCCCGTTTGGACCACCACGGCCACCGAGGCCACGATGACCAGGCCGCGCATAAGTAGCAGTCGCAGGTTGCGGGGTGGCTGATCCATAGATCGACTTACCGGGACGGGTGAATGCGATTATAGGGAACGGCCGCGGACGCTACAATCCGCGGGCCGATCGGCGATGTCTCTCAGGCCCCGCTTTCCGGCTCAGCCAACGGCGCGAGCCTCAAACCGAGCACGATGGCCGCCGCAACTGCTATGGCGTTCCAAGCCGCAGTAGGGAGAAGGAGCGCCAGCAGACCTTCCCGACCCAGCAGAGGTGCATCCAACAGCGACCATCCGACCATGAGAGACAGGTTGTAGCCGACTGCGGCCCCGGCCAGCATGAGGAGTGAGAAGAGCATGTTGCTGCGGTCGATGAAGGAGCGCCCCAGGCCCACCCCCCCACAGGCCGCGGCCAAGAGCAGGGCGGACAGTCCCAGCGGGCCCGGCCCCAGCAGGTCGAGGATCAAGCCACCCACAAACCCCCAGACCATCCCCCTTGTCGGTCCGAACAGCAAGGCGGCTACGAGGACAGCGGCAAGCAGCAGGTTGGGCCGCGGTCCTGTCGGCAGCAGCGCCGGGAGGAACGAAGTCTGAATCAGCCCAATGGCCAGAAGAACGCCCGCGGCGTAGAGGTTAGCCGTTGGTCGCCTGCTCCCCGGCCAGCGGCTCGAACCCGACAACGATCATCACGGTCTCCAATGCCGCGGATGCCACCGCGGGCGACAGCGTTGCCTCCTGGAAGAGCGCCGCGTCGGAGCGTCGCACCTCGGTCACGTGCCCAATGACCAACCCAGACGGGAATGCCCCTCCGAGCCCCGAGGTGAGGACGATGTCGCCCACACGGACGGATACTTCCTGCTGGATCAATCCCATGGAGAGTCGTCCCCCGGGCACGCCCCGAGCCGCCCCCGTGGCTCGAGAGCTCTGAATTCGGGCATTGACGGAGCTTGCAGGGTCGGTGAGCAGAAGCACCATCGCTGACCGAGGCCGGACCTCTAGGATCTGCCCCACGAGACCAGCTGTGGTGATCACCGGCATGCCCGGCTGGATCCCTTCGCGCTCGCCGCGGTCCACCGTCAGAACATCGCGGAGCCCCGATCCTCCAAGCCCCACCACGCGCGCGGCGACCAGCTCCAGGTCCGGGTGGGACTGGGAGAAGTTCAGCTGGCGGCGAAGGGCCTCGTTCTCGATTGCCGCCTCGCGCAGGGCCAGGTTCTCGGCCACCAGCCGTTCTGCTGTCCGGCGCAGCGCTTCGTTCTCGGCGCGGAGTGCCTCCGCGTCGTCAAGGTAGCGGCCGAGATCTCCTAGCCGACCACCCCAGCGGTTCAGAAGCGACTGAATAGGGTCCAAGGCGAGGGAAACAGCGTCTCGAACCGGACCGGCCCTTCCAGCGGCGTCGAGAGCGATGAGCCCGAACCCGGACACAAGAAGGGCGGTGACCAGCGATAGGGTGGCCAGCCGGGGGCGAGACAGTCCGCGCCCGGAGCCGATCACGGGATCACCCCCGTCGCGGCGGGGTCCGGCGGTCGGTGGAGACCAGATACCGGCGCAGGCCGTCCAGATCCTCCACCACAAGCCCGGCGCCGCGCACTACGCAGGTCATAGGATCATCAGCGACGAACACCCGCATCTTGGTCTCCCGACTGAGCCTCTCTGCCAACCCCTTCAGCAGCGCGCCTCCGCCAGCAAGCGCTATTCCCGACTCCATCAGGTCGGCGATCAATTCCGGAGGCGTCTCGTCCAGCGTGACCCGTAGGGCATCGATGATCATCTCTAGGCTCGGGGAGAGAGCCTCCCTGATCTCGGCGCTCGAAACCTCCACCTCGTCGGGCAGGCCCGTCACGAGGTTTCTGCCCCTGAGGCTCATCGTCTGTTCTTCGGGCAGCGGGCTGGCGGATCCTATGGCGATCTTGATTCTCTCTGCTGTTCGCTCGCCTATCAGAAGATTGAACTTCTGTCGGGCATAGTGAATGATGTTCTCGTCCATCTCGTCGCCGGCGACCCGGAGCGATTGTGAGGTGACGATCCCGCCGAGCGAGAAGACCGCCATCTCCGAGGTTCCTCCTCCGATGTCAATCACCATGGTTCCCACGGCCTCGCGGACGGGCAGCCCGGCGCCGATCGCGGCGGCCATAGGCTCTTCGATGAGGTAGGCCTCGCGAGCCCCGGCGCTGATACAGGCATCGTGAACGGCCCTGCGCTCCACTTCGGTGACGCCGGTTGGGAGCCCGACGACGACGCGTGGTCTGGGGACTGAGATCCACATCTGCTCGTGAACCTTGTCGATGAAGTAGTGCAGCATCCGCTCTGTGACATCGAAGTCTGAGATCACGCCGTCCTTGAGCGGTCGGATGGCCACGATGGTGGCAGGCGTGCGGCCGACCATCTGCTTCGCCTCGGCCCCGATGGCCAAGATCTTCTTGGATCGGGTCTCGATGGCCACGACGGAGGGCTCGTTGATGACGATCCCCTGGCCCCGGACCAGGACCATGGTATTGGCGGTGCCTAGATCTATGCTGATGTCCCGGGAGAAGAGGCCGAGGAAGCTGTCCAGCGGGTTGGGCATCGGCGCTCCTGGATTGAGGCTTCGGACTGCGGCTGTTCGCGCATTATAGCACACCCAACAGCAAAGGGGGCGCGCTGCCGCGCCCCCCTTGAACCCGAGTCGGAGGCTTCTCTTCAGGACTCTTGATCCTCGCCCTCTGGTTCCGCAGGTTCCTCCGCCTTCTTCTCCGCTTCTTCCTCCTCGACCTCCATCTCCAGGGGCTCCACCGGTATCTCTTCCTCTTCCGGGGCCCTGAAGGCCGGGATCAGTTTCACCACGAGCTCCTCAGGGTCGGCCAGAATCTTGACGCGCGGATCCACCTGAAGCTCGGCCACTTCGATCGCCTGCTCTAGCTCGAGGAGGCCTTCGATCGGGACCTCAATCGCCTCTATGAGGTGCTCGGGTAGGCACTGGATCTCCACGGTGTCGACTCCCCTTAGGATCATCGCCTCCCGGCGTGCCACGGGAGGAGACTCCCCGACCAGCACGAGCGGCACCTCTACCGTGATCTCCTCAGTCATCACCACTGCCTGCAGGTCGACGTGGAGGATACGGTGGCTGATCGGATCCCGCTGGACCTCCCGAGCCAAGACCAGCCGCGGCTCGTCATTCCCCACCTGAAGTGGGACAAGTCTGCTCAGCCCTCCCGCCGCGATCACGTTTCGCAGGTGCTGGAGTTCGATCTGAAGGGGATGGGATTCCACACCATGCCCGTAGAGTACGGCCGGCACCCATCCCTCCCGCCTGAGCCTCTTGACTTGCTTTCCCGACACGCTCCTAGGCTCAGCTCTGATGCTGATGGCGGGGCTTTCCGCCCTCTCAGCCACGTCTGCCGAAGACCCCCCTCAAGATGTACAGCACGGTCAGCGCCGCGCCGAGCCCGGCCCCCAGTGCCCTCGCGGAGCGCTGGTCCAGAAGCGGGTAGACGTCACCCTTCACCTCTCCCGCCAGGAGCAGGCCGGCTCGGATCTCCTCGCCCACGACCTCGGAGGCCGCGACGATGCCCGCGCCGCTCTCCCGCAGCTCCACCCGGTTTCCCTGCACGGCAAGCGCGCCGGATTGGAGCAAATGGATGTCCTGGCCGCGGACAAGCGCCGCGCCGCCACGGTGGATCTCTACCTGTTCGGCCTCGACTGTCTGCGCTCCCCCTTGCTCGATACGGACCTGATCGGCGCGGACAGACTGGCTACCCGACTGGTGAAGTGTTACCTCCTGTGCCTCGATACTCTCGGCGCCGCTCTGGACCATCTCCACACGAGAAGCGCGGACGTCCCCGGCCAGCTCATTCTCGAGCTGGGCCACCTCGGAGACATCGCTGCGGTCGGATTCTTCTGACAGGGGACACCTCCTCTCCCGGTCGGGATGCCGATTCTAGACCAGCCAGAGTCCTCGGTCAAGCCGATCTATTGACAGGCCCGGGTCCTTGGCCTAGAATCGCGCGGTCCCCGGGAGAGGAGCCATGCCCCCCACCACTGGACGTGAGATCCGCCAGGCCTTCCTCGACTACTTCGCCGGGGCAGACCACACGATCGTCCGTAGCGCCCCCTTGGTCCTTCTTGGTGATCCCACGCTGCTCTTCACGAGCGCGGGGATGAACCAGTTCAAGCCGTACTTCGCAGGTGAGGCGGACCCCCCGGATTCCCGCCTGGCCTCAGTCCAGAAGTGCTTCCGCACCACCGATCTCGAGGAGGTCGGAGATGAGAGCCACCTTACCTTCTTCGAGATGCTCGGCAACTTCTCGATAGGCGACTACTTCAAGGAAGGGGCTATCGATCTGGCCTGGGAGTTCGTCACCCGCCATCTGGAACTGTCACCAGCCCGGATCTGGATCACGATCTACCAGGACGACGATGAGGCCCATGAGCTTTGGCGGTCCCAAGGGGTCCCAGCTGAGCGGATCCTCAGGTTTGGAAAGGAAGAGAACTGGTGGGGTCCCGCTGGGGAGACCGGTCCCTGCGGACCCGACTCGGAGATCTTCGTGGATCGGGGCGAGGAGCATGGCTGTGGACGGGCCGACTGTGGCCCCAACTGTGCATACTGCAAGCGATACCTGGAGCTCTGGAATCTGGTCTTCATGACCTACCACCAAGACGAGAAGGGCGATCTTTCACCTCTCCCCTCAAACAACATTGACACTGGCATGGGTCTGGAAAGGTCGGCAACGATCATGCAGGGGACCCGGTCGATCTTCGAGACCGACCTCTTCTCTCTCATCGTGAAGCGGGCTGCGGATCTCATGGGAATCCAATACGGATTGAGGCCGGCGGAGGACCGATCCCTGCGGATCGTGGCCGAGCACACGCGCGCCGCCACCTTCCTCCTGGCGGAGGGGGTGATGCCGTCCAACGAGGGCAGGGGGGACGTTCTGCGACGGCTGATGCGCCGGGCGGTGTTTCACAGTCGCCGGCTGGGGTTCAAGGATCCCTTGTTGGCCGCGCTTGCTGAAAGCGTCGTAGAGCTTTCCGGAGACGCCTATCCGGAACTCGAGGAGCGGCACGAATTCCTCGCCGAGGTGATGACGGCCCAGGAGGTGCGGTTTCACGAGACGCTGGACCGAGGCCAGGAGCTCCTGTCCGGGATCCTTGAGGACCCCGCGATCCGGAAGGAGAAGCTGTTGCCGGGGCCCGAGGTCTTCCGGTTGCACGATACCTACGGATTGCCCGTTGAGTTCACGCGAGAGATGGCCGCCGAGGCTGGTCTGGCGCTCGACGAGAGGGGATTTCAGGATGCGCTGGAGGAGCAGAGGGCTCGGGCGCGGGCGGCCTTGGAGGCGTTGCAGGCCGCGCCGGGTTCTGTCTCGCTCCTCCAGAAGGGTGTGGCTCGCACCAAATTCCTCGGCTACGAGACCCTGGAGATAAAGGCGACCGTCCTGGCTCTGGCAAAGCGCGAGCGGCAGATCGCAGTCAAGGGGGATCGACCCGCGGAGGTGCAGGAGGTGTCTCAGGGCGACGAGGTGGAGGTTTTCCTCGATCGCTCGCCGTTTTACGCTGAGGCGGGCGGCCAGGTCGGAGACACCGGAGTCTTGGAGGTGCCGAGCGGGATCATCCGGATCCACGACACCCAGTCGCCCCAGGAGGGATTCACAGTTCACCTGGGGACGGTCGAGGAGGGGAGCCTCCGGGTCGGAGACACGGTTACAGCCCGAGTGGACGGCGATCGCCGGGCCGACATTATGCGGAACCACACTGCGACCCATCTCCTGCACAAGGCGCTCCGTGAGATCTTGGGTCCTCATGCCCTCCAGGCCGGCTCCCTGGTCGCTCCGGACCGTCTTCGGTTCGACTTTCAGCATCTCTCTCCGGTAACTCCTGAAGAGCTGAGCCAGGTGGAGCGGCGTGTCAACGAGAATGTCCGCGCCGATCTGCCGGTGGACCCGCAGTACACGGATTTCGAGACGGCGATTGCCGAGGGTGCGGTGGCACTTTTTGGTGAGAAATACGGGGAACAGGTGCGTGTGGTGGGGATCGATGAATACAGCCGCGAGCTCTGCGGGGGGACGCACCTGGGGCGCACTGGCCAGATCGGGACGTTCCTGATCGTGGGGGAGGAAGGCATCGGCGCGGGAACTCGGCGGATAGAAGCACTCACCGGTCGAGGAGCCGAAGGCTACATACGAGATCGCCTCGACGCTCTGCGCACCGTCTATGAGCAGCTTGAGACCACGCCCGCCCACCTTGAGCACCGGCTCGAGGAGCTCAAGAACAAGCAGAGCGAGATGCAGAAGGAGCTGGATCGGTTCCGAGGCCAGGATCTGGCGAACCAAGCCGACCGGATCCTGCAGGAGGCCAAAGAGGCCCGCGGCACCAGAGTGATTTCAGCCTTCGTCGAGGCAGACAGCCGTGAGGCGATGAGGCAGCTTGCCGATGAGCTCAAGAGCCGGCTTGGCTCATCCGCCATCGTGCTCGGCGCAACAGTGGAGGGGCGCAATGCGATCGTGGCCGCGGTGTCGGCGGATCTGATAGAAAGGGGCATTCGTGCGGACGACCTGGTGAGGAGAACCTCCGGCCTCATTGGCGGCAGCGGAGGGGGGAGATCGCATCTGGCCGAAGGAGGCGGCGGCGACCCCGACCCCGACGGGGTGAAGGGCGCTCTCGATGAGACCCGCACCTCCGTGCTCCGCAAGCTAGAGGTGGAGTGAGCGCTTGAATCGAGGGGACAGAAGGGTGTGGGCCATGCCGATGTCGATACGTCCGCGAGCCAGCCGCTCAGGAGCCGACCAGAGGGAATTGCTGGAGTGGGGATGAGCCGCGCCGAAACGGTGCTCCGCCTCGGAACCGCGGAAGGGTTCCCGGCTCTGCGGCGTCGGCTTTCCGGCGTCGCGGCCGGTCTTCTCTATCTGGTAGTCCCGTCTGATTCCCGGGCCTTGGAGACGCCGGTGCGCATGCGTCTTCTGGCGAGGCTCGCGGATCGAGCGCCATACCGGATGGTCGTGGTGAGCGGCGATCGGAAGCTTCGCCGCTGGGCAAAGGCGACCGGGATCGCGGCCTTCGCGTCCCTTGAAGGGGCTCGCGCGGGGCGACTGCCGGGTCGCAGGTTGCGTCTCCGCCTGGAGTCGGCTGCGGATCCGCTGGCTCTGAGGCTCCGGCCCGAGTCCGTCCGGGTCGCGGAACCTGCCAAGAGGCCCTCCCCCCTTCCGGGTTTCCCCTCGCCTAGAGCTCGCCCGTGGCCTGCGGCGAGGGCGGAGGCGGCGCTCGGGCGGAGAGCGGCCGGAATACTGATCGGGATAGCAGCGGGAGCGCTTCTCCTCTTCCTCTTTGCGGCGGTGCTCATCGTGCCGGGTGCCGAGGTAGAGCTCGCGCTCGCAACCTACTCGGTCGAGCGGTCGGTGGTCCTCCAGGTGGATGAGGGTGCCGGATCAGGCGATCCCGCCAGCCTCCTGCTCGCAGGACGGGCCATCGAAGTCGGATTGTCAGGGTTTGAGCAGGTGGCAACCGGCGCCAAGCGCGACATTCCGGACGAGCCAGCGCGAGGAGCCGTCATCTTCATTAATCGACGGTCTGAGCTTACCCTCATCCCTGAGGGGGCTGTGGTCAGCACGAGCGCCGGAACCATAATTCGCTTCCGGACTGTGGAGGAGGCCGTGGTCCCGGGTGGATTCGGGGCACAGGCCCGGGTCGAGGTCGAGGCGGTCGAGGCCGGACTGTCAGGAAACGTCCCTGCCCTGGCCGTAAACCGGGTGGAGGGCGCGCTTGCCCTCCAGGTTGGAGTGTTGAACGACGAACCCATGGAAGGCGGCACGGTCCAGCAGGCGGGATATGTGACTTCGGAGGAAAAGGCGCAGCTCCGAGCGGCTCTCCTGCAGCGTCTGACGCTGGAGGGGGAAAACAGCCTCGGCGAGGGTCTGGCAGAGGAGATCCTGCTTCCGGGTTCGGTGCAGCTGACCGTGCAGCGGGAGGTCTATGATCAGCCCGTGGGTGCGATCGCCGATCTTCTCTCCCTGGAGATGCGCGTGGTGGTGAGCGGGGTCGCGGTTTCCGAGGAGGAACTGCGCGCCGCAACCCTTGAAGCGCTGACCAGAGGCCTTGACCCCGCATTCCGCGTGCTGGAAGAGGGGATGACTCTCATTCCCGGAGAAATCAGCTCGACTGACGATGGTATCGCCCTGCCTATCACAGTGCAGGGTCGATTCGCCTCCAGCGTGGACGCCGCTTCGCTGCGGGACCGGATCCGCGGCATGTCCCCTGATTCCGCAGCCGCATATCTGGAGCGCCACCTGGATCTCTCGTCCCCACCGAAGATCACCGTGAATCCGGGCTGGTGGGGTCGGATGCCGCTTCTGCCGTGGCGGATCGATCTGACATCGCTGCCCGAGGAGGTCTAGCCTGCGGGTCCTGGCGATCGACCTGGGAGCTCGCCGCAGCGGCGTGGCCGTGAGCGATCCGACCGGGGCGCTGGCGACTCCATTGGAGGTGCTTGAGCCAGGGTCCCGAGCGCGGCTCTTGGAAGAGGTGGAGCGGTTGGCGCGCGAGCATCGGGTCGCGAAAGTCCTGGTGGGACATCCGAGGCACTTGGACGGGACCCGAGGAGCGGAGGCCGAGCGAGCCGAGGCCTTCGCTGAAGCTTTTCGGGATCGCACTGGGCTCCCCGTCGAGCTGTGGGACGAGCGGCTTACTACGGTGCAGGCGACGCGGATGACGGCGGGTCGACGGGGCCGGAAGCCCCTCGACTCAGCGGTGGCCGCCTTGATCCTTCAGGAGTACCTGGACGCCCAGCCGCGGTGAAGGCCGACCCTCGACTCCTCCCTGTGCTGGGGCTCGTGGTCGTGGCGGCCGGGACGCTGGCCTTCGGGACCCAGATCCTGCTTGCATCCGGCCGCGTGGACGGGGTTCTCGTGGACCTGGGGTCTGCCTCGCGTGCGCTGACGGGCTGGTATCTGGACCTCAGGAGCGCGGACCTCGAGCCTCCGATCACCCGCGAGGTCCCGCCGATACCCTTTGCCGTGACACCCGGGGAATCCGTGCGGAGCGTAGGAGACCGACTCCACGAGCTGGGTCTGATCCGAGATCCGGGCTTGTTCGTGATGCTTGCCCGGCATCTTCAAGTGGATGGCGCCATTGTGGCGGGCCGATACGGCCTGTCGCCGAACATGAGCGCGGCTGAGATCCTCGGGATCCTGCACGGCGGCCAGGTGTTGGAAACCTCCGTCACTCTTCCTGAGGGGTGGCGGATGGAACAGGTGGCGGAGCGGCTGGCTGCGGAAGGCGTGGTGGGTGGATCCGACTTTCTGCGAGCGGCCAGCAGCGAGAGGTTTGACTTCCAGTTTCTCACTGGGCGTCCTTCAGGTGCCACCCTCGAGGGGTTCCTATTCCCGGACACATACCGATTCTCTGCAAATCTCGACGCTCGTGTTGTGATCGATCGGATCCTTGAGAACTTCGACCGTCGGGTCAGCGCGGAAGTGAGGCAGGACGCGCTGGCATCGGGGCTCAGCCTCTATGAGGTCCTTACGCTCGCTTCGCTAGTTGAGCGGGAGACGGTGCTGGCCGAGGAACGGTCTCTCATAGCAGGCGTCTACCTCAACCGACTTCAGCAAGGCATGCTGCTCGAGGCCGACTCGACCGTGCAGTACGCCCTGGAATTCGACCGCGGCGTTTGGTGGCCGGCGATCACGCTGGAGGAGTTGCGAGCGGTGGACTCTCCCTACAACACCTACCTGCACCTGGGGCTACCTCCCGGCCCGATCGCCAATCCTGGCCTCGCCTCCATCCTGGCCGTTGTCCACCCCTCGGAGACTCCATACCTCTACTACTATGCCAAAGGGGATGGATCTCACGCCTTCGCTGTCACCTTCGAGGAGCACTTGGCCAACCAGGCATTGTACGGTAGCGATACGTGAGCCGACGCGCCGGGGCAGTCCTCCTCCTTCTGTTGGTAAGCTCCTCCTACGGCTGCTTGGCGCCCGGATCGCCGCAGATGGTCAAGATCGCATTGGTGGCACCTTTCGAGGGCCAGTACCGGGCCCTGGGGTACGATGCTCTGACGGGGGTCCGAATCGCGGTCAGGGAGAGGAATGCGAGGGGAGGAGCGCTGGGCCACCGAGTGGAGCTGGTTGCACTCAACGATCACGGGGAGCCGTTGGAAGCGCGGCGGCAGGCGGCCGAGGCTGCGGTTGACCCGTTGGTCTTCGGCGCGATAGGACACCTGCGAGACGAGACGACGGTAGCCGCCGCGGGAGTCTACCATCAGGCCGGTATGGCCTTGCTCACACTGGGGGCTCCTTCGCTGGCCTCCGAGCCCGCTATGGATGGCCTGGCCCGGCTAGGTCCGGCGGATGTCGAGATCCTGGACGCGATGCTCCGCTACGCCGCTGAGATGGGTGCCCGCCGGGCAGCGGTGCTGTGGGGACCGTCGACGCTTCTGGATGACGCGTCACCTCCGCCCGATCTCGAGATCGTGTCCTTCCCTGACAGCCTCGCGCTTCTAGACAGTGGGTTCGAGGGCGAAGGAGTCTGGGATGCGGTATTGTTCCTCGGGTCCGACAGCAAGGGAGCCGAGTTGCTCGACGCGTTGGGGGAGGCAGGCTGGGAGGGAGCCTTCCTAGGCGGACCGGCTCTTGAGAGCCCTGTGTTTGCAGGCTGGGCGCCCCCCCACACCGGTAACGTCATCTACTTCAGCGGTTCCTACCCAGTGTCGGATCGGGGATTCGTTGCCCTCTACAGAGAGCTGGCGGGTACTGGGCCCGGCCCCTGGGCGGGGCCCGCTTACGATGCTGCTCGGCTTCTCCTGGATGGCGTCGAAGCGGCGATCCAGCAGCATGGGCTTCCCAGCCGACAGGGCGTCGTTCAGGCGATGACGGGCCGTGGGCTGGACGGGATCACGGGACGGATTGACCTCAATGAACGGGGTGTGCGCGTCGGGGCCCCGGTCTCCATCTACCGCTTCGATGGGTCCTACCCCGGGGCTCAGCTGTCCCCATCGGGCGTCGTCGCCGCCACGGACTGGGGGCGGCGGGAGGTGGGAACTTGGCGGAGCGGTTCTACCTAGCTGTGGAGGGAGCCATCGGGGTGGGAAAGACCACGCTCGCCCGGCTGATCCAGGACGAGTTTGAGGCCGAGCTTCTGCTCGAGATCTTCGAGGAGAACCCTTTCCTCCCTCTCTTCTACCAGGACCGAAAGCGGTACGCTTTTCAGGCCCAGATCTACTTCCTGCTGAGCCGCTACGGCCAGCAGCAGGAAATCCCCAAGTCTCTTCGCGAGAGGAACCTCATCTCCGACTACACTTTCGCCAAGGACCGAATCTTCGCTCTCCTCAATCTCTCGGGCGAGGAATTGGCGATGTACGAGCAGATTCACCGCGTGCTGGCGGAGGGCATCGCCCAGCCGGACCTGGTCGTCTACCTGCGCGCCGAGACCGAGGTGCTGATGCAGCGCATCGCCTCTCGGGACAGATCCTTTGAGAGGACCATGGATCGCGAGTACATCGACAGTCTCAATCGAGCCTACGAATCCTTCTTTTCCCAGTATCCTCCGTCTGAGTTTCTCCCCATAGACACCAACCCGCTCGACTTCGTCCGCAACCAGGAAGATCGGAGGTTGGTGGCGCGACGGATCCGCATGGCGCTGGAGGAGGGTGCGTATCAGAGACGGCTGCCCCAGCTGGAAGAGGGGACCGGCGGCGCATGAAGAGATTCATCGCTATTGCCGGCAACATCGGAGTGGGAAAATCGACTCTCACCCGACTACTCTGCGAGAAGCTCGACTGGGTTCCCTTCTTCGAGGCCGTTGAGGAGAACCCTTACCTCTCTGACTTCTACCAAGACATGCAGCGCTGGGCCTTTCACTCACAAGTGTTCTTCCTCTTTCGTCGCATCGAAGCGCATCGCCAGATCGTGGAGCATCCCGGCTCGGCCATTCAGGACCGCTCGATCTACGAGGACGCCGAGATCTTCGCCGAAAACCTCTATCGCCAGGGGGAGATGGCCGAGCGCGATCATGCCACCTATGAGGGTCTCTACCGGGCCGTCTCTCAGTTCCTGCCACCGCCTGATCTCATCATCTACTTGCGCGCGTCCGTGCCCACGCTGCAGGCTCGCATCTCCTTCCGGGGCCGGGAGTACGAGCGAGGAGTCTCGACCGAGTACCTGGAGCGGCTGAACCGCCTCTACCATGCCTGGTCCGAATCCTTCGCGCTGAGCCCGGTGCTCACGATACCCGCGGACGAGATGGACTTCGTGAAACACGAGGCCCACCTAGAGCAGATCGCAGCCTGGTTGTCCCACAAGGCCCTGCCCGAATTCTTCAAGACCCGACCGGCGGCGAGGAGAAGAAAGCGTCTGGTTCGTGTCCCGGCTGAGCAGGACGAGCTACCGGGGGTGCGCCGCCCGGGAGGCTAGGCTCCTCCAGGGCCGTCAGCGGTTGATCAGCCGGCCCCTAGCCTTGGCCCAGCTACTCGCCAGGTGAACGAGCGGACTGGAGAGGCTTCCGTGGATCTGCCCATTGCGAAGCTCCTCCAGAAGCTCCTCCGGTCCGGTGAAGGGTCCAACTTCGACATAGGCCCGTCCCAGCTCAAGCAGCGTGTGAGCATCGCTCCCTGCACTCATGGGAAGGTCTCGCTCCTGGGCGAGCGCGAGCGCCCGTCCGTTGTCTGAGACCAGTAGGCACCGGGCATTGAACACCTCTAGATAGTCCAGCTGGTCGAGGATCTCGCTCAATGCCCGTTCCCCCAGAGCGGAGCGGCGGATCCGGTCGAACGGATGTGGGGCTCCCGCGATCCCACCCTGCTGATGGATCCGATCCACAGTTTCACGTAGCCCGAGCCCACGCGGGATTTCTTTGCTCAGAAAGAGTCCGATCACCTCGCCTCGCCGGGTTTTGATCTCCTCTCCAAGGATCACCGGGAAGGGCGCGGACCGCCTGACCGCTTCGGCTCCGGCGAGAGTGTTGTGGTCTGTGACCGCGATGGCGTCGAGTCCGCGCTCTTGGCAGGTTCGGACCAGATCCTCGACCCGAGTGCCACAGTCGGAGGAGAAGTGGGTGTGGAGGTGTAGGTCGACCTTCATGCGCCTCCCTGCTGCGTGGTGCCGGGACCTGTGTCGAGGAAGAGTCGCCGTCTGAGCACGAAGAGCGCCGCCACCCCCAGCGCCATTCCGAACCAGAGCGTGGCGAGTCGGATCAGGAGGGCACCGGCCACAGCTGCCGCCCGTTCCAGTTCGACGATCCATAGCGAGAGCCCGACAAGACTTCCGTCGGTGATCCCGAGGCCGCCGGGGAGGAGAGAGACGGCGCCGAAGATCGTCGATGCGGCCAGGATGAACACGGCCTGGCCCAGGAGCTCGGGGCCGGCCGCCTCGCCCAATCCCACCAGGACCAAGTAGTAGGCAACTCCTTCGCAGCCCCACGCGACGAACCCCAGGGCCACAGAGAGTGCCAGGACGGAGGGTGCCAAGAGCACACGGGTGCTTTCGTAGGTCTCCTCGAGACGGGGCAGCAGACTGGAGAGGGCCGGAAGCCGGCCCATCCACCTCAGCAGCCTCCGGGCCGCGGGACGCACCTGGACCAGGGCGACCAGGGCGAGCAGAGCCGCTCCGACGCCGAGGATGGCTCCCCGCAGAGTCGGGTAGCTCGCGAGTCCCACCAGCGTGAGCAGAACCATGGCCAGGCCGTCCGTCAGCCGCTCCGCGAGCACGACGGGGGCCGCGCGTGCGATACTTGCTCCGTGCACCCGCTTGATGAAGTAGGCCTTGAGGAACTCACCGATCTTCCCCGGGGTCATCACCATGGTGAAACCGGCCACGAAGATTCCGAGGCTATCCCTCCGGGGAAGGTCGAGTATTCCCACCTGCCGTAGGAAGATCTCCCACTTGACCAAGCGGATCCCGTAGTTGATCAGCGTGAGTCCGACCACGGGGAAGAGCAACGGCCACTCGAATCGCTGCACCGTTGCCAGTAGCTCGGCGACATCGGCAAAGGCGAGGAGCACCAGGAGCACCGCAAGTCCCAGCAGCCCTGAAACCACGAGCGGGCCCCGCAGGGCCGCTCCCGAGAACGGTTCCCTTCCTACCACCCTTCCCTGGAGTGTCATCGGTCGTGCTCCACCGTCATCCCAGGCGTGGCGGAGAGCGGCGAGACCATAGTGGGGCCGAAGAGCGAGTGTCAAGGTCCGGCCATCGGTACTTAGGGACCATTGAGAGCCGGAGAATCCGTGTGATATAATGGCGCCTGCTGTGAACGATCGGCCCTCGCCTGAGAAGGGCCGATTCCCCTGAGCCAAGATGAGCGAACCCCTCAAGACTCTGTCCCCAGAGTTGGCCGAGATGCGCTTGGACCCCGAGAGCTGGATCGGCGATGTGATCGATGCCCTCGCCGAGGTCGAGGAGAAGGGATTCTCAGAGTCGCTCCAGGATCGTCTAGGGGCCCTGGCCACGCAAGCGCCGAACCTTCGGTCAGAGGAGTGGCGAGCGGGCTCCGCCGTGCAGGAGGCTCTGGCCGCCTTGGACCGCATCGGACGATGGAGCAATTCCAGCTCCGACCTGGCCAGCCTCACGGATACCTTGCTCACAGCGGTAAAGGACCTGGTGGAGCACACCGCGGCTGAAGTGTGCCTGTGGGAGGAAGAGAAGCGCTGCCTAGTGGTCCGCGGCCTGGCCGGAGATCGCCACTTCGCCTCTGCGGTGGGGTTCACCTACCACCTTGAGGAGGGGTTGAGCGGCTGGATGGCGAGCCGGCGCGAGGCCATCTTCCTTCCTGACGCATCCGCCTACGAGGCGCGAGCCAAGCTTCCTCTGCCTGATCCCGCCCCTGGCTCCGTCGTGGGGGTACCACTGGTCGCTGGCGACGACATCATCGGGACTCTGCTTCTCTCCCACAGCGAGCCAGGAGCCTTCGATGGCTGGCATCTCGCACTCCTCCAGATCATTGCCAACCAGGCGGCAGCGGCCGTCGAAAACCTCCGTATCTACGGGCACCTGCGGCAGGAGCGGGAGCGCATCATGCGGGCGCGGGAGGAGGCGCGACGGGAGTTGGCGAGGACGTTGCACGATGGTCTGGTGGCGCAGCTGGCTTCCCTGGCCATGGGAATCGATCACGTCGGGACCCTCATCGAGCGGGAGCCCGACAGCGTCGTAGAGGAACTGGAGGCGTTGAAGCGGCTGACGCAGGGGCTCTCCGACGAGGCACGGGTGCTGCTATTTGAGCTGAGGCCGGTGATTCTGGAGACCCAAGGCCTTGTACCTGCCTTGGAGGCATACGTGGATCAGCTTCGCCGATCGGAAGGACCGACCTACCACCTGGACACACAGGGTCTCGATCGTCGACTCCCTGCTGAGGTGGAAGCCACAGTCTTCGAGGTGATCCGCGAGGCCGTCAACAACGCACGACGTCACGCTGGAGCCGAGAACATCTCGGTGAAGGTTGCGCAGCAGTATGGTGCCGTCGTGGCATCCGTGGAGGACGATGGCCGGGGATTCGATGTGGAGGCGGTTCGGGGTGGGTACGACCGCCACGGCCACCTTGGTCTGATCAACATGCAGGAGCGGGCAGAGCAGATCGATGGCCACCTCTCCTTCTCCTCCAAGCCCGGTGCCGGAACCCTGGTGACGGTGAGGGCGGTGATTCTCAATGGTGAATGAGTCCTCGGGGGTCGTCCCGGTGAGGTCCCACCAGGAGGGGGAGATCCTGGAGGGCGCCTACGGAGCTTCCACCACGGCGTTCGATCGCAGGGAGACCGGGCTGCGTCTCTTCCGCCAGGGCGACCTAGTAGGAGCTGCCCGGGCGTTCGAGGACGCTGAGGGCCTGTTCGAGGCTTTGGGAGATCTCAAAGCGCAGGGCGAGACCATGAACGACCTGGGGGTCACCCGGGTCCGAATGCGCCAATGGGACGGAGCCGACAGCGCCTTTCGGAAGGCCGAACACATCTTCCGCGATCTTGAAGACGTGGCGGGCGAGGCTCGCGTCCTCGGCAACCGAGGGGAGTTGTACCGGCACAAAGGCCGGCCGGAGGAGGCTGTGGGCACGTTGAAGAGCGCCGCTGACCTGCTTCTACACGCCGGAGAGGATCGTGACGGATCGCGGACTCTGCTCCAAATCGCCCGCATCCGCCTGGGTCAGGCGCGGTGGTTCGAATTCCTGCACTTCTATGACCTGAGCTTGGCGTGCATCAACCCCCCGGGAGCCAGGGAGAGGGTTCTTCGCTGGCTCATCCGAATCCCGATGGGGCTCCTATCGGGCGGCAGCGCATAGCGCAGCCGGATCCATACGAACGGGGCGAGCCGAGCGGCTCGCCCTCGTAGTTTCCAGCGGGGGTTCTGGACGCCCTAGGCCACGTAGCTGAGGATGTAGAGCGCAGCTCCTCCCGCCATGCTCAGTAGCCAGGCCACCAGCGTAGCCTGCATCAGACGCTTGAAGCGCCCGATTCTCCAGGGATGCGGCAGGGGGAAGTTCCGCATCACGCCCACCAGGTAGAGGCTGGAGAGGAGCGTCACGGTGCCGAGAACGACGTGGCCGGGACGCGAACGAGGAAGCAATTGGGCAGCCGTGGGTCCCAGATCCGGCGGCGACCCGGAGAGCATGGCCGGGACCATCACACCAATGGTCGACAGAAGCCCGAGTCCGAGCGCCGCCATCATCAGCCGGCGATGGGCGTCGATATGCCCGCGCCGGACATTCCAGTACCCCGCGATCAGAAGCAACGCCACCAGCCCTTGGGCGATCAGGGCAAG
The DNA here is from genome assembly GCA_964348195.1 of uncultured Anaerolineales bacterium. GTDB lineage: Bacteria > Chloroflexota > Anaerolineae > UBA7937 > JACPPX01 > CAYGBX01. Next base: position 23,708 of record CAYGBX010000023.1, read on the forward strand.
GTCAGCGCTCAGAGGGGCCCTCGTTCCCAAGAGTCCGCTCAGGTGGTCGTCCGTCTAGCCCGGTATGCGATGCTGCGTCCTCGGGGGTTGGACCCTACTCCTTCTCCCCCTCAGCCCTCTTGTCCCCGGCGGCGATGGAATCTGCGATGTGAGGAGGGACCTCCTCGTAGTGAGAGAATTCCATGGTGAAGAATCCCCGCCCTTGGGTTATCGATCGAAGGTCCGTCGCATACCTTTGAATCTCAGCGAGGGGCGCCTGAGCCGTGATCACGGCGGTACCTCCGGCCTGGTCCATGCCCTGGACCTTGGCCCTCTTGGTGTTCAGGTCGCCCAGCACGTCTCCCGTCGCTGACTCCGGGACGGTGATGGTGACGTTCACGATGGGCTCCAACAGCACGGCATCGGCCTTCTCCATCGCAGCCTTGAAGCCCAAGGAGGCGGCGATCTTGAAGGCCAGTTCCGACGAGTCCACCGTATGGTACTTGCCATCGTATAGCACCGCCCGCAGGTCGGTGACGGGATACCCCGCCAGCACCCCGGTTCCCAGGGCCTCTTCCAGCCCCTTCTGGACGGCGGGGATGTAGTTCTTTGGAATGGCTCCTCCAAAGATTTCGTCGACGAACTCGAACCCCTCGCCCCGCGGTCTGGGTTCAAGTCGAAGCTGGACGATGCCGTACTGACCCCTGCCACCCGACTGCTTCTTGTACTTGCCCTCCGCCTCAGATGACTGGCGGATCGTCTCCCGATAGGGAATCTTCGGCAGCTTAGTGGCGATTTCCACGCCAAACTTGGAGTGGAGGCGACGTCCGGCGATCTCGATGTGGGAGTCTCCCATCCCGGATAGGAGCGTCTCGCCCGTGTCTGGCTCCCGTCGGACCCGCAGAGTGGGATCCTCCTCCAGAAGCCGTTCCAGCGCCCCGCCCATCTTGTCCAGATCGGTCTTGGTCTTCGGCGAGATGGCGACGCTGTATACGGGCGGCTGGAAGCTGATCTCGGGAAGCAGTATGGGATGGTCCCGGTCACACAGCGTGTCGCCCGTGGCTGTGTGCTGAAGCTTCGGCACGGCGCCGATGTCGCCGGTTCTGATCGCTTCTGCCTTGGTCTGCTCCTTTCCGCGCAGATAGAAGACCTGCCCGATCCTCTCTTCTTCGTTGGCCCGGCTGTTCAGGGCGCGGGAGTCCGAGGCCAGGCTTCCTGAGTAGACGCGGAAGTAGCTCAACTTTCCCACGTAGGGGTCGGCGAAGGTCTTGAATACGAGAGCGGCCAGCGGTGCGTCCGGCTCAGGCGACAGGGTCTCGGTCATTCCAGTCGCAGGATTGGTACCAGATACTCGTGAGGTCGATGCGGCCGGGAGGTAGGTGACGATGGCATCCAGCAATTGTCGCGCGCCCACCGCCTGCTGAGCCGAGCCACAGAGCACCAGCACCACGTTGCCGTTGGCCAGGCCAGCCTTCAGACCGGCCGAGATTTCGGTCGGCTCGAGGTCGGCGCCGTCCAAGTACTTGAGCATCAGCTCGTCGTCGGCCTCCGCCGCTGCCTCCATCAACTCCTGCCGATATGCCTTGGCGCGATCAGCGAGTTCGTCGGGAACGTCGCCCGACTCGTCCGCCTCGCCCAGTGAGGACTGCATCGACACCAGGTCAACGACCCCTTTGAAATCAGCCTCGGCCCCGATGGGGATGTGGATCGGGACGACGGTGGCGGCGAACCGCTCGCTCAGCTGCTCGAGCGCCGCGGCAAAATCGGCGTTCTCGCGGTCCAGCTTGTTGATCCAAACCAGCCGCGGCAGGTCGTGCTCATCGGCGTATCCCCAGACAAGCTCGGTCCCGACTTCGACGCCGGCCACGGCGTCAACCACGACCACGGCGCCATCGGCGACCCGCGAGGCGCCGCGGACCTCGCCCACGAAGTCGGCATAGCCGGGGGTATCCAGAAGGTTGATCTTGTGGCCCTCCCACTCGCAGGGAACGACCGATGTGCTGACCGAGATCTGGCGCCGGATCTCTTCCTCGTCGTAGTCCGACACGGTGTTGCCTTCGGCTACACTGCCCAGACGATCGATGGCGCCTGACCTCAGGAGTAGCGCCTCGGTCAGAGTGGTCTTTCCGGCACCGCCGTGCGACAGGAGCACTACGTTGCGGAGACGATCAGCAGGGTAGGGTTTCACAGGAATCCCCAGGAGCCGGGGCCGACAGCGGGATTCTAGGCCAGCATCAGGCGGCTGTCAACGGTCCGAGGCACCAACTCAGCACCTACGGCGCACGGCCTCCACGGCCGGCGGCTCCAGGTGGCGAGCCGTATGAGCCCATAGGCTTTTGCGCGCCGAGGCGGGACCCTATACTTCGCAGGAGCCGCGGGTGTCGCGGGAAGGGTTCGGTGTTCCGGATCGGTGATCCGGTCGATTGGCAGGGGAGGGGATCATGGACGTGCTCTCAGATTCCGAGATCGAGACCGGTCTGGCCCAGCTCGACGGCTGGCGCAGGCAGGGCCCTTCGATCCGAAAGCAGTACCGGTTTGCTACCTTCATGGATGGAATCGCATTCGTGAACCGTGTCGCGGCTCTGGCCGAGGCAGCGGATCACCATCCCGACATTATGGTGACCTGGCGGAGGGTTACGATCAGCCTTTCCACCCACAGCGAGGGGGCACTGACTCACAAAGACTTCTCGCTGGCGGACCAGATCGAGTCTGCGGCGGAGCCGGGATAGTCAAGCGCGTATGGGTCCGGGCCTCCGCGCGCCGCCGATCCACGGACATTCGTCTTACAAGGGCAGAGCGGGATGTGATTCAAGATGGTATGTTCCCATCGGGACTCTTCCGATTTGGTATAATATGATGTGGAATGAACGGCCAGGGACGCGATCTCCATATATCTGAACGGATCCTTATTGCCTATCGGCACCTGAAAAGGTTCTACCGGCAGGCCGCGGGCTCCGGCCGGCTCAGTCCCACTGAAGTGGGAATCCTGGAGATCTTGGGAGCCGTCGGAGAAGCCTCCCCGTCGGAGATGGCGCGGACTCTGAGAACGGCGAGGTCCTCTATGACCCACGCACTAGATCGGCTTGAGCGGCGCAGGCTCGTGCGACGGATTCGCGAGCCGGAGGATCGGAGGTCGGTTCGGATCGTTCTCACTCGGCGGGGGAGGGGAACTGCTGAGCGTGTGCACGGTGCGCTTCGCGGGCTCGACCTTCAGGTGAAGGGGGCCCTCACGGCGGCTGAGTATCAGGCGCTCCTCCGCGCGCTTCACACGCTCGAACAAGCGGCTCGGGAGGGTGAAGCCTAGCGACCCCCGAAGATCTGCTTTTTCGCATAGTCATATCACTTCCCCCAACGACCACTCACCACTCAGCAGGTTCTGTAGCGGAGGGGTTGTGTGTAAGTGGATAGGGTAGGGGTGTGATGTTAGACCGAAGGTGGCAGCGGCGGGGCCCAATTCTGTGGCTCCTGGTCGGGGTTATGGGAGGCGGTTGGGCGGCTCTGTTGGGTCGGGAGGCAACGCTGCCGGCGGGGCCAGGGGCCGTTGGAGGGGAGCGCTCGGTGCAAATGGTGACACTCGTGCCGCGCGACGCGATTCCGGCCATACTGGATCCTCGATTTCTTGAGGGAGACGCAGCCGAGGCCCAAATGGATCCTGCGGAGAGGGTCCTGGGCGTGTCACTCGACGGAGACAGCCGGGCCTATCCTGTGAACGTCCTGAGCGCGGTCGAGATCGTCAATGACACAGTAGGGGGCGTCCCCCTCGCCGTCACCTATTGAGCGCTCTGCTACGCGGGCATCGTGTATGCCCGCGAGATCGGCGAGACGGTCCACACCATCGGCGTGTCAGGAAACCTGATCATGAACTCCCTCGTCAGGTATGATCAACAGACCGATAGTCTATGGGGCCAGCTCTTGGGCCGCGCAGTCGCCGGGGGGCTTGAGGGCACCACCCTAGAGCCCCTCCCCTCGACCCATTTCACCTGGGAGGCTTGGCGGGACCTTCATCCTGACACGCTCGTGCTGCACAAGCAGGGTGGATTCCGTTCCGACCCCTACGACTACTACTATCGCAGCCCTGCCCTCGGGAGCCTGGGCGAAACGCTGCGCGACGATCGCCTGCTCGCCAAGGAGTTCGTGGTTGGGGTGCTAGTTGGCGACCAGCCCGCGGCCTACCCGTTCGGCGGGCTGAACCGGACTCCCTTGATCAATGATGAGGTGGGCGACGAGCCACTCTTGGTCGGCTTCTCCGCCGATTCGGCGACGGCTGCGGTGTGGAGCCGACGCCTCGGCGACAGAATCCTCACGTTCCGACCGGTGGAAGGGTCCGATCTGGAAGCGGTGGCGATGGATAGACGGCCTCGGCTTGTCGGGGCCCCTGGCAGGGAAGTCCCTGACCCTCGTGCCAAGCACCTACGCTTTCTGGTTCGGCTGGAAGGATTGGTACCCGACCACCGCCGTATGGAGACAGGAGGGGGGCCGCTAGGGCCCTCTGGCCCAGTCCCGATCCTCAGCCATCTACCAGCCTCTTCCTCGTACGAGCCCCGCGCGCAGCTCGGACCTCAAACCAGTGGCCATTCCCTCGCCATGCTCGTCGCGGGCGCGAACACCTAGAACCAGCGGGATCGGGAATGGAAGCAGGCGGAGCTGGTGGACCCGTGAGTAGCTCCGCACGCTTCGTCCCATGCGCGGCAGCCCAAGCGGATGTCAGCCTGTCTCCACGGCCGCTTCCGACTGCGAGAGGGCGGGGCGTGGTGCCTCGGAAGAGGCCGGAGCTTCTCCGGGGCTACGGCGGTGTGATAGAATCCTGCACTCTGGAGCAGCTGGCACGGGAGCCGGAGAGAGGTCCGGACCGGCGGTGACGCTGGCAGGAGTCTATGTCGGAGGGAGAGCAGGTCACCCCGCGGAGCGAAGACTACGCGGCCTGGTACAACGACGTTGTACAGAAGGCCGAGCTCGCCGAGCATTCCCCAGTGCGGGGCTGCATGGTGATCCGGCCGTACGGCTACGCTCTATGGGAGAACGTGCAGCGATCCCTCGACAGGAGGTTCCGCGAGACGGGTCACAGCAATGCCTACTTTCCTCTCTTCATCCCCGAATCCTTCATAGCCAAGGAGGCTGAGCATGTGGAGGGGTTCTCGCCCCAGCTGGCGGTGGTGACCCACGGTGGCGGCAAGCGACTGGAGGAACCGCTCATCGTCCGGCCGACGTCGGAGACCATCATCAACGCCTCCTACGCCAAGTGGGTCCGATCCTATCGGGATCTACCAATCCTCATCAACCAGTGGAGCAACGTGGTACGGTGGGAGCTGCGGACGCGGCCGTTTCTCCGCACCCTTGAATTCCTGTGGCAGGAGGGACACACCGCTCACGCGACACGGGAGGAGGCCGAAGAAGAAGCCCGCCGCATGCTGGGCATCTACCGCGAGTTCTACGAGGATCAGGCGGCGATCCCTGTCATCATCGGCACGAAGACGGAGAGTGAGAGATTCGCGGGAGCCGATGTCACCTACACCGTTGAGGCGATGATGGGCGACGGACGTGCCCTCCAGGGCTCCACATCTCACCATCTGGGCCAGAACTTCGCCAAGGCCTTCGGGATCCGCTACCTGGATCGGAACAACGAGCTACAGAACGTCTGGCAGACCTCTTGGGGCCTATCCACTCGATCGGTTGGGGCCATCATCATGGTCCACGGCGATGATCAGGGTTTGATTCTGCCGCCGCGTCTGGCCCCGATCCAGATGGTGGTGGTGCCAATTTGGTCCGCTCCAGAAGAGGAGGCCGCCGTCCGGGCGGCGGCCGAGGAGGCGCTCCGGTCGATGCATGGTCTCCGCGCTCACCTTGACGACCGGGAGGAGCAGACGCCGGGCTGGAAGTTCCACCACTGGGAACAGAAGGGGGTGCCCCTCCGAATCGAGGTCGGTCCGCGGGACGTGGAACGATCGCAGATGGTTTTGGCCAGGAGGGACACCCGAGACAGGGAGGCGGTTCCCACGAAGGGCGTCGCGCGTCGGGCGGGAGAACTCCTCGACGAGATCCAGTCGTCCCTCTTTGAGCGGGCCCTGGCCTTCATGGAGGCCCACACCCACATCGCGGACGACTTTGATGCATTCCAGGAGATCCTGGAGGGGGAGGGAGGCTTCATCTGGGCCCACTGGTGCGGCAGGGCCAGCTGCGAGGCGAAGATCAAGGCCCGTACCAAGGCCACCATTCGGGCCATCCCGTTCCCAGATACTACCGGGATGCCGTCGGGTGCCATGGATGGACCAGGGACTTGCGTCCGCTGTGGGCGGCCTTCGACCGAACGCGTCGTCTTCGCCAAGGCCTACTAGCGGAGTCGCAGGCGGAGCTAGAGAGCAGTCCTGCGAGGCAGAGCCGAGCAGAGAGCTGCGGAGCCGCAGGCAGAGCTAGAGAGCAGTCCTACGAGGCAGAGCCGAGCAGAGAGCTGCGGAGCCGCAGGC
>CAYGBX010000024.1:0-29251 GCA_964348195.1 uncultured Anaerolineales bacterium
GTTGGTGATGCGGGAAGAGACGTTTGGCCCGCTCGCCCCGATCATGGCCTTTGACTCCGTCGATGAGGTCATTGCCTATGCCAACGACAGCCCCTATGGCCTTGTGGCCTACGTCTACACACGCGATCTCGAGACCATGTTTCGCGTGACGGAAGAAGTGGATTGCGGAACCGTTGGGGTCAACAACGTATCTGGGGGTGAGTTCGCCTATCCGTATGGGGGGTGGAAGCAGAGCGGGCTGGGGGTCGAGAATTCACACTATGCGACAGAGCAGTATCTTCGCCTAAAGCATGTCAGGATCGACCTGTGAGATGGTTCCAGGAGCGGCTCAAATGGAGTTGATGGAGCCCTTTTCGTCAAAGCTGGACCTCAGGGTGGGGACGCTTGAGCCTTCCGCAAGGATTCTTCGCCGTCACCTGTCGGACATGCAGGAGATGTACGCCGATCAGAAGAGGATACGGCGGATGCTGGAAGGCGGCCTCGATCCTCTGATCTACGAGGTGTATCTGTCTCCCGTGCCCGAAGTGGAGGGCCAGCTGCCGTACTCCACCACCATCATCTACCCGGGCAAGGTGGGCCATGAGTTCTTCATGACCAAGGGGCACTTCCACGTGAAGCGTGATCGGGCCGAGATCTACTTGGGGCTGGCAGGCGACGGACACCTGGTCATGCAGAAAGAGGACGGGACGGTGCGCAGCCAAAGAATGGCGCCAGGGACCGCCGCCTATGTCCCTCCGTTCTGGGCACACCGCACCGTAAACACCGGCACGGTGCCGTTCGCCTTCTTTGCCGTGTGGCCCGGAGATGCCGGTCACGACTACAGGACCATCGAGACGACGGGGTTCGCTAAGATGATGGTTTCTCGCGATGGGCGTGCCGTCCTGGTGGGCAACCCACGCTACCGTTGATCCGACAGACATGGCGACGCAAGAGCACCAGGGGACACGATGGCACAGACCTACCTGATTGGGGTTGATCTCGGCACGACTGGGACCAAGACCGCGATCTTCGACTCCCAAGGCAGGTTGATTGCGGATGCCTATGAGGAGTCAAAGCTCTACTATCCGAGACCCGGGTGGGTGGAGCAGAAGCCCGACGAGATCCACGCATCTGCCCTCAGGACCATCAAGCGATGCATGACCCAGAGCGATGTCAACCCCGGACACGTGGCAGCTATAGCCTTTGATGGCCAGATGGCAGGCATCGGCACCGTCGATGACGACTGGGGCGCACCCACTCCGTATGACTCGTGGCTCGATACCCGCTGTAGCCCGTACATCGATCGCCTAAGGCGGCACGAAGAGAGGATCATTGCACTCACGGGCGGGCCGCCAACCATCTCACACGGGGCCAAGATCCTCTGGTGGATGTACGAGGAGCCGAAGGTATTCCGGCGGATCGCGAAGTTCGTCGTGCCAGGAGGGTATGTGGCTGGCAGGATGGCGGGCTTGGAGGCGGATGAGGCCTTCATCGATCGCACCTATCTTCACTTCTCCTGCTTCAGCGATACAGAGGACGGGCGCTGGTCCGATGAGCTCTTGGGGCTCTTCGAAGTTCCCAGAACCAAACTCCCGCGCATCGTAGAACCGTGGGAGGTGATCGGCTACGTCACGGACGAGGCAGCGACGGCCTGTGGCCTGAAAGCGGGGACCCCGATCGTGGCGGGATGTGGCGATCAGGCAGCAGGCATGCTCGGGGCGGCCATGGTGAGCCCCGGCTTGGTTTTCGACGTGGCGGGGACCGCTTCAGTCTTCGCCGTCTGTGTGGATCGGTTCGTCCCGGATATGACGCACCGGACCCTCTTCACGGCACACCTGGCTATCCCGGACTTGTACTATGCCCTGGCCTACATCAATGGCGGCGGGCTCAACCTCCGTTGGTTCCGCGACGAGCTGGGGGGTCGGGAAAGAAGTGAAGCCCCGGACGAGAACTTCTACGCGACGATGGATCGTGTGGCTGAGGCCGTGCCTCCTGGCTCCGAAAGACTGCTGTTCCTGCCGCATCTGGGGGGACGGGTCTGCCCCAGCGACGCCAATACCAGAGGCGCCTACATCGGTCTGAACTGGTCCCACAGCAAGGCAGAACTCTACCGAGCGATGCTTGAAGGCGTGGCCTACGAGTACGCCTACTACCAGCAGATCGTGCGAGGCCTGCTTCCTGAGCTGGACTTTCGAGAGACCCGTGTCATCGGGGGCGGGGCCCGCAGCAGGTTGTGGAATCAGATCAAGGCTGATGTTCTCGGCGTACCGTACGTGAACCTCAACCGCGAGGAGTTCGCGGTACTGGGCACGTCCATCCTCGCGGGATTCGCGGTGGGTGTGTTCGATGATCTGGCAAACACGGCCAGGGCGTTCGTCGAGACGAGCCACCGGGTGGAGCCCGACATGAAGACCCACGCCTTCTATCAGCCGTTGGTGGAGGAGTACATCAAGCTGTTCGACGTAACCAAGCCGGTGTTTGACGCCCTGGCGGCCGTCCCCGACTCGCCGGCGGCAGCCATAGGCGAGGAGAGCCGAGGTTGACCAGATGAGGGAGCGGTTCACAGATAGAGTGGCGATCGTCACCGGAGGTAGCCGAGGCATAGGGCGAGCGATCGCCGAGGCGCTGGCCAGTGAGGGTGCACGTGTGGTGATCGCTTCAAAGGACGAGGCTAGGGGATCCCAGACCGCAGCCGTCATCAGCGAGCAGGTCGGACAGGCCGAGTTTGTTCAAACGGACGTGAGCCGGCGCGGTCAGGTAGAGGATATGGCGGAGCGGGTCCTCGCACGTCACGGCGCGATCGATGTGCTCGTCAACAGCGCCGGGGTTCGTGACGGGCATCCGTTTTGGGAGGAGCCCGAGGAGCTTTGGGAACGCATGTATCGGGTCAATGTTCTGGGCACGGTCCTCCCCTCCCAGGCCGTTGTGCGGCACATGAAGACTCGAAGGGATGGAACCATCGTTCACATCGCCTCCAAGGCGGGCGTGGTCGGCGAGCCGGGGCAGGCGGCCTACAGCGCTTCCAAAGGTGCAGTAATTGCCCTAACCCGAGCGATGGCTATCGAGCTGGCACCGCACAACATTCGGGTAAACGCGGTCTGCCCCGGCCCGGTGATGACCGACATGCTGCTTGACGCTGTGCCGACCGAGGCCGGCCGCGATGCCTTGGCCGCTTCTACTCCCCTTGGGCGCCTAGGGCTCCCTGAAGATATCGCCGGCATAGTGCTCTACCTGGCGTCTGAGGAGGGCAGCTGGTGTACCGGGCAGGCGGTCAGCGTGGACGGTGGTTTGTCGATCCTGAAGTGAGACGAAGCCGTCTGTGAAAGAGAAGATCCTCCTCACGGCCCGTTCTTTCCGCAAGATTCCGGGTCCTCACCAAGACATCCTGAGAGAGGCAGGGTATCAGCTCGTCGAGAGTCCCCACGATCGGCCTTTGGAAGCGGACGAATTGGCACCGCTGCTGAGAGACGTGGCAGGGGTGGTAGCAGGCCTGGACGATTTCAGCGCTGAGGCCATCGACGGAGCCCAGAAGCTGAGGGTGATCTCTCGCTATGGGGTTGGTGTAGACAAGGTGGACGTAAACGCGGCCACCTCCCGCGGAATCGTGGTGACGATCACACCCGGGGCTAACAGCGTGGCTGTGGCCGAGTTGACCATGGGATTGATCCTTGCCCTGGCTAGGCGGATTCCTTACCACGACGGCGTGGTGAAGCAGGGCCAGTGGAAACGAGTAGCGGGAGTGGAGCTGTCCGGGGCAACGCTGGGACTCATAGGACTGGGGCGCATTGGCCGCGAGGTGGCTCGGCGGGCCGTAGCGTTCGACATGAAGATTCTCTATCACAGCCGGACCGCCAAACGGGACCTGGAGACAGAACTAGGGGCGGAGTACGTCGCTTTGGACCACCTGCTCGCCAATGCCGACTTCGTCAGTCTCCACTGCCCGCTCACCTGGGAGACCCGCCATCTGATCGGCGAGCGCGAGTTGGCGATGATGAGACCCACAGCGGCCCTAGTAAACACGGCGCGGGGAGGCATCGTAGAGGAACCGGCACTGTTTGAGGCCCTGACCCAGGGCAAGCTTGCTGGAGCTGCCTTTGATGTCTTCGCGCAGGAACCACCTAGCGATAGCCCGCTCCTTCCGCTTGAGAATTTCATAGCCACTCCCCATTTCGGCTCGGCCACTCTGCAGACCACGTTGAGAATGGGGTTGATGGCCGCCGAGAATGCCTTGGCGGTGCTGCGAGGAGAACGGCCGGTGGATGTCGCCAACCCCGAGGTGTACTCAGCGGGTCGAGACTGAAGGCCCTGGGCCAACAGTCGGGGACGCTGGGCCATCCGCCGCGTGCCGCGGCGGCAGTGAGACTCGGATGGCGATACGCAGCATCGCTTCGGAACGTCCTAAGAGGCCCCGAGGAAGGGGAAAGGACTGATTCGATTCATGGCGGCCGCCGTCGCGGCCGCCACCTAGCTGGTCAATTGATAGGAGGGGAAGGGCAGGATGAGAGGAATTCTTCAGACACTCTCCGAACTGGGTGTGGTGCCAGTTGTCACAATCGACCGGGCGGAAGATGGAGTTCCATTGGCAGAGGCACTGGTAGCGGGAGGTCTCCCATGCGCCGAGATCACCTACCGAACCGCGGCTGCTGGGAAAGGGATCCGTAGCATCACCACGGAATTCCCTTCCGTCTTGGTGGGGGCGGGAACGGTACTCATCCAGGATCAAGCCGAAAGGGCAGTCGAGGCAGGGGCGCGCTTTGTGGTCTCCCCTGGGTTTGATCCGAGCGTCGTCGAATGGTGCCTGGAACACGGCGTGTCCGTGATCCCTGGCGTTGCTACACCCACTGACGTCCAGATGGGACTGACCAGGGGCCTGAACACATTCAAGTTCTTCCCGGCCGAGGCCCTTGGCGGACCTCGGACACTCAAGGCTCTGTCCGGACCTTTCGGCGGCGTGAAGTTCATGCCGATGGGCGGCATATCCCCGGGGAACCTAGCTGAGTATCTGCGACTGCCGGCGGTAGACGCCTGTGGAGGGAGCTGGGTGGCTAGCCGTGATCTGATCTCCAAGGGGGATTTCGCTGAGGTCACCCGCTTGGCCCGAGAGGCCATAGATATCGTCCGCCGGGTTCGTGAGGAAGCCAATTGAACTTGGCTCTCAGACGGCAGACTGCGGCGAGGGATAGGTGCGGGTCTTACGCTTGATTGGCCCCAGGCGATTCCGATGGGAGGAAGAGGGCCGGCCACAGCCCGGGCCCGGAGAGGTGAGGGTGGCGGTTCGTGCTGTCGGCATAGATGGTTCCGATGTTCACATCTTCGCGCACGGCGGAACAGGGGAAACGGTCTTGAGCTCCCCTCTCGTGCTTGGCCATGAGTCATCCGGGGTGATTGACAGTCTGGGCACTGGGGTGGACTGGCTGAATCCAGGACAGTTGGTGGCAGTGGATCCGGCCATCCCTTGTGGTGGGTGCGAGTTTTGCCTGGAAGGTCGCCCGAATCTCTGTACAGATCTGCGCTTCCTTGGAAGTTGGCCTGACGACGGAGCGCTGAGGGAGTACCTGGTCCATCCGGCGGCCCTGGTCCACCCACTCGCCGGCCGGTTCTCCAGCACGGAGGCAGCGATGCTTGAGCCTCTGGGGGTTGCTTTGCACAGCGTAGAGCTTGGCCGTGTCCGCCCAGGGGATTGGGTCTCGGTTCATGGGTGTGGACCCATCGGACTGCTGGTGGTCCTCGTGGCGCGCCTTGCCGGTGCAACCGGCGTCCTTGCGTTGGATACCCTCTCCCATCGGCGAAAGAAGGCCCGCGAGCTTGGTGCAGCTGAATCGATTGAGGTCGATGGGCGGCAGGTGGAAGAGGTCATGCGTCTGACACACGGTCGGGGCGTTGATGTCGCCTTTGAGGCTGCGGGCAGCAGCGCCGCCGTCCACGATGCCGTCGAGGTAGCGAAGCCCGGGGGCCGGGTGGTGCTCATCGGCATTCCGGTCGAGGACGTTACCAGTTTCCGGGCATCAGCAGCCCGGCATAAGGGACTGACCATCCTAATGGTCCGCCGAATGAAGCATACCTACGAGCGTTGCATTGCTCTGCTCGAAGCTGGGGTGGTGGATCTGGAGTCCTTGGTCACTCATCGCTTTTCCTTTGAAGAGGCCCCTGAAGCGTTTCGCTTGATGGAGATACGAGGAGACCACGTGATCAAGGCCATGGTTCACCTCGACGATGTTCGGGAGGAAGCGCCTGATCGACCCTCCGATCCGGGTTGAAGCGGCACAGCTCGTAGAAGGATCCCCCTTTCGTTGTTCAAGAACTGCCTGTCCTAGGACTCTCTCTGTGGTGAGCTGGCTATTTCTCCCTGCGGAGGAGGCTCTCGGACGGAAGTCTTGCCATATAGCGGACTGTCAACTAGTCTGGTCGCCCTAGGCCTGGATTCCAGGGAGTTCTGGACGGTCTAGGCGCTGGCAGCCTGGTTGATCACAGGCCAGGATCCAGTCGGCTGAATCGGTGAGAAGGGATGTGCGGAGCCCTCCGTGACGGAGGGCTCCCGAGCGTCCTTCTTCAATCTCAATCGCAGGGACCTATTCTCGACACTGCGATCCACCACCTTGTCTGCAATGGACCTCTGATCCAGCTAGGGTTCCGAGTCGGCAGAGGAACTGCCCATGTCAAATCCGCGGCCTGACGCCTGGGATCTCGTGCGTTGTACCATCCCCCCAGTGAAGTGAACCTACGCCGACGCCCGGATCGGCACCCAAATAAGGATCGGAGCATGGTCCTGTTCGCCCTTATCTTCGTCCCCACCGTCCGCGAGCCTTAATCCCGTCCGTGGGATCCGCAGCCGTTCGTGGAGGGAGATTCCAGTTTGGCCAAAGAGTGAGGAGGACTCGGTTTCGGCTGCGTTCGGGACTTCCACCCTGCTCAAAAGGACCCGCGGTGGTCGCCATACTGCGACCACCGCGGGTGCTACATCCCAGGAGGAATGGGAATCCTAGTCAGTATGGGAGCATGCTCCCGTGGTGGAGTCTCGCAGGCGCGGAGTTCAAAGGAATCTTCTCCAAGAATGCGCAGATAGGTTCGGTTGCGTGCTCGATGGGGTGACCGCCGGGTGATTTCGGCGCCCAATCGTTCTGCTCCAAGGGCCGAAAGCCGGTCCGCATCTCAACATGAGCCCTCGTGAGCACCCTCCATCTTTCTACCAGGTTCAAGGCACGGGTCTGCTTGTCGGCCCTGGACTGATCGCGAGATCTCCGATCGTTCTCGGTCCGAGGCGCGGTTGCCATGCGTTCCTCCTCAACCTTTGCCGGGCCGGCCCAAGCCATCGCACCCTACCGCCTCCCGATGGCCGCCCGCGGCCGGTGGCAGCTAACTTGCCGAGCGACCGATGAGGGTCAGAAGGCTCGAGAAGACCACACCCGCTGCGAACCTCCAGGACGGCTGCTGCCTGGAGCCCTCGACCGAACGGATCAATCGAGCCTGCTCAGCGTTTCGCATCGCATCCTTCCTGCGCTCTTCGGCCATTCGCTGAGCCACTACTGGGTTCGTCAACATCGTCTGTCCTCCTGCTGCTCTCAAAGAATAAGGGGAGGGACTCCCTGGCGCATCGGCCGACCGGGGAGTCTTTTCACTAGACAGGGGATCTGTCTTTGGACTGGTCAGGAAGACGGGGGAATCCCTGGCCATCTGGCCAGGCTCAGGCGGCTCGACCGAGGCGCCTCTTGTTGATCTGGCCAGTGGTGATTGAGGATCATCGGTCTTGCCGAGGGGCTGTATAATCTGGTCTTTCCCATGGTGACAAAGTCTCAATCGCGCGGGCTCTCGCGTGCCGCGCGGCGGATCGTTGCCTCACTCTTCGCCGTGCAGAGCATGGTGTTCGCCGGCACCACTGCCATGAGCACCGTGCTTTCCATCGTTGCCGCAGACCTCACTGGAAACCCAGCGTGGGCCGGGGCACCGGCGGCAATCCTGAGCCTGGCCGGAGGGCTGGCAGCCCTGGGTCTGGGCTCCCTCTGGGATCGGCTCGGCCGCCGAATGGGATTATCCGTCGCACTGGCGGTCGGTCTCCTGGGCGCGGCCATGGCCGCCCTGTCGGTCGAGCTCCGCGTGGCCTGGCTCCTTGGACTCGGCATCGTGGCTCTCGCCGTGGCTTTGGCCGGCGCCCGCCTCTCCCGATTTATCGCCGCCGAAGTCAGCATGCCTCAGGTAAGGGGAAGGGCAATCGCCATCGTGATCTGGGGTGGCACGGTAGGAGCTATCGGCGGCCCTCTTCTGGTCGGTCCCAGCAGCCAAGTCGGAGGGCTCGTTGGACTCGGCGAGCTCACCGGCCCAATCCTGGTGGCGGTACCGCTGATCGCTCTTTCCGTTGGGGTTAGCTTGGCAGGTTTGCGCCCAGAGCCTCTGGAACTGAGCCGCAGGATCGAGGCGGGCGGCTCGGAATCCGCTCCTCTGGCCGCCCCCGCCCGGCGGCTCTCTCAGCTGATCCGGGAGCCTGGTGTCATCGTGGCCGTCGTAGTGGTTTTGCTGGCCACAACGGTGATGGTCATGATGATGGGCATCACCTCGCTGTATATGAGGGATCTCGACTATTCACTCGCCGAGATTTCAATGGTCTTCGGCGCACACACTCTGGGAATGTACGCCGTATCTCCCCTATCAGGCCGGCTGTCTGACCTGTGGGGCCGAGGTCCAGTGCTGGTGCTCGGAGGGCTGACCACACTTGCTGCTACGGTCGTCGCCCCGTACTCGCACGAGGTTCCGTGGATCATGCTGGGCCTGTTTCTGTTGGGGCTGGGATGGAACTTCTGCTTCATTGCCGGGTCGGCGCTCCTCGCGGATGAACTCACTCCTCCAGAGAGGTCCAAGACTCAGGGAACCAACGACATGCTCGTCGGGCTGAGCTCTGGGATGGCTAGCCTTGGCAGCGGCGTGGTCTATGCCTCGCAGGGATACGGTGCCCTAGGCCTTCTGGGCGGCAGCCTGATGGCCATCGCCCTTGCCCTCAGTGCCTGGTGGTCCTGGGGGCGACCGGCGACCGCGGTTACCGTGGCCGACTAGGACTGCTGCGGCCGCGACGGATCAATCAGAATATCAGGCGAAGACCGCCCCGCACTGGGCCATCAGGCCTCGAGCCACCGGTCTCGCTCGGCCACCTCAGCGTCGCCGTGGCCGCGGCACCCGGCGCTGCTTGGGCCTCACGACCCGCTTGATTCTGCGGGGCTTCTTCTTGGGCTTGCGCTTGCCCATCCTGCGTGCGCCCGGGTCTACAGCCCGCCGCGCTCCTCCCTCGGGATCTTGAGTTTGGCGTTGATGAACTGCCTGTGAGAGAGCTTGAGGGTCTTGGCGATGACCCGAATCTCCTCGATTTCCTCGTGTGACACCTGACCGTGGGCGTTGGCCACGGCGAACAGGCTGTCCAGGAACGCGGCTCGCTCCTCTCCGTTGGTGACCTCAAAGAACTCTCGGCTCGCCCGGAAGTAGTCCATCCCGCGAGCGGCCTCGCTCGCCGCCACCTCCGCTATCGCCAGGGCTTCCGCGTGGGGCAGGGACCAGCCATGCTCGACGGCCACAGCCATGGCCGTGATCTCCTCGTCGGACACGGGATCATCCACGTGCGCCACCCTGGCCAGTAGCGCACCGGCGAGCGCCACCTTCCTGAGTTCTGTCTCCTCCAGCTCCAACTCGCCGGGTGCGACGTCGGTTCGGTTCTGCAATCGGTAGAAAACGCGGTTCTTAACGTAATCCTCCAACTGCTCTTCGCGATTGGGCGCTCGCGCGACGGCCTCTGATCTCCGCCCGATAGCACCCCCTAGGAGACCCCCCAACCGGCGAAGCACGGGAGGGGCCAGCGACCCCAAAGCGTCTCTCACCTCCTCCAGCGCCAATCTCTCGGCCTTGGTGGTGACGTGGTCCGCGGCGACCAGGTCGTCGAGCGCTCGGAGCACGAGGGAGCGATCCGCTGGCGTCAGGAGGGTGGACAAAAGCTCTCCAACAAGCCGCTGCCTCTCGTCGGGGCCCACCGGCCTATCGAGATACACCTGTAGCTCCTCCCACTGACGCGCTGAGAGATTGGGGAGCCGGAAGAGGAGGTCCTTCAAGCTGTTGAGCTCCTCCTGGGTGATCTCGTGGTCTGCCCAGGCCACCGCGATCAGCACCTTTGCCAGGGCGATGATCCTTGCTTCGTCAGCCATCGATCGCCGCGACCTCACGAGAGCCAGCTACGTCCACCCTACACGGCCTGTCTTACGTCACTTCGACCCGGATCCGATGCCAGGAGTTGTTCATGTAGCCCTTGAAATTCCACACGGCGGACACCTTCTCCGGTTGGCTGTTAGCGCCCGAGTCGGTGGCCCGAGCCATGATCTCCACGGATCCAGCGTCGAGCTTCAGACTGGTCTCCCAGAATCGCCAGGTCCAGGCATCACCGTCATCGGACAGGAGAGCGGCGACCCAGCTTGCGCCTCCGTCGACAGAGATCTCGACGCGCTCCACTTGGTGGCCGCCACCAGTCACGGCGTAGCCTTGGATCAGGGAATGGCCCGCCGAAAGCGGCTCGCCTTCCTGGGGCCGGCAGATCACCGCGCTGACGGACAGATCCCCCAGCATCCGCCCCTGGCCCCAGTCGGCGGTCTGGGTCCGCACGTCAGGTGGAAAGACCTTGTAGGCGCGGCGCTGGAAGAAGTTGTCGGACGGCTCATCCTGCACCGAAATCTCAGAGAGCCACTTGACGCTCCTCGCGCCAATGTACCCCGGCGCCACCACCCGAAGAGGATAGCCGTGCTCCGGCGGCAGTTCGGCACCGTTCATCTCATAGGCCAGGAGGACCTCGGACGAGAGCGCCTTCCTCAGCGGAATCGATCCTCCGAACGCAAACCGGCGACCCTCCCGTTCCACTTCATCGAGGCCCGAGAAGGCCACGTGCCGAGCATCGGGTCCTACCCCTGCGGCCCGCAGGACCTCCGCCAGCCGCACCCCGCCCCAGCGCGCATTGCCGATGGCGTCGGCCCCCCACAGCAGCTCCCCAGGTATGGGCGTCACCTGGGCCAACTCCTGGCGACGGTTCCCGGCACATTGCAGAGTCGCCGCCCGGGTCTCCTTGGGAAAGGCCTCCTGGAGCTCATCCACAGAGAGGCTCAGTGGCTCTTCCACCATTCCCCGCACCGCCAGCCGGTAGCTCTCGAGATCGACTTGGGGAACCGACCCGTGGTTGCGGATGAAGAAGAGGCCGTTGGGCGTGAGGAAGCTCTGCCGCAGGGCATCCAGGGGAGGGCCCGCGTTGAGGGGCTCCTCCTGTCGAATGGTCAGTTTCTGTCCCATTGCCGAGGGAACGGCCAATCTAGCCTTCCTTGCTCACACTGATGGCGAACGATCGGCGAGAATCTGCCGCGCCCTAGGTCACCGCCAGTTCTTCAAAGATCGGCTCGAGATCCGCAGTCGGCCGCCCGTCCTTGTCCGCGATGGCCCGTCCGGCAGGAGTTGCCGTGAGGTAGTTTTCGATCCGGCTCGCGATGCGCTGCTCAAAGGTCGTCTGCGATCGGTTCTCCAAGAACACGCCCAATGGGATGCGATCGCCCCACTCGTGCGATCTCTGAACGACCTGCGCCATCTTGGCGAACGCCGTCTCCTCATTCGCGTCCTCGGGAATCACCGGATCGTATTCGTCCTCGAGGTAGTACACCCTCGGCCGGGGCTCTGCCAGATCCTTACCCGCGAACCAGTCCTTGTGGTGAAGGTTGTTGTACACGGGACAAGGCTGGAGCACGTCCAGATACGCCAGTCCGGGGTGCTCGATGGCCTTTCGGATCAGATCGACGAGCTTTGGCACGTTGAACGCGTACCCTCGACCGATCCAGGTGAACCCGCAGGAGAGCGCCAGCATCAGAGGATTGACGGCTGTCTGGAGGTTGGGCACGGGTAGGCTCTTGGGCTGAAGTCCCAGCGGAAGGGTAGGGGAGGCCTGTCCCTTGGTGAGACCGTACACCTCGTTGTTGAAGAGGATGTAGGCCATATCGAGATTCCGCCGCCCCGAGTTCACAAAGTGGCCCGCCCCGATGCCGAGTCCATCGCCGTCGCCTCCCACCACGACCACGGTCAGGTCAGGATTGGCCAGCTTGGCACCGGTGGCATAGGGCAACACCCGGCCGTGCAGTGTGCTCACTCCATAGGCGTTGATCTGGTATTGGGCTTTCCCAGAACAGCCGATGCCGCCGAACACCGCAACCTGATGCGGGGCGAGGCCCAATCCCGCCAGCGCCTGCTGGACGGAGGTCAGAATGCCGAAGTCTCCGCACCCCGGACACCAGTCGTTGGCGTGGGTGACCTGGAAGTCCCTTGCCGTCACCTTGGGTCTTGCTGCCACAGCCATGATCCTGCTCCTGTCTTCGCCTACTCGAAGGGGTTGCGAAGGACCACCTTCTTGTCTGCCTGTCCTTCGTGGATCTGTTTCAAGGCCCGACGAAGGTCCCCTCCGGACATGGGTCGCCCGTTGTACTTCACTACCAGGTGGTCGGCCTCGCGCCCGGTCTGTTGGCGCAGGAGGTGCGCAAACTGTCCGGAGAAGTTCGACTCGACGATCACCAGCGGGTCTGCCGTGGCCAGAAGCGGTGCGATCTCTTGAGTCGGAAACGGCCAGAGCAGCCGGACCTGGACGAGTCGCGTCGAGATGCCCTGCTGGTCGAGCAGGTCGATCGCTTCCAGGATCCCGCCCTTGTTCGAGCCCCAGCTGACCACCGTGAAGGAGGCCTCTTGGTTGCCATAGACGCGCAGCTTCCGATCCGCGGGAATCTCACTGGCTGCAAGATCAAGCTTCCGGGCCCGCTTCTCCATCTGTTGCTCGCGAACCCCCGGATCCTCGGTGACGCGCCCCACCAGCGTGTGTTCTCCGCCAGTCGTCCAGTGGGTGCCCCCTGGCTGTCCCAACAGCGGCCGTGGCGAGATGCCGGAAGTGGTAACAGCGTACCGAGGAAAGGAGTCCGACCCGTCCCCACCCGCCTCAGGGTTGTAGATCTCGCCACGCTCGATCCGCACCTTGTCCACTGCGAAGGGCACCACCGTCTGGGTCGTGTTCGCTAGGGCCTTGTCCAAGAGGTGGATCACAGGTAGCTGGTATCGCTCGGCGTAGTTGAACGCCTCGGCTGCGTCGTAGAACGCCTCCGTGATATCTCCCGACGCGAGGGCGATCCGAGTAGCTTCCCCGTGGCCGGCATAGATGGCGAACAGCAGATCGCCCTGTTCGGTCCGGGTCGGCAGGCCCGTGGCTGGGCCTCCCCTCTGGTACAGCGTGACGACCACGGGCACTTCGCTCATCCCGGCCCACCCGAGCCCCTCAGCCATCAGCGAGAAGCCCGGCCCGGAGGTGGCCGTCGCGCTTCTGGCGCCTGTGAGAGCGGCGCCAGAGGCCATGGTGATGGCAGCCAACTCGTCCTCCGTCTGTACGACCACGACCGATCCTTCTTCCCCACTCTGGGTCGGGAATGTCTCGTGGGCTTCCAGGTAGACACTCTCGTCGGTGGCCGGGCTGATGGGATAGTAGGTCTGAAATGTCATCCCTGCGGCGATCTTGCCCATGGCCACCGCCTGATTTCCGCTCACGAAGATCCGTCGCTCGTCCGTCTTCTGCGGCACCAGGCGGAACCCGAAGCTGGGGAGCTCAAAGGTCTCGTGCACATAGTCATAGGCGATCTGCGCGGCCCTCACGTTCATCCGGACGATCTTGTCCCTGCCCGGGAATGTCTTCTCCAGAGCCTTGTCGAGGCATCCGGGTTCGTGCCCCAGCAGTGCACACGATACGGCGACCGCCACGGTGTTGAGAGTCCGGTCGGCGGTCGACTCGGGTATCCCGAGATCTTCGGCGAGGGCGGCGGTGAGTTCCTTGAAGGGAACAGGGAAGGTATGCACTCCCCTGCTCCGGGCATCCTCGATGAGGCCGCCGGTCGTCTCGGACCGGCCCCGCTCCTTGAGATAGCTGGACAGATCCTCACGGACCTGGTCGTCCAGGAACGGGATCCGTTCGAGGGCGACGTCGGCCACCCCCGCTTCGTAGATGATCGCCCCGTCCTCGATCGTTGAGATCGCGTGTCGCGCCAGAGCCTCCTCCTCAAAGGTAGTGAGGAAGTCCACCGCTTCCCTGTGCGAGGTCAGCGGGTGATAGGCAACGCGTATGTCGTAGTAGCTGTGCCTACCGGTGATGTTTGAGTAGTACTCACGTCGTCCATACACGTGTAGACCGTCAATCGCCGCCGTGCGGGCGAATATTCCCGCGGCGGTATCGACTCCGCTGCCCTGCGGGCCCCCGACGCGCCAGGCAAGCTCCTGCTGATTCATGGTCATAGCTCCCCTCTCGCGGGATTCTCCGAGGCTTAGACTAGGATGATGACGTCGCCGCTGGCCTTGCACCTCGGTCTGCTGCGACTTGGCGGGAGTGGATTGCTCGTTGGAGCACAGGCTGGCCGATGGCCAGCCGGACTAGCGCCTCTTGACTGCAATTGCTGCTCTGAGCGCACGTATTATACCCGTCGTGACGGCTGAGGGTCCATAGGTCGGTGCAGAGGGTGCGACCTAATGACATCGGGAGTCTTCGCGTAGCCACGTCCACACAGGCATGGACACTCCCCGTACGTTGGTGAACCGCAAATCGACATAATGAGGCCTCGCGAGTGGCTGCACGAGAGGGGCAATCGGGCGACGACGGGGGCAGAAAATCGACGACGAGGGAGGCAAACGGGCGACGCTCAGCGCCAGCGTGCGCAGCGGCTGATCGTTCCGAGCGACGCTGGCGACTCGCCCTCTGAGCAGCCCTGCGGGCGGGGAGGAGCGTGGGTCAGCGGGCGTAGCGGCCCATCAGCTCGACTTGAGCCAGAATATGCCCCTCCATCGCCTCCAGCACCTGGGCCTTGGCCGCGCCCGCTTCCAGGTCGAGCGACCCGTCAAGGGCGTAGAGCCTGAAGAAGTAGCGGTGCGCGGGGCCCGGCGGAGGGCAGGGGCCGCCGTACCCGGTTCTGCCGAAGTCGTTTCGGCCTTGTCGCCAGCCCTCCTGGAGACTCGGGCTCGTGTCGAGGCCCTGGGGCAGACTCGTGAGGTCGCCGGGGAGGTCGTACAGGACCCAGTGGACCCAGGTGCCCCTCGGCGCGTCAGGGTCGTCACAGATGAGCGCCAAACTCTCCGTCCCTGGGGGAGGATCGGTCCATGAAAGAGGCGGGGAAATGTCGGCCCCGTCGCAGGTGTGCTCCCGCCGAATCTCACCCCCCTCCGAGAACGCCGTGCTCGTCAACTTCAGTGCCATGGCTCAGCTCCGTTTGCAGCTCTCAGGGTACCGCCGTGACGGCCGAGGGCACGGGCACTCCCTGCTCTGTCACCGCGCCTTGCAGGGACCAAGGTCCGGCCCAGGTCACGCGGACCTGCGCCAGTCGGCCGCGCCAGTCGTCGGGGTGCTCAAAGAAGACCAGCTTGTTGGTCCGCGTGCGGCCCTTCCACTTGCCCTTATGCTCCTCCTCGACGAGCACCTCTACCTCTTGGTCGAGCAACCGACCGTTAATCTCATCGGCGATCTGTCCCTGGAGATCCTCCACCGCCCGCCGGCGGCGTTCCTTCTCCTCCGGGGGAACGTTGTCGGTCATACGGTCGGCGGCGTAGGTGCCCTGCCTTGGCGAGAAGGCGGCCACGTGGACCACATCGAACCGCTCTTTCTCCAGGAGGTCCATGGTCGACCGGAACTGCCTCTCAGTCTCGCCGGGGAATCCTACGATGACGTCCGTTGCGATCCCCACGCAGGGGATGCGGTCGCGGATCAGGGCGGTCAGAGATCGATAGGCATCCACACTGTATCCCCGGGCCATCCGCTTCAGCACAGCGTTGTCGCCGGATTGGACGGGGATCTCGATGTGCTCGCAGACCTTTGGCAACTCAGCCACTGCCTCCACGATGGATTCGTTGAAGAACATCGGATGGGAGGTGAGGAAGCGGATCCGCTCCAGCCCCTCCACATCGTGGACTGCCCGCAGTAGGTCTCCCAGCCCCGGCTCGCTGGGCAAGTCCTGGCCCCAGCAGTCCACGATCTGGCCCAGCAGGGTCACCTCGCGGGTACCGCGTTCCACGAGTCCCTCAACTTCCTGCACAACCTCGCGAATCTCCCGACTGCGTTGGGGTCCGCGCCGGTAGGGCACGATGCAGAACGTACAGCGTCGATTACAGCCGTGGATGACAGAGACATAGGCCGCGACCGGCTGCTCCGCGAGGGCCGGAATCGGCATCTCCTGTTCCTGGATGCGCCATCGGGCCGCCACCTCGGCCCGCGTGAGGCCGCGAGCGGTTTCTCCGTCCGTCTCGTGCAGGTACGAGATGAGCCCGTCGATCTGCGCGGGGGGCAGGAACACGTCTACAAAGGGCAGGTCGTCCCGAAGCCGCTCCGGCTCCTGTCCCACCAAACATCCCATCAGCGCGACCACCGCGTCTGGACGTTGCTCTTTGATGGGCTTCAACGTCCAGAGCCGACCGTAGGCACGGTCCTCCGCGCTTTGCCTGACCACACAGGTGTTGAGGAGGATGACATCTGCCTGTTCGGGCCGGGTGGTCGGAAGGTAGCCCATGACCTCGAGCCCCTCTGCGGCGCGGCGGGACTCGGATTCGTTCATCTGGCAGCCCATGCTCCAGACGTAATACTTCCTCAACATTCTCGCGATTATAATCGAGCGTCTGAGCTGTCTCAAAGGCATTGGATCAATGATCTCCCAGTCGTGCCTACCCAAGAGTCTCGCCAGATGGGCCGCGCCACGATCAGCAGCGCTTGCTGCCTCGTTCTTGCTGACGCTGACCGGGTGTGGATCGCCGACCCCCGCTCCCCCGCCGCTTGCTCCCGCAGCGCCAACGCACACTCCGATCGAGGGCGATATCCTGCCTGCCCCCACCCCGACAACAGCGGAGGGTCCCGGGCCCGCACCAAGTCCAACCGTGTCTTCGGGCTGGGAGTCGATCGTCCCCGCCAACGACGGCCCGTCTCCTCGGTTCGACCACCTGACCATCTACGATCCGATGGCAAGCCGCCTGGTGGTCTTCGGCGGTCGAGGCGAGGCGATCTTCGCCGATACTTGGATCTACGATATCGCTGAGAATCGCTGGAGCGAGGTGCCCGGTGCCGCGCCACCGGATCGCTTCGGAATGGCCGCCGCTCTCGACGCGGCCAGGAATCGGATCTTGCTCTTCGGGGGCCAGGGATCAGGGGACCTGTTCTTCGACGATGTCTGGGCCTTCGATCTAGGGGATCTGACTTGGGCCATGGTGCCGACGAGTGGGGGACCGCCTCCGGCCCGGTACGGCACCTCAGCCATTGCAGACGATTCCCGCGACCGCCTCATCATCTCGCACGGGTTTACGTTTTCTGGTCGGTTCGATGACACCTGGGCCCTCGATCTGGAGACCCTCGAGTGGCAGGAGATCACCCCGGTGGGTTCCAGGCCGGTGAAGCGGTGTCTGCACGAGGCGATCTATGATGCAGCGGGCGACCGGATGCTTCTCTTCGGCGGCTGCGCCTCCGGATTCGGACCCTGTCCTCTGGGTGACCTCTGGTCGTTCGACCTCGTCGGCCACGAGTGGACCGAAATCACGCCGGCAGAAGGGCCCGCGCCGGCAAGCAATCCCTCCCTGGTGTTCGATGCCGAGCGCCGGGCCGCGATCCTGTTCGGAGGCAACTCCGCCGACGGTCCTTCGGCGCAGTTTTGGGAGTTGACAGGCGGCCGGTGGGCGGCACTCGCGTTGGAGGGACCTGCCCCCCGACGGAGCCACGACGCCGCTCTGGACTCCAACGGTATGCTCTGGCTCTTCGGCGGACGGGGCGAAGAGACCTTCGGAGATCTTTGGCGGCTTCGCCTCCCGCCCTAGGCTATTTGGCGGTTCGCTTGTCTATCTGCCAGCGATTCTGAAGCTGATGGTGCTCGCACCACTGGCGACGTAGCGACCACGATCCGCCGTGGACTCGCGTGACCCAAAAGCGGGCGGCCTTGTAGGGCAGCCCGCGTGGCTAGGACTCGCCCCGGGTTTCGGCCTCGCCAAGCAGCTCCGCGATCTTCTCCTCCAGTTGCGGGGGAGCGACGGGCCCAATGTGGACTCCCCGGAGCTGGCCCTCCGTGTCCACAAAGAAGGTCTCAGGCACGCCCTGGATCCGGTAGGCCCGGCTGATGCGCGATCCCAGGTCAGGCCCGTTGGGATAGGTGATGTCGAATTCGGCGATGTATTCGAGAGCTTCCTTCTCTGTGTCGAGGTAGTCCACCCCGATAAGAACCACGCCGGAGTCTCGGTACCTCCTCCACGTGTCCTCGAGGTAGGCGGCCTCTTCGCGGCAAGGGGGGCACCATGACGCCCAGAAGTTGATGATCACGACATTGCCGCGCAGTTCGCTGAGGGTGATTTCCTCGCCTCCGAATGTAGTCAGGGTGAAGTCTGGAGCCGGCCCCTCGCCGACCGGACCGCTCCCGGTCCGTCCTAGGCCCCAGGCCAGAAGGGCGAGGAGGCCCATTAGAGGAACGGTCGCCACCACTCGGCCGACACGTCCGAGGCCCGCGCCTCTGCTTTCCGCGGGTGGCGATTCGCTCTCGATCGCGCCGGCCCGGGGGCCCCTCAATTCCAACGTGCCCTCACGCCGGCGTCTAGGCTGGGTGCAATGCGGCGCCCAGCTGGGCCGCGCGGGGCGCCAAGCCTGAAGGCCCCCAAGTACATGGCCAGGACTCGACGAAGGACCGGCGGTAGGCTGACGAATGCCATCAGGCACTGCAGCGTCGCCACCGGAAGCCGGGTCAGAATGCGCTGCGCCAGGCAGAGCAGGTCGTAGCCTGGGACTCGGACCCCCACGAGATATCTGTAGGACTCTCGGGCCTCGGCCAAGCTCATTTCTCCATCGACTAACGCCCGCAACATCTGCCCCAGGCGGCTTCCGAAGAAGAGTGCGGGACGGATCCCCTCTCCAGTGAGGCCCAGGCACTGGCCGGCCGCATCACCCACGAGGAAGAGACTCCCAACCACCGGGTCCCGTCTGGCGTGGGGGAAGTATCCACCGTGTCTTCCGTTCCGCTGCAGGTCCAGATCAGCGAGGAAACGATCTAGTCCGGGACTGAGGACGGTATCTCCGCGGTAGCTGCCCATGCCGATGCGCGTGAGGCCACCGATGGGGAAGGCCCAGGTCACACCCATCGGCAGCAGCCGAGTAGGATCGTACCAAAAGTGAAGACCATCTCCTTGGCAGCGCGCCGTCGTTTCCAGTCCAAAGCTGAGCCGGTCCCGGCGGACCAAGTCAGGGCTGACCTTGCTGGCCAGCACCGCCCGCCAGCCTGATGCGTCCACGACGATTCCTCCGCGGAAGGAGCCATCCGAGGTCTGAACCTGATCCCCGTTCAAGCCAAGGACTGCGGCCTGAATGAATTGCGCGTTTCCGTGGTCCCAGAGGAGACGGCAGAGGACCGGGTAGTCAAATGTGCAGAAGGGTTCTGTCATCGGGTAGACGAAGGAGCGACCGGGGGTATGAACGACCAACCTGTCGTGGACCTGAAGGATCGCGTCTTCCAGCCCGAGAGCCTTGAGAGTAGAGACCAGGGTCCCGCAGGCCGACGTCTGGCCAGCGCCGATGGGTTTGCGATCCACGAGGAGTACTCGCTTGCCTGGGAGCTGAGCTGCTACCGCGAGCCCGGCGAAGCTGGCCCCCGCAATGATGACATCGTAGCCCATGGCTTTCCTTGAGTATCGGTTCGTCACTTCGGAGAGAAGATCGTCTCCTTCATGCAATAAGGGAGTCCGAGGCCGGCATCACGCGAACCACCTGGGCTCGGTACTGGTGCCGTCCGTCGTTTCCAGCGTCGGCCACAGCCCTTTCCAGCTCCGGTGGGGTCACGACTTGAGGATCAAAGGCCACCGCTGCGAGGCTCCTCCCTAGGGACACCTCGGCCACGAGCACACCATCAGTAAGGAGGAGCCCGTTGCGTACGCGTAAGGCGCAGTTCGGGCACCCCATTCCCGTCACGGCCAGGTACGCGGCCTCGGCCGTGGCTAGTGCGTCTTCATCAACGGGCTTCTCCAAAGGTTCGACCTGGCAGTTGCCGCGTTCCAATGTGTAGCCTCCCGTCGTCATTCTCCGTACACCTCTCCAATAGGCCTCCCGACATAGATCTCCTCTGCCTCCACCTCGAATTCGTAGGCCGGCAGCGGTCGAGGCGGAGGACCCGAGATCACCGCTCCCGTTACCGGATTGAAGCGGCCGTCGTGACAGGGGCACTGGATGTATGCCACACGCGGATCCTTCTCCAGCACCACGCAGCCCAGATGCGTGCAGATTGCAGAGAAGACGCGAATACCCTTCCCAGGATTGTTCACAACGATAACCGGCCTATTCCCCACCGGCATCACCCTTCCGGAGCCGCCGGGGAAGTCCGTGATCGGACCCACCGAAGTCCGTCCGCTCACGACCTGGATCCCTCGAGCCGGAGGCCAGAGGTAGCCGATGATGGGCGTCAGTACCCCCGCCAGTGTGGCCACGAACGAGAATCCCAGAGCATACTTGAGGAAGCTCCTCCGACTCGAAGCGGGCCTCAGCACCGGATCGGGAACGATTCGATCAGACATAGATCTTGAACGGCCTTCTTCCCGGTTGCACGTCCAAGGCTCCAGAGCAGCGTCGTGCCGGTGACACGCAGGTCAAGACCCTGGGGTCAAGGCCGCCCACTCCACGTCGAGCGTGTTGGCCCGCGGTGTTCGATGCCCGCGTCCTTACCTGGATCGTCGGGATCCGTTTCTCCGGACTGGCTAGGGTGGGAAACGCGAGAGGAACTACGCCCCGCGCTGCGCCACTCCAACGTTCAAGAGTGGCCGTGCTCGTCCGGCTGACCGTGGGGCTTGCCAATGAACATCTCGGGGTTCCGATCGAACGCCACCTTGCAGCCGGGACTGCAGAAGAAGTAGTCCTCGCCCCGATAGTGTGACGTCCCGGCGGCCTTGGACTTGTCCACCATCATCCCGCACACAGGGTCTTTTGCCATCCAGTTCACCTCCTTTGCAGGTCCGCTTCGCACCTACTACGCCTGACGGCCTAGGAAGATGCGTTCTCCTTCGATCCCACACTCTTGGGTCGGCTGTCCCTCTTGACAGCCTCCTGACCACAGCCCCAGCCGTCATATCGGGTCTCAGCTCGGAATCACGTCTGCCCTGATCGTGAACCCCACTTGAGGCTCATCGGGATCGTTGGACTCTATGATGACTGTCCGCAACACCTCACCCTCCACTTCGTGGAAGCCCGCGTCGAACCAGACGACTAGGTCGGCGCTCCCGCCGCCCGGGATGATCCCCGTGGACAGACGCGCCGTGGTGCAGCCGCAACTTGTGTAGAAGGCACTGACCACCAAGTCGCCCAGTCCCTGGTTTTGGACGACCAGTCGCTGTTCCCAGATCCCTTC
Organism: uncultured Anaerolineales bacterium; assembly: GCA_964348195.1. Taxonomy (GTDB): domain Bacteria; phylum Chloroflexota; class Anaerolineae; order UBA7937; family JACPPX01; genus CAYGBX01. The sequence continues at coordinate 21,390 of CAYGBX010000024.1, forward strand.
GTCTGCGATCCTCCCCAGATCCACCCATTCCCGAGAGAGGGCGATGTCGGGAGGGGGGTCCACCCGTTGAACGGGGGCCCGATACGGAGACATCTCGTGCACCGCTTCGATCGGCCCTTCAGAGGGAAGGTGGCTGGAGCTTCCAGCGCCTTGGCTGCCCGAACCTGCACTGAGCGCGTACCCCCCACCCAGAATGAGCAAGACTCCTGCGACGGCAAGGACCCATGTCCAGGGCGAGCCCTGTTGCCGGCGTCTCCGATTCCGTATTCTCCTTCGCGACATGGATCCTCCTTAGAGAGCCCAGAACAAGACGAAGATCCCCAGGCCGATGAGGGCAAACCCGTACACGATATGGATGGCGGTGGAGTGAGTCCGTTCCCACTGGGCCCAGGCCTTGGCTGTGACCCGGTTGCCAGCGGCTGCCAAGATGGCCACCAGAGGGACCACGTACATCAGGTTGTAGAAGCTAAGCATGGCGACTCCCCACAGCGCGGTGGCCTTGGCCGCAAGCAGAGTGACGATCGAGACGTACACCCCTCCTGAGCAAGGGAAGGTGCACAGGCCGACCACGAACCCCATGCCCAGAGTCGCGGGAAAGGAGCCCTTCTTCAACAGAGCCTGGATCCTCCGACGCGCGAACGCGGGCATGTGAATCTGAATGGGGAAGTCTGGCTTCAACACTCCCACCAAGTTGAGTCCCCCGAGACCGATGAGGAGGAATGCGGCCAACTTCGCCAATAGGTGGGGATCGGAACTCAAGACCACGGCCTGCAGCAGGCCCAGCCCGATCAAGAAGTAGGCCCCGTATACGGCCAGGATGTAGGCACTTCCTAGGGCGAAGATCTCCTGACGAGCCCGCCGGACGGTGTAGAGAAAGGCGATTAGGAGCAGGATCACCGCCAGAGCGCAGGGATTGACCCCGTCCATCAGGCCCGCCGCCGCCACCAGGGGTACCAGGCTCATGAGGGATGCGTCAGCCTCCGTCGGATCCGGTGGGGGAGAGGCCCGCCAGCCGTCCAGGGCCTCCTCCAATGGGGTCTCGATGGGAAACTCGAGCAAGGCGCCGTGAAAGTCGCCGATCCCGTAGCTGCGTGGTTGCCCCATCATCAACGGCTGTGAGATGAGGAGATCAGACGGCCAGTCCTCTGAGGCCAGCATCGCCTCGACCAGATGACCCGGGACATGACCCAACATCACGATGGTCGCGTCGTCGCGCTCGAGGAAGACATACAGGGAGCTCCGGATCTGATCTGAGAGCCCGATCTCCTGTGCCAACTGGCTCAGGAGGCTCCTGCCTTGAGGCATCAGGTAGTCGTGGGTTCGGATCTCGCCCTGCCAGCCCCCCAAGAGCAGCGCTGGTCGGAGCTCCTGGTCTAGGTAGACGACGCAGTCTCCACAGCCGGAGCTGAAGAAGATGTGCGCCGTGTCGTTGCCCTGCGCCCAAAGTGCGGAGGTACCTCCCCCGGCGAACCCCACGAGCGCAAGGGAAAGGACCCAGAATGCCAGTCGTTGCCGAGATCCCATCAGTCCACGTCGCCACGTGGGCGGCTGGGTTGCCCCGTAGGCAGGGCACTGCCCTCCTGGGTCCAGCCGAGGCGGCTCATCGTCGGCATGGCCATCCTCCGAAGAGGTCGTAGCCGGGCCTGAAGGCCTGACGTCTCATTGGAGGACGTCGCGGATCTCCTCGAACTCTTCCTTCGAGATATCACCGCGGGCGTAGCGGGCCCTGGCGATATCCAATGGCGATCGGTCGCCGCCAGATCGGGCGGTCGTCGTCCCCAGGACGGTCCGGACCGCCCAGACCCCTACCAGGATCACACCGATCCAGAAGGCCACCATGAACAGCGATCCAAGGAACATCATCGGGCCTCCTGCCCAACCTCCTGTGCCTGGCCAGCCCATCATGCCCCAGTGCCAGTCCCAGTCGCCCTCCGCCGCCGGCCAATAGGCCGTGGCCAACCCGCCCGCCACCAGGGCTAGAACAACCAGCCCAATACCCCAGTAGAGGGGGTTTCTAGTCATCGGCTCTCCTCCTTTCCTGTCCGCTGCCGTCCTTGCGGGACTAGGCGAGGTCTGCGATCAGCTCTTCGAACTCGGCTTTCGTGATCTCCCCCAGTGCGTATCGGGCCTTCGCGATCTCAAGCGCCGAGCGTGGCCATCCGCCGGACCGCATCGCGGAGTTCGCGCCTCCGATCTCTTCCCTCAGCCTCTGCATCCCCGCGGCCTCGGGAGTCTCGTGATCATGATCCCGGTGCGCTTGGTCAGACGAAGCTTCGTGCGCGTCGTGCGATCCGCAGCACATGCACATTCCTACCTCCTTCGCCGGTTCTGGTCGGACATGGCCGGCCTACGAAGACGATCCTGCGCTATGCGAGATCTTCTGACAGTTGCTCGAACTCCTTCTTCGTGATCTCTCCACGTGCATAGCGCGCCCTGGCGATCTCCAGAGGTGTGTCCAATTCACGCGATGCTTCCCGGCGTGGTCCGAACTCTCGCACCGCCCAGACCGCCAGGAGGATCACGCCAACCCAGAATGCCATCATGAACAGCATCCCCAGTCCCATCAGGCCGAACCCCATCATCCTTCTCACATCCTTCCAAGTTCGTGAATCTCGTGCGATGCACAGCCGCTTCTGATCCTCGGTTCACCCCCTCTCTCTGCGGCACTACTCGACCACATGAGCCGAGTAGCGCCGAACTCCGTTGCCACCCGCCCGAAGAACGGCGTGTACCAGTGCCCGGCCGTCAGCCCGGATCGGATCGTGACGGACCTCCACCAGCCCGGGATCCAGCTGGACTTCGACGCCAACCACACCCTCGAGTGAGAGAAGGGTGTCTCGCACGTTCTGTGCACAGTGGGAACAACTCATGCCGCGTACCAAGAGGACTGTGGTGATCTCGGGGCCGGCGAGCCCGTTCCCGCGTCCCTTGATCCGGTCGAGCCAGGTTCGGGGGATGTCAATGCTCCGATCGGGGTCGCTTGCAGCCCCAACACGGTAGGGGGTTGGTGCCTTGGGCGTCGGCTCATACTTCAGCCGCCCGTCCTCCATCCACACCACTCGGTGGGCGACGTCGGCGATGCGCTGGTCGTGGCTGACGATCACCACACTGACCTGTCGCTCGCAGGCGATCTGGCAGAGGAGCCGGGTCACTTCCTGGCCCGTCCTGGAATCGAGGTTGCCGGTGGGCTCGTCGGCGAGTATGAGTTTGGGGTCGTTGGCAAGGGCCCGCGCGATGGCTACCCTTTGCTGTTCCCCGCCGGAGAGGTCCGCCGGGACGTGGTCTAGTCGGTGGCTCAAGCCCAGCTCCGCCAGCAATTCCGCCGCGCCTTTCTGGCCAGGCCGGCTGGGTCTCCGATTCAGGATGAGGGGGACCAGGACATTCTCCAGTGCAGTCAGGTTGGACAGCAGGTTGAACGCCTGGAACACGAACCCGATCTCGCGGAGCCGCACGGGTGGGAGCTCCGCCTCCCGCATCGAGCTGACCTCGTGACCATTGATGTTCACGCGTCCCTCGGTAGGCCGGAGCAGGGCGCCTGCCATGGAGAGCAGGGTGGTCTTGCCGCTTCCTGAGGGTCCCTGGATCAAGACGATCTCTCCGGGATCGACCTCGAGGTCCACGCGATCTACGGCTTTCACCGCCGTGTGGCCAGTGCCGTACACCTTTGTCACACCCTCCAGGGTCAGGATTGCCATCTTTCTCCCTAGGATTTGAACACCAGCGCGGGATCGATCCCTGCCAGGCGCCGGACCGGGATGTAGGAGGCAACCAGCCCCATCAGGAGGCTGGCGGCCAGCACCCACGCCAGGTCCCGCAGTTCGATGGAAGTCACGAACTCGGGAATCACCCTCCACGCGGCTCCGTTCACCAGGAGAGCCAGCGCGGCTCCGACGCCAAACCCCAAGGTGCCGACGATGAGTCCTTGCTCCAACAGAATCCGGTAGAGGTCGGAGTTCTTGGCTCCTATGGCTTTGAGGATCCCGTATTCGCGGGACTTCTCTAGCGTGGCGGTGTAGGTGGTGAGCCCGATGACCGTCACGCCGATGGTGAAACCGATCACAAACAGTACACCCAGGATGGGGATGAAGTAGTCCGTCAGGATCTGACGGCTGGTTTCAGCGAACTCCTCCCGTGAGAAGGCCTCGATTCCCCGGAACCGGGCTTCGATGCGATCGATCACCTCATGGGAGTTCCCGGGTTCCTCAATCTCGATGAGGAAGTAGTTGACCCGGTCCCCCATCTGGAACAGTGTCTCGGCCTGGGCAGCGGAAACGAAGGAGTACTGGTACATCAAGAAGTCCGCGCCTTCGGAGATTCCGCTGATCCGCAGTTCCTCGTCTTCTGAGATCAGGGCGTCTCCCACAGTCAGCTCGTGCTTGTCGGCGTAGGCCCGGTCCACAATGATCTCCCCTGGGCCGGGCACGGCATCACCTTCCACCATCTCAAGGGGTCCACCCACACCAGACTCCGGGTGAAAACCAACGACCACCGTCATCGCCTCCTTGCTCCCGATCTCAAAGGTGTAGCGTCGACTTTGCAGTGGATGGACTTTGGTTACGCCTGCCACGTCCTCCAATTCGTTCCTGAGGTCACGGGGGAGGAGAGAGAAGGAATGGAACATGTCATCGGCACCCTCCTGGGCGACCCAGATGTCGGCCCCCGAACGCTCGATGTAGGTGCCCATCTTCCGGTCCCATCCCTGGTAGAGGCCCTGGAGGACCAGGATGAGCAGCACGGCAAAGGCGACTCCGCCTATCGAGATCAGAAGTCTGGTCTTCTCGGCTAGGAGGTTCTTGCGTGCCAAAGACACCCGGCCTGAGCGTCTGAAAGAAGGGAGCAGTCCGCCTAGCCGGCCCATCCGCCTATGGCCTCCGCACCGGGGCTCGCCGCCCCCTCTTCCTCCTGGACCGCGGTACGAGGGGTACGCCGCACGGTCGGGGAAGCCGTGCTCGGTCGCGACAAGATCCACTTGGAGGCGGCGGATCGGCCACCCGTTCCTCTCCGTCGTCAGACTGACTGGTCCGTATCCATGACCACAGCCGGATCACATGGCCACCGCCTCGTATCCGGGACCGACTTTCTCGGGCTCCGTGCCATCAGGCCGCGGGGCCTCGAAATAGTCGAAGTTGAGATTCACAGCCGGAGCCAGGTCAACTTCCTCGCCCGCCTCCAACTGCCGGGTAGTGTCCAGCACCACAAGCTTCCCGTTCACGTCCTCGCCTTCCCAGTGTCCGTCGAGCTCTGGGAGGGATATGAACTCGCCGCCCATGGCGCGATAGAGCGGGTTCCCTCGGTAGCCAGGCACCTCATCCTCAGCGAATATCGCGTCGTAGATGCATACGGGAACACAGGCGCCACAATCGATGCAGCCTATGGGATCGATGTAGAACCAGGGCCACTCCTCTTTGGGCTCACCAGGCACGATGACGTCGACTGGGCAGGCATCCACGCAGGCTTTGTAGCGTAGACAGAGCGAAGTGATGGTGTAGGTCATCAGACTCCTCCCAAATGCTGAACTCGGCTATGGCGCCAGAAACTGACTCCTGATGCCCAGAGATGCGTCTGTAATGCGTATGGATTCGTGACCGACGGTGACGGTGCCTGCCAAGGCGCGAACGGCATCCACATTCTCGGGCACGACTACGGCCTCGTTGTAGACCTGATACGTATAGAACACCTCCCTTCCCTGCACCTTCAAGACGTCCTCCCACACGGCGACCTCCCACATGTCGCCTCGCGGCCGACCCAGATCCTTCATCAGCTCAATGGTGCTGTTGAGACCCTCGATGCCATCGCTCATACGGATGAGAGCCACGCGAGGTGCCGCACGGAAGGCTTCCAGCACCTGCTGACGGCTGGCTTTTCGCCTCAACTCGGCCACCCAGTAGTGGTTGTGGGTCTGCGTGTGCGCCGCCTTGGCGGCGAGAGTGACGACGTCCAGGTGCGGCATGATCCTCTGAGCATCCACTGTCTGATGGCTGGGGATTCGTGGCTCCGGCACCACCGTGTTCATGATCCCACCCAGGTGTGACTCCCACGGGTCGGTGGCGCGTCTCACGAGGACGCCCCTCGCCTTCCTGAGCAGTCCGGCGCTATCTAGTGCAAACAAGGTGCGCACAGTCGCGGTGGTATTGCACGAGACCACCCGGGTGGCATCGCGGCCCAGGGCCGACTCGTAGTTGGCCTGCGCCACGAAGCAGTGGCCGGTCGCGCTGTGCTTCTCGCCGCCCTGGAGAACAGCCTTCACGCCGGCTGTCCGGTAGCGTTCCAGATTCATCGCCCCCACGCCCTTGGGGGTGCAATCCACCACCACCTCCGCCTGGGCCAGCAGGTCTTCTAGGGCACCGGCTACGGGGATCCCGGCTGCCTCCATATCATGTGCGCGGTCCGGCTGCGCGGCGTAGAGGGGGAGCCCGAGAATCACGGCCGCCCTCACTCGGTAGTCGGTGGACACGTCGCCCACGCCAACCAGGTCCATGTCCGGTTGGACCCTCACAGCGTCCGCCACTCGCTTGCCGATCACGCCATAGCCATTGACGGCAACTCGGATCCTGCTCGTGTTCTTGGCTTCCACGGTTCGCATCTTCACCTAGAAGGCAGGCCTGGTGGAGCGTGGCGCCCGGCACCTCCACTGATGGGAACCGCCGCCAAGCCACCCACGCCGCTACTCACCCGCCCAGGTTCTGGGAGACGCCGATCGCGACGGCCAAGACGATGGCGGTGAGAACGGTCATTCCCACCCTGGCTTCCCTGGACGGCCGGAACGACGCTACGTGCCCTTTTTTGTGAGCCTCGCTATCCGTGGTCCCAGTAGCTTCATGGCCAACATGGGCGCCCTGGCCAGCCCCGGATCCCTCCCGAACAGTGAACATGCCGTGCTTGAGGTTGTTTGCGACAAGCCACCAATTGACGGGATAGGCGAACGCGAAACCGACGATCAGCGCCATGGACATCACGAACCAGAAGCCCGGCATCAACGGATCGTGAGCGCCCTGGATTCTGTGCATGAGGATGGCCATCGTCAGGACCATCCCGCCCATCAGGGCATTCATGGAGACGACCTCCGGGAGAAACGTCTTCTTCAGCGACTGAAGGTAGGAACCTCCTGCCATGTCGCGCATGGCGAATGCTTGGAAGATCGTCCAGCCGAATCCGAACCCGAGGGCGTATTCCAAGCAGAGATCGGCCCAGGCGGGCAAGAGGAGAAAGGACGCGATAGCTGCCCCTGCAATGATCCCGAGACCGTCGCCGGCCGCACAATGCATCGTGGAACCGAGCACCTGGCGCCACCGCGACCGCACATATTCTGTGTGGGTGCCCTTGATTGGCTCCCTGCAGCCGAGGACGTAGAAGAAGGCTCCGAAGGGGCCGGTGAACAGGGTGAGGATCACAAAGGCCCATTTGAGCCCCGAATCTTCAGGCGTTTTGGGAATGTCCCATACTACAAAGCCGAGTGAGATAGCGGTCAGGGCGAACCAGACAAGCATTGCTCCTTCGGCCATCTCAACCTCCAGCAGAGCCTGAGCTCGGGACTCTGCCCGGGCCAAGTCTCGAGGATTCCTTTGGTGCCTCGTTGTCCAGTCGCGCTGAGGCAGCCTCTCTCGCATCGTCTGTGTCCATTGGTGGAACGGACGGGGAGAAGGCGGCTGGCCGGGTGGCGAGCCCCGTAGCTCCCCTGTGCAGTTCCCTGTAGATCTTCATCGAGGATCCGCTGCGTCGAGCGGGCGTGGCCAGAGCCAATTGTCCTCCCCGGAGAGGGACGTTCTATGCAGCTTCAGCCGGAATCGCGACTTCACGCCTGCGTCGAAAGGGCAGGCCGGGAAAGCCGAAGCCTCCCTCACCCGCGACGCGGATCTCGCGGC
>CAYGBX010000025.1:0-29010 GCA_964348195.1 uncultured Anaerolineales bacterium
TTCGATACCGCCACGACGATGCTGGCTGACGCCGCGAGCCAAAACAAGCTGGACGAGGGCACTGTCGCCGAAGTACTCCAAGCCGTGTCCCGCCAGAACTGGTATACGCTCTTCAACCTGAACACGTACACCGTCTACTCGGACTTCTTCGATCTTGAGGAGCGCACCGTATGGGTCTGGTATCTGTCCAATTTCGACGAGGTTGTCCGCTTTGACCTCGACGAGGAGCTTCTCAAGGGCGCTCATCATGTCATGCTGATCGATCTCTTCTCTGACACGACAGTCCAGAGCGCCCTCACGCAGTTCAATGACACGGGCCGCAGTGGATACATCGCCATGTTCGGGGTCTTTGCGGGTGTTCTCGTCGCGACTGCAGCACTTTGGCGTTCCGTTCGTAGGTTCGTCCGCTACCGGCGCCCGCAAACCATGCGCTAGAGCTCCAAGAGATTTGAAAACGAGGAGCGGTGATGTCGCGACCGCTGCAGGGCAGATTCAGGATCGGGGTGTCGGAAATAGGGTGCGAAGTGCCGCGCCCCGGCCCAGCCAGCCTGGAGGAGGTGTTCCTGACTCTGATGGAGGAAGAGGAGGCGGAATGATCGCAATCCTCCTACCGCTGCAGGAGGGACTCCGCTGGCTCGATAGTCCGCTTGTTCTGCTTGCGGCCGCCATCATCCCAGTGCTCCTGGTGGGAATGAGGATCCCAGACTCCTTCGCCGGCGAGAGGGAGCGCCGCACGCTGGCGACCCTGCTGGCTAGCAGGCTGCCGGACCGGGCCATTCTGTTCGGCAAGGTCGCCGTGGCCGTGGGCTTCGGCTGGGGAGTATCGCTCATCGTCCTTCTCCTGGCTCTGGCAGTGGTCAATCTCACCAACTGGGACGGTCAGGTGCTTCTCTACTCCCCGCGCATGGCTCTGGCCGGCCTCACCTTCGGTCTGCTGTTCGCGGCGCTCACCGCGGGACTTGGGGTTCTCATCTCCCTCCGGGCCGCGACGGTTCAGTCGGCCACACAGACCCTGCTGATGGCTCTCTTGACCATACCCCTCCTCCTGCAGTTTGTGGTGCTGTTCTTCTTCACCTCATCTGATGGTGGAAGCGATCGACTCAGGGAGATCCTGGCGAGCCTTGATTTCACCCAGATCGCTCTCATCGCAGCCGCCGTGCTGATCCTCCTGGATCTCGGGTTGCTCGCGGCCTCGATGGCACGCTTTCGGAGGGCGCGGCTTATTGCCGGTTGAGGACATGCCGACCTCGGTGTCCCCATCACGATTCAGCATGATCGCCGACATCCTGACTGTATTGTGGAAGGAGAGGAGAGAGCGAGCGGCACGGCAGTCCGACCTTCAGGGGAGAATCGTGAACTTGGCGATTCCCATCCTCTTGTTGGGCTTCCTGGCTGTCTATCCTGCGCTGAGTTTTGGACCTGGATGGGTTGACTCGCCGTTCACGCTGTTTGGCTCACTCATCGTCCCCATGATGGTGGTGGGTCTGGGCATTGCCGATTCATTTGCCGGAGAACGGGAGAGGCGAACCCTGGAGACATTGCTGGCGAGCCGCTTGTCAGACAGGACGATCCTCTTCGGCAAGATGGGAGCGCACATTTCTGAAGCCATGCAGTTCCTGATCCTTTTTCACCTCGCAAGCATGACCGCCCTCAACCTTGGGCATTGGCAAGGGGAGATCCTCCTGTACACGCCGGGCATTGCATTGGCGAACCTGGTCCTGGGATTCCTCGTCGCTTCCTTGGCAGCGGGCCTCGGGGTGCTCCTCTCACTGAGAGCCTCATCGGTTCAGCAGGCTACCCAGAGCCTGATGGTTGCCACTATGTCCCCGTTCATTCTCGCATCGTTCGGGAGCGTCCTGATCGGGAATGTGCTGCCCGACAGCTGGCGAGAGGCTTTTGAGGCCTTCTTCCGCAACACCATTGCGACAGCGGACTTTGCCCGAGCGTTTCTGGCCATCGCAGCCATCCTCGCCCTGGCCGACCTCGCGCTGGTTGTGGCCTCCATGGCCCGATTCCAGCGGGCCCGGCTGATGGAAAGGTAGCCAAGTTGACCCACAGAGGAGCGCTGGGAGGGTCAGCACCTACATCATGAATCAGCCGGATCGCGAGATGAAATCGAAGACCAGCGCCCGGTTCCTCGCGGTGGACGCGCTGCGCGGGCTCGTCATCGTCTTGATGGCGCTCGACCATGCGCCAACTACTTCGTCGCTCAGAAGCATCCTCCTGGGGAGCACTGGGGAGGAGCGTTCCCCGCCTATTCAGATGGACTTGCCTTCCTGACCCGCTGGGTGACTCACCCAGTCGCGCCCGGCTTTATGTTCCTGATGGGTGCGGGAATGGCTCTCTTCGCCCATTCTCGGCGCAAGATGGGGTGGAGCGAAGGGGCCATCATTCGCCACTTTCTCCTTCGGGGCGGGCTCCTCCTCGTTCTGCAGCTGCTGGTCGTCAACGCAGCCTGGAGGCTCGGCCCTGCACCTTTCCCAACCATCTACATTGGGGTCCTATTCGCACTGGGCGGGGGCATGATCTTGGGTAGCCTGTTCCTGCGATTGAAGGCGTGGCAGCTAACTGGAGTTGCCGCAGTGTTGCTCGTTGGCATGGAGCTGCTGCATCCGGATCCAAGCCTGTGGGGCCAGATCTTTGGCAAACCTCTTGGCCTGCTGTTCGGTTACAGCGGCGGGAGCATGGAGTTCTGGTCGAACTACCCAATTCTCCCCTGGCTCGAGCTCGTGATCTTTGGAATGGCGTTTGGCAAGTGGGTGCTGGTGGACCGCGAGGAAGCCTTCAACAGGGGCCTCGTCCTCGGCATCGCGTTCTTGGCAGGCTTCCTCATCCTTCGAAGCGTGGACGGATTCGGGAACATCCGGCCCAGAGCCGGCGACACGTGGATTGACTTCTTGAACGTCGTCAAATACCCACCTGCCATGACGTTCACCCTCCTCACTATGGGCCTGAACCTGATCGTGCTTTGGGTCTTCTCTCGAGCCGGGGAGGTCGGTGGCCTCCTCCTGAGGCCCTTGGCCGCCTTCGGAAGGGCACCCCTCTTCTTCTATGTCCTGCACCTGTTCCTCTATGCAGCGATCGGCAGGCTCCTCACCCCCGTCGGGACCAGCATTCCGGCCATGTATCCGTTCTGGCTGCTTGGACTGGTGATCCTATTCCCTCTCACTCTCTGGTACGGAGGGTTCAAACAACGTCAACCGGCCAACTCGCTCGTGCGCTTCCTCTAGCAGCCAGGAGGAAGGACAGACTGGGCGACGGAAAGCGACTGGACTCGGTAGTCAGTTAGAAGCACAGCAGGGAGGACAGATGGTCAGGATCTGGACTGGTGCGAGATCGTACGCCGCAGCAGGCGTGCTGGGGGCGCTTGTGGGAGGAGTCGCAGTTCGCGTACTCACGCGAGCCATCCCCTCGATCCTGTCTGGAACCATGGCAACCATGATGGGCAACATGATGTCTGCAGGCGACTCCGACTTCGACACTCCGGCCGCCTTCTGCCGCCAAATGATGGAGGCCTTCAGCAAGACAGACTCCGAGGTCGGAGAGCTCGACGCCTAGCGGGTCTGTTTCTGTCAACCCGAGGGTCCCCTACGGAACAAGCCGCCTGCTCTGGGGGGCCGGATCCACCTAGGCGGACAGCGGACCCAAAAAGTCCCGATAGGCGCGGCCGAGGCCCGGACGCCGGAGCCCTGTGGTTTTGACCCCGAAAGAACCCGCTTTGGACCTGATTTGGACCATCGTCTGCGATAATGGGATCCGCGGTCTTGGCAGATCGTGTAGATCGAGGCGATCGTCTGGAAGTCGGTTGGTGGAGGATAGCGATCGATGGAGAACGCCCTCACTCTCTTCATACTCGCGGGCTCATTCCTGGTGTTTGCTCTCGCGGGCCTGGCGCTTTCCTATGCACGAAAGATCACGAGGGGAGACTCAGAATAGCGGCCGCATTGGGGTCAAGCGGCCGGCCCGCATCCCGAATCTCAGCCGGCGTAGACGGGTGAGCGTCGATTCGGCCGGGCCCCATCAGGAGGTGAGTCGATTGTGAAGGCGCCCTGGAGAGTCGTTGCGCTTCTAGTTCTGTCAGCGGCCGTTGGGGCCTGCGGGATCTTCGGCACGGCATCTGATTTGGACGGGACGGAGTGGGCGCTGACCTCGCTCAATGGGAGCCCCCCTCTGGCCGGAGTGGAGATCACTGTCTCGTTTGAGGGTCAAGAGATCACCGGAAGCGCCGGGTGCAACACCTACTTCGGTGAGTACCGGCGGGAGGGAACCGATGGCCTCGTCGTCACCGATCTGGCGAATACCGAGATCGGATGTCTCGAGCCGCCGGGCATCATGGAGCAGGAAGCCGAGTACCTCTCGGTGCTCCGTTCAGCGACCAGCTTTCGCGTCGATGATGGGGAGCTCCGGATAGCCGGCGCGGGAGGGGCGCTGCTCATCTTCGCCCGCCAGGAGTAGCGGCCCAGCAGGAAAGGAGATTGTCCAGATGAGGGAGCACGTGACGATTGTGGCCGCCCTGCACATCGGTCTCAGTCTCCTGCTGCTACTAGCGGCTGTGCTCGTGTTCACGATCTTGTTTGGAATAGGTTGGGCCAGCGGAGACCGAACAGCCGCCAACATCTTGACCGTGATCGGTTCGATGGTCGGCGGGTTCATGGTCGTCGTGGGTCTGCCGGGGCTGGTGGGAGGAATCGGGCTCCTTCAGTGGCGCCCTTGGTCCCGCATTCTGATGCTGATCGTGTCGGCGATGAATCTCATCAACGTGCCGGTAGGAACCGCGGTCGGAGTCTACTCAATCTGGGTCCTCACCCGGGAGGAGACGGCCCAGCTGTTCGAGGCCGCAGCAGGCCTCGACGAGTAGGTGCACCTGGCTGCAGGACGGGTCCTGCTGCCTGGAAGGACGGTCCCTGCGGAAGGAGGCCACATGAATACCTCCGTCGCCTATCTGGCCGTATCCGTCGCCGTCATCGCCATTGTTGCCGTTCTTGTGTTTCTCACAGGTGGGAAACGAGGCAAGAGCAGGCTCAGCCCGTTGGCTGGCCTTGCCTTTGCATTCATCATGGCGGGGATTCTCTTCGGCGACGATAGACTGATCGGCTATGGCCTGATGGGAATCGGCGTGGTTCTCGCATTCCTCGACATCGTCAATCGGTCACGGGGGGGACAATCAGGCTGACCCTCAGCGGCCCCGACGAAGATCTCCTATGGAAGAAACAGATGCTAGCTCGCTTGTCAACGTGGAATGCCCAGGCGCCTCAACTCGAGGCCGATGGGCGGATTCCCGTTCGGCCTGGGCAGAACCACTGATGGGAGGAGGAAAGGAATGACAGGCAGATTCTCCCCCCTGGCCATCATGTTGGTGGCCGCAGTTCTGTTGGCCGGGTGCACGCTCGCTGAGTCGCTAGCCCTGGTGGGCTCAGGGAACATTGTCACCCCCGATGAGACCGTGACCGGGTTCGACAGATTGGACATCAGCCACGCGTTCAGGGCCGATGTCAGCCAGGGCGACACGTTCAGCGTGGTCATCCGCATCGACGACAACCTGGTCCAGTATCTGAACGTTTCCAAGCGAGGCAGCACGCTTGAAATCGGTCTGGATCCCCTCCGTAGCTTCACCATCACTCGTGCCACGATGGAGGCCGATGTCACCATGCCCGAGCTGGCGGGGCTGGACTTGAGTGGCGCCACCCGTGCTGACATCCGGGGATTCAGCTCCACACAGGACCTCAGTGCTGATGTGTCGGAGGCCAGCACCCTGAGGGGTGATATCGAAGCCGGGGATGCCCGCTTTGAGGTATCGGGTGCCAGCACGGTAGATCTGAGGGGTTCGGCAGTGGACGTGAGAGTGGATGCCTCGGGGGCCAGCACGGTCGACCTGGCGGACTTCCCCGTGGACGATGCCGACGTAGAAGCCAGCGGCGCCAGCACCGTGACCGTCAACCTCAGCGGCACCCTGGATGCCGATGCCAGTGGCGCTTCAAGGGTCCTCTACCTCGGCAATCCCTCGCTGGGGAGGATTGATACTTCCGGAGCGTCGTCCATCACCCGGCGGTAGCATCACCATGAGAGGCCCGCTAGACTGGATCGTCGCTGGCGGGCCTCTTCGGATACCTCCCAATCGCCCCATTCGAGCAAGGGGTACGGTATGACCGACTCGGTGGTCAGCGTCCAGAACTTCCGAAAAGCCTACGACGGCTTTGTGGCTGTGAACGGCATCAGCTTTGAGGTGGAGCAAGGCGAGATCTTCGGGCTCCTGGGTCCCAACGGAGCCGGCAAGACCACCACCCTGGAGAGCCTGGAGGGGTTGCGAGCCCCAGACGGGGGTCAGCTCTGGGTGTCGGGCGTTGACCCCACCCGCGAGCCGCACAGGCTGCGCGATCTGATTGGAGTGCAGCTCCAAACCTCGGGCCTGCCGGAGAGCATCCGGGTCGACGAGGCCATGAAGTTCTTCTGTGCCTACCATGGGCTGGCCCCACGCTACGACCTGCTAGACCGCTTGGGTCTGGGAGAGAAGAGGAGCGCCCAATATCACGAGCTCTCCATGGGTCTCAAGCGCCGTCTGTCGCTGGCGTTGGCTGTCGCCCATGAGCCGCCGGTGCTCTTTCTGGATGAGCCCACAGCCGGCCTCGACGTCGCGACGCGAGTCGAACTGCACAACCTGATGCGGGAGAAGCAGAGCGAAGGAGCCACCACCATCCTGGCCACGCACGATATGGCAGAGGCCGAGGAGATGGCGGACCGGGTCGCCATCCTCCTGCGCGGCAACATTGCCGCGACAGGCACACCGCTTGAGCTGACCGCGACCGGGGCGGGTCTTACCAAGATCTCTGTGCGCACGGTGGGCTCCAGCCTCTCCACCTCCGAGACCGCCTTCCCGGCTGTGAGCCAGCAGGGATTCAAAGAGGATTACGCCATCTACTTCAGCACGGATGTTGGCCCCACCGTCTCGGCCATTCTCGGCCACATCGAAGACCACGAGGACTCCCTCATCGACCTGCGCGTGGAGCGCCCCTCACTCGAGGATCGCTTTCTGGAGATCACCACTTCAGGAGACGCAGCATGAGCGCTTTCGTCAATCACTTTTCGTTTGAGTTCCGGACGGGTATTCGCAACAGAACTCTGCTGCTGCTGACCTACCTGCTGCCGCTAGCCTTCTACGCCCTAATGGGTCTCCTCATGACCGAGATCAATCCACTGTTCACGGAGACCATGATCCCGGCGATGGTGGTGCTCGCTATCCTGTTCAGCACGCTGCTTGGGATGCCCGATCCGCTGGTGAGCGCCCGCGAAAGCGGCATCTTCCGCAGCTACAAGATCAACGGGGTGCCGGCATCCTCGATCCTAGTGATCCCCGCGGTGACCAACATTCTCCATCTAGTTGTCGTGGCGGCCATCATCACCGTCACTGCACCCGTCTTCTTCGATACGCCGGTGCCGGTTGACTGGCCCTTCTTCGTCCTGATCTTCTTCCTGACGGCGTTCGCCCTCACTGGAATCGGGGTTCTGATCGGCGTGATCTCATCCGATACGAGGATGACGGTGCTGTGGGCGCAGGCCGTTTTTCTGCCCTCCATGATCCTGGGCGGAATGATGTTCCCCTTCAGCATGCTGCCTGACACATTGGCCAGAGTGGCGATGCTGCTCCCTTCGACGCTCGCCATGAACGCCTTTCGAGATCTCGCGATGGGCCTCCCGGCCGATTTGGATTCTCTAGGCTCGCTGGCTGTCTTGCTCATTGGCGGTGTCGTGGCGTTTGGCCTGGCGATCTATCTCTTCAACTGGGATAGCCAGAACAAGACCAGCCGCGGCCACCCGCTGATGGGGCTGCTGGCCCTGGCGCCTTTCGCGGTTGGCGCGTTCCTCCTCTCGTAGAAAGGAGACTGGGTTCATGAGTGCAAGCGATCTCGTCACGGAATCGAGAGACGTCAGCGATTTTGACCGAGTCACCCTGAGGGACTACGGCGACCTGGTCATCACCCAGGGCGACGAGGAGTCGCTCACCGTTGAGGCCGCCCCAGAGGTTCTGAAGAAGATCAAGACCGAGGTCAGAGATGGGCGGCTAGATATCCAGATCGGTGCAACCTGGCCTGAAAAGCTAGTACAGGCCATCACCACCGGTCTCTCCATGAAGTCAATCAAGTACGTCCTGACAGTGAAGGAGCTCACTGGCCTCGAGATTCTCGGAGCGGGGCGCGTCCGTCTGTCGAGCATTGAGACGGAGCGCCTGAGGGTCATCTTGGGGGGTGCCGGCGACATCAGGGCTGAGTCGCTCAAGGCCGACAAGTTGGGAGTCGATCTCAGCGGTGCCGGCAGGGTAGAGATGGCGGGCAAGGTGGCGGAGCAGAAGGTGGTGATAGCGGGAGCCGGCAACTACAAGGCCCCCAAGCTTGAGAGCAAGAAGGCAGACGTGGATCTGACGGGCGCTGGAAAGGCCACCGTCTGGGCAGCTGAGACCCTGGACGTGGCCATCCAGGGAATGGGCACCGTCGACTACTACGGTTCTCCGACCGTGCAGAAGAGCATCTCCGGCCTAGGCACCGTGTCCAGTCTCGGCGAACCCTAGCGCTCAGACCAGACGCTTTGACCACAGCCGCTCAGACGGCGGTGCCCCCGTCGATCCGCATCCGGCTCACGTCTCTGGGCCAACTACGAGGTGTTGGCGCGGTGACCTGGCCGGGACCCCGCAGGACTGGCGACCGGAGTCTTCGCTCGTCGCCAAGACAGAAATGCCCCAGTCACGACGCCCAAACCCTGTTCAGGACTTAACACCGCCATTGATGCGGGCGATCTTACGCGTGCCTACCCGCTGCGGCGTGGGGTGACCGGAGCCCACCCCTTTCCCCTGGTGACCCCCAGGCGCGGGCGGAGATACCACGTGCGGGGAGGAGCGTCTCAGGGGCTCCCAGAGGCGATCTCAGGGAATTCTACCATGTGCGAGAGGGTGAGTATGCTCTCCGCGCCTGAGACCACCCGAAACGGAGCTTCCAACCGTACCCGCTCGATGAAGCAGAGGCTTTCGGCCTGCTCGTCGCAGTAGATCAGCGCGAGATCCCCTACGAGGAGGCCCTCACCATCAAGGAACGTCACTGTCATGTCCACCGGCAGGCTCGGGCCTGCCACCATCCAATTCGCATCGCTCGGAAGTTCGATGGCCTGCCCATGCGCCGTCCAGCTCATTGAGGACGGAGCCTCGGGATTGACCTTGTAGCCATCGGGAAGGGCGACTTCAACCCGTACCGTGCCCGAGCCCGGGGCGACATCCGCCTGATTCATTCGGACGACGTTTCCGAGATACTCTCCGTCGTCTGACGTGGGCGCGAAAGCCTGGATCCCCTTGAGAACCAGGGTGCTCGCTTCGCCCGTGGCGAGGTTCACGATGCGTACGGCGTGATTGTTCGTGTCAGCGACGTACAGCCTTCCTTCCGCAAGGTCGATCCCTCCGGGCTCATAGAACAAAGGATCCGTCCCGTCCCGCCATCCGTGGCCTCCGCCAAAGATGGTGTCAATCTGCTGGGTTTCCGGATCTACACGCTTGATCTTGCTGTTGTACGTGTCGGCCACGTACAGATAGCCCTCGTAGAACGAGACGCCGAGGGGGTGCTGGAGACGGGCCTGGTTGCCGACACCGTCGGCGTCCCCGAAGTCGAAGAGGCTGGAATCGGCTCCCACAAGCAGATGCACGTAGGGGTCCGATCCCGCCGTGTCAGCCCATCGGATGGAACTTGACTCCGAGTCCGCGAAATACACGCGGCCCGACCCGTCCAGGGCCAAGCCGCTGGGCTGGGCCAGCTCGGAGAACCGTAGGGCACCGTTTCGCGTGCTTTCCCTCCCGTTCCCTGCAAAAGGATCCACCGCGCCGGTGGCAAGGTCAACCAGCCAAAGCTGGTGCGATCCGGCCATCGCGATGTAGAGCCGGTCGCCGTCGATTGCCAAGTCCCAGGGAGAGTTCAGAGCCACCCCTGGAGCAGTGCCCGAGGCCGGTGGGTACTCCCGAGCCTGGAATCCTGTCCCCACGAGTGTTGCGACCTCACCCGCCGCCAGGTCCACGCTCCGAATCGCGTGGTTCTCCGTATCGGCAACGTAAAGGATGCCTCCATCCTCCGAGAGCGCCAATCCCTGAGGATCGGCGAACTGCGCCGTTCGATACGTACCATACGTACCATCGGCAAAGCCCAGCCTGCCGCTTCCGATCACTTCAAGAACATCGCCGGACTCGATGTCGGCGACCACGATCCGGTTGTGATTGGTATCGGCGATGAACAGCCTGCCCGCGCCCGGATCCGCGAGAACCTTGCCAGGGAAGGAGAGCACCGTCTCGGGAACCCCTTCCTCCTCGAGCTGCAGCGCGAGCGGAGTCCGGTCGAGGAGCCCCCTGTCGTCGAACTCCTGGACAAGCGAATCGACGATGGGCTGGAAGAGGGCGTAGACTCCTTCGCCAGCGTGCCCGCCGACAACGTTGCCGGCCGGATCAACGATGAAGAGAGTGGGCCAAGCCCGGGCCCCCCACTGATTCCAGACCCTGAAGTCGGAGTCGTTGACGACGGGATGATCCCGGTCATAGCGGAGCACGATCTGTCGGATGTTGTCGGTATCGCCCTCGTTGGTGAACTTGGCCGAATGCACGCCTATGACCACCAGCTCGTTGGGATACTCGGTCTCCAACCTTCGCAGGTCGGGAATCACATGCATGCAGTTGATGCAGCCGTAGGTCCAGAAGTCCAGGATCACGACCTTGCCTCGGAGCTGGGCTAGTGTCAGCGGGCCGCCCGTATTCAACCAGTCCAGTCCCACCGGAAACTCCGGAGCTCGGATGGTTCCGGCGAACGAAGGTCGATTCACGCTGTCCTCTCCCTCCTGAGCAGCCTTGGTGTCAGGCGGTGGCGCCACCGGCTCCTGCGCCGCGGGAAGGTCCTGAGGCGGGACTGCTGCCGCCCCGGAGCAAGCCGCGGCCATAAGGGCCATAAGCCCGACGAAGACGGCCATCCCTCCACGCGTTCTATCGAGCGTCATGTGATGCTTGAGCACCTGCGGTCGCTTCGGACTCCTCTAGGGGATCCGGATGTAGGGACTGCAGCCTTCTCATGAAGACGACAAGGCACCCGCGGGTGCCCTTCTGAACGACAGAATACCCGCGGTTCCGACTCGCCGCAACGAGCGCGACTGGAGGTCGGATGAACCTAGTGCCGGGCCGCGGCCGAACCAGTGGTGCGTCGGGAACTCGGCAGTCCGTGAGCTCCCCAAGGGCGGCTCGGGGATCCACATGTCCCGGGACCGGCCTAGGCTTCGACCGGAGGGCCTATTCGAAGAGTAAGGGAGACAGATTAAGAATCTGTGACAGGATTCCGCAGACGACAGCGGCGAGGGCGACGAGGGCAAGGAGGAACGCCATCCGGGTGAGCCTTCGCAGGCGCTGCATCTCGTGGAACACGGCTCCCTGCCTTGGACCGGCCCGTGCTGTGACCGGTCCAGGTGGCAGGCCCGAGCCGACCATCTCGGGGGAGAGAGCCGCCCTCGGAAGCTCACCCCGCACCGCTGCCTCAAGATCCTGGGCGAACTCCTCGGCCGACCAGTAGCGGACCGTCAGGTCCTTGGCCGCCGCTTTGAGGATGACCTGCTCCACCTGCTCGGGCACTCGCGGATTGACCTCCCGAGGGGGCGTCAGAGGGACATTCACCTGATGCACCACCACAGCGAGCGCCGTGTCCGCTCGGTAGGCGCGAACTCCCGTAACCATCTCGTAGAGGATCAGGCCCAGGGCGTAGATGTCGCTCCGCCGGCTCCCTGGATCGCCCAGGACCACCTCGGGAGCCATGTACCCCGGGCTGCCGATAGGCCCGCCCGTGAGAGAGCCGTCCGGGCTGCCGAGGATCTTGGAGAGTCCGAAGTCGGTCACCACGACTCGGTCCCGATCTCCCAGCATCACGTTCTCAGGCTTGAGGTCGCGGTGCACCACGCGCCGACGGTGGGCGTAGTCCATGGCGTGGCATATCTCCCCCATGATCCACTGCACTCGGTCCAGCGGGAAAACCCGTCCACGCGAGGCGGCACGCTCCAACTCGTCGCGCAGCGTCGCGCCGTCCAGGAACTCCATGAGGATGTATGGGTACTCATCGAAGACTTCGTATTCAAGGACCCGCACCACGTTCGGATGATCGAGGGCGGCTATGATCCGCGCCTCGCTTCGGAAGCGCTCGATGAACCCCATCTGCTCGGCCAACCAAGGCATCAAGATCTTGAGAGCTGCGACCTGTTTCGTCTCTTGGTGGATCGCCTTGTAGACCTCGGCCATCCCGCCGCGCCCCAGTCGCTCGACGACGCGGTACCGGCCGATAGTCTCTCCGACGAGAGTTCTTGCCATTCCTTCCGCCAAACCATTCTACCGCTCCGCCCAGTCCGAGACATTGGGAATTTCGTACCAGCCTGCCACCGCTGTCCGATCCGTGCTTCCGCTACTTGAATCGTGCGTTTCGCCTGTGATAGATTCCACACACGCCGGCACGCCGCAGGGCCGCGACCCTGGTCCGTTTCACCCAGTGCTCGGCTGATCGCGAAGCGACCGGATGCGGAGTCGGGAGGATCTTGATGGAATCCGAGGAGTTCTGGGCTACCCTATCCGAAGCCCACGGCAAGCACCTGGAGGCGCTCGACCTCATCCCGCAGTCCGAGTTCGTGGACTGCGAGCATGCCGCCGCAGGTGCCCTGCTGTGCGCCGCCTTTGACAACGACCCCTACGACATCCTCCACACAGCAGAGCGCGCCCTGGAAATCATCCTGGACACTGGAGGGGAATCGCTGGACGAGGAGGTTTCCGGCGGCGCGAATTACTCCCTCTTTGCTGTGCGTGGGGCGCTTCTGATGCTGGCCGAGACGTTTCAGCGCTACAAGGACGTCAGCCTCGAGCACGCTCGCGCCGTTGTCAGCCAGCAGATGCTCGAGGACGCCCTGGACGACGAGGAGGACGGGTAACCCTCCTCGCCACCCATCCCTATACCCGTAGGCCAGGAACGCCACCCGGCCGTCGGTCCCTCTCCCCGGACGGACCGGTCCCCCACCGATAGCACGGTTGGAATGAGCGACTCCGCAGGGCCCGAATCCATTCCGTTGGGGCGCACTGACGTGCTGATCCCGCCGCTCGGCATGGGTACCTGGGCCTGGGGTGACCGACTGGTCTGGGGATACGGGAGGAGCCACGGACGCAAAGAGGTGGAGGCTGCCTTCTCGTCCAGCCTCGAGGCAGGAATCCCGTTCTTCGACACCGCGGAGATCTACGGCCGCGGGACCTCAGAGCGACTCCTGGGCGAGTTTGGCGACAACGAGGAATCGCACATCATCCTGGCCACGAAGTTCCTCCCCTTCCCCTGGAGGCTACGCCGGGAGAACCTGCTGGTAGCTCTCAGGGGGAGCCTCGCCCGCCTGAGAGTCCCGCGCGTCGACCTGTACCAGCTCCATCACATCCTGCCCCCGATCCCCATGGAGCGGTGGTTGGACGCGATGGCGGACGCGAAGGACGCTGGCCTCATTCGCGCGATCGGGATCTCCAACTGCTCGCCGGATCAGTTGCGCCGGGCCCACGACACTCTCGAGCACCGCGGCATTCCTCTGGCGTCAGCTCAGGTCGAGTACAGCCTCCTGGAGCGCGGCCCGGAGCGAAACGGTCTGCTCGACGCCTGCCGAGAGCTGGGCGTGACTCTGATTGCCTACAGCCCCCTGGGCATGGGACTGCTCACGGGCAAGTACACCGAGGCGGCGCCTCCGCCTGGGTGGCGGCGGGTACGGTACGGCCGCTGGCTTTCGTGGATCCAGCTTCTCGTAGGGGTCCTCGATGAGATAGGGCAGGCGCACGGAGGACGATCGCCGGTCCAAGTCGCACTCAATTGGGTGATCTCGAAGGGCGCGGTCCCCATTCCCGGCATCAAGAACGCGCGTCAAGCAGAAGAGAACGCCGGCGCGCTCGGCTGGCGACTCAAGGACGACGAACAAGCGGCCCTCGATCGAGCCAGCGGGGCCTCCGCCCCTGCGCGCAGGTAGCTCCCCAGCCTTCGGCTCGGCGGGACGGCGTGGCTGACAACGCCGGGCCCCTCGACCCGGCCAATCCAGGCTCGCCCATTCTGCCCCGGATTCCCACTCGGCCCCACACTCATGCTCCCCTTGTTCGGCGACCGTGGATGTGTTGAACGAGCTTATGTCCAGTCCTTTCAGACGGGTCTTGGATTATGTCATCTTCGTACATGCACCCACGCCGAGCCCGCCTCGCGCCACCACCCAGGGCAACCCCCGCTCCCCCACCTCCGCAGGAGCGCGGCCTCAGAAGACTTGGGCTCCCCAGGGCTCCGCTTGACCGAGTCTCTCTTGGTTTCGTCCGGCCCTCCCCCATAATGTCTGTCTTCTGCTGGGAGTATGTGGGATGGCCGCGCGCGTTGAGGGGCAAGGAGGTGGCCGACCGGGTCCTCGAGCACGTCGCCGAGGAGGTCCATCGACTCCAAGTTGGGCATGGCACGCGGTCCCGACCCTCGCCTCCGTATCGGTCGGGGACGACCCGGCCGCCGCAGATTATGTTAGGCGCCAGGGAGCGGTCGCGGCAGAGCTCGGAATTCGGTTCCGCAAGACGGATCTCTCGAGCGATGTTGAAGCCGCCGCGGTTGCGACCGTCCTCGCCCAGCTCGGCACCGATCCATCCCTTCACGGCATCGTACTCCAACTGCCTCTGCCGCCTTACCTGGAAGAGGCGGCTGTCGTCGAGCATCTGCCTCCTGAGAAGGATGTGGACGGCGTCCACCCGGCAGACATCGCCCCATTTGGCCATGAAGGGCCGTCAACCCCTCTTTTCGCCCTCCACGGCTCTCGCCGTGATGGCCCTCCTGGACGAAGCAGGCGCAGAGGTACGTGGCGCTGAAGCTGTCGTGGTGGGCAGGAGCCGGCTCGCAGGGCTGCCGACCGCATTTCTGCTGTTGGCCGCTGACGCGACGGTCACTATCGCACACACCGGACCTCGGGATCTGGGGGCGGTGACCCGCCGAGGGGACATTCTGGTTTCAGCCGCGGGAAGCCCGGGGCTCATCAGGGGAAACATGATCAAGCCGGGGGCCATCGCCATAGACGTCGGAGTCACGGCGGTGGACGACCCGGCTGGCCGGAAGAGTTATCGAATGGCGGGCGACCTGGTGTTCGAAGAAGTCCGCGAGGTCGCGTCCGCGGTGACTCCGGTGCCGAGAGGCGTGGGACCGGTAGCCGTGGCGATGTTGATGCGCAACACGCTGACCGCGGGCCAGCGGCATACTTACGACGCCGGGATCTGACTCCGGCCCCAAAGCTGCCAGCCGCGACCTGACCGCCCGCTGCGATCCGACCCCCTTGACCCAGTCCTGGGCCGACCGGATAATCGCGTGAGGGAAGCCATCCCAAGACCTAGAGGTATGCATGGATCCTGAAGTTCTCTACGACGCCCTCATCGCCCACCTGCCCAGACTCGCGGCGGGGCTCTTTGCAGCCGTTGTCGTGTTCGTGGTTGCCGTGATCCTCAGAAACCGCGGACAGGCGATCTTGGATCAGATTGATGCGGATCCTCAGCTGGAGATTCTGCTGCTGCGGACCGTCTATGTCACCACTCTCGTCCTGGGGCTTGTCGTCGTGCTGGGCATCTGGGGGATCGACGTCCTGGGGCTGATTGCCGGGCTGGGGGTGATTGGCCTCGCCGTTGGATTCGCCCTCCGGGACATCCTTGAGAACTTCCTCGCAGGGATCCTCCTCCTGCTGCAACGCCCCTTCGGGCTGGGAGAACTCATCGAGGTGGCCGGTCAGACCGGCAGGGTCTCCGAGATCTCGCTGCGGGCCACCACCCTCCTGACCGACCAGGGCGAAGAGGTCATCATCCCGAACGCGATGGTCTACTCCGGCGTGATCATCCGTCGGCGGAGCGACGGGGGTACCTGAAACGTGAAGCACTGGACAGAGCCATGAGGCGCGCCTCTCGCGTGCGCTCCCGGTAGTCCTTCCCGAACCCCGACAGCCTCAGTCAGGCTGCGCGGAGCTCCCTCCGTCGTGCGGTCTGCGCGGTGAACTCCGCCCCAAGCAGCACGATCATCCCTGTGACGTACGACCAGACTAGCAGCGCGACAATCGCGCCCAGCGACCCGTACACCAGGTTGTATCGGGCGAAATTGGACAGGTACCAGGCAAACCCGTTCTTGGCCCCTTCCCAGAGCAAACTGGCCAGGAGTGCCCCCGGCCAAATGTCCGACCCCCGCACACGTGTGTTGGGGAAGAATCGGTACAGCCCCGCAAACAGCAGAAAAGTAACAGCTAGAGTCAGAAGCTGGGTCGCCCAACCCCAGAGCACATTGCTTTGGAGAGGCTGCCAGCCGAGCATGGGAATCTGAAGACTCCGGATGAGGCCGAAGAATCCCGTCAGCGCGATCGAGAGAAGGAGAAGGGCGCCCAGCGTCAGGACCGAGCCCACAGCCAGGAGCCGCTGACGCCAGAATGGTCTCGGCCGGTCCACCTCCCATGCGCGATTGATGGCGGCTCGGGCCACATTGAAGATGCCGGATGCGCCCCACAGCAAGCTGGCGCCCGCCGCCAGGCTGATAGCGCCTCGGGCCGCAACCACCCGCTGGATGTTGTCCTGCACCAGCTCCACGGCCGAAGCCGTGGGGAGGTAGACCGAGACGATGTCGACCACCCTGCTCTGGGCCTCTTCGGTGGCCAGGAACGTGCTGAGAGCCGCCGTCAGAAGCAGGAACAGCGGGAAGACCGAGAAGACGTTATAGAAGGCGAGCGAGGTGGCTGCGGTGGTGCCGCCGTGGAACTGGAACTGCTGGTATGCGCGGCGACCGGTCGAGAGCCAGCCCCCTGCTCTCCGATCGGCCGCGCCAAACCATTCTTCCAGCCGCGCCCGAACCAACTGTTCAAGCCTATTTAGATTGCTCAGCCCTGCGCCCTCGTCCTGCTCACCTTTCCGTCACTTCGGATTCTGGGCGCGCCGTATCCCACGGTCAAGAGTGCCGGCTTGAGGCTGCGCCGAACCGGAGGCTCACTCCTGACTCCGCCCGATCCCCAGAAAGGGATGACGGCCACCCGATGCACAGGAAGCTACGAACTCCCTGTCCCGCCTAGTGGCGCTTGACCGATGCCAGACAAAAGGGCGGAGCCAGTCCGACCTCCGCCCCGGAATCCTCAGAGGTCTAGGGACTAGACCCCGGAGGCGCCAGACGCGGCCTGAGCCACCTCAGCAGAGACCCGACCCAGCTCCTCCAGCAGGCGCTCGGCGATCTTTCGGAAGGCCTGTCCTGCGGCGGATTCGGGATCTTGGAACACGATGGGGCGCCCGCTGTCTCCGCTCGTGCGCACCGCCAGATCGAGAGGCACGGCGCCCAGAAACGGCACCCCGCGGTCTTCTGCAGCATGCTTCCCGCCGCCGTGGTCAAAGATGTCCGACGGCTCACCACAGTGCGGACAGACAAACGTGCTCATGTTCTCCACGACGCCGAGAATCGGGACCTCCAACTTCTGAAACATCGCGAGTCCCTTCATTGCGTCCTGAAGAGCCAGATCCTGCGGGGTGGTGACGATCACGGCGCCTGTCAACTGCACCTTCTGCACCATCGTGAGCTGTGCGTCTCCCGTGCCGGGCGGCAGGTCCACCAGGAGATGATCCAGCTCGCCCCAGTCCACGTCGCGGAAGAACTGTTGCACGAGCCCTCCCACAATGGGGCCGCGCCATATGGCGGGCTCCTGCGGATCCAGGAAGAACCCCAGCGACATGATCTTGAGACCATTGGCCTCGAGAGGCAGGATCTTCCCCTCCGGGCTGGGACGAGGTCGGCCCTCTACACCAAGGAGGATCGGCACATCGGGGCCGTGCACGTCGGCATCGAGGATTCCCACACCTTCGCCCATCTGAAGGAGGGCAGCCGCCAGGTTGATCGCCACAGTGGACTTTCCAACTCCACCCTTGCCGCTTCCCACCGCAACGACGTGCCGGACGCCCGGGATGGGAGCACGCGTCCACAGCTCTTCCTGCGGCCGGTCGGGCGGGGCTCCGGGGAATCCGGCGGGCGCCTGCGCCGGCGGAGCAGTAGCAGGACCGGCCGTCGGAGCGGACGGGACCAGCCTGTGAATCTCTACGGTCTCGACCCCCGGAACCTTTGAGACAGCCTCATGAGCCTCGCGCACTATCTGAGCCTGCTTGTCCGGGTCGTCAGTACTGATGCTCAGATCAACGTGGACCGAGGCGCCTTCCACGGCCACGCTCTGGACCATCCCAAACGAAACGATATCCCGGCTGAAACCCGGGAATCTTACCGTCTTCAGGGCGTCCCGAATCGCCTCCTCTGTCAGCGCCGCGTCGGACACGCTTTTCTCCTGCGCCATCAAGAGAGGGAGCCAGCGACCCCTGCTCCCTCCTATTCAACCGCTACTCTGCAACCGTCAGGCCAGACCCAGCTCTAGCCTCGCATCCTCACTCATCATCTGAGGGTTCCAGGGCGGATCCCAGACGATGTTCACCACCACGCGTTCCGCGTCCGTGGCCTCCCGGACCTTCTGGGCCGTCTGCTCCTGCATGTAGGGGGCGACCGGACACCCGGGAGCCGTCAGGCTCATGTCCACGGTGATCTCGTTCTCGTTTATGACGACATTGTATATGAGCCCCAGATCGACCACGTTGATCGGGATCTCCGGGTCGTACACTTCCCGCAGGGCTCCCCAGACCTTCTCTTGCACTTCCTCTTGCTCACTCACTCGACGAAATCCCTGTGTAGAGTTTTGCTCAGCGCCATCATTATAACCGTGAGGAATGACCTGAGCAAGGTGAGGGTCTCTTTGGCTATACGAAGGCTCAGTGCGCTGGCTCCCTGACCCGCCGTCGGAAGCTCAGCCGAAGGGGCGTCCCTCGAAATCCGAAGCGCTTGCGGAGTTGGTTCTCCAGGTAGCGCCGATAGGAGAAGTGGATCCTGCGGGGATCGTTGACGTAGAAGGCGAAGGCCGGAGGATCGACCCCCTTCTGGGAGGCTCCAAAGAACCGGAGCGGACGTCCCCCTCCGGAGGGAGGATGCCTGGCCACTGCATCGTGGAGCAGCTCATTCAGCTCTGCTGGATCTACCTGGAGGAGACGTTCCCGGCAAACCGCCAGCCCCTCCTCGAGGACCCGGTCGACGCCCTGGGAGAGAAGCGCTGAGGTGAATACGATCGGCGCGTGCGGGAAGAACCGAAGGGTCCGCCTGATTGCCGCGCGCCAACCTTCCTGGTCGCGCGCTTCCACTGAGACGAGATCCCACTTGTTCACGACCAGCACCAGCCCGGTGCCGCCCTCCAGCGCGAATCCGGCAATGTGCGCGTCCTGCGCGGTGAGTCCTTCGGAGGCATCGATCACCAGCAGCGCAACGTTGGCCCGCCCAATGGCTCGCAGCGCGCGCAGCACACTGTACCGCTCCACCCCTGGAGCCACCCTTCCCCTTCTCCGGATCCCGGCAGTATCGATCAAGGTGAGGGCCTCGCCCTGCCAGACGAGTGGTGTGTCCAGCGCGTCTCGGGTCGTCCCCGGCACCTCGTCAACAATGGCCCGCTCTTCCCGCAGGAGCGCGTTCAGCAGAGTGGACTTGCCAACATTCGGCCGCCCCACAATCGCCAGCCGGGGGCCCTCCGGCCTTTCCTCGGCCGCCCCGGGAAGCATTTCGATCAATTGGTCCAGGAGATCGCCCGTTCCCGTGCCGTGCAGCGCCGAGATCGGCTGCGGGTCTCCGATCCCGAGACCGTAGAACTCGGCCGTGGCCTGTCGGAGTTCGCTGTTGTCGGCCTTGTTGGCGACCAAGATCACCGGCACTTCCGATCGTCTAAGCCTATCGGCAATGTCAGAGTCCTGGGCTCTCAGTCCCTCCTGCACATCCACCAGGAAGAGAATGACGTCGGCCTCGCTCATCGCCAGCTCTGCCTGTTCGCGAATGCGATCTGTGAGGTCATCGCCACCCCAAAGAACCAGGCCTCCCGTGTCCACGAAGGTCAGGACGCGACCCTGCCATTCACCCGTCCCGTAGACCCGATCCCGTGTCGTCCCCGGCTGCTCGGCCACAATCGCCGCGCGGCTCTCCACGAACCGATTGAAGAGAGTGGACTTCCCGACGTTTGGCCGGCCCACGAGGGCAACGAGCGGTGCGCTCATCCGGCGGTAATGACGACCTGAACCAACTGAGGGAGAATGCTCTCGACCTCCAAGGCCGCGGGCAGATCGACCACCGGCCGGATCTGGTAGGTCCCGGTATCCAAACCGGTGAGATCCAGCACCACCGCCACGTCCCCCTCCACGATGGCGAACAGGTCGGGCAGAGGGCCAGAGAGCAGAAGCTCAACAGTGCTCGGAGAGACATCCGCCTCGAGGCCTGCTCCCAGTCCTTCCACGGTGGGGGTCACGGTCACCCGCTGCGCTCCGAGAAGCGCAGAGATTCGCACCCGAATCACTACGGTCTCGTCAAGCGGCGAGACTCCTGCGGGCGTCACCAGTCCAACTCGACGCGCAACATCCCGCTGGGCCTCCGAGACATCGAGTGCATCGGTCTCTACCAGTCCGCCCATCGTCTCCAGGATCTCAGGCTCACCGGCCACCGTTACCGTAGTCGGATCGACGTCGATCCCGCTGATGTAGTACCCAGCGGCCGGCGCGCCGAGCACCTGGGGCTTTACCGCAAGCTCCTTGAACCCAAGAGCCGCCTCCACCGGGATCGTCACCAGCACCGTGTCTGGGGCCGCTGCAAGACCCTCGATGCTTTCCGCCATTTCGGCCTGCGGCTGCGGCGCCAAGCGCACTTGGATCGTGTCGCGCGTGCCCTGAAGCGAGACCTCGATCACTACCTCCTGGACGGTCTCGAGGACGCTTACGGGGCCGCTGAGTCGCACCTCTCGCGGCAGGACGACGGCCTCCCCCACCGAGTAGCCGGCGGATGCCTCTCCGACCGTGACAACGTTCACCGGGAAGATCTCCTCTCCTAGCCGATCCAGGCTCACCGACAGTACGGCCGGCGATCGGTCCACGATGCCCGAGAATCGTTCTTCCCGGCATCCCTCAGCCTCCGCGGAAACGACCGCAACCCGGAGGTCGTGTCGGCCCAGCGCCAACCCACCAAGATCAACACAGGCGACCAGGGTACTCGGATCCAGATCTTGCCAGACGCTCTCGGGGCGTCGCATGGTCACCGAGAGTGCCTCCGTAATGGGCTGAGTAAGGACGAGCCCTGACTCAAGTCCGCGCGCCTCGATGGGCAGGGGACTAGGGAGCACCCTAGTCACGAAGGGATCGCCCTCTCTAACAGCGACCACCCACACGATGGCGCCCAGAGCGAGAGCTGTCAGGCCCGTGCCGAGGTTGGATAGGATCGCCCGTACCACGCTACTCTCTCCAGGGGAGCCGTACGGGTAGACCGGCCGGGACGGGAGGCCGATAGAACCGCTGCAGTAGCTTCCTCAGCCGCGCATCATCGAGGTGTCTGACCATCCGACCGGCCCGGGCAAGGGAGATGATGCCCGTCTCTTCCGAGACCACGATCGCGACGGCATCGCTCTGCTCGGTTACTCCCACGGCGGCTCGGTGCCGCAGACCTAGCGTTCGCTCACCCGCGAATCCACGGCTCAGAGGCAGAGCTGCGGCCGCAGCCACTACACGGTCACCGCGAATGATCACTGCCCCGTCGTGGAGGGTAGTCTGTGGATGGAAGATGGTGAGCAGCAACTCGGTCGTCAGCTCTGCATCGACCGAGATCCCTGTCTCGACGAACTCCTGTAGCCCCGCCTCCGCCTCCAACACGATGATCGCGCCGTGACGCTGCTCCGCGAGGATGCGCACCGCCCGAGACACCGTCCGCACCACGCGGAGCATGGTGGCCTCGGGGGCGGGACGGTTGATCAGGCCACCCCCGCGCCCCAAGCTGAGCAGGGCGCGCCGCAGCTCGGGCTGAAAGATGACAGGGACGGCAATCAGCAGCGCCGGGAGGCTGTTGCGGAGAAGCCAGTTGAAAGCGGACAGGGCCAGCAGGTTGCTGGCCAGGACCACCAACACCAGGAAGACCAGAATGCCCCGCATCAGTTGGATGGCGGGGGTCCCCCGCGTCAGCCAAAGGACTCCATAGAAGACGAGCGAGACAACCAGGATGTCCAATACGGAGAAGAGGTCGAGGTGTGTGATTGTCCAGACGAAATCCTCCATGGACTCTTCCTAGGTGCTCGAACCGGGTCTCATCCGTCCCCGGGGTAACCTCCGCCGCCGCCTGAGGATTTTTGGCGGCCATCCGTTTGCCGCGCGTTCAGCTCTGTCCTTCCAGTTGGCCCAGGAGCTTCTCGTAGGCGGCGCTGTCATCGGGACCCAATGAGATGATCTGCCGAATTGTGCCGGCGGCCCCCTTCGAGTCGCCCGCCGCCAACTGGGCCTCCCCCAAGGCGTCCAGGGCGGCGATCGCCCTATCGGGTCGACCCGCTGCGAGATGGGCGTCGCTCACCAGCCGCTTCAGCGCTTGGTTCTCCGGCCAGCGATCCTGGGCCTCCATCAACACCCGCACAATCTCGTCGGCCTCATCCTCGCTGGAGATTTGGGAGATCATCTCCGATATCGATGCCACCGCCTCGTCCGTCCGATCCAGCCGGAAGAGCAGTTCGGCCCGGGCCAACAGCGCCTCAGGGTCGTCAGGTTCGAGCGAAACCACCTGATCGTAGGCCTCAAGCGCGGCGCGATACTCTGCCCTCTGGACCGACAGATCGGCCTTCTGCCGGAGGATGCGGGCCCGCCACGTCTCCGGCGTGCGGCTCCTCTCAGCAAGAGCGAGCCCAGACTCCAACGTCCGCATGCTGTCGTCCGGTCTGGCCAGCCGGTAGTAGGCATCGGCTAGTTGCTGCTGCTCCTCCAGTGCCGCGTCCACGATCCCCTGAGCGGAGAGCAGATCCACGAGCTTGATCCGCATTCCCACCCCGAGGGGCGCCAGGTCGGAAGCTCTCCGGTAGGCATCCACGGCCCGGGCCAGTTCGCCTCGCACCAAGTAGGTGTCTCCAATGGTCTCGTACTTCGCGACCGCCTCCTCAATGTGATCGGTGCGGGCGAACATCTCGCCCACCAGGGCATGAAGGGGCAGGCAGCCGGGCATGACCTGGAGAGCCCGATAGGAAGTTTCCAGCGCGGTCCGCGGCCTGTCATTGCGGAAGCACCATGCGAGAAACCCGATCGTTTCCAGGAGGGCTTCTGCGTTCGGCAGCTCGAGGATCTCTGCGAGGGAGATAGCGAACCCATCGTCGGTCAGGGCATCCAATTGCCCGCGAAGTCCGGCGATTTCCTCCGCCCAGCTTTCCCTCTGGAAGAGTCTAGCAAGCACCAGCGCCCGCGGAGCCAGATCTTCCTCGGGGCCGGGCAGCCACCGCTCTCGGTCAGGCTCGATAAGAGGAGCGGTCCTGCCAGCCGGCGTTCCCGCCAACTCTGCCCAGAGCAGAGCCTCCAGGAGATACGGGTAGGCGGCCGCTTCATCCCGGGCCTTCAGATAGGCGCGCGCGACGCCGTACCGAGCCGCCAGCAGGTACTCGGGTGTCTCGAGTCCCTCCCAGACCGAAACAGCCTGATCCAGCTCTCCCCGCTCCACGAATACCGCCCCTATCACCAGACGAAGTTCATCGGGCGCGACCGCGGCCTCCATCGCCTCGCGGTACCAGGTGATGGCCCTCTCCAGGTCGGCACTGCTGTGAGCATCCAGAGCGTTGCGAAGCGGCTTGATGCCGGGGCCCTCCTCTCCTGACGCCATGGTCAGAACGTCCGCCAGCCGATCGAGGGCGGAGCGCAGTCCTGACTCCACCGGCCCGGACCCCTCCACATTGGGAATCGCGACCTTCGGCGCCGGCACAGGCCGTTCGGCGGGCTCGGCCACTTCAGGTTGGACCAGTACCGGCTCGGGGGTAACAGGCTCCACCTCCTCGACCGCGGTCGGGGGCTGTACTTCCGGCTCGTCTTCCACCGTTGGCGCCTCGACTTCTTCTTCCGGTGCGGCCTTTGGAACCTCGATCACCGGGATCGTCATGGTTGGGGGCGGCGTCGGTGCTTCCCCTCTGTCCAGGCGGGAGAGAAGCTGCTGCGCCTCGGCGTTCTCCGCGTCCAGATACAGTGCCCGCTCGGTGTACACTCGGGCGCGCTGTTCCTCGCCCGCGGAGTGAGCGTACCTTGCGAGTAGCAGGTACTCCCGGACTGCAGCACTCGGCGCCGACTCAGAGTAGGCCTCGGCCAAGCTGCGCCGAGCTTCTTCGTCTTCGGGAGCGAGCCGCACCAATTCCCTCCAGGCTTCCAGGGCGGCTTGTGTGGAATCGGCGGCCTGGTAGGCGCGCGCCAACTCACGGAAGGCCTCAACCGCTTCAGAGATCCGGCCCAGGTCACGGTAGATCTCGGCCAGCCTCCTCCGGGTTGAGAGCTCCTCGGGCCGAAGCTCCATCACCGCCAGATATTCCTGGAGCGCCTCCTGCAACTGGCCGTCCTGGAATAGCGCGAGTGCCAGGCTGGTTCGGGCCACGGGATTCCGGGAGTCGATCTCCGCTGCCCGCCGGTAAGCCTCGATCGCCTCGGGCCAGCGCTCCTCCCAGGCGTGGTCGTGACCTGACTGCATGGCGGACTCGAAGGCCGCCGTGTCCTCTGCCATCTAGCCCGTCGCCCCGCTGGCGTTGCGCTGTATCTCTTCGCTCGACGAAAGCAATCTCACAAGAACAGCCTTCTGAGCGTGGCGCCTGTTCTCGGCCTGGTCCCACACAATGGAGTGCGGACCGTCGATCACGTCGTCAGTGATCTCCTCGCCCCGGTGCGCAGGAAGGCAGTGCATCACGCGGACGTCGGGCACGGCCCTCTCCAGAAGACGCCGGTTGATCTGGTACGGACGGAACACCGCGTCTCGCTCAGCCGCCTCATCCTCCTGACCCATGCTGGCCCAAACGTCCGTGTAGAGCACCTCCGCCCCCTCTGCCGCCTCGGCGGGATCTTCCAGAACCCTGATGCGACCCCCTGAGCTCTCGGCAAACCCGGAAGCGGTCTCGACCACCTCTCCGTTGGGCCCGTACCCGGGCGGAGTTGCCGCGATCATGTCCATGCCGGTCAGTCCCGCGGCGAACAGGAGCGAATGGCACACGTTGTTGCCATCCCCTACGTAGGTCAGCCGAACGCCCTTCAGTCGTTCCAGATGCTCCTGCACGGTGAGGAGATCGCCGAGCGCCTGGCAGGGATGAGTGTAGTCGGACAGACCGTTGACGACGGGGACGGAGGCGGCCGCGGCCAGCTCCTCCAGATGGGAGTGCTGAAACACCCGTGCCATGATGCCTTCCACATACCGGCTGAGCACCAGAGCGACGTCGGCAACGCTCTCCCTTTCGCCCAACCCGATCTCCTGCGGGGACAGGTAAAGGGCGCTTC
This sequence comes from uncultured Anaerolineales bacterium, assembly GCA_964348195.1. Classification (GTDB taxonomy): domain Bacteria; phylum Chloroflexota; class Anaerolineae; order UBA7937; family JACPPX01; genus CAYGBX01. The sequence goes on from CAYGBX010000025.1 coordinate 25,403, forward strand.
CGCCCAAGTCCTGCATACCCACCTCGAACGAGACGCGTGTTCGAAGGGAGGGCTTCTGGAAGATCATCCCCAGCGTCTGGCCTTTCAGCAAAGGCCGATTCCCGCCGCTCCGTAGCTCGGCCTTGAGTTCGGCCGCGAGCGTGAGGAGCTCGTCGATGTCTTCCGGAGAGAGATCGGACAGGGTGAGGAAATCCTTCACGAACCGACCTCTTGAGACCGTTGCCCACCTCCAGGCCGCGCGCTCCACCAGGGGCCGAGCCGGTGGGGATAGTGTGTCAAAACCGCTGTAAGCTCTCGAATAGCACGCCTCCCAGGGCCTCAACCCGCGACCCCTCAGGAGGATGCGTTTCGTGAGTATATCACAGGAAGCCCGGGGCCCGCGACACTTGGCCCCAGGCCCGGGACAACGTCGCCTTCTTCGACCCCTCCGCTGGGGTCCGCGCCAGGGTGCCGGATCCGGATCCGAACCCCCCACCGCCTCCGGTCGAAGCTCGGCGGCCGGGCTGACCCCTCGCCCTCGCTTATCTTCCGGGGCGAGCATCGGCCACCTATAATGGCCCCCGACCCATCTTCGAGCCCAGGCGCGGCCTTGCTCCCGGCTGGCTGTGCATCCCATCGGGCCGGGGCTCGGTCTCGCTCCTGATTGCGCGCTGAATCCAAGGAGGACATTTGCAGGCCACCTATCAAATCCGGCTGCCCAACTTCCAGGGACCGCTAGACCTGCTGCTGAGCCTCATAGATGACCGCCAGCTTGACATCACGGAGATCTCGCTGGCTCAGGTCACGGATCAGTACCTGATCCATCTTGCGACTCTCCAGGAGATGGAGGTCCAGAGCCTTGCCGAGTTCGTGATGGTGGCCTCCCAGCTCATCCTCATCAAGTCCCGGGCGCTGCTCCCGGAGCCGCCGCCGGTCGAGGAGTCAGAGGACCCCGGCCAGCAACTCGTCCAGCGCCTCATCGAGTACCGGCGCTTTCGAGCCGCCGCCGAGGAGTTGGAGGCCCGATCCGACAGCGGGCTCCGGGCCTACCCGCGCCCGCCAGCTCCGCATCCGGCCTCCGAGTCGTTTCCTCTGGAGGAAGTTCCGTTGGAGGCGCTGGTGGAGGCCCTCCGTCAATCTCTGGCCACCCAAGCCGTCGGCTCACCGGACAGTGTTGTGGCCCCGCTGGCCATGTCTCTGACTGAGAAGGTGGCTGAGCTCCGGCGACTTATGGAAGAAAAGGAATCGTACACCTTCCAGGCCTTGGTTCAGGCGGCCCGCTCTCGCTTGGAGATCGTGGTTACGTTCCTGGCTGTCCTCGAGCTCCTCCGCCGGAGGGAGATCAAGACGCGACAGGAGGTTCCTTTCGGCGATATTCTCCTGCTGCCGGCGGGACCTCCCGGCGCCTCCTAGGCCCCTCCCCAAACCCCGCCCTATTCGACCGTCACCGACTTCGCTAGATTGCGGGGCTTGTCGATGTCGAGGCCCCGCTCATCAGCGATGTGGTAGGCGAAGAGTTGGAGAGGGACAACGTTCACGATCGGACTGAGCCGCTCTGGAGCGCCGGGGACCCGCATAATATGATCGGCATGCGCCTCGATCTCACGATCCTCCTTCTCCGCCAGTGCGATGACCTCGGCCTTCCGCGCCCGAACCTCCTGGATACTGCTGACCATCTTCCCGTACTGAGAGCTCTGGGTGGCCAGCGCCACAACGGGAAGGTCCGGGTCCAGCATCGCGATCGGTCCGTGTTTCAGCTCTCCCGCCGGGTACCCTTCGGCGTGGAGGTAGCTGATTTCCTTCAACTTCAGCGCGCCCTCCAGAGCGATTGGGTAGTTGGCACCGCGCCCGAGGAAGAAGAAGGATCGGCGGTCGGCGTAGCGCCGGGCCAGGGCTCCGATGCGCTCGTTGTCGGTCAGCACCCGCTCCACCTTTCCGGGCATCTGACGTAGCTCGCTGAGCACCCCGGCAGCCTCCTGCTCCGACATCGTCCTCCGCATCCTTCCCAGCCACACAGCGAGGAGAGAAAGGGTGACGAGTTCCGCGGTGAAGGTCTTGGTGGCCACGACGGCCACCTCCGGCCCTGCCTGCAGGTAGAGCGTGGCGTCAGACTCGCGGGTGATGGTGCTCCCCAGGGCGTTGGCCACCGATAGGGCCTGTGCACCACCCTGGCGGGCCAAGCGCAGCGCTGCAAGCGTGTCGGCCGTCTCCCCAGACTGGCTGATGGGCAGAACCAGAGTGTGAGCATCGACCACCGGATCCCGGTACCGGTACTCCGAGGCGATGGCTACCTCCACCGGAATTCGGGACCAGGCTTCGATGAGATGCTTCCCCACCATTCCGGCGTAGTAGGAGGAGCCGCATGCCACAATGTGAATACTCTGCACCGAATCCAAATCGAGCGGCTCGAGTTCTGGCAGCGTCACGGCGTTCTCGTCTACCCGTCCCCTGAGCGCATCGGCGATCGTCTGGGGCTGTTCGTGTATCTCCTTTAGATAGAAGTGTGGATACCCCGAACGCTCCGCTGCCTCGACGCTCCACTCCACGTCGAATGGATCGCGAACCACTGGATCACCGGCAAGCGTCCATATCTCCGCCCCTTCCCGATCCACGCCGACCACCTCTTCATCTTCGATGACGAGATACCGACGGGTCTGGGGCAGAAATGCTGGAATATCGGACGCCAGGAAGTTCTCGCCCTCTCCGAGTCCCACGATGAGAGGCGAGAAGCGTCGCGCCGCCACAAGAAGCTCGGGGTGGGCCGCAGAGAAGACGGCGAGAGCATACGCTCCATCCACCTCAGACAGAGCGCGCCGCACTGCCATCATCAGGTCCGGCGCTCCATCGCCCCCGGTGTCCGAGAAGGCATCCTCGATGAGATGCACGATGACCTCGGTGTCCGTCTGGGAGACGAAGCGGTGGCCGCCGTCGACAAGTGTCTGGCGGAGTTCCCGGAAGTTCTCGATGATGCCGTTATGGACCACCACGAGCCGGCCGCTGCAGTCGGCGTGAGGGTGGGCGTTCACATCGTTGGGCTCCCCGTGGGTCGCCCAGCGCGTGTGGCCCAGGCCGAGGTAGCCCTCCGGGGCTCGGCCGTCCAGCGTCTCGAGGAGCCTGGCCAGACGACCCTCGGACTTGGCAAGCTGAACCTCCCTTTCAGGACTGAGCACCGCGATTCCCGCCGAATCGTATCCACGGTACTCCAGCCTCTGCAGGCCCTCCAATAGAATCGGCGTGGCGGGGCGTGGCCCCACGTATCCGACGATGCCGCACATAGGGATTCCCTCCTGTCAGGGGCGGTGGGCATCCGTGCCCACTCACTCACCACCGAGCTCCCTTTGTCCGCGCGGTCGCCCGCTCGCTTTGCAGGAGCTCTCTGTGTCATCAGGAGGGGAAGACAAGGGCGGTGGTTCGCCCTGGAGGCATCCGCCGATCTGATCGATTTTCCCGGCCTACTGCCGGTTAGCCCCGCCTCGCGGCGGGGAACCTCCACCTCGTCAGCTCGCTAGAACGAGCCCGGGCGCTATCTTCCCCCAATCTAACTTCTCTCTCCTACCTCACCCCCCTTCCGTCTCCAGCTATCTTCCTGGCTGCTCTTGCCAGCTATCTTCCTGGCTGCTCTTGCCAGC
>CAYGBX010000026.1:0-23769 GCA_964348195.1 uncultured Anaerolineales bacterium
AAGGTGCGGCTGGATCACCTCCTTTCTAGGGAGAACCGGTCCAAAGCCTGCGGGCCGCGGACCTACTCCTAGGTCAGTCACCCACCACAGGTGGGTGTGGCTCCAGGGAGCGGACTTCCTGTCACTTTTCAGCGGTTAAGGTGCCGCATGAATTATCACTGGCAGATGGCTTGAGGTCGGGGAGGGAAGGACAGGCAGGAAGACCACAAGCCATTTGCCTTTTGGGCCCTTAGCTCAGTTGGTGAGAGCGCACCTCTGATAAGGGTGAGGTCCGTGGTTCGAATCCACGAGGGCCCACCAAGCCAAGAAGCGCCTTGCAGCGCTTCTTGGCGTTTGATTATCGTCTGCCATAGCCCAAGCTCGGCCACCGGGTCTCTAGCTGCGATACAGGTCCATAGGAAGAGGGTTGCTGCTTCGGTAGCACGAAGGACCAGAGGAGCGCCGAGGCGCTCCTCTCTCTGCTAGTGGGGGACACCCTCCTTTCTGAATCCGAGGGAGGAAAGGGAAGTGTCACGCGGTTAGGAAGGCACTTGCAGAGCCGTTGCCTCCTGGCATGATGCGCATGATGCCCATGCCATGGAGGAATCCGTGGCCGCCGAAGCGATGCCCGAAACCGAAGAAGCCGCGGCCGCCCCAGTAGCCATTCTCGAGACCCTCGAGGAGCCAGTCGGCCTTTTCCTGAGAAATCTTCTCGTCCTCGACGGCCTGCTGGATGGCTTCCTTCATGGCCTCGACCCGAGAGGCGTTGATGGCGTCGTAGACAGACTGAAGGTCAACGCCTTGCTCCTCGGCGATGTCTGCCAAGGTCTTGTCTGCGCGAAGCTCGGCAAACAGCTCTTCGGGAGTCAATCCCAGGGCCTCAGCGGCTGCGTCGAACGCCGCCCAACCGTGTCCTCCGAATAGGCCGAAGCCGACGCAGAGGCGTCCGGTCGGTTCCTCGTCTTGTGCAAGGGCCGGAACTACCATGGTGACTCCCAGGAGGAGCACCACCGCGGCCAGGCCGGCGAAGGGCAAGAACCGCCTTATGCTCATCTAGTTCACCTCCTTTCTCGTCTGGATAGGGGTCCTGTCATTCCACCCGCACGTATTAGACCAGGAGTTTGTGAAGATCCTTGGAAGGACGTGTAAGGATCGCATGTAGATTGCCCGACCATGCCCCTGCAGGTTGTGTGGGCGAGGGTGCGCTTCCGGCTCGCCGCGCGCTGAGGGCCGCGCTTGGATCTACACAATGTCTTCACGGGATCTTGAGCACTTCTTCATGGGACCGGCGTATGTTGGTCCAGCCGCTGATGGAGCTGCTAGAGGGCGCTGCTAACGCAGGCGAGTCGGATCTTCACATTTCCTTCACGAGACTTGTGTACTATTCTGGTGCGCGAGTGGATGAAGTCGCTGTCCCGGGGCCGACAGGTCAGGGCCCGCTGAGATCTCGCAATTGGTACCTGCTCGGAGACGCTAGACACGGAGAGTAGGATGGCCAGCACGATCATGGTGGTCGACGACGAAGAGAGGCTGGTCTCGTTGGTGAAGTCCTACCTGACGCAGGAAGGGTTTCGCGTGGTCACGGCCGGCGACGGCCGGGAGGCCATGTTTGTGGCGCGGCACGAGAAGCCGGACCTGATCATCCTCGACATCATGATGCCGGAGATGGACGGCTACGAGTTCATGCGGTTGCACCGCAAGGAGCGGAACACGCCGATCATCCTGCTCACCGCCAAGGTGGAGGAAGAGGATAGGGTGATCGGGCTGGAGATCGGAGCCGACGACTACGTCACGAAGCCCTTCCGGCCCCGTGAGCTCGCCGCCCGCGTTCGCGCCGTTCTTCGACGGACTGGCCGCGCCGAACCCGAGGCGGAGGTGTTGCGCGCCGCGGACGTCACCGTTGACCGCGAATCCCACATCGTCAAGGTTGGCGATCGGTTTGCGGATCTGACGCCGTCCGAATTCGATCTCTTGGCCACGATGATGTCGTCCCCGGGGAGGGTGTTCTCTCGGCTCGATCTCCTGGACCGAGTGCAGGGCACGGCATATGAGGGCTATGAGCGGACCATCGACGCCCACATCAAGAACTTGAGAGCGAAGATCGAACCCGATCCGAGGTCCCCCCGATACGTTGAGACGGTCTACGGCGTCGGATACCGCTTCGCGCGGGAGGAGTAGTAGGTGATGGGATCGATTGGCGCGAAGCTAGGAGTGGCCTTCTTGATCGTGGGCCTGACAGGCGCGGCGCTCGTAGCCCTAGTTGGCGTAGGTACCACTGCGAGAGAGTTCGGGGAATTCGTCTTTCGCCAGGACCGGGCTACCCTGGTCGACCGGTTCGAGGAGCACTATCAGGCCCACGGGTCCTGGGTCGGAGTCGGGGAAACGCTGCCCTTCCGGGGGCTGAGTGGTCCTATGGGACCACGCGGCATGCACGGAATGGGCCCGGAACTTGGACTCATGGCTATCGCAGATGATACCGGACGGGTGGTGCTGGCCGGACTTGGCTACAGGATCGGTGATGAGGTGCCAGGGACGGTGCTGGCAGCGAGCGTGCCGCTGCTGGTAGATGGGCAGGAGGTCGGCCGGCTCCTGGTCACCCGAGGCGGATTCGGGGTGGGGCCCTCCGGAAGTGAGTTCCTGAATCGCACAACCACGGTTCTCCTGGGAGGCGCGCTGGGCGCGGCTGCCGTGGCCCTGCTGCTCGGAGTGTTCTTCACACGCATGGTGTCCCGCCCACTCCGCGAGATGACCGCCGCCACGCAAGCGGTTGCCGGGGGAGATCTCGGACGACAGGTGCCGGTGCGTTCGAGCGATGAGCTGGGACAGTTGGCACAGGCCTTCAATCAGATGAGCTCGGAGCTGTCTCGAGCGCGCGAGCTCCGCCGTCAGATGACCGCCGACATCGCCCACGAGTTGCGCACTCCTCTCAGCGTCATCATCGGACACACCGACGCCGTGCAGGACGGGGCGATCCCGGCGTCATTGGAGAGCTTTCAGGTGATCAACGAGGAGGCCAGCCGGCTGGAGCGGCTCGTGGATGACCTAGGGACGCTGTCGCGCGCAGAAGCGGGAGAATTGAGCCTATCTCGACGGTTGATTTCGCCCCGCGCGTTGCTGGACAGGGCCGTCGCCTCTCATAGCCCGAGTGCATCGGAAAAGGACATCAAGCTGAAGGTTCGACCGGGGCCCGAGCTCCCCGAAGTCAATGTGGATCCGGACCGGATGGCACAGGTCCTGGGAAATCTCCTGGACAATGCTCTCCGCTTCACGCCGGCAGGTGGATCGATCCTGCTCTGTGCCGCTGCTGCGTCCGGAGGAGTGGAGGTTCGGGTTCAGGACTCTGGGTCGGGAATCAGCCCTGAAGAGCTGCCGCGCCTCTTCGATCGATTCTACCGTGGCGACAAGTCGCGCAGCCGGGACGATGGCGGCTCGGGATTGGGCCTGGCGATCGCGAAATCCATCGTGGATGGCCATGGCGGTGACATGCGAGCAGAGAGCGAGTTGGGGAAAGGCACCACGATCATCATCGAGTTGCCGGTGGCGTCCTAGATACGTCGGTTGGCCACCACGCGAAGAAGCGCCGCAAGGCGCTTCTCTTCTATCTGGAGGAGGTGGGCGGGCCAGAGCCCGTCTCGGGGCTCAAGCGGCCTTCGCGCCGAGGATCTTGTCAAGGTTTCCGAGGGTCTGGGCGACCATGGTGTTCACCCAGTTCTGTGCGGTGGTCTCGTCGCGGAGATACACGGGAAGCCACGCGGGGGCCTCGTAGTCCACGGAGAGTAAAACCTCGGTCCCCTCCCCGACCGGCTCCAGCCGCCATTCCTCCTTGCCCTGCATCTCACCGGTCAGCTCCATGGCCAGGAGATGGGGTCGCTCGAAGGCGGTGCATCGCATCGAGCAGTCGATCTTTCGGGCTGCAAACTCCCCTGTGCCTCTGTAGGTGTCGCCGACGCCGCGGAACGGCTCTCCTTTCACAATCCTGAGCTCCAAAGGGCTCAGCTCCGCGTGCTTCTTTGGCATGCAAAGAAGATCGAAGACGACCTCTTGAGGGTGGCCGACTTGAACGCGATCTTCAACCTCGAACCTAGGCAGCGCCATGTTCCCCCTCCTCTGGGGCAGCAGAGTATCCACTGGGCGAGGCCGAGACAAGCGCCTGGACATCTTGCCCCGAATCCTCTGCAGCGGTCGCGCGGCTTCGCGGTGGCTAGTGGGGCGTCCCGGCGGTGACCATGAGATCTCCGAAGCGCGCGGTCGTGGGCCCTTGATAGTCGCCGTAGAAGCCCGTCTCGTGGCTCCAACGGACATCGGTGATCGCCTTCAGGACACTTCCGACCAGGAGCCCGCCCCGGAAGGCGCTTCGGCCTTCGGCCGTCGTCAGGTACCCTTGGCGGATCTCCGCGGAGAACTCGCCCGTGATCGGGTTCGGGTTGAACCAGGAGAATGCGACCACCTCGACGTGGGGTTCTGCCAAGAGTTCGGACTCCGGCGTATCCCCTGGGGCGAGCTCGACGTTTCCAAAGGCCCCGGTGGGTGGAAGCGAAAGGTACTCAGCATACTGCTGGGTGGCAGTGAAGGACCGGAGGATACCATCCTCGATGAGTAGGAGCCGCTGAGCAGGGATGCCCTCGTGATCGAAGCGTGAGGCCAGGGTCCCGAAGGGCAAGAGTCGGTTGGCCCAGATGGTGAATGGGTCTCCCTTGAACTCGCCGGTCACCACCGGCCTTCCGATATCCCAGGGGGACATTCGCTTGAACTTGAGCTCCGCCGACGAAAGCAACTTCAAGACAGGGGCGTTCAAGAACTCGGCCAGAGGGATCCCGCGGAGGATCACAGGGCCCTGGTAGGATTCTGGCGCGCCGGCCCCTTGCATGTCGGTTGCGAGGCGAGCGTGCCGCGCCACTTCATTCTCGACATCGATATCGTCCAGGCGGCGGCGATTCACGCTGAAGAATGACTCTGTCTGTTGCTCGCCTTCCCCGCTGGACAGCACCCAATCTACTGTCAAGGAAGTGGTCGTCTGCTCGGCATTGATGCCTCGACTGTTGACCAGTCGAGTGATCCTTTCACTGGCGAAGAATTCGGCGGAGGTGAGGCGCACAGCAGCGCGTTCCTCGACGGCAGATCGCAGGCGCCGGTAGAGCTGGTCTATGGCCTCTTCTTGCCCGCGCTGGATCTGCGCATCGGCGAGAGGCACGTCAGGGATATCTGCTGGATCCGGGATGCCGTGGGCAGGATTGGCAATCAGTCCCGCCCTCTCTGCCGCCGCATCTATGGCTGCGGTCAGGTCGTCTCCCGGCAAGAGCCCAGCATCCCCTGTCCCACAGGCCTCTTCGCCGTCGGGTCCTCGGGTCTCCCGCAGGACCCCGACTTGATACCGCTCCTCTGCTACCTCGCGCGTGGCCTCTAGGCCACCGGGCACAGCGTAGGACTGGATCCCTCGCCGAACGAGTTCAGTCGCGCTCCAGTCCCTGAGGTCCGATCGGGCGCTGAGCGCCTCGACTATTCGCTCCAGCATCATCCCAGGCTCGCTTTCATCAGAAGGTGTGGTCCTCCGGATGTCACGAATACCATCTCCTTGTGCCCCTTGCCGCACTGCCCGGCGGTGAGCCGCCACTGGTCCCCGGCCGCCCGAATGCTCTGGAGCACGTGGGGAACATACCCCGTCACCCCGACGGGAGCGAAGAGCCGGTCGGTTGCCTGTCCGTTCTTGATCTCTCGCGCCAGGTGGCAGATCACCTGGATCCCCCAACCCAGGGGATCCTCCACTCCTGAGGAAGCGCGGTCCAGGTAGACCCCTTCGTCCACCTGGGCGAATAGGTCGTCCACCGGGGTTGTGCCCGCAGCGAAGAAGGTGTTGCTCATTCGGGCGTAGGCCTTGCGCGTGAAGTCCTGGCGGCGACCGTTGGATGAGCGCGGGATGCCCAAGGCTGTGGCCGAATAGAGATCGGTGATGCCCCGGCGGAACACACCGTCCTCGACAATCTGTGTCGGCCCTGCCGGCCATCCCTCATCGTCGAAGAAGTACGAGCCAACGGCGCCCGGCACAGAAGGATCGTCCCAGATGTTCACCAAGGGCGAGCCAACCTGACGGTCCACGTAGTGGGCGGCGCGGGCCCGCTCTTTCAGGAACATGTCGGTCTCCACACCATGCCCGAACGACTCGTGGCAGATGATCCCCGCCACCCGCGGAGAGGCGACTACGTCGTATGCGCCGGGCTCGATCCGCTCCGCGCCGAGGAGCGCAACAGCGTTGCCGACCAGTTCTTGCAGTTCCTCATCCGTAAACTCGAGGGTCTCCCACCCGGCCGTGGCGGCCTTGATCCCAATGTCATACGCGCGCCGGCCCTCTGAGTCCGCAGCGAGGACGAGGAGCAGCATGTAGAGCCGCTGAACACGTTGCGCCAGATCAGCATGCCGATTGCGGAAGACCGAGAAGTCGGCTCGCTCCCGCAGCGTGACGCGCACGTTCACCACCCGCTCGTCCAGTTCCCGGGTTCTCCGCTGCAGATCACGCCCCCAATCGAGCTTCTCCTTCACGGAGAGGCTGTCGGGAGGAATCTCCATGGGGGTCACGAAATCCCCCTGCCGCTTGGGCCCTGGATCTATGTCCGGACCCGGAGAAGCCGTCAGCGTGGCGGCCAGGTCCTTCGCCGCCTTGTTAACCGACCTGGGGTCAAGTCCGCCGACGGCCCGCTCATGGATGGTGGCTCCATCGCTGGCTGTGATAACCGCCCCAGCCACGGGGAGATCCTCGGTCACCCGCAGGTCCTCGCTGTCGAACTGAAACTGAAGTCCCTGGTGGCTTGAGAGGAGTACTGCAGCATAGGGGAGCCTCTTCTCCAGGTCGGCAACCACGTCGCCCAGTGTAGGGCGCAGAGCTTCCATGCGAGGAGGAAGTGTCAGCTCAGCCATGTGGCCCTCCGGCAGGGTGCAGGATGTCAACAGGTCTCATCGATCAGCGAATCCCGGGGCGCCGTCTGCGAATGCTCGTCCGGGCGCCCAGCCCAGGGATGCTACTGACAAGTCGTCGGTGCACAAGTCGGATCGCGTTGTCGGCATGCACGGCAAATGACCTCACGTGGGCAGGGCACATCGGAATCCGCCGACGAAGTGGTACCGGGCCGTCGGCACGTTCGCGAGCCGGTAGGAGGCCGTGGCTGCGATGGCCGGGCTGAACCAGGCACCCCCGCGAGCCACTCTGAACGCTCCCTCTGAGGGCCCCTCTGGATTCACAGGCGGTGAGAGAAGGTAGTAGTCGGCGCCGTAGCGGTCGCCTACCCACTCCCACACATTCCCGGCCATGTCTTCGGCGCCGTAAGGGCTGGCGCCACCCGTGTATGAACCCACGGGAGCAGTGTCGGCATGGCCGTCGTCTTGTTCGCTATCGGACCACGGGAAGCTGCAGTTCCGGTCACACAGGTTGGCCCGGCCAAGAAGGAACGAGTTCCCCCACGGATAGAGCCGACCATCGGTACCTCGGGCGGCCTTCTCCCATTCGGCCTCGGTGGGGAGGCGCGCAGCGCGCCACCCGCAGTAGAGCTGGCCGTCGTACCAGTTTACCAGGATCACAGGGTGGTCGGCGTACTGCGGGTCCCCGTAGTAGCTGTCTCGGGTGTAGGACTTCGTGCTGGAGGGCTCCGCGCAGGCGCCGGCCTCGACACATTCCGCGTAGCGACCGTTGGTGACCTCGTACCTATCTATATAGAAGGCACCGAGGGTGACGATATGCGCCGGCGCGGCATCCGCAAAGTCTTTGCGATCGCAGGGGCTCGTTCCCAGCCGTTCGCATTCGGCCAGTGCCTCGGGGGAATCGACTCCCATGGTGAAGGTACCGGCAGGGACCAGAACCATGGGAACTCCGCGGGCATCCGTCCGGGTGGGAGGCAGTTCCGGAGTCCCGAGAAACGGAATCTGCGGTCCAATGATCCAGAGAACTACGAGCGCGCCCGCCACCAGGAGAGCGAGTATCCCGACGATCAAGAAGCGGCGACCGGTGCCAGGGGTGGTGTGGACCTGCGGCTGCTCATTCATGGCTGAGTGCGGCTTCATTCATTATGGCCGAGCGGTCGCGGCGCAGAAAGGGGACGGGTTGCTGCCTCCGTCTCTACGAGGCGCACAGAGTCTGGGCCGCGCAAGACCGGGATGGTCGCTCGAACAGAGGTCTGAGGTTCCCTGGCCGACCGGATGGGACGATCGTTGACCGAGGGGAGCCGGCATGATACGGTGCGTACTCCGGCGGCGCTAGAGCCGCTCGAACTGTCTGTCTCAGATGGCTCGCGCACTGGAGCAGGAGGGGACCGGATGAGAAGACACCGCACACTGCGTTGGGTCGCGACCATCTATGGAATCCTCGGTTGGACCATCGTCGTGTTGGGCTTCTTGGGATCCTGCGCGCTACTCTTTGCAGCCCTGGCGAATCCCGTGGCCGTGCTCGGCGTTCAGCTGGCACGATTCAGTCCGCTGCTCGGTGGGCTAGGCGTGTTCTTGGGAGGCCTGTTGGTGACCGGACTCAACGCGCTCACTTTTTTGGGTTTGTCCGCGGTGCTGCGTCTCCTGATCGATCTGGAGGAAAACAGCCGCCGCACGGTGGAGAATCTGGAGCGGATGCGGATCGCGCAAGCGGCAGACTCGAGAGCGGAGGAGCAAGAGACGCCACAGGAGAGCTAGATGCTCCACTTTGGCGAAGGCCCTACTATGATACAATCCGACTCGGCCCCGGGGCGCCGCTAGGGTGCTCCGCAGAGAAGAGGAGGTCTGACTGGTGGCGAATACCATTGTCCATTTTGAGATCCCTGCCGATGACCCAGAGAAGATCGTGAAGTTCTACGGCGATTTGTTCGACTGGAAGATCGAGAAGTCCGAGGGCCCGACCGACTATTGGCTGGTGGGAACCCGCGACACCGAGGACGAGCCGGGTGTGGATGGCGGCATCTTCCCGAAGGAGTCCCCGGACCTGATACCGGTCAACTACATTGGCGTGGATTCCGTGGACGAGTACGTCCAGAAGGCACAGGACCTCGGCGCTCAGGTGGTCTACCCCAGGAGCCCGGTGCCCCAGCAGGGCTGGTTCGCACAGCTTCTGGATCCTGAGGGGAATCTCTTCGCTCTCTGGGAGAGTGACGAGTCTGCCCCGATGCCTGAGGAGACCGGATAGTCCAACCTCGGACAGAGGAGGACCCAGCCTAGAGCGGGCGGCTCGAGCCGCCCGCTTCTGTGTGCTAGCATGCCGCCGGCGCAAGGGAGTGCCTGAATGGGCGAGGAGGGAGTGATGGTTTCAGAGGTGCTGGAGCGGCAGCTGTTGGAGGCAGACGAGCGCTGGCTAGCCCAGTACTTGCGGGGACCCACCCAGCTGCGATGGGAAGACCTGCCTCCTCAGGTAGGTGATCCGGCTCCGGACGTGGTATTGCCCGACAGCGGAGGGAAGGATGTGCGGCTCAGCGAGGAGTGGAAGAAGGGTCCGCTGCACCTCATCTTCCTGCGACACTTCGGATGCAGCTGCGGCAAGGAGCGTGCTGCCCAGCTCAACGAGGAGTACGATCAATTGACCGATTCGGGTGCGCGCGTGCTGGCGATCGGCCAAGGTGAGCCCGAGCGGACCGTCGAGTACATCCGAGTGCGCCAGATGCCGTGTCCCGTTCTCTGCGATCCGGAGTACCGGGCCTACAACGCATACGGGCTTCTTGAAGGGACGCCCGCCTCGATCTTCCATGACGAAGAGTGGAAACCTAGCAACGAGCGCGCAGGCCGGGTCCTCATGGACCGCCGGAGAAACACGGACATGAGAGTGGTGGACAACCCCTGGTTGCTTCCCGCTGAGTTTGTCATCGACCGCGGGGGGACTATCCGGCATACCCACCGGTACCAGTACTGCGAGGACTACCCCCCCAGTGCGGTCCTCGTGGGAGCCATTCGGGCGGCCCAATGACGGTGGGAAGGGCGACAGATCTCTGGCGGACTGAGGGAGCCGGGCTTGCCCTGGCGGCGGTGGCTACCCTCTTTGGGGTGCAGTCCCTTCGGATACTCATGTCCACGATTGTTCACGTCCTTGGAGACCGTTTCGAAGTGAGCCTTGTCAATCTCGGCCTCTTCGCCTTCCTTCCTTTCTTGGCCGCTTTCCTGGCGGGGGTGTTTTGGCGGGTCCTGGGTTCGCGCGGTGCGATGATCGTGACGGCCGGCGGCCTAGGGGTCGCCCGCATGACCGAGCAGGCATCGGCCGATCCCGTCGTAGATCTAGGCATCAGCGCAGTCGGGGTCGCGCTCCTCATGCTGTTCCTCCCGATCTATCTGGGCAGGATCCGAGGGGGCGGGCCCGCCGAGACGGGTCGCATGGGGCTGGCCATCCTCCTCGGGTTGGCGGCGGACAGTGGCATCCACGGAGTGGTCGGTACCTACGACCTAAGCTGGCAGTCGGGACCGGGCCCACTCATCTTTGTTGCGGCGTTGTTGGCCATCCTTCTGGTGGCGCTTGCCCAGTCGGCTGCCGCCGGGTCGGACGGTGATGGCAGCGATGCGCGCTGGGCGGCCTCGTGGCCGCTGCTGGCGATTGGGCCGTTTCTCTTCCTAGAGGCGCTTCTCTTCCAGAATCAGGCCCAGGCAGCGGCCCTCACGGGGTGGATCCTGCCTGGCGCATTCCTCTGGGTCGTTGTCGTCAACCTTGTCGGCCTGGCGGCAAGCGTCCTGATTGTGGAGACAGGATGGTTTCGCCTAGGTTGGGTCGCCCTCGCGGCGGGAGGGTTGCTGGTCGCAGTGCTGGTTGCCTGGCCGGCGGAGGGGCTCGTTGCGGCAGGAGCCCTCCTCGTCGGGCACATCGCCTCGGCCTCGCTTCTGATCGGAATTCTCACATCTACCGGGGACGTCGAGGGTCGCCCGGGCCTCAGCCGAACGACACTGGCCTTGGGCGTGGGAGCGGTGCTCTTTGTGGCTCTGTCCTTTGCCTACTACACCGTGTATCAGATCTCCGTCCCCTACGAAAACACGGTGGTACCGGTTGTGGCCGCGGTCCTCATAGCTCTTGCGGGGGTTGGTGCGTCCTTCCGTCTCGCCCGGGGCCGTTCGAGAGTCTCGTTGGGAGGTTCCGCCGTGTGGCTCTCGGCCGTGGTCGTGATCCTCCCCTTCTTCTCCTTGGGAACGTGGAAGAGCACAGTACCGAGGCCGGGCACGGGATGGCCCGTCCGCGTGATGACCTACAACCTGCACATGGGGTTCGACACAGACGGTCGACTGGGCTTGGAGGCCCTGGCGCAGGTCATGGAGGAGAGCGGTGCTGACGTCCTGGCTCTGCAGGAGGTTTCCCGCGGGTGGCTGGTCAACGGCTCGGCCGACATGCTGTCGTGGCTGTCTCAGAGGCTGGACATGTCCTACGTGTGGAACCCCACCGCGGATCCTCTCTGGGGCAACGCCATCTTCAGCAGGTTTCCGATTGATCGAGAGGGGACAGCCGCGCTGCCGCGGGGCGGAGTGCCTCTCAAGCGTGGGTATGCGTGGGCCCGGATCGATATCGGCGGGGGGGAGACGCTCTTATTCATCGGCACCCACCTCCACCACGTGGAGGAGGAGGGTGAGGTCCGACTGCTGCAAGTCCAGCCGCTGGTGGAGGAGATCGAGCGATTCTCCTTCGGGCCGCAGGGGGCCGTGCTCTTGGGAGATCTCAATGCCGAACCTGACTCACCCGAGATTGAGAGGATTCGGCGCACCGGGTTCCTGGATGCCTTTGCGGAGTTGGGCACGGGCGAGGGATACACCTTCTCGTCGTTCGATCCGTGGCAGCGGATCGACTACATCTGGCACTCTCCTGACCTGGTCGCGTCGGACCTGGAGATCCCTCAGAGCACGGCCTCCGATCACCTGGGGGTGGTGGTGACCCTCGATCGCTAGCGAAGGGCGCCGGCCGCTCGAGACGAAAATGCCCCCTTCTCAGCGCCGGACAGAAGAACGAGCCGCTGTGCTCCGCGGCTTCCCAGGCACCGCTCAGGACAAGACTCCCCCGTTCAGAGCGGCGGGCGAAAGGGCGGGCGGCTCTGCTGCGCGGGGGCATACGGGCGCCAGTAGGAGGGCGCGATGAAGATTCGCTGGGGTAGGGCCGTGTTGGCCGGAGTTGCGGGGTTCGCAGTGGTGTTCCCGATCGCCGTCCTTCTCTTTGGGAACCCGTTGTCGGAGCGGATTATCTTCACGGCAGAGTTTGGCCAGAGTTCGAAGCTTCTCGCCAATTGGCTGGAAACGCCACCTCTTCCTCCTGTGGGTCCATTCTGGGAGGACGTTTTCTCCTTCTCCATCGCCAAAGTGGGGATCCTCCTGCTGCTCGCCGGGGTGATCGTCGTCCACGCGCTGATCTACCAGATCGTCGCGCCCGCCCTTCCTGGGAGGAGATTGTGGCGAGGGGTCTCCTTCGGAATCGGGGTGTGGGCCCTCACCTATCTCTTCTTCGAGGTGTTTGTGCCCCTCAACCAGTTCGGTGAGCCCCTTCCCATCGTGGCCTACGAGCTGATCTTGTGGCTGGGGGTCGCGATAGTGGAGGGCGTCGTCATCTCCGTTGTGACTGGGCCGGTCCTCATGATGCGGACACCGTCTGGGCGAGGCGTTCAATCCTGAGAGGGGCGCCAAGGGAGTGAGTGAGGATCGGGCGGCTGGGTTTGCTCCGCCACTCTGGTGGATTGGGGTGGCTTTCGGAGCAGCCGCCGTGGTCCTCCTGATGGGGGCCCTGATCGCCCCATTCGCCTCTGAGCTCTCCAATCTGGAGGACCCATCCAGCGGGGAGGAGTTGACGACACTGCTCCAGAGTCACGGCTCGGTCATCCGGACCATCCTCAGCCTCGACTACCTCTTCATAGGGCTCTATGCAGCAACATTCTGGGGCCTCTATCGGTGGGTCAGGAATCAAGAACTCTCCCGTCTGGCGATGGCGCTGGCTCTCCTCGCAGCGGTATGGGACGTCTCCGAGAATACCGTCCTCCTCTCCATCAATGGGCAGGTAGGTGCTGGGGCCGATGCGGGCGACGATGTGGCCGCGTTGGTCGTGGCGCTTTCCTCTGCGAAATGGGCCACCGCAGCCGGCGCCGTTCTCCTATTTGGGGTTGTCCTATCAGCCGGAGGGATCCCTGAACGGCTGATAGCGGCAGCAGGATTCGGCTTCGCACTGGCAACGACGCTCAGCCTCTTCGACATAGGAGGTTCGACGGTTGCACAGATCAGGCTCCTCCTGATGCCAGTGATCCTGCTCATCACAGGCGCCGTGGCTCTGTTTCTGCGGCGGCCGGGGCCTCGTCCTCCCGAGGCCCGGACCGGAGGCCCAGAAAGCCCGGCGCGGTAGTCCACCCTAGCCCGCCTGGGCGGTGCTGCGGATCGGGGACGATCACCCCTATGCTATAATCGGCGCCAGGCGCTGGGTGAGCACCTAACGCGGGGCCGTAGCTCAGCTGGGAGAGCGCCTCCCTTGCACGGAGGAGGTCAGGGGTTCAAATCCCCTCGGCTCCACCTGACCCGATGGGCAGCCCCCCTGCCGACTGGGTCGTGCTTCCCAAGATCCCCGCCAGGCTGCCCGAGTGCGACGAAACACTCTCCGTTGGTGGGGCAGGCAATGCCATTTGATCCGAAAAGTGTGCGAGGTCTCCCTGAGGGAGTGACGGCCCGCGAGGGCCGCATTGCCGACCTCCCGCAGATGGTGGCCATCGACGATCAATACATGCCGGAGGAGCCGGGCTCTGTCGAACTTTGGGAGCACCTCTGGCGCACCTACCCCAAGGACAAGATTGCCCTGGATATCGCTGCGGAGGCGGAGGACGGAAAGCTGGTGGCCTATGGTCGTGTCTGGCAGCCCGCGAGCGTCGAAGCTGAGGGGGTCCTCCAGGTCACGGTCTGGGTAGACCCAGCCTGGACGGGGCGAGGCATCGGCGGTTCGCTCTACCGAGCCCTGGAGGCGTTCGCCCGCGCGGAGGGATTTACGCGGCTTTGGGTCGAGCACCGGGAGGACTGGGCCCGCTCGTCGGCGGCTGTGAGTGCGGCAGGATTTCAGGAGATCGGTCGGGAGCGAGAGTCCTGGCTCGAGGTTGATGGCTTCGACGCCGGCCGGTTCGAGGCGCTGCGCGCGCGACTCGAGTCGGACGGGATCCAGTTCACCACCCTTGCGGAGGAGATGAAGGTCTCGGACGACGCCGTCGACTCTCTCTATCAGCTGGCCAAGGTCGCTCAGAAGGACCAGCCTCTTCCCGAGGGTGCCCAGCATGCAGAGACCTTCGAGGAGTGGGCGAACCATATCACCGAGAGCCCGGCCTCAGACCCGAGCGGCATCGTGATCGCCAAAGACGGCGACCGCTATGTGGGGTACACATCTCTCTGGTTCAAGGATGTCGGAGACCCCAGCACCTCCATGACCGCGGTCCATCCCGACTACCGTGGGCGGGGGATCGCAACCTCGGTGAAGGTGGATGCGATCTCCATCGTCCGCGACCGCGGCTACAAGAAGATGTGGACCTCCAACTATCACATCAACGACGCGATGTTGGCGGTGAACAAGAGGCTGGGCTACGTCTAGCAGCCCGCCTGGATCGTTAGCGAGAAGCGGCTGGGGCCTATCCCGGGAGCGAAGCGACTGGGAGACGAAACCAAGTAGTCCCGCTCCCTCTCGTCTCCCCAGGCCTGCTCCCTAGAGAATGCATACCGCCATCGTCGGCGGCGGAGTGTTCGGACTCTCTGCCGCCCTCACCCTCCGCGACCGCGGTCATCGGGTCACGGTTCTTGAGCAGCGCAAGCCCCCAACCCGAGGGACCGCGATGTTGGCCTAGAGAGCCGAGGCTCGGGCCGCGTGGTCTAGGCACCCTTCCGCTTCCCATTGGGTCCCGTTCTCGAGCATTGCTGATCTCCATGCTATAATGGCCGTCCCGTGCCCGGCCCGCCGGTCGGGATTTTGCGTGCTGGAGAGATGACCAACTACCGAATTCTGACGGACAAAGAGGTTGAGGGCCGCGTGGCGATGGCGGATCTCATCGCCGAGATCGAAGCGGCCATGCTGGAGAAAGCAGAGGGCACTCTGATCGCCCCGCCCCGCTTTCACGTGGATGTTGAGAGGGGCGGCCTGGTCTTCACGGTTGGAGCAGCCACCAAGGATCGCCAGGTTATCGGCTTCAGGGTCTACGACAGCTTCAGGAACACTTCCCAAGATCGGCAACAACTCGTCGCCGTTTTCGACAGCGAGACGGGGGCGTTCAAGGGTGCGGTGCTGGGCAATCTGCTCGGCCCGCTCCGGACAGGAGCCATCGGTGGGGTGGCGGTGAAGTATCTCTCCCGACCCGACTCCCGTGTCCTCGCGTTGATCGGGTCCGGCACCCAGGCCCGTACCCAGCTGGAGGCGGCCCTGGAGGTGCGGGACTTTGAGAGGATCCGTGTCTACAGCCCGACCGCGGCCCGTCGCCGAGCTTTCGCCAGGGAGATGGCCGAGCGGCTTGGAGTCGAGATAAAGCCAGTCACGTCGTCTCAGAAGGCGGTGCAGGGCGCCGACGTAGTCATCACGGCCACGACGGCCACGCGACCTCTGTTCGATGCTGAGTGGCTGAAGGACGGCGCCCACGTCTCCACCCTGGGCCCGAAGGCCAAGGGGTCCCACGAGGTCCCGATCGAACTGGCAGACCGAGCTGCTCTCATCGCCACCGACTCCCTGGCCCAGGTGGACGCGTATCCCAAGCGGTTCTTCCTGGAGAACACTCACCGACCCCGGATGGTGGAGCTCTCCGACATTCTCGCGGAGAGGGTCCTGGGTCGAACGGATGAAGACCAGTTGACGCTCTTCTGCTCGGTCGGACTGGCCGGGACGGAAGTGGTGCTCGCTGACGAGATGTTGCAGCGCGAGCGCCGGACCCGCGCCAAGCCAAGGGCTCTCCGCAAGAAGAAGGGCAAGTAGCGTCGCCGGGCGGTTGCCGCCTCTACAATCGAGCGTCCGCCTTGGGCCCGGCCTCTCGCCGTGAGGAGGGGGAAGCCATGATCGAGCGCATAGATCCCATCCTGCTGTTCGTTCACGACTTCCAGCAGTCCTTGGCCTTCTGCCGGGATGTCCTGGAGCTCCCGATCAACAGCCTGGAGGAGGTCCACGGGGAGTTCGCGGAGTTCGATCTTGCTGGGATCACCTTCGCTCTCCACGGCGGCAACGAGGGGCACCACAAGGCCCGCCACTCGGATACTCCGCTCGCCCTGCACTTCTGGACCGACGACATCGAAGGGACAACCGAGCGTTTCAAGGAGAGGGGAGTGAAGTTCACCCGAGAACCGCGCAAGACCAGGTTGGGGTTCTGGGAAGGGTCGTCTGAGGACCCGGAAGGCAATGAGTGAGGACTCTTTCAGGAGGCCGAGGGATGGTGAGTCTAGGATCCGCCGGAGCCGACCGGGGAGGTGGAGCGGGCGATGGCGTATGACGAGGAACTGACCGAGCGGATCCGCAACTCGCTGAAGGGCCAGGCCGGGCTGACCGAGAAGGAGATGTTCGGGGGCATCGGATTCTTGGTGCACGGAAACATGGCTTGCGGGGTGATCGGCGACGAGCTCATGGTCCGGGTCGGGCCTGATCGTCACGAGGAAGCCCTCCAGGCCCCAGCTACTCGCGTCTTCGACTTCACGGGGAGACCATCCAAGGGTTGGGTGATGGTGGCTCCAGCGGGGGTCGAATCCGAGGGCGACCTTCGAAGCTGGGTCGAGCAGGGTGTGGAGTTCGCCCTGACTTTCCCACCCAAGTAGCGATCCGCAGGTGCGTCATCGTGCATGACGATCTCTGCCCCCCCGAGACAGGGGGGCCGGAACGTAGGGGCCCAGGCTGGGCCACACGGCATGGGGGTCGAGAGAGATGAAGAAGATCGATCTCAAAAAGGAGTTGAAGCATCTGTACGTCCCCTCCGCCAAACAGGTAGAGGTAGTGGACGTGCCAGAGTTCCAGTTTGCGATGCTGGATGGCGTGATCCGGCCGGGTGAGGCCGTGGCAGAATCACAGTCGTTCCAGGATGGGATGACTGCCCTGTACGGCATCTCGTACGGATTGAAGTTTGCCTCCAAGCTGCGTGAGAAAGATCCCATCGACTACACGGTGATGGCGGTGGAAGGGCTGTGGTGGGCGGAGGGTGAGGAGTTCACAGTAGGTAGGAAGCAGGCGTTGAACTTCACCCTGATGATGCTGCAGCCCGATCACATTACTCAGGAGATGTACCAGGACGCGTTGCAGGAGCTGAAGGAGAAGAAGCCCAACCCATCCCTCGAAGAGATGCGCTTCGAGCGATTTCATGAGGGGTTGAGCATGCAGATCATGCACGTTGGCCCCTACTCGGAAGAGCCTCGGACCGTGGAGAAGATGGAGGCCTTCGCACGCGAGAACGGGTACGTTCTTCGTGGCAGGCACCACGAGATCTACATCGGAGATCCGCGCCGCGCCAAGCCGGAGCGGCTGCGAACTGTCCTGCGACATCCCATAGAGAAAGGTGAGTGACGTGAAGTCGACAATCGAGTCTGGAACTCACTTGGCGGAGAGCGCCGATCTCTCCGGTTCGCACTTCATGGATGTGAACCTGGAGGATGCCGTCTTTGAGAACGTCAATCTGAGCCGCGCCAAGTTCCACGACATCAACTTCAGCGACATCATCGTGTCTGCGGCCCAGATCGGCGGGGCCGACTTCAAGCACATCGGTCTCCCCACATGGGCTGGGGGTCCGGAGGCGCGCCAGCGCCCTCTCCGGTTCGATGAGTGCGACCTGAACGGCAGCACCATCACCAACTGCGATCTCCGGGACGTGCAGATCTCAGATTGCGACATCACCGGGATGAAGATCAACGGAGTCCTGGTGGAGGAGTTGCTCGATCAGCAGAGCGGAGAGTCTGCGTAGCGTCGGCTTGTGATCCGAGCTTCGTGACACAGGAGCGCAAGAACCGGGTGGATTGGGCCTCCCGAGGGCGGTAGGCTGGTGGCAGAGTCGATCAGACAAGGAGGATCGATGTCTGCCTTCTGCGAGGTACGAGCAGGTATCTGCCTACGAGCGAGCAGATGTCGGCCCGGGAGTGAGTAGGTGTCTGCCTTCTACGAGGGACGAGTAGGTGTCTAACTACGATCGGGTCGCGACCGCCATCCGGTTCATTGACACCAACTTCCGGGAGCAACCCAACCTGGACAAGATCGCTGGCGAGGTTGGGCTCAGTCCCTATCATTTTCAGCGTCTGTTCCGACGGTGGGCCGGGATAAGCCCCAAGAGATTCCTGGAGTTCGTGACCGTGGAGAGCGCCAAGCGTCTTCTGGAGGATTCGCGCAGCTTGCTCGATACCACCTACGAAGTGGGCCTTTCCGGACCTGGCCGGCTCCACGACCACTTTGTCAATCTCGAGGCGGTCACTCCGGGGGAATTCAAGAGCAAGGGCGAAGGCCTCGAGATCCGGCACGGCGTTCATCCGACGCAATTCGGGTCGGCATTGATCGCGACGACCGACAGGGGTATCTGCGGGATCCGCTATCTAGAGAACGGGTCGGCGAACGCGGAGCTTGAGGATCTGCAGCGGAGCTGGCCGGGTGCCGATCTGGTCGAGGAACCGGAGGCCACACGCGAGGTGGCGGAGCAAGTCTTCAGCCGGGGGCCGGCTTCTGACCGCAGCATCGACCTCTTTGTGAAAGGCACCAACTTCCAGATCCAGGTGTGGAAGGCCTTGCTGGAGATCCCCCCGGGTCATGTGAGATCCTACGGGGACATCGCTCGCGCGATCGGTCGTCCCTCCTCCGCTCGGGTTGTGGGCGGGTCGCTCATGCGAAACCCCGTTGCTTACGTCGTCCCCTGCCATCGGGTCATTCGGGAGGCGGGGGGTTTTGGCGACTATCGCTGGGGCCGAACCCGCAAGCGGGCCATGATCGGCTGGGAGGCCTCTCGCCAGCGGGGGATTCAGAGGGCGAGGTCCTAGGTGCCAGAGGGGCAAGGTGGGGCGAAGTCAGTCCGACTGATCCACTGGAAGGAGGAAGAGGCCGCCGAGAGGGCGGAGCGACTGCGGGCGCTGGGCCACAAGGTGGTTCACGGACCCCATGGACCCAGGGCCCTGACAGCAATGCGCCGAGAGCCCCCAACCGCCCTGGTCATCGATCTGAGCCGGCTCCCCATGGAAGGTCGGGATGTCGGGGTGGCCGTCCGCCACGCGAAGGCGACCCGCCGGGTGCCGCTGATCTTCGTGGGTGGGGCGCAGGAGAAGGTGTCGAGGGTGCGGGAGGTCCTGCCCGACGCCGTCTACACCGACTGGACCAGCATAGGCCCGGCGCTGGAGGCGGCTATCCACAATCCTCTGGAGGACCCAGTGGTACCTGAGTCCGTCTTCGCAGGGTATTCGGGAACCCCGCTGCCCAAGAAGCTGGGAATCAAGGAGGGGTCCGTCGTTGCCCTGCTCGGGGCGCCGAACGGCTTTGAGGAGACGCTCGGGACACTGCCGGAAGGTGTGGTGATACGCCGGCAGAGGCGGGGCAAGCCTGATCTGGCCCTCTGGTTCGCCCGGTCGATGGGAGAACTGGAGAACCAGATGGAGCGGATCGCCCGATTCATCGCGGAGGGTCGCCTCTGGATTCTCTGGCCGAAGAAGGCGTCCGGAGTCAAGTCAGACCTGACCCAAGTCGTTGTCCGAAAGGTGGGCCTGGCGGCAGGCTTGGTAGACTACAAGATCGCATCCATCGATAAGACGTGGTCCGGGCTCCTCTTCACCCGCCGCAAAGGAAGATAGGGGCCGCCCTGGCCGAGGGAGCATGGCAAGCAACCCGTCCTTCCGGATGACCATCTACGACATCTACTTCGTCCGGGGTCAAAGCGATTGAGAAGAAGGGCGGTTCGGGAGACTGGGCCCATGCTGGAGAGAGTGTTGGTCTGGTGCTTCGCGGCGTCAGGAAGGACGATCTGCGTCAGAGAGATGTGCTGGCGGTCGAGGGTTTCGGGTCTGACGAGGGCTGAGCCCGCGTGAGGAGCGAAGCAGTGGAGCGGGAGCGATGAGGGAAGACCTGCTGGTGGGAACGACCGACGGCCTGTACTGGGGGTCCGGAGAGGATCCGGTCCAGTTCGCAGGACGGGAGGTCACCGCCCTGGTCCAGGACGCCCAGGGATGGTGGGTCATCCTCGAAGGCCGCGAACTCTGGCGAGCGGACGGACGAGGGGAGTGGGAGCAGGTGTCCACGGTGGAGGGACTCCGTGCCAACTGCCTCCTCCCGACCGAGACAGGACTCCTGGTCGGCACGTCGGAGGCCCACCTGCTGAGGTTGCACGGCGGCGAGATGAAGCGGGTCACCTCGTTCGATGAAGCGCCTAGCCGTGAGGAGTGGTTCACTCCCTGGGGTGGCCCGCCTGACGTGCGCTCTATGGCTCGAGATCCAGCAGGGGCAATCTATGTCAACGTCCACGTGGGGGGCATCCTCCGCTCGGCTGACTGGGGGGCCTCCTGGAACACCACCATCGAGATCGGCTCTGACGTCCATGATGTCTTCTTTCACGCCCCGTCGGGGCTCTTGCTGGCCGCCTCTGCTTGGGGGCTGGCCTTGAGCGAGGATCGGGGCAACACGTGGCGATATGAGAGAGAAGGCCTCCACGGCACCTACTGCCGCGCGGTCAGGGTCGCCGGCAAGACCATCTTGATCACCGCGTCGACGGGCCCGTACACCAACCGGGCCGCGATCTACCGCACGCGGCTAGAGGGGAAAGGTCCCTTGCAGCGGTGCGAGGACGGTCTTTCCGAATGGTTCCCGAGCAATCTCGATACCCACCGCCTGGCCACATCCGGCTCTGAGGCGGCCTTCGGCACCGACGAGGGCGCGGTCTACTTTTCCTCGGACGAGGGCGCCACCTGGTCCCTCGCAGCGGACGACCTCCCCTCCGTCCACTGCCTCCTCCTGGAGTAGTCCCGCCGTTCCACCCGCCGGGGGACGGTCCCGCCGCGCAGCACACCTTGCTGTCCCTTCGCCCGCAGCCGCGAATGGGGCATTTTTGTCTTTAACGGTGACTGTACGTCGTGAGTGGGGATTCTTGTCTTGGGGCGTCCTTCGGGCTCTTGGAGGGAAATCGTTTCCACTTGACCGTATGACGGACGCCATATAGAATGATATATTGTATTACGCGATGTCTATCGAGAGGATGATCGTATGGAGACTGTGACCGTCTCGCCCAAGTACCAGGTGGTGATCCCACAGAAGGTGCGGGAATCGCTGGGCATCAAGCCCGGCCAGAAGATCCAGGTGATCCAGTACGGGGGGCGGATTGAGCTCATTCCGGTCAAGTCCATCAAGGAGAGCCGCGGGTTCCTCAAAGGTATCGACACGACAGTGGAGCGAGAGCCAGATCGCGTATGAACGTGGTGGACTCGTCTGGCTGGCTCGAGTACTTCGCCGACGGGCCCAGCGCCGGATTCTTTGCTCCGGCCATCGAGGACCCCGAGCAACTCATCGTCCCGACCTTGAGCCTCTACGAGGTGTTCAAGAAGGTTCTCCAGGAGCGCGGCGAGAGCGAGGCGCTCGGTGCCGTTGCCATTATGAAACTTGGCCAGGTGGTCGACCTGGATGATGCCACGGCCATTGGCGCGGCTCACCTGTCGGTTGATCTGGACCTGCCGATGGCGGACAGTATCATGCTAGCCACAGCGCGCGCGCGCGAAGCAACCTTCTGGACACAGGATGCGGACTTCGAGAAGATGGACGGTGTGCGGTATGTTGAGCGCGTAGAATGAGGACTCCGTGGAGCTAGCGATCCTTCTGGTGGTGGTGCTGGTGGCCCTCATGAGTCTGGGGGCCCTGTATGGTCTTGTCCAGACTCGAGAGCGGCTAGGTCAGCTCGCTCAACGAATGCCCGATATCCAGGCCATCGACTCGCTGTCCCAGAGACTGCAGGAGGTGGACCAGACCAGCCGCCAGTCATTCGAGCGTCTCGCGGGCAACCTGGGGGAGCTGTCCAAGGCCACCGAGCAGATGATGGAGGTGGGGAAGACCATCTCCAGCCTGGAGGATCTCCTGAAGCCCCCGAAGCTGCGGGGAGGGATGGGAGAGACCCTCTTGGGAGAGCTGTTGGCACAGATCCTGCCTCCCGGACATTTCGCCGTGGAGCACGCCTTCAGGAGCGGGGAACGGGTGGATGCGGTGATCAAGATCGGCGACAGCATGGTTCCCGTCGATGCCAAGTTCCCTCTCGAGTCGTTCCGTCGCCTGGCAGATGTCGAAGACGAGGCTGAGGCCAGGAGGGCGCGGAAGGAGTTCCTCGGCGCCGTGAAGAAGCACATCGACGGGATCGCGACCAAGTACATCCTGCCGGATGAGGGGACCTACGAGTTCGCCCTGATGTACATCCCGGCCGAGAACGTCTACTACGAGACCATCATTCGAGACGAAACAGGCGAGGGTCTGTTTCCCTACGCCGTCGAGCGGAGGGTCATCCCGGTCTCCCCCAACTCCTTCTATGGCTATCTCCAGGTGATCGTCAGGGGACTCAAGGGGATGCGGATTGAGGAGCACGCCCGAGAGATCCAGGGACGTCTGGGACGCCTCCAGGGAGATGTGGGGAGATTCCGCGACGACTACGACGTCCTCGGCAAGCATCTCCGCAACGCTATGAGCCGCTTCGACGAGGCGGACCGGAAGCTGGGTCGACTGGAGGACAAGCTCCTCGAGGCCGGAGAGCGGCCCGAGCAGCTGGAGCTTCCCTCGGGCGAGGAATAGGGAGCAGCGTCAGGGACTCACCGGGATCGCGGCGACCTCGAGGCAACGGATGTGAAGATCACCAGGATCGAGTCCGTCTACCTTCACGTCTCCGATCTGGATCGGGCCGCCCGGTTCTATGAGGAGGTCCTCGGCCTGCAGCGAGGCGACAGCACAGAGTCGGCGGTCGGCTTCCGGCTCGGGGATGATCGGCTGGGCATCCTGCATAGCGATACTCAGTCGGAGACGGGCGGCGCGGGGCCGCTCGTCTTTCTCCACGTGGCCAACGTCGAGGGCGCGGTCCAGGAACTGCGGGAGGCCGGCGTCGCCATCGTGGGCAGCGTCAGCGTGATGGACGACCTAGACGGATCGCTGATCAGAGTCGCCACGTTTCAAGATCCCGATGGCAACACCTTGCACCTGGTAGAGAGAGGGGAGGGCGTAGCCGATTCATGAAGAGGGCACGCGCAATGTCGGACAGATTCCTTCGCCGCTCTCCCGCAGCGTATCCCCGGCCGCACAGCAACGGTATTAACATGGTGGGCTATCGGCCCTGGGGGTGGGCGCCGGTCCCGCTCCCTTTTCCATGAGGAGGAGACCATGATCGATCTGTTTGCTCTTGCCGTCACCCTTCTGCTGATCTTCTACGCCCGCTCGCTGGCCCTGGCCGGAAGCCAACTCGTCAAGCCCGCCGGGGAGGAGATGCGTCGCGATGCCGGCGTCTACGGCCATCACCTGATCCTCCTCGGAGTGGCCGCCAGCCCGGGGGTGGCCCGCGCGTTGGCTCCGGAGAGCGCCGGCTTCCTCCTGGTCCTGATCGCCCTGAACTTCGGTCTGGGACTCCTATGGTATTGGGCGGCGGGGTACGTGCGTAATCTCCTAACGCGTCCCTTGATGGAGACGGCGGGCGACGTGGCGATCCAGGCCCGCCGGGGAGTCAACGGATTGGGTTTGGCTGTGGCTGGAGGGTTTCTGCTCTTTCAGATCCTGAGCTTCGCATAGCACCCAGACGGGGCTATGTCTTGACGCCTGCGAGAGCGTCGAGTATAATTGGCTTCGGAGCAACGAAGAGCATCTATGCGCAGAATAGACCCCGCAGGAGGGGCCTGAAGGTTTAGGGACAGCCCGGTCAGTGGCTTTGT
>CAYGBX010000027.1:0-7364 GCA_964348195.1 uncultured Anaerolineales bacterium
GCGATCTTCCGACGCCGGTCCTAGCGTCGCGATCTTACCACCCGGAGAAGGGGCCGTCTACAGCCGACGGCCGCCCGCACTAGGGATCTGCTCCTCGCGACAGACTTGACAATCGTCATCGTCCGCGATAACATATTGATGCATTTAAATATGTTGATGTGTTGTAGAGAGAGGATTCACTGGTGATCAGCATCTTGGACTTCTGCGCGGCGCTAGCGGACGAGACCCGGCAGGGGATCCTTGAGCTCCTCATGGAGAGAGGAGAGGTCAATGTGGGAGATATCGTATCGGCTTTCGACCTGACCCAACCTGCAGTGTCGCACCATCTGAAGGTCCTCAAGGGCTACGACCTGGTGTCGGCCCGACGGGACGGTAAGCAGGTCCTCTACTCCGTTCGGCATGAGAACGTGGAGAGCTGCTGCGGAATGATCTGCGCCAAGTTCACTCCCGACCTGCGGCTCGTTTCCTCGGCGGGCACTTCGCCGGAGCCAGTGCCGTCGGGAGGGTAGGACAAGAACCGATCGACTACGCCGCGCAGCGTATCGGATGACATGAGCCGCTGAACAACGTGGCATGGTAGGGCAGGACGTCGGAGAGAGGGGAGGTGATGTCAAGTGGTGCGCTCTCGTGAGGAGCCAGAGGAGGCTGCCAGTGCAGCCGCGGGTTGTTGCGGTGGCTGCTGCTAGCCGCCTGCGCTGATCCCAGCGTGACACTGGAACGGGGGAGGGGCATCCCTCCCCCGTTCCCTATGTCACGCCTAGCTTCACGGGTCCCGCGCCGCCGCACCTCGATCCCAGGCCGGGCGCTGGAGTATACTTGAGCCACTCCTTCGCAGTCGGCATTGGCTGGTGTCCGGCTGTTGTGGGAAGGGGAGAAGTGATGGCACAAGACGCCGAAGTAGGCTATCGGGCCGCCCGTCGCCGGGAGAGAGGGCTCCTCGTCGGGGTGGAGCAGAAGAGTCCAGGCCAGCCGGAATGGCCGCTGGAAACGTCTCTGGCTGAGCTGGCCCAACTGGCCAGGACTGCCGGCATCGAGGTGGCAGGGAGGCTGGCGCAACGGCTCGATTCCTTCAACCCGGCCACCCTGATCGGGAGCGGTAAGCTCGAGGAGGTTCGCAGCTGGGTCGTGCACGAGGACCCGGAGCTCGTAGTCTTCGATGAGGAGCTTTCTCCCCGCCAGCAGCGAAACCTGGAGCAGGCCCTGGACGTGCGGGTTGTTGACCGCACCGCTCTCATCCTTGACATCTTTGCGCAGCATGCCAGGACCCGGGAAGGGCGGCTTCAGGTCGAACTGGCGCAGTACGAGTATCGCCTCCCGCGGCTGACCCGGATGTGGACCCACCTCGCCCGGCAGGTAGGTGGAGGTGGGGGCCGTGGTGGGCGGGCCGGGGTGGGGCTGAGGGGCCCGGGTGAGACTCAGCTGGAGACTGACCGGCGAGAGATCCGACGTAGAATAGGCACCCTCAGACGCGAGCTGAATCAGGTTCGCACCCACAGGGCTCTCCACCGCCGTCGTCGGCGTCGGTCGGGGGTTCCTGTCGTTGCCATCGTCGGCTACACGAACGCAGGCAAGTCCACGCTCTTGAACGCGGTGTCCGGTGCAGATGTGCTGGTCCAGGATCAGCTGTTCGCCACCCTGGATCCTACGACGCGGCGAGTGAGCCTGCCGGATGGCAGAGCGGCTCTCTTCACCGACACAGTTGGATTCATTCAGAAGCTCCCCACGGAGCTGGTTGCCTCCTTCCGCGCAACCCTCGAGGAGATCACCGAGGCGGACCTTCTCATCAACATTGTTGACATAACTCAAGATCACCTTGACCGGAGGCTGGAGGTCGTTGAGGGGATCCTCGAGGAGTTGGGTGCGGGGGGGATTCCGCGAGTGCTCGCCCTGAACAAGATCGACCTGAGGCCAGCCGGGGAAGGGGACGAGAGGGAGGAGAGGTTTCGCAAGTTTTCGAGGATGTACCCTCTGGCGGTACCGATCTCTGCCAAGGAACGAACCGGGTTGAATCTGCTTCTGCATCGGGTGGGAGAGTCTCTGGAGGCGGACATGGTCCGGCTGAGCGTCC
Source organism: uncultured Anaerolineales bacterium (assembly GCA_964348195.1). Lineage (GTDB taxonomy): Bacteria > Chloroflexota > Anaerolineae > UBA7937 > JACPPX01 > CAYGBX01. The sequence continues at coordinate 2,069 of CAYGBX010000027.1, forward strand.
TCCTGCCGTACGGCAAGAATGGACTGCTCCACCTGTTTCACGAGCGGGGCGTAGTCCACTCGGAGGACTTCACCGAGGCAGGCGTCCGTGTTGTGGGACGGCTCCCTCGGCAGCTGCGCAACGAATTCGCTGCCTATGCCGAGGAGGCCTCCTGAACCCCGTGCGCGAGTCCAGCGACGCCGATCCGTCCAGGTCCGGATCGGAACGTCGATCGCCGGCTTTTCTGGCTGCCATGGCGCTCCTGGCGTTGCTCGGGACATGCGGGCTGCTCCTGGCCGTACTTGGACTGGAGCGACTCCTGGCCCGGTGATGTGGCCCAGACCAGCGACACCGCTCAGCCGGACAGGTGGCCGGTAGGGGAGGGAGCTGGACTTCGCACTAGATACCTTATGTAAGTTTACAGCAGCGACGAACCTGCCTGCGCTGAGGAGACGCGCGGAGTCCGTGGAGGATCGTCGGCTTTGTCAGACATGATCGCGGATGAGTCTTGGCAGGAGATTGGCTGGCCTGTGGTGTGCGGGGCAGCGACGGAGGCCCGAATGGGCGCCTGGTATTATGTAAAGAGGCGTCTGTGGTCGGCCTGATGGGTTGGAGGATCGGGATCCTGCTTGGTTTGGGAGTGCTGGTGGGCGCGGTGGCCGGTGCTGGATCGGTATGGGTGGGCCGGGCGGAGTACGGCGCCGTCCCGTTGATCGGAGGCTATCGAATCGCGGAGGAGCCCGAGGAGTTTGGGGTCTTCTGGGAGGTATGGGACCTCATCGAGGAGGAATTCGACGGTCCGCTGCCCTCGTCCAGAGAGGTGACCTACGGTGCAATCCGGGGCATGGTCGGCGCTCTGGACGACCCGAACACGTTCTTCAGTGAGCCGGCCGATCGGGAAATCGAGAGGGGCCGGCTGGAAGGCCACTATGGAGGTGTAGGTATTGAAAACCCCTCTGACTTGGATTTCGGGGCGGTAGAGCCGGTTGTGAGGCGGATTCGGCCGGGCTCACCCGCAGATCGAGATGGCATCGTCCCCGGCGACGTCCTCGTGCAGGCGGAGGGCGTCCTCCTGGCCCATCTTTCCGAGAGCCAGGTGATCGCTCTGCTTCGCGGTCCAGTCGGGACCGAGCTTTCTTTGGTGGTGCGCAGAGACCGGCTCCTGAACCTCACAATGAGGAGAGAGATGATTCCGAGCCCGACCGTGTCCGGGCAGCTCCTCGAGGATGGCGTGGGCTACGTCTCCCTCACCTTCTTCGGGGATCAGACCGCCGCTGAGATTCGGGATGCGCTGGACGCCCTCGCGGGATCTCGGGGGTTGATACTCGATCTCCGCGACGCCCCCGGCGGTGCAGTGGAGGCGGCCGTCGACGTGGCGGACCTCTTCCTGGAAAGCGGTCCGATCTTCATTCAACAGGACGCCGGTGGCGACGAGAAGCTCTACCGGGCGCGACCGGGGGACTCTGCCGAGGATTCCGAGCTCGTGATTCTGATAGATGGCGGCACGGCTAGCGCCGCGGAGATCGTAGCCGGAGCGCTGCAGGATCTTGGCCGGGCCCTGCTCGTTGGTGAGCGCACCTTTGGCAAGGGGTCGGTACAGCGCATCCATGAGCTGAGCGACGGCTCCAGCCTGCACGTGACGATCTCAGTGTGGCTGACACCCGACCGGCGCCTGATCGAAGGTGTGGGACTCTCCCCCGATGTCGCCGTCCCCGCCGTGGGCGAGCAGGCGGATGCCGATGCAGACACTGCCCTGCTGCGGGCAATAGGCTTGCTCTCGGATAGATAGTTATGTCGACTCCTATGGGCGCGGGTAGGTTCCGCCGCTTGCGGCGAACGGTCTTTGCGGGCGTCTCTACCCTTGTGGTCGCGGGGGGTTTCGTCGGGGGCACCTGGTACGCGTGGGACCACCCTGCTCCGTGGGAGCGCGATTCTGGTGAGGGGGACTCCATCGTAGCTGCGCCCGCGTCACTGGAGGAGACCTTCCGAGTGTTCTGGGAGGCGTGGCGCGTGGTTGAGGAGGAGTTCTTCGGAGGCCCGGTTTCCGCAACCGATCTGACGCGAGGAGCCATCCGGGGCGCGCTGGCCACGCTGGAGGACCCGCACACTGCCTTCGTGCCCCCGTCACACCGAACCCTCATGAATGAGAACCTCACGGGGAGCTTCGAAGGCATCGGCGCAGCGGTGGAGTTGAACGCACGGGGAGAGCTGGTGATCCTGGAGGTCCTACCTGGTGCGCCCAGCGATCGGGCTGGCATCAAGGCCGGGGACCGCGTGGTGCAGGTCGATGATGAATCCGTTGTGGGGTTGGACATAGTGGCCATCGTGAGTCGGATACGGGGGCCCGAGGGTACGCCGGTGACCCTCACCGTCCACCGTTCCGGGGTGGAGGATCCCATTCGGGTCGAAATAGTGCGGGAGCGCGTCCAGCTCCTGACCACCGAGCACGAACTGCTGATGCCGGGCATCGGCTACCTGTCCATCAAGGAGTTCAACGCCCGGGCGCCGGAAGCCGTGGCAGGGGCGCTGAGAGCCCTGGATCCGACGACCCTGGATGGACTTGTGCTGGACCTCCGTGACAATCCGGGAGGACTCGTCACCTCAGTCCGCGCGGTAGGGAGTCAGTTCATTGGCGACGGGCTTCTCTTCACCCAACAGGGCCGAGGAGACGAAGATAGACAGTACCGGTCATCGGGAGATGGTCCAGCGGTCGAGATCCCCCTCGTCGTGCTCGTCAACGGAGGGAGTGCCAGCGGTTCCGAAATTCTGGCCGGTGCCGTGCGCGATCACCAGAGGGGTATTCTCATTGGCACACCGACCTTCGGTAAGGGCTCGGTTCAGGAGCTCCGGGACCTGAGCGACGGTTCTGGCTTGAGGGTGACCGTCGCCCATTGGTACACCCCGGACGGTCATCAGATCCAAGGAGAAGGACTGACACCCGACATCGAAGTGCGGGTGACGGATCAGGAATTGGCCGAGGGCCTGGATCCGCAGCTGGCGCTGGCGATCGACTACCTCCAGGGCCTCCTCTGAAGCCCGCTAGCGCCCGTGGGTGGGATCCCCTTGAGAGGCGTTCGCGGCCAGCCGAGGCAGGACAGGTGAGCTCTGCCTCAGATCGGACCAAAACGGTAGCCGTCAACAAGAAGGCCCGCCGAGACTACTTCATCGAGGACACCCTGGAGGCCGGCATCGTGCTCACCGGCTCGGAGGTCAAATCTGTGCGGGCGGGCCGGGTCAACCTCGCCGATAGCTACGTTCTCCTCAAGAACGGCGAGGCCTGGCTGCTCAACACCCACATCGCTCCCTATCGTCACGCTTCAGGTCCAGGGCACGAACCGCGCCGCACACGAAAGCTGCTCTTCCACCGATTTCAGCTGGACCGCCTGGCCGGTCGGGTGCGAGCCAAGGGCTACACTTTGGTCCCCCTGCGAATGTATCTGAAGAACAACCGGGCCAAGGTGGAGGTGGCGTTGGCCCGGGGCAAGAAGCAGTATGATAAGCGCCGAAGTCTGGCGGAGAGGGATGCGCAGCGCGACGTCGAACGGGCTCTTGCCCGACGCCGCAAGGGCAAAGACTCCTCCTCCCTCTAAGAGCGCCGAGCCCCGAGACAGCTCCTGACATTGGCTGGGGAGCGGAGAGCTGTGAGCTTGCGAATCATGGGAGCCCTCTTCCTGCGCCGAGAGGCGTGTGTCGGGCACACGAATGCATAGGGATAATCCTTGCCGGCGCGATAACCGTGCCCTACACTCGTACCCGAACGTTGCTAACCTAGCGAGCGGTAGCGAGCTAGAGAGCCGCAGGGAACTGAAGAGGAATGAGCGTTGGCTGAAGCCCGGATCGGAATCATAGGAGGCAGTGGTCTCTACGAGATGGAGGGACTGAGCGATGTCACCTCCATCCAGGTGGAGACCCCATTCGGCGATCCCTCCGACGCACTGGTGCTGGGAATCCTGGAGGGAGTGCAAGTGGCCTTCCTCCCTCGACATGGCGTAGGCCACCGCATCACCCCGATGGAACTGCCGAGCCAGGCCAACATCTTCGCTCTGAAGTCACTGGGAGTGGAGCGGATCATCACGGTCACGGCCGTCGGCAGCCTGAAGGAGGGCATAGCCCCGCTCGATATCGTGATTCCCGATCAGATCATCGATCGTACCAGCGGGCGGCCAAACACCCTCTTCGGCGACGGAATCGTCGTCCATGTGGCCTTCGATGAGCCCTTCTGCCCGGATCTGTCCCGATGGCTCCTCGAGGCCGGCGTCGAAGTCGGCGCGGACGTCCAAGGAGGAGGGACCTTCGTCGTGATGGAAGGGCCTCAGTTTTCGACCAAAGCGGAGAGTGCGGTGCACCGGAGCTGGGGAGCCGACATCGTGGGAATGACCGCGGTGCCCGAGGCCAAGCTGGCGCGGGAGGCGGAGATGTGCTACGCGGCCCTGGCCAATGTCACCGACTTCGATGTGTGGCACGAGACCGAGGAGCCCGTGACCCAGGAGACGGTCGCCCTGAACGTTCAGAAGAACGTTGCGGTCTCAAAGGCCATTCTTCGGGCCGCAATTCCACGGATCGCTGAGACCCGTCCCTGCGTGTGTGCCACGGCACTGGAGGGCGCCATCGCCACCGACCCTTCGCTCATTCCCAAGAAGCGGAGGGAGGAGCTGAGGATCCTCCTCGAACGCTACCTGCCCTAGCCAATCCGTCGTCGGGACATGACTGGGTCGCCGCTGTGGCGACCGACTCAGCCGTTACAGGGCCATCCCCTCCGGCCAGTCGAGCATCTGCGCCAATACGGGGCTACCGGGGGCGATCCCTGGGGACTCGGCGGGAACCATCAGGAGCGCATTGGCTCGAACCATGGAGGACAGAACTCCCGAGCCTTGGTGGGACCCTGCCAGCTTGGCCAAGTACTTCCCGTCCTCTCGCTTGACGATTCCTCGCCAGAATGCCAGTCGGTCGCTGCCCGGAAGCTCGTCTTGTGCTTCGGCTTCGACCGTAGGCTTCTCCAGCGTCGTGACACCCCGCATCTTGAGGATGGCGGGCCGGACAAACTGCTCGAACGAGACCATCGCAGACACGGGATTGCCGGGTAGACCGACCACCGGTGTCTCACCGATGCGACCGAAGGCCAACGGCTTCCCAGGCCGCATCGCTACCTTCCAGAACTCCATGGCACCCTCGCTGGCCAGGATGGACTTCAGGGTGCCGCTGGCCGGGGAGGGCACCTCGGTGACCACCTTGGCCGTCTCGATCTCCACCAGGGGTTCGTATTTGGCCACGGCGTCGCCCACCCGCTTCAGCCAGCGGGTGATAGTGCCCTCCACCA
>CAYGBX010000027.1:7374-22939 GCA_964348195.1 uncultured Anaerolineales bacterium
CATCGCTACCTTCCAGAACTCCATGGCACCCTCGCTGGCCAGGACATCCCTGACCAGATCGTGCGCCCCCACCGATACCCCGGCCGAGGTCAACAGCAGGTCCGCCCCGAGATCCAATCCCTCCTGAATCTTGGCCTTCAGATCATCGATCGTGTCTCTGGCGATCCCCAGGCGCAGTGGAATTCCGCCATGCCGGACCACATGGGCGGAGATGGTGTACTCGTTGGAGTTACGAATCTGCCCCAGCCCCAGTCGCTCTTCGATATCCACCAGCTCATCGCCGGTCGCGAGCACGGCAACGCGCGGCCGGCGAGTGACGCGCACCCGGGACCTTCCCAGGGACGCGAGCATCCCGATCTCCTGGGGACGTAGGCACCGACCTTCGGGAATGGCGAGTCCGCCGCGAATGAGGTCTTCGCCGGCATCGCGAACGAATCGTCGCGGGGGGACCTCGACATAGATCTCGACGGTCCCCTCGAGCTGTCTCTGGGCTTTGCGGCTCTCTCCTCGGCTTCGCCTCGAAGGACTGCTCTCTAGCTGCCCGGGGGCTTCGCTAGGGCTCTCTAGCTCGCCGGGGGCTTCGCTAGTGTCCTCCAGCCTGACGACAGCATCTGCGCCCTGAGGCAGGGGCGCGCCCGTCATGATCCGAACCGCGGTGCCCGGCCCCAACTCCACCGACGGCGCGGTGCCGGCCGCGATCTCTCCGATGATCGAGAGAGTGGCCGGAACCTCCCGTGTGGCCCCCCGCGTGTCTGCGGCCCGCACCGCGAATCCGTCCATGGCCGAGTTGTCGAACGGCGGAATATCCTCCTCGGCAAGGACATCCTCGGCCAGAATCTGGCCGAGTCCGTCGAGAATCGGAACCTGCACGGCATTCAACCGTCGAAAGGCGTCCAGGATCCGCTCTCGAGCTTCCTCCGGAGCGATCATTCTCTTACCTCCAAGGCCCCGTGTTACACGCCTCCTAGGATTCTGCGCAGCCGATTGGCCATCAACACCACCGCGAATCCGGCTGCGGTCATCAGGACCACCCATGCTGTAGCTTGCTGCGAGTCGTTACTCAGCACCGCGGAGTAGATGGCCAGGGGGACGGTCTGAGTCCGACCCGGAATGTTGCCGGCGACCATGAGGGTGGCGCCGAATTCCCCCAGGCTCCTCGCGAATGCGAGAATGACCCCTGCCGCGATCCCCCTGCTGGCAAGAGGGAGGGTCACCAGGGCGATGATCCGCCACTCCGACGAGCCCATCGTCCGAGCGGCGTCCTCCAGGTCGCGATCCACAGCCGAAATGGCGGCCTCGGCGCTCCAGACCATGAGCGGCAGCGCGACCACGCTGGAGGCGATGACCGCTGCCCCCCAGGTGAAGACAAGATCCAGACTTCCGAGGATCCCACCTCGGCCTAGAAGCCAGAGCAACGCATAACCAACGACAGTGGGCGGAAGGACCAGAGGCAGCGCGACGGCGGCCTCGAGGAGTGGCTTGCCTGGGAATCGGGCCCTGGAGATCAGGAGCGCTAGACCGATGCCCACCACCAGTACCAGCGCAGTGGCGCTCAGCGCCACCTGAACGGACAGGAGCAGAGGGTGGAGCGGCATCACAAGCCTCCTTGGGCCATACCTCAGTCGGGCAGAAGAAACCCGTGGGACAGCAGCACCTGCCGTCCGTCCGGACTGGCGACGACCTCCAGGAAGATCTGGGCCAGCGCCGGTTTGTGTGTCTCAGCGATGACCGCGCCCGGGTAGCGAATGGGGCTGTGGGATCCGGGCGGAGCGATATCCAGGACTCGCACCCCTGCCGATTGCAGCGCGTCCGTGAGGTAAACGAGACCAAGACCCACCTGGCCGGTCTCTACGAAGGTGAGAACCTGACGCACGTTCTCCCCCATCACCAGGCGGTCTGTTGGCCAGGGCCAGGCGCCAAGAGCCGACAGTACCTCCACCGCATAGGTCCCGGCTGGCACGACCTTGGGGTCTCCCAGCGCGAGGTGTCCCTGCCAATCCCGCAGGCTCGAGAACACCACATCGGGTCCGGTAGGGCCGCCCACGAGGGCCAGTTCGTTGGAGATCAGCTCGCGCCGGGAGCCTGGGACTAGTCGGCCGTCGGCCTCGAGGAGGTCCATCGGACCGGGTCCGGCCGATAGGAAGACATCGACATCGGCTCCCTGCAGGATCTGGGCGGCCAGGGCACCTGATCCGGCGAGGTTGAGGACGACGTCGACTCCAGGATTATCTCGCTCGAAGAGATCAGAAAGCTCGGCTATCGGCTCTGAAAGGCTGATCGCAGCGGAGACAGTCACGCTGCGCGGCCCGCTCTCCTGACAGCTCAGCAGGGCGAATCCCAGGAGAGTCAGGGTAGCCAGCCTGAGCGATCCGGTGACGCGTCGGCGAATCATGGACCCGCACGAGAGTATCAGGAGCGGCGTCCTGCTTCAACGGCGCTCTCACCCCAAACAACTAGGGTGTCCTTCCGCAGGCGTGGAAAGACACCCTTCAGATTCCGTTCGGGCGAGGACTAGGATGCCTCGGACATGTGCTCCTCGACGTAGGCAACCGCCTCTCCCACCGTGGTGATAGCCTGGGCTTCCTCGTCTGAAATCTCTCCTCCGAACTCCTCCTCAAAGGCCATGATCAGCTCCACCAGGTCCAGAGAGTCCGCCTCGAGGTGCTCTCGGAAGCTCGCCTCGGGAGTCACTTTGGATTCGTCGACCCCAAGCTGATCTACGATGATGGCCTTTATGCGCTCGAAGACATCGTTGGACACGACTGCGCCTCCTTCTTCTCCCTTTCCCCTCTGCGGGAATCCTGAGTATATCCTCGGGTGCCGAGACCGTCAACGGAGCAAGGATTGACAGCAGGCGTCGGGAGGGAATAGGATGGGGATCCCGGGTCCGATTCATCCATAGCAACACCGGCCCGGCGGCTTAGTTACGCGGAGAGCGGATGGAGGAGCGAAAGGCAGATCACATCCGGATCAGCCTTGAGAAGGACGTGGAGCCGATGGAGGTATCGAGCGGCTTTGATCGATACCGGTTCGAACACCAGGCACTCCCCGAGCTGCGCCTCTCCGAGATCGATCTCTCCACCTCACTTCTGGGCAAGCCCCTCGCCGCACCGCTCCTCATCTCCTCTATGACAGGCGGTGTGGAGGAGGCTGGGACCATCAACCGGAATCTGGCGCAGGCGGCGCAAGAGCATGGGATCGCCATGGGTCTCGGATCTCTTCGCGCAGCGCTGGAGCAGCCGGAGTTGGCCGACACCTACCAGGTGCGGGACCTTGCCCCCGACCTTCTTCTCCTGGCGAACCTTGGGGCGGTGCAGCTCAACTATGGCTATGGGGTGGATGAGTGCCGTCGCGCAGTGGATCTGGTCGGGGCCGACGGGCTGATCCTCCACTTGAATCCGCTCCAGGAAGCAGTCCAGCCGGAAGGCAACACCGACTTCTCTGGACTCTTCTCTAAAATCGGCCGAGTCTGCAAGGCGCTGGAGGTGCCTGTGATCGTCAAGGAGGTGGGGTGGGGTATCTCTAGCCGCGTCGCCCGAATGCTGGCAGAGGCTGGAGTCGCCGCCATCGACGTGGCCGGCGCCGGCGGCACCTCCTGGACGGAAGTGGAGCGACATCGCGCGCGCACGCAAACCGCTCGATCCGTGGCCGCGGCGTTTTCTGGATGGGGGATCCCAACCGCAGCTTCTCTTCGGGAAGTCCGAGTGGCGGCGCCTCAGCTAGAGGCCATCGCCAGCGGCGGGATCCGCAACGGAATCGACATCGCGAAGGCCTTGGCTCTCGGCGCGCGGGTCGTCGGTCTTGCCGGACCTTTTCTGGCTGCGGCCACTGTCTCTTCAGAAGCCGTCGGCGAGAGGATTACGGAGTACCTGACTACCCTTCGCATCGCGATGTTTGGCATCGGAGCCCGCGACTTGGGCGCCCTCCGCGACACCCCCCTCCTGGTGCCGGTCGAGCCTGTTTCCTAGACAGCAGTGAAGAGCACAGGCGGTCCTGCCTACCGCTCTCTAGCTCGCCAAGGGCTTCGCTAGGCCGGCCTCCGGTATCATGGCCGCATCACGAGGTCGTGCGCCGGAATTCCTCGCTGGCTACGCCGAACCCGTGGAGGCGGAGATGCGGGCCGTCCTGGCGAGCCCAGAGCCGCTTCTGGAGCCCCTGTATCAGATCCTGCACTACCATATGGGATGGACCGACCGCCATGGATCTCCCCAGCGCGGCCGGGGCAAGCGCGTTCGTCCGGTCCTCTGCCTCCTCGCGTGTGAGGCCGCCGGCGGGGACCCACGAGTCGCTGTGCCCGCAGCCGCTTCTGTCGAGCTGCTCCACAACTTCTCGCTGGTTCACGACGACATCGAGGACGGAAGTTCGGCGCGGCGCGGTCGCGAGACGGTTTGGAGCATTTGGGGTGTGCCCCTCGCCATCAACGCCGGAGACGCCATTCTGATCCTGGCCCACGGAGCCATCCATGGGTTGCTTGACCGGGGCCTCTCCGAATCTTCCGTCGAGAAGGCGTCCGCAGTCCTCGACGCCGCGGGGCGCGAGCTGTTTGAGGGCCAGCATCTGGATCTGGTGTGGGAGGAATCGCCCTCCCCTACCGTGTCCGAGTATCTCGTCATGGCGGAGAGGAAGACGGCAGCACTCCTGGGCGCGGCTTGCCATCTTGGAGCGATCGCGGCCGGGGCAGAGGACCGGATCGTGGGTGCGCTGCGAAGTTTCGGCCGCGCTGTCGGCCTAGCCTTTCAGGTGACCGACGACATCCTGGCGATCTGGGGCGACTTCGCCAAGACGGGGAAGCCGGTGGGAGAGGATCTCCTCCGGGGGAAGAAATCGCTTCCCGTGGCCTTCGGCCTCGAGGAGGAGCATCGTCGCGGGGAAAGAGCGCTGGCCGACCTATTGGCCCGCCCCCTGTCCCAGGCGGATCTGGGAACCGCCCTCGATCTCCTGGCCCACCTCGGTTCCGCACAGCACGCCAAGGAGATGGCGGAATCGTACCTGAATGCGGCTCTGGGTCACCTCTCTGAGGACGGACTTGAGGAAGGAGCCGTCGGCCGGCTGGAGCAACTGGCCGACTACATAGTCCACCGCCAGGCGTAGCCGCGTCAAGCGCATAGGAGCATGGTTCCATTGTCAGCCCCCCCTGCGGCTCCTATAATCGTCTTGAACCCCAGCAAACCGCGAAGCGAAGCTACGTGCAATAGCTCCTAGCGAAATCTCCCAGCGAAAGCTCCTCGCGAAAGCTGGAGAGCCGAGGAGCCGAGCGCTGTCCTTCTGCACCTGGAGGTGGCCAATCCTAGCTCGCGAGCTGTGAGCTGGGGAGCGGAGCCCAGAAGAGACCTGCGATGCCGTTGCTTGAGAGGATCCAGTCCGAGCAGGAGACTCCCGGCGATACGCTTGCCGCAGGGACGGTACTCCGTGACCGCTACCGGATCGAGAGCGTGCGCCGCAGCGGGCCGGTACTCCGCTCCTACGTCGCCACAGACACCAAGCTCGCTGGGCGCCCGTGCCTGATCCAGGAGTGGGTCGGCTCCTCGGAGAGAATGGAGGAGGGAAGCGGCGAGGGTGGCCAGCGCTTTCGCAGGGCTTCGGAGACCCGCGCCCGACTGTCGCTTCCCCAATTGCCCCCAGTGTTGGACATCTTCACTCAGGGTGGCACCGAGTACCTTGTGTTGGGTCTCACCGAGGGGATTCAGACGGCCATCGACCCTGACAAGGCGGAGGCGACCTTCGAGGAGAAGGACGCGCTGGGTTGGACAAGACAGGTCCTCGACGCTGTCCAGCCACTTCTTCGGCTTGAGACTCCGCTCGCCACCGAAGGCCTCGCGCCGGTGAGTGTCGGGCGGCTCTCAGGTGGCTCCCTCGTTCTCGCGGACGTGGGACTTGTGGCCGCGGCGGATGCCGGACCGTCTGCGGAGCACGCGACCGTCCGTGAGTTGGGAAGATTCCTCTATCATCTCTTGATCGGTCGCGGGCCATCGGTCGAGGGGTCAGAGTCACCGAGGGCGGCGAACCCTGCGGTCTCTACCGAGGTCGACAGCGTGGTGATCCGCGCCCTCGAGACGCAGGCGGGGCAGGGCTATCCTTCCTTGGATGCGCTGAGGTCAGACCTGGAGACTCTGATCGGGGAGTCACCCGAGATACCCTCTACAGAAACCGAGTTGGAGGTCGGTACCGATACAGTCTCGCCGCTCTGGACATTCAAGTGCTCGGACGAGGTGCGCTCCACGCCCGCTGCAACGGAGGGTGCGGTCTACGTCGGCGCCTACGATGGCCGGGTCTACGCCCTGGATCCCGCCGATGGATCGATGATCTGGTCGTACGAGACAGAGAAAGGCATCGCCTCTTCTCCCCATCTAGGAGAGGACATGGTGCTATTCGGCTCCGAAGATGGCGTCTTCTACGCAGTTGGAGCCCGGACGGGCAGACTGGAGTGGACCTGTCCGACCGGAGGAAGGATCCGATCCTCGGGAACGCTTGAGCTGGGGCATGTCTTCTTCGGATCCGATGACGGAGGAGTCTATGCTGCGCGCAGCGACTCCGGCCGGGTCGTATGGAAAGCCGAACTCGCGGGCCCGGTCCGATCGTCGCCGTCGGTTGTGGGAGATGTGGTGGTTGTGGGCTGCAATGACGGGCAGGTGTATGCCCTAAACACCTCAAATGGCGAGGTAAAGTGGAGGGCTCGGACCGGCCAGGCGGTGGACTCGTCTCCAGCGTTTCAGGACGAGTTGGTGATCGTGGGCTCTGGAGATCGCTCGGTCTACGGATTCGATGTCGAGACCGGTTGGGAGCGGTGGCGCTACCGGACGGGCGGATCGGTGATCTCTTCTCCTGCCGTAGCTGAGGGCATCGTCTACGTGGGATCGTACGACGGCAAGCTGTACGCGCTGCACGCAGAGAGCGGGAGGGAGAGGTGGACCTTCGAAGCCGAGGGCCCGATAAGCTCCTCGCCTCGCTGCCAAGCGGAAACGGTCTACTTCGGCGGCGTGGACGGGAACGTCTATGCCGTGGGGACGGAGGCAGGCGAATTGCGGTGGCGGTTCGCCACCGGCGGCCCCGTGCCGGGGTCGCCCGCGCTACACGGCGCCGCGTTGTTCATCGGATCCACCGACGGCAACGTGTACGCGCTCCCGGTATAGGGGGACAAGTGGTATGACTCACACTCTGATCGTGCACATCCACAACGCCGATCCACTAGTGGCGGATGTGGAGAATCTACCCGATCCTACCGACACCAACGTCACCCTCAGCTATCCTCGGAGCCTCGACGGCAAGCCTCTCGGCTACTTGAGCCGGGGGGTCGACGAGATGATCCTGCCCTGGCATCGGATCAGTTTTATTGAAGTCATGGCCGACGAGAGCCCGGAGGACCAGGTCGTCTTCTACCGGGACTGAGGCGCGAAGCGACTCAGAGAGCCGTGGGGCGCGAAGCGACTCAGAGAGGCGAGAGGCGCGCCCATCGATAGGAGAGGGCGCTTGGCGGCCCAAAGTTGGAGAGCCCCGCGTCAAAATCGCGGGGCTCCTCTCATTGGGCGATCGCGGGTCTGGCCGCCCTCGATTCCCCTATCTTTGGCCGTTGCCCCCAACGGTGGTCTGAAGGTAGGCGTCGATGAATCCGTCCAGGTCCCCATCCAGGACCGCGTCGGCGTTGTGCACTTCGCGGCCAGTGCGATGGTCTTTGACCAGCGTGTAGGGATAGAGCACGTAGGACCGAATCTGGTTTCCCCACTCAGCAGACACGTGCTCGCCTCGAACGCGGACCTGCTCTTCGCGGCGCTTGCGCAGCTCCTGTTCAAGGAGCCTGGCCCGAAGCACCTTCATTGCAGTCTGCCGGTTCTGGGACTGAGAACGCTCATTCTGGCAAGCCACGACGATCCCAGTCGGGAGGTGGGTGATTCGAACCGCTGACGCTGTCTTGTTGACATGCTGTCCGCCCGCGCTCGAGGACTTGAACGTGTCGATCCTGAGGTCGTCAGGGTCGATCTGAATCCGCACCTCGTCGCCCAGATCGGGAAGCACCTCCACCAATGCGAAGGACGTGTGTCGTCGGCCAGCAGAGTCGAACGGAGAGACACGCACCAATCGGTGCACCCCACCTTCGGCATTTAGGTACCCGTACGCGTACGGGCCGCCAACCTCAACCGTAGCGCTCTTCAGCCCCGCCTCCTCACCGGGGGAGGTGTCCAAGATCCGAGTACGGAATCCCCGCGACTCGGCCCAGCGCAGGTACATGCGGACCAGCATCTCTGTCCAGTCCTGCGCATCTGTGCCACCTGCGCCAGCATGTATGGCAAGGATGGCGTCGCCGGAGTCGTACTCTCCGGAGAGTGCCATCCTCCGCTCCAGCGCATGCAGCTCTGATGCGATCGAATCAACCTCCGACTCCAAGTCGTCGGTGAGTCCGGCCCCTCCCTCCTCAGACGCCAGCTCCGCCATGCCGACGGCATCGCGGACCCGGCCCAGGAGCTTCTCCCACGGTTTCACCTCGCCCTCAAGCCGACCCAGCCGCTGGAGCAGTTCCTGGGCGGCCTCCCGATCCTTCCAGATCCCTGGGTCCTGGGACCGCTCGGTCAGTCGGTCAATCTCCTCCCGTGACTGATCGAGGTCAAAGACGCTCCTTGATCTGATTCAGTCGCCTCTCCAACGCGGCCAGTCGATCCCTCAAATCCTGCATTGTCCCGTCTCTCCTCCGAGTTCCCCCAGGTCCGTTCCTAGCGAGCCGGAGACGCCATCTCAGCCGGACGCAGGAGTCCCGATACGAACGCCCGCGGGTCGAAGTCTCTCAGGTCCTCTAGCCCCTCACCCGTTCCTAGGTACCTCACCGGAATCCCAAGCTCACTGGCTATCGCGAAGGCCATCCCGCCTCGTGCCGATCCGTCCATCTTGGCCAGGAGCACCCCCGTCACGTCCACCGCTTCCTGGAAGTGACGCGCCTGGGCGAGCGCGTTCTGCCCGGTCGTGGCATCCAGAACCAACACGACTTCGTGCGGGGCTCCCGCGACTTGTCCCGAGACCACCCGCCGGATCTTCCTCAGCTCCTCCATTAGATTGTGCTTTGTGTGCAGCCGACCCGCCGTGTCGATCAACAACACGTCCGCGCCCCGTGCGTGACCCGCTTGGATCGCGTCGAAAACCACAGCCCCTGCATCAGCCCCAGGCTGGTGGGCGACAACGTGCGTCCCCAGGCGATCGCCCCAGATCTTGAGCTGCTCAATCGCCGCTGCTCGGAATGTATCTGCCGCGGCAAGGATCACCTTCTTGCCCGTCCCCTGGTGTCGGTGGGCCAATTTGGCTACGGCGGTGGTCTTGCCGGAGCCGTTGACCCCTACCACCAGGACGACCTGCAGCCCGTTCTCAGATGTGGAGCCGCTACGATCTTCGAGGGCTGCTCCAACTGTGGGCCCAGCGGACTCAGACTCTGTGGCGCTGTTCAGTATCTGGATCAGGTGGTCTGCCAAAGCGGCCTGGGCACTCTTTGCATCCCAGATTCCCTCAGCCCGAACCTCCTTCCGCAGTCGCGACACAACCGCTACCGTGGCCTGGACCCCAAGGTCAGCCTGGATGAGAAGCGCCTCCAGGTCCTCCCAGTACGTCTCATCCAGATCCGATCCTCGAGTCTGGAGATGGTCTCGAATTCGCTCAAAGAAAGAGAGCCGAGTCTTGGTCAGGCTCTCGGCAATCGTCCTGCCGGGACTCATCCGTCCTCCGTCCCCGGTCTCTGGCTCACAGACCGCCCAATTATACTCAAGCCGTAGATTCCCGACCAAGGCCTGTGGTCAGAGCCGCGTGGTATAATCCTCCTCGTGAATGACGGCGACGAGACAGAAGGACCTTCTGTTCGCGTAGATATAGTCATCCCCGTGTACAACGAGGAGGCCCAGCTGACGTCCACCACCGAGTCTGTTCTCGAGTTCCTGGAAAGGACCAGTACCTACGATTGGAGAGTGGTGATTGCCGACAATGCCTCTACCGATCGAACGCCCGAGATCGGGCGCCGGTTGGAGGAGGACCCGAGGGTAAGATACCTTCGTATAGAGCTGAAAGGACGAGGTCGGGCTCTTCGCGAGGCCTGGACGAGGAGCAGGGCCGATGTGGTTGCCTACATGGATGCGGATCTCTCAACCGGTCTGGAGGCGCTCCCCCTTCTTATCGATGCTCTCGCGAAGGGTGGCCACGATCTGGCCATCGGCTCGCGGTTGATGAATGGCGCCCAAGTTAGCCGAGGGCTAAAGCGGGAGATCATCTCGCGAGGCTACAACCTGCTGATCCGCCTCCTATTCGCGAACCGCTTCTCCGATGCCCAGTGCGGCTTCAAGGCGCTCACCCGGCGCACGGCCGATCAGCTCCTACCCTTGGTCAGGGATCAAGCTTGGTTCTTCGATACCGAGCTTCTTCTCCTGGCGGAGCGGCACGGGTTCTCCATTTTCGAGGTCCCGGTTCGTTGGGTCGATGACCCTGACAGCCGGGTGGACATTCTCTCCACGGCCTGGGAGGACATCAAGGGCTTGATTAGGGTGCGCTTCGCGTGAGCCCCGGCGAATCCGTGTCTAGGTCCGCCGGCGCGCGGATGGTGGACGTCGGCGACAAGCCGGACTCTCGAAGGATCGCTGTGGCCAGAGCCCGCGTGGTCATCGGTTCAGAGGCCTTCCAGCTCCTCCGATCCAAGAGCCTTTTCAAGGGGGACGTCTTGGCTGTCGCCCAGGTGGCCGGGATCAGCGCCGCCAAGCGCACTGCGGAGCTCATCCCTCTCTGTCATCCTCTGCCTCTTACCCACGTCTCCGTCGATCTGGAACCCCGTGAGGAGGGAGATGCGGGCACGGTCGAAGTCACAGCCTCAGCGGAGACGGTCGGCAAGACCGGGGTGGAGATGGAGGCACTGACGGCGGCCACAGTGGCTGCCCTCACCGTCTACGACATGGTCAAGAGTCACGACCGCGCCGTCCGAATCACTGACGTCCGTCTGGTGGAAAAGAGAGGCGGACTGAGCGGCGATCTCGTGCTCGAATGATGAGATACCCCGCCGCCCGTCATGGGACAGGTTCTCCCCGGCGGCCTGGCCCGGCCGGGAGCTGCTAGCGCGCTTCGCCGCCCGTCAGGTTATGTAGCCTGATCGCGGCGGATCAGGCTTGCCATTGCTGAGCGCACTGAGCTATGTCTGAACTAGAAGATCTCGAGAAGCGGATCGGCCACCGGTTTGCCAGTCCGGCGCTCCTCCAGGAGGCGATGGTCCACCCGTCCTTCCTCAACGAAAACCCTGAGTTCACCGAATCGGACAACGAGCGGCTCGAATTTCTAGGCGATTCAGTCCTGAACTACATCTCGGCCGAGTACCTGTTCCAGCGGTTCCCTGACCTTCCAGAAGGTCAGCTCACCAGCCTCCGGGCCGCCCTGGTGAGGACCGAGACGCTTGCTGGTTTCGCCCGCGGGCTAGATCTTGGGCGACATCTCTACCTGGGAAGAGGAGAGGCCGAATCAGGAGGAAGGGAGCGCACCACGACCTTGGCGGACGGCTTCGAAGCCTTGCTTGGTGCCCTTCTGTTGGATGGTGGGCTTGACGTGTTGCGCCCGCTGCTGGTTCCCCTGCTGGAGGAGGCGGCGACAAAAGCAATCGCCAACGCTGCGAGCCGAGACTACAAGAGCCTGCTGCAGGAGCGGATCCAGGCGGAGCTCCAGGAACCGCCACGCTACCGGACCGTCGATACCAGCGGGCCGGACCACGACCGCCAGTTCACAGTGGAAGTGCTGGTTGGCCAGCGCGTGTTGGGCAGCGGCATTGGATCGAGCAAACAGGAAGCAGAGCAGGCGGCCGCACACCAGGCCCTGAAGACCCTTCCGCCCGCTCCCGCCGCCGCAAGTTGACTTCCGGCGCTCCCCCGCCTAGACTCTCACGGAACTCCCCCTGGTTCTTGGGTACGTCAAATTGTCAACACCAACATGCGGGGTAGCGCATTGTATCTGAAGCGGCTGGAGCTACAGGGATTTAAGTCCTTCGCCGGTCGAACCACCTTCGAGTTTGAGGATGGTATAACCGGAATCGTCGGCCCCAACGGCGCGGGGAAGAGCAACATCGCCGACGCCATCCGTTGGGTTCTCGGAGAGCAGAGCCTCAAGACCCTCCGCGCCCGCAGGGGTGAGGACCTCATCTTCGCTGGATCCCGCCGACGTCCCAGAGTCGGCATGGCTGAGGCAACGTTGGTCCTTGACAACAGCACGGATTGGCTGGACATCGACTTCCGTGAGGTCGCGATCGGGCGCAGGGCCCACAGAGCGGGCCAGAACGAGTACCTTCTCAACGGCAGCTCCGTCCGACGTCAGGACATAGTAGAGCTGCTTGCTCGGGCGGGGGTGAGCACCAACGCGTACACCGTCATTGGTCAAGGACTCGTGGACATGGCTCTGTCCATGCGTCCTGAGGAGCGAAGAAAGCTTCTGGAGGAGGCAGCGGGCATCCACATCTACCAGGCGAAGCGCAACAAGGCCGTCCGGGATCTCGAGCAGACCCGCCTGAACCTTCAGCGGGTGGGGGACATCCTTCGTGAGATTTCTCCGCGGCTCCGGAGTCTGGAGCGCCAAGCCCGTCGATCTGAAAGGCAGCGGGAGCTTGCCACGGCGCTCAGCGAGCGCCTGACGCGATGGCACGGCTACCACTGGCACAACGAGCAGGATGCCCTGGCCAAGGCGCTGGAGGACGCAGACTCGGCCGAGAGCGATTTGGACGCACGGAAAGAGACGTTGGCCCGAGCCGTTGAGGTGGAGGAGTCCACGCTCGCTGAGGAGGAAAGGCTACGGGTTGAGCTGCGGGCGGTGCGCAAGCAAAGGGAAGAGCGCCGGCATGAAACCGAGGACCTCAGGCGCCAAGCCGCCGTTCACGAGGAGAGGCTGCGGGGACTCTCTGAGCGCCTCCAGGCCCTGGAGACCGATCTCGCGGCGATAGCGGCGGCTCGGGCGGAACTTGAATCGAGGATACGTAGGGAAGAGACGAGGCTAGAGCGCGAGTCGGAGCCAGCGTCCGTGGGTGTGCGAACTGAGGCTGAGGTCAAGGGTATCCAGGATCGAGCCTTCCGGATCTCCTCCCGCGCGGCCGAGCTTCGCACCCGTCGCGCACAGGCCGAGTCCCGTGCGGACCTCCTAGGACGTGAGATAGTTCGCGACGAGGCGATTCTGCGCGAGCTGGAAGACCAAAGTGAGAGCCTCCGTGGGAACGAGGCCGGACTAGATAGGCAGGCCTCCGAGCTCAGAGAACGGCTGGCCGAGCTGGATGCGTCAATCTCGGAGACCCGCGCTCAACTGGCAGGCGGCCAGCGTCGCGCCGATCGCTCCCAGGCTGAGTTGGACGCGACCGATCGCGCCCTCACTCCCCTCCGGGCGAAGCTGGAGACCCTGGAGGCAGCGGGCGCCAACTCTCGAGATGAACTGCTTGAGGGCGACGGTGCTTTGGGCCGCGTAACCGACTTTCTACAGGTGCCCCCGGAGCTGGAGCCCGCGGTTGCACGCGCCCTTGGCGGTCTCCTACGGGCCACCGTAGTGGAGACCTGGGATCAGGGCCGGGCGCTGCTGGACGCGCATCCCGACGCCAACGCGCTGGTGGTTTCGTTGGATTCGATTCGGGTGCAGCCGGCCGCGGAGCTACCCCGCGATCCCGGAATCGTCGGTGTCGCATCCCGCATGGTGCAGGCGAGCGATCGCTTTGTGGGATTGCGGGAGGGATTGCTGGGGCGAACCCTGATCGTTCGCGATCCTGAGACTGCGCGACGGGTCCACCGCGCAGCCCCAGCCGGCACCCAGATCGTGACGGTGGACGGTCGCGTGGTTTCCAGTCCTGCAGTTCTCATGGCCGGCGTTCTGGCTGCCGATAGGGACCTGCTGGACAGAGAGCGGAAGGCGTGGGAGCTGCAGCAGGAAATCGAGCGGCTGGAAGGGAGAAAGGCCAGGGCCGCGAAGACTCTCGCCGAGGCCTCCCACCAACGCGACGGGCTGATGGATAGCGTTGCCCACCTGGAAGAGGCCAGGGCCACGGCCAAAGAAGACCTGGACGAGATAGAGGACGGCCGCCTGAGGGCCAAGACTCGCCTCCACCGACTCGACCAAGAGACCGGCTGGAGGGCTGCCGCCCTGGAACGGGCTCGCTCGGAGAAGGCCGATCTGGCTGCTCAGCAGAGCGAGCTTCACGAACGAGTGATCGTCCTGGAGTCTCAGGAGAAGGAGGCCGTGGCCCTCTTGGACGGCTCGCTGGGAGGGCAGCCCTTCGTGTCCGAGGGTGCGACAGACGCGGCCGGGATCCTCAGCCGCGAGCGCCTTGAGCAAGCCCAGGTTCTTCTAGAGCAGCACAGGGAGAGACTGGCGGATGTTCTCGAGACCCAGGAGGACCGCCAGGATCAGCGGGCTGCTTTGACGGCCGAGGAAGGAGAGGTCAGCCGCAAACTTGCGATCTTGGGTGGCAAGGTAGCAGAGGGCGAGTCCACTCTGGAAGATCTCGATTCGCGGATGGGCAGTATGGACGCGGAACTCGAGCGGCTCGCCGATGGCCGCCGTCGCCGCCAGCAGGCTGAGGATGAAGCGCGCCAGCAGGTCCGGCGGGCCGAGGCGGCAGTCAGTCAGGCGGAGGTCGAGAAGGAACGCCGGAAGGAGAGGATCTCCTCGCTGCGGCGCCAGATAGAGGACGATCTCGAGGCAGTGGCGGGTGCATCGGCCCTTCCGCCGGATGTGCCCCTGGACGTTGAAGCTCGTATCGCCGCTCTGCCGAGGGTGAACAGCGAGCCAGTGGGGCTCGATGGGGAGATTGCCGACCTGCGTCGCCGGCTGCGTCGCGTAGGTGGAGTCGATGTGGAGGCCCCCGCGGAATTCGAGACGCTGCTGGCCAGGAACACGTTTCTGAGCGAGCAGAGAGAGGACCTGCGGCGGGCGCAGCGAGATCTGCGGAAGGTTATCCGTCAGCTAGAGGGACGCATGGAGCGCCGATTCTTGGAGACCTTCGGGGCGGTATCCGCCGAGTTCAGGCAGTACTTCAAGGCCCTTTTCGGAGGGGGCGAGGGCCGGCTCAGCCTCACCGATCCGGACAATCCGTCCGAGACCGGAGTGGAGATTGCAGCTCGGCCTCCCGGAAAGCGCAAGCAGGACATCTCGGTTCTCTCCGGCGGGGAAAGGGCGCTGACCGGGACAGCGCTGGTGTTTGCGATCCTTCGCGCCATGCGAGTCCCCTTCTGCTTCCTGGACGAGGTCGACGCAACGTTGGACGAGGTCAACCTCACACGGTTCCGCCAGGAGCTGCAGGCTCTCGCCGAGAAAACCCAGGTGGTGATGATCACTCACAACCGTCTGAGCGTGGAAGCAGCCGACACGCTCTACGGCATTACGCTTGGACAGGACCAGGCGTCTGAAGTGCTATCCCTCCGACTGGACGGAGCTCAGACGGGCTGAGTGTTGGGGTGGGGTGTGGAGGGCTTGTGGTGGGGTCTATGACTACGCGAACCCACGCCGGGCACGAATACCTCCTCGTTGTCCTATATCTGGCTGATTCGGGACTAGGAGGTGGTGTCGTCGGTTGCCTACTCGGACGGCCTGTCCAGCAAGCGCG
>CAYGBX010000028.1:0-22811 GCA_964348195.1 uncultured Anaerolineales bacterium
TTCGGGAGGACGGCTACGAGACATCTCCCGCCGTGAGCTCCTCCAGTCGGTCTACCAGATCAGACAGGATGGCAAAGGCTTGCTCCACCGGCTCCGGCCGGGCCAGATCGATACCCACCAGCTTCAAGGCATCCAATGGGTACAGCGAGCCCCCCGCTTTCAGAAAGCGCAGATAGCCATCGCGCACCCGCTTCTCCCCGTCCAGAAATCGTCGGGCGATGGCGTGGGCACCCGAGATCCCCGTTCCGTACTGGTAGACGTAGTAGTCGGCATACAGGTGAGGGTATATGGCCCAGGCTATCCCCAGCCGCTCCCGATCAGCTTCCACCCCTTCCCCGTAGGCTTCGCCGATGAGGTCGGCCATGAGATCGATCATGCCGTCCGCGTTCAGGCCTTCCCCCCGTTCCAGCCTCTGGTGGGCCTCCAGCTCGAACCGCGCCAGGCTCGGCATGACCAGGAAGTATCGGTAGAAGTTGGCCATGGCCTCCTCGATCACCCCGATCTGGAAGAGCGGATCGGTCTGGGTATCCAGGAGGTACGCCCGGACCATGGCCTGGTGAAAGGTGGAGGCCACCTCTGCCACGAAGATGGAGTACCGGCTGTAGATGATGGGTTGGCTCCTCCACGCGAAGTAGGAGTGCATGGAATGGCCGAGCTCGTGGGCCAGGGTGCTGAGACTGAGGAAGCTGTCCACGTAGTTCATCAAGATGAAAGGGTGGGTGCCCGGGGATCCAGACGAAAAGGCTCCCGACGTCTTTCCCTGGCTGGGATACACATCCACCCACCGCTCCTCAAGGCATCCGCGCCGCATCACCTCCACATACTCTTCACCCAGTGGAGACATTGCGGCACAGATCCAGTCCACCGCCTGTTCGTAGGGAACCTTCCTCGCATCCGGCGTCAACGGCGCCCATACGTCGTAGGGCCGCAGATGGTCCACCCCCAGCGCCTTGCGCTTAACCTCCCAGTACCGATGCCAGGTGGACAGATTGGCGCGGAACACCGCGATGAAGTTGTGGAACACCTCGGGAGTGATGGCGTTCTCGAAGAGGGCTGCCTCGAGGGTCGAGGCGTGCCCCCTGGCCCGCATCTGGAAGACATCCTGTTTGATGGAGGTCACAAGGCTCGTGGCCAGCGTGTTCTTGAACGCCAGGTGTGTGTCGACGTAGCCTTCCCACGCGGTCCGGCGCGTCTCCCCATCCGGTCCGTTTAGGATCTTGAGAAGATTCCCTTGAGTCACCGGGATCTCCCGACCGTCGCTAGAGACTGCGGCTGGGAACTGCAGGTCGCCGTCCCTCAGCACCGCCGCCGTAGCCGATACCCCAGAGAAGGGATCGGCCAGCAGCCCCAGGAGCTCCTCGACCTCCGACGATCGGATATGGCCCTCCTTTCGGAAGAGGTCGTCCGCATAGTGAGAGTAGACAGATAGCCTCGGCTCCTCCTCCATCCAACGCCGGAGCTTCTTCTCCCCGATCGCAAGGATCTCCGGGTCCACGAAACCAGCTGCGGCCCGGGCACGCCCGTAGAGGCTCTGCGCTTGGACAAACATGGCGGCCGCGGCCTGATCTCGCGTGTCCACGCGGTGGGATATTCCGGCGTACACGAACACTTTCCTCACTCGCTTCGAGATCTCCTGCAGCGCCTCCAGACCGTCG
Organism: uncultured Anaerolineales bacterium; assembly: GCA_964348195.1. Classification (GTDB taxonomy): domain Bacteria; phylum Chloroflexota; class Anaerolineae; order UBA7937; family JACPPX01; genus CAYGBX01. The sequence continues at coordinate 1,656 of CAYGBX010000028.1, forward strand.
GCCAGGGTCTCTGGACTCTCACTGAGCCGGCCCTCATACTGTGCGAGCGCTTCCATATCTTCCGATACGCTCTCTGCCTCGGACCTCCAGGCGGCTTCCGTCGCGAACACACTGTCTCGGTTCCACTGGTATCTAGCCGCAATCTCGCTCCGCTCCGGTACGCCTTCCTCAGCCACGTCTCACCTCTCTACCTTGACGGACCCTGCTACGCTCCCGCGTCGGCGTTCGCCTTGGCCATGTGCTCTGCCGTGTCTCGATCGAAAAGGAGCCGGTACCGTAGGATCCGCTTCCGTTCATCGCCAGGAATCCGCCAGGGGAACCGCGTCGCGAGCATCCGCTTTGTGAAGTGCAACGCGAAGGCACCTGCCGCAAATCCCACAACCTCTTGCGAGGCACCAAGGCCCACCGCGAGAATGGGTGTGCTCAACAGTGCCAACAGAACCAGCACAGCGCCATAGTGGAGCGGCTTGCTCGCCACCAGGGCCAAAAACAGGATGGCCGCCACCGGAGGCCCCAGTACCAACAGAGCTCCTACGATCGTCCCCACCCCCCTTCCACCCGCCCCGCCCAGGAATATGGACCAGGTCTGGCCCAGGATCGCAGCCCATCCCGCCAGCACCGCAAGCCAAGGTTCCCACCCCAACATCCGGCCCACCCCGACCGCGATGACTCCCTTCCCTATGTCCACCAGACCGACGATCAGGAAGGCGCGGAACGAGACGTGCGCCCAGAGGTTGGCACCACCCAGATGGCCGCTGCCGCAACGCCGGATATCAATCCCGCGCAGGGCTCGCCCCACCAGATACCCGGTGGGCACGGATCCCAGAAGGTACGACAAGATCAGCCAGAGTGGAGCCATCACCAATGCCTCGATCGCGGACGGGGCTCGGGTCTCCTCACCCCGGCCCTCAGCCCGCCCCGCAGGAGTTCATCATGGTTCAGTCCGGACGCAGACCCTCCCACTCGTACTGGCCTGGCAACTACCGCCGGGTGCTGAAGGCCGACCCCGCTACCTGTGCCGCGAAGAAGGCTCGCCGCCGTTCCAAATCTTGCAGCGACACAGCGCCGGCGGAGCCCGTCGCCGCTAGCGCTCATCAGGCGCTGCCGGGCTCCCCTCCGGACCGCGATACACCCAGGACTCCTGATCTATTGTGTCGCGATCCAGCAACAGTCGATACAGGAGCAGCCGGCCCCGCTCGCTCGCGGGGACTGCCCACGGCGGGTGGTGGCTCAGGATCCGCTTTGCTGTGTGCAGGACGAAAGCGGCGAAGCTGAACCCTACCACCGGCCCCGGAAGTCCCAGAAGCCACGCCAGGACAGGCAGGAGGAACATCGCAAGGAGAACCAGGATGGCCGCCTTCCGGACAATGAAGCCCACCACAACGGAAAGGACAATGGCCAGCGCCAGCAAGGGCGACAGAAGCAACAGTGCCCCGAAGGCCGGCCCGAGTCCCCGGCCCCCTGCTCCCCCGATGAAGAGCGACCAATTGTGGCCTGCCATCGCCGCCGCTCCGGCCCCGGCAACCGCCCACATGTCGAGGCCCAGGCTCCCTCCGACCGCCACGGCCAGGGCTCCCTTTGCCGTGTCCGCGACTCCTACCGCCACAAAAGCCGCATTCGAAACATGAGCCCGCACATTGGAGCCGCCCACGTTGCCGCTCCCGTACTGGCGGATGTCGATGCCCTTCAGTGCCCTCGCGACGATGTAGGCCGAGGGAACAGCTCCCAGGAAGTACGAGGTCAGCACCCAAAGGAGCTGCATTTCAGCGCCCTGTGGTCCCCCGCTAGCCGCTCCGACAACAGCCGCCAGCGGAAAGGTCGCGCGGTGGGGTCAGACGAGCCACTTCCCGTCCTTCTGGATCAGCTCTCCGTCGAGGTGGATCTCGCCGCCCCTTCTAAGGTCCTTGATCATGTCCCAGTGGATCGCCGACTCGTTCTTCCCACCGGTCTCCAGGTACGACTTGCCTAGGGCCAGGTGTACGCTACCGCCGATCTTCTCATCGAAAAGGATGTTCTTCACGAAGCGGTCGATTCGGAAGTTGTTGCCGATCCCCAGCTCTCCCAAGTAGCGAGCGCCGTCGTCGGTGTCCAGCATCTCCCGTAAGAAAGCCTCGTTCTTCTCGGCGGATGCCTCCACCACCTTCCCTTCCTCGAAGGTCAGTCGGACGCCGTCCACCTCGTGACTCAGGAAGATGGCGGGGTAGGTGAAAGCGATGTGGCCTTCGGCCCTGGACTCGACCGGACCGGTGAAGAATTCCCCGTCAGGCATGTTGTGATGGCCGCTCGAGTTGATGAAGGTCCTTCCTGCAACGCTCAGGGTGAGATCGGTCTCCTCCCCCAGAATCCGGACCTCGCGAGCCTGGTTGAACCGGTCGACCAACGCAGCCTGATCCTTCCCGATCCCCTCCCAATCCTGGTCCACGGCTCCGAACACGAAGCTCTCCCACTCTTCCAGGGACATGTCGGCTTCCTGGGCGCGGGCCTCAGTAGGGTACTCTGTCAGGACCCAGCGGGTGTTCTCCACCCTCTCGTCAATGATCGGCCCCCGCATCTTGTACCAGGTAGCCATCCGTCCGCCCGGAACGGTGGTCAGGTGCCGGGTGTTGGCGAAGGCGCGCAGACCGAACCACACGTCAACCTGCTCCGTCATTTGGAGCTCCAACTCGGGCGTGCGGGCCAGGAATGAAGCGGGCGCCTCGCGGATGAGAATCTCCCGCACCTCCTCCAGATCCACGCTCACGATGATTTCCTTGGGATCCTTTTGGAGCACCTCCCGATACACCGCTAGGACCAGGGGCTTCGCCAGGTCGTGGTAGGCGTAGATCATCGCGACCTCTCCGGCCTGGAGTCCGGTCGAGTGGTCCACCACGATCTGAGCCCAGCGCGTCAGCTGCTGCGAATCCAACATCGGACTGTCCCCCTGTGTTCTGGCTACGGATCTGCGTGTTTCGGGGGCTCCATATGGAGCAGAACCCTATCCACCCCCTCGATGCGATCTGTCAGTCGCCTCTCTAGGTCGCTCGCCAGCTCATGGGCCTCGCGTACTGGCAGGTTCTCTCTGAGCACGCAGTTCAGAGAAACGAAGGTCCGTTCCGCCGCCCTCCTCACCGCGATCTTATGAAACCTCTCCACCTCCTCAATCTCGGCTGCCGCCGCCTCCGCCTCCGCCACCACCCGCTTCCGCTCGGATTCGAAGAGCCCGGCGTCCGCTTCTTGAGGAGTGGGTTCGATGTGGACGTACACCCGTGCTCCGGCGGGAAGAGCCTCGGCGATTCGCTGCTCGAGCTGGCTGGCCAGACGGTGGCCCTCCTCCAGCGACCAAGCGGGATCTACCTCAAGATGGAGATCTACCACCGGACCCCCATCCACCTCCTGGACCCGGACCTCATGCACCGAGGCCGCCAGGTGGCGCGCGATGTCCCGCACGCGCTCAGGGAGCGACTCCACCGCGGTTGCGCCGGGCCACTCCGGTTCCACGTGCACCACTACGTCCCGCACGCCTGGGATCTGGGCCATGAGAAGCGACTCCACTCCGTCGGCGATCTCGTGCGCCCGATCCACCGGCGTCTCGGCGTCCACATGAATGTGGAGATCCACCAGCACCGATCCCCTCGGCCCCCTGCTTCGGACACGGTCGGCGGAGGCCACTCCGGCAACCGACAGGGTAAGTCGCCTCACCTCCTCGGGGTTCACGGCCGCCCGGTCCAGCAGCGTGTCCGCTGTGGAGCGAACGATGTCCCAGCCTATCTTGGCGATCACCCCTGCAATCACAAGCGCAAGCAGGGGATCCGCCGCCGGGAATCCCAACCAGACCGCGGCCAGTCCCACGATCACCCCCAGCGAGATGTACACGTGGGCTCGGGTGTGGCGGGCGTCGGCCAAGAGGAAGTCGCTTTCTAGCTCCCTGCCCTTCCGCCGCTCGTAGGAAGAGGTGAAGAGCTCGATCGCCAGCCCCACCGCGATTGCCCCGAAGCTGTACGCACTGACCTCAGGAACCGAGCCCCCGAGCAGCCGCTCCACCGCCTGTTGCACGATCCCCACCACCGTAACGAAGAGGACCCCGGCGATGATCATGGCCGCCAGGGTCTCTGACTTGTGGTGCCCGTAGGGGTGCTCTGCGTCGGGAGGACGCGCTGCGACCTGGATCCCTACCAGACCCACCACATTGGAGGAGGCGTCGAAAAGAGCGTCCAGGCCGGACGCAAGGAGGCTCAGGGATCCGGTCCAGAGTCCGATCCCTGCTTTGATTACGGTCGAAAGGAGGTTCAGGGCCAGAGTGATCCAGAGGACCTGCCGGATGGCTCTAAACCTAGAGATCATCCTTCAGGCCTGCCGGAAGCCGCCCCGCCGGACAGGCTCCCGGTTCCCTCCGTCCCTAGCTGGCCACTAGCCCTTCTTAGCGTCCCCTCCCACCATCTGGCCCAGGCCCCGGAAGATGTCAATGGGGACAGGGAACACGATAGTGGAGTTTTGCTCCACCCCGATCTCGGTCAGTGTCTGCAAGTAGCGAAGCTGGATCGCTGCTGGCTCGCCGGCCAAAGTGGCCGCGGCCTGGGCCAATTGCTGAGCTGCGGAGAACTCACCCTCGGCGTGGATGATCTTGGCCCGCTTCTCCCTCTCCGCCTCGGCCTGCCGCGCCATGGCCCGCTGCATGGTGGGCGGGAGCTCCACGTCCTTCACCTCGACCAGGGTGACCTTGATCCCCCAAGGAGCTGTCTGCTCATCGATGATCTGCTGGAGTTGCTGGTTGATCTTGTCTCGGTGCGCCAGGAGGTCATCCAGTTCGCTCTGGCCCAGCACGCTCCGCAGTGTGGTCTGGGAGATGTTCCACGTGTTGCGCCGATAGTCCTCCACCTGGACGATCGCGTCCGAGGGGTCGATCACCCGGAAGAACACCACCGCATTGACCTTCACCGTCACGTTGTCCCGGGTGATGGCCTCCTGCGAGGGAACATCCAGGCTAACCACCCTCAGATCCACCTTCGTCATCCGATCCACAATGGGGATGATGAAGAACAACCCGGGACCCTTGGCCCCCTGGAGCCGCCCCAGCCGGAAGATCACTCCCCGCTCGTACTCCTGGACGATCTTCACCGCCGAGCTGAGGAGCCCCAGCAGCAGAACGATCAGGACCAGGGCGATGGTCCCAAACCCGGTCAGAAGCTCTATCACGTCCACCTCCAATCCGTCATTCCTTGGGTGCCACGATCAAGCGGAACCCGTCCATCTCCACCACCTCGACCTCCTGCCCCTTGCTGATCCTCCCTTCCCTAGCCTCGGCGTCCCACCACTCTCCGAAGACGAAGACCCTGCCGCGAGGGTTTAGCGGCGTCCTGGCCACAGCCAGGGCTCCGATCAATCCCTCTCGGCCGGTAGCAGGCTGCCTTCGCTGCGCTTGGAGGGCTCTGGTCAGGGCGAAGGCAAAGAAGCCTCCCGTCGCGAGCCCCACCCCCACCACCAGCCCCCTCGAGACCGGCGCAAACGGCGTGTTGAAGAGGATAAGTGACCCCAGGATGAAAGACAGCACTCCACCACCAGCCAAGATTCCATGGGTAGGCGCAAAGACATCTGCCACGAAGAGGACAAATGCCAGCCCCAGGAACACCAGCCCGGTGAAGTCCACTCCTAGGACTCCCAGCGCAAATAGTCCTAGGAGCAGGGCAATTGTCCCCACAATCCCAGCCAGGTACCCTCCGGGGTTCGACAGCTCGAAGATGATGCCGTTGATGCCCACGGTCATGAGGATGAAGGCAATGTTGGGGTCGGTCAGAGTATGCAGCAGCCGCTCGATTCCATTCATGGGCACCGAGACCACCGCCGCGCCACGCGTCTCGAGGGTGACCGTCTCGCCCGCCACCTCCACACTCTGACCATCGATCGCTTCGAGGAGATCGCCCGTGGTGACCGCTACATGGTCGATCACCCCCAGTTCCAAGGCCTCTTCTGCCGTCGCCGAAGCTGCCTCGCGAACGGCGGCCTCCGCCCACTCCGCCGCCGCCTCTCCCCGCCGCTCCGCCAGATTCTTGATCAGAGAAACCAGGATGTTGGTAGCCTTCTCCTCAAGCGTCTCGGAAAGCTCTTCTCCCTGTCCGCCCACAGGGCTCGCCGCCCCGATGGAGGTCTCCGGCGCCATCGCGGCCAACTGGGCCGCCAGCACGATGAAGGTTCCCGCCGAGGCGGCTTGCGCCCGCGGGGGAGATACATAGACCACAATGGGGACTCCCGACACGGCCATGCGCTGCACAATGCTCTCCATGGTGCTCACCTGGCCGCCCGGAGTGTTCAGCTCGATGATCAGCACCTCTGCCCCATCGGCCTCGGCCTGGGCGATTCCCCGCTCGATGTAGCCCGCCACGATGGGTGTGATGGGTCCCTCCACGGTGAGCACCTCCACCACGGACCCCGATTGGGCCCCCAGCGGCGCCCACAATGAGAGAAGAATCCCTAGGAGAAACGCACCGCGGAGGACCGCCCTCAGCCCAGCCCTGACGGTGCGTCGCATCCGTCCCATCGCACCTGCCTTTAGCACATTATACCCGCGCCCCAAGGGTCTCACAAAGGTTTGAGGGGCGAGCGGGCCGCCGCTACAATCCGTCCCGCCCCATGAACATCCTTGTCACGGGCGGCGCCGGATACATCGGCAGCGTGGTGGCGGCACAGTTGCTCGATGCTGGCCACGGGGTCGCAGTGTACGACAGCCTAGCTCGTGGCCACCGCTCGGCCATTCCCCGTGAGGCCGACTTCATCCAGGCTGATCTCTCCGATCGCGAGGCTCTGGCATCGGCTCTCTCAGAACATCGCATCGAGGCCATCATGCACTTCGCGGCATTGATCGAGTCCGGAGAATCGATGGAGACGCCCGCCACTTTCTTCCTCAACAACGTTGGGGGGACCGCCAACCTTCTGGATGTTGCCTCCAACCAAGGCATCGAGCGGTTCGTGCTCTCCTCCAGCGCAGACATCTATGGCGTTCCAGTCCGCGACCGCATACGTGAGACGGACCCCCTTGAGCCTATCAACCCCTACGGCGAGTCCAAGCTCTTGGTGGAGCGGATGCTGGCCTGGACGGAGAAAATCCATGGGCTCCGCTACGCCAGCCTCCGCTACTTCAACGCCGCCGGCGCCACCGCGGAGCGCGGCGAGGATCACCGCCCGGAGAGCCATCTGATCCCACACGTCCTCGCGGTGGCTCTGGGGCAGCAGGATCGGCTGGAGATCTTCGGCACTGACTATCCCACCCCGGACGGCACCTGTGTTCGCGACTACATCCACGTGTCTGACCTGGCCCAGGCTCACCTCCTTGCTCTGGAAGCTCTGGAGGACGGCAGCCGTATCTACAACGTCGGAACCGGCCGCGGCCACTCGGTGCGCGAGGTACTGGAGGGGGCGCGTCGCGTCACCGGCCAACCTATTCCCTCGACGGAGCGGCCGCGCCGCCCCGGCGACTCGCCCATCAAGATCGCGAGCCCAGAGAGAATCCAGTCCGAACTCGGTTGGAGGCCACGCTTCGACAACCTAGAGACCATCCTGGAGAGCGCCTGGCGGTGGCGTCGCGATCACCCCAACGGGTACCCTGACTAACCGATGCAGGTTGGCATCAACGGCTTCTTCTGGGGCCGCGCCGACACGGGGTCCGGTCAGTACCTCCGAGGCCTGCTACGCGGTCTGGCCAGCCTCGACGCGGATCTGCGTTGTACACTCATTGCACCGCACAACGGTCCTCTCCCCGGAAAGATGGAGCGATATCCGGTCCAGCTACCTCGCCTGGGCCGGAACCTCTCCAAGCTCTGGTTCGAGCAACTGGCCTTCTCCGCCGCCTGTCGGCGGCTCGACACCGACGTCGCCCATGTACCGTACTACGCCGCCCCCGTGTTCTCGTCTGTGCCCACCGTGGTGACCGTCCACGATCTGATCCCGCTCATCCTTGACGAATATCGTGCAGGGCTCCTCGTCCGCGCGTACACCCGCCTGGTCTCAGCAGCGGCTCGTCGGGCCCAGGCCCTGATCTCCGATTCTGAGAGCGCCCGGCAGGACATCCTGGCCCATCTGGGTATCCCCGAGGAGCGAATCGAAGTCATCCCCCTCGCCGTGGACGATCGACTTGGTCCGGCCCCCAAGGAAGCCCAGCGCCAGGTCAGACGCAGGTACCAGCTGCCCGAGACCTTCGTGCTCTACCTGGGCGGCTTCGACCGCAGGAAGAATCTCACCACGCTCTTCCGGGCACTGGCCCTGTTGCGCGACGGGCTCCGCACGCCGCCAGCACTGGCGGTCGCAGGTCGACTCGCCACACAGGAGAGCCGTGTTGTCTCCGACCCGCGACGGCTGGCCTCGGAGGCGGGCGTTTCGGATCTCGTCCGCTTTCTGGGTTGGGTCTCCCCGGCTGAGAAGCCGGCTCTGTATTCCGCCGCATCCGTCTTCGCCTTCCCTTCTCGGTACGAGGGCTTCGGGCTCCCACCTCTGGAGGCCATGGCCTGCGGCACCCCCGTGGTGGCCTCGGACGCCTCCAGCCTCCCCGAAGTCGTGGGCCCCGGGGGAATCCTCGTGGCACCGGACGATCCTAAGGCCTGGAGCCAGGCCCTGGCCTCCCTGCTAGAGGACTGCTCGCAGAGGCAAGTCCTGGAGAACGCTGCCCTGGCCCAGAGCCGCCGTTTCTCCTGGCGCCGCACAGCGGAGGCGACGGCGGCCGTCTACGATCGCGCCAGCACGGCATACGCCTAGAGATGCGGGTCGCACTGATCTCCAAAGCTCTCGTAGTGGGGGCCTATCAGCGCAAGCTTGAGATCCTGGCCACCTTCCCGGACCTCCACCTCACCGCTTTGGTCCCTCCCTATTGGCGAGAAGGGGACCGTACCCTAGCCCTCGAGCCGCTCCACGTGGATGGATACGATCTCCGAGTCGTTCCCATGGCGCTAAACGGACGCTACCACCTTCACTTCTATCCGGGCCTGGGGTCCCTGCTGAGAGAGATCGGAGTCCAGATCCTTCACATCGAAGAGGAACCCTACAACTTGGCTACCCTCCAAGCGACCTGGCACGCACAGCGGATCGGAGCCCGTTGTGTGTTCTTCACCTGGCAGAATCTCCCCCACCCCTACCCCTTTCCTTTCTCCACCATGGAACGGTACGTGCTCGACCGCGCCGATTGCGCCATCGCCGGCACCCAGGGAGCCATCGACGTCCTTCGGGGCAAGGGATATCGGAAAGAGGTGGATCTCATCCCCCAGTTCGGCGTCGATGAGACAATCTACCGGCCAGCCGAATCGCCCGCGGCCCGCCGGCCCTACACGATAGGCTACGTCGGGCGGTTGGTTCCGGAGAAAGGGGTGAATCTCCTGATCCGCGCCGTGTCCCGCCTCCGAGAGAGCGGGAGGCTCCTGATCCTGGGCGACGGGCCCGACGCCCCAAACCTCCTCCGGCTTGTAGAGAGAAGGGGACTGCGGGGCCGGGTTCGCTTCGAACCTTCGATACCGTCGGCTCAGATGCCTGCACACTACCACCGGCTAGATCTCTTGGTCCTCCCATCTCGTTCCCGCAGAAGGTGGACGGAGCAGTTTGGCCGAGTACTCATCGAGGCCATGGCCTGCGGCGTACCTGTTATCGGATCGGACGCAGGGGCCATCCCCGAGGTGGTAGGCGAGGCCGGGTTGACCTTCCCCGACGGCGACGTACAGGCTCTGACGGAGAGGATCGACCGAGTCCGAACCGACCCGCAACTGGCCCGTCGGCTGGCCCAGCGCGGCCGGGAGCGCGTACTGGAACGATTCACTCAAACGTTCGTCGCCGAGAAGACCTACCGCGTCTATCAAAGGCTCCGTCCCGAACCTGCCTCGACCGGCTCCGAGGCCGATGCTAGAATGTCAGGCGGGTGAGAGCAGATGCACGTGGGGCTCGACGCAACCCTGCTCGCGCTCTCTGAGGACTACCGCGATACAGGAATCGCCCGGTACAGCTGGAACCTCCTCAAGCATCTGCCGGACCGTGCCGACGGCCACCGGTACAGCGCATACGCGGGCGAGCGTGGGCTCCGGGAGCTATCGGCTCGGCTCACCGTCCACCAGAACCGCATCCCAACTAAGAACCCCTTCGTCCGAGCTGTGTGGGGCCAGACCCTGCTTCCTCTGTACCTCGCCCGCGACCGGGTGGACCTCCTCCACGGATTGGGATTCGTTCTGCCGCTCGTCGATCGCCGGCCGAGCGTCCTCACCGTCTACGATCTCGGATTCCTCGTCCACCCCCATCTCTACAAGCCCAGCCGGCGTGCCTACCTAGGCACCATGGTCCGCCTCTCCGCCCGCAGGGCCACGCGCTTCATCGCCATCTCTCGGCACACCAGGTCCGACCTGGAGCGCGAGCTCGGCGTAGGCCGTGACCGGATCGACGTAGTGCCCTGCGCCGCCGACGAGGCCCTTCGACCGGTGAGGGACTCAGCCGCTCTCGATGCGTTCCGTCAGCGCGCGCGGCTCCCACCCACCATGATCCTGTACCTGGGCACGGTTGAGCCAAGGAAGAACCTCGAACTCCTCCTCGAGGCCTACCGGTACCTTCTCGATCGAATCAAGGTGCCGCCGCTGGTGGTGGCTGGCGCCAAGGGCTGGGGGTGGGAGCGGATCCACCGAAAGGCCGAGGCGCTTGGCCTCGACCGTCACGTCCTCTTTCCGGGATTCGTGCCACGACAGGAACTGGCACTCTGGTACTCGGCGTGTCAAGTGTTCGTCTATCCCTCCCGGTACGAAGGGTTCGGGATCCCGCCTCTAGAGGCGATGGCCTGTGGTGCTCCTGTGATCGCCGCCGACGCTTCTAGCCTCCCCGAGGTCGTCGGAGAAGCCGGGCTGCTGTTCCCACCCGACGATCACCTTGCTCTGGCCGACGCTCTCGAGAGGGTTCTCCAGAACGGCTCGCTGCGCGAATCCCTGTCCGGCCGCGGTCGAGCGCGATCCCGCCTCTACGCCTGGGAAGAGACCGCCCGCCAAACCTCGGACGTGTACGAGCGGACGATGGCCGATGCCTCCGGCGTTGGAAGCTACGGTGTTCCAGCGGGCTAGCCGCTGGTCGCTCCCCCTCCAGGTCGCGCTCGACCTGGTTCTCATCAACGTAGCGTTCGTATTGGCCTACTTCGTCCGCTACGACCTCCAGTGGATCCGCCCCGTGGCGGAGGTGAACTTTCAGCCCTTTTCCGTTTTCGTGCCGATCGCCTCCCTTCTCACCATCATCCTTCTCGCTGTCTACCGCACGGAGGGGCTCTACCGTCCTCGGCGCGCCTCCTCTTGGCTCGACGATGTCTACACCATCTCGGTCGGGACCTTGGTGGGAATCGCCATCGTCATCTTCATCACCTTCATCTACCGCCCGCTGTTCTACTCTCGCCTGATTTTTGCGGAGGCGGGAGTCCTCATCGTCCTGGTCCTGAGCGGCGCTCGCTGGATCCAGCGGTGGATCCGGGATCAGCTCCTTTCGCGAGGGATCGGACAGGTCAGGGTCCTCATCGTCGGAGCCGGGGAGCTCGGGCGGGTCATCATGCGGAGTTTGGTGGCTCTCCCTCACCTGGGGTACCAGGTGGTTGGGTTTGTGGACGACGATCCCGCAAAGCAGGATCCCATCGGACGATTCCCCGCCTTGGGAAAGACCGACGAACTCGCCTCCATCATCAAGGAACACAATGTGGAGGAGGCGGTCATCTCGCTCCCCTGGCAATCCCATCAGAAGATCATGGATCTGGTGCAAGATTGCGAGCGCGCGGGGGTCAGGGTGCGAATCGTGCCCGACCTGTTTCAAATGAGCCTGACCCGGGTCGATGTGGACGAGATCGGGGGCATCCCCCTCCTGGGGGTCAAGGAACTCCCCATCCGTGGGTGGAATCTGGCCCTGAAACGCGTCATCGACGGCGCTGTCTCCGCCCTTCTTCTGGTGCTCACGTCTCCCCTCATCCTTCTCATCGCCCTCGCCATCAAGCTGGAGTCCAGAGGCCCGGTTCTCTTCCGACAGCCGCGGGTGGGTCGGGGCGGCTCTGCCTTCACCTTCTTTAAGTTCCGGACGATGCGGCCCGGCGCCGAAGAGGAACTCACCGACCTCATGCCCCTGAACGAAGTGGACGGGCCGACATTCAAGATCAAGGAGGACCCTCGTCGCACCCGGGTCGGCGCCATCCTCCGCCGCACCAGCCTGGACGAGCTCCCCCAGCTCTACAACGTGCTTCGCGGAGAGATGAGTCTGGTGGGACCCCGGCCCGGTCTCCAACGCGAGGTAGAAGGATACCGCGACTGGCACAAGAGACGGCTCGAGATCCAGCCCGGAGTGACCGGGCTCTGGCAGGTCATGGGCCGGAGCGATCTGACCTTCGACGAAATGGTGATGCTGGATCTCTTCTACGCCGAGAACTGGTCCCTCTGGCTGGATCTCAAGATCCTGCTCCGCACCGTGCCGGCCATCATCCGTGGAACGGGGGCCTACTGAACGCCGATTCTGGATCTTGGAACTCGGCCCGCGTCAGACGCAGAGTCGGCCCCGCAAAGCCTCAAGGATTGAGGGTTCAGCCCGGCCCGCCCTCCCCGCTCCGAGGACCAAGACTGCTTCCCACCTCGGTCGGGATGTGTTAGAATCCCACCGTGCGTCCAAGCCGACCGCCGGGCGTCATCGACACCCTCTCCGCCGGTTTCACCAGCATCACCCGCCAGCTATGGATCTTGGCCCTGCCTGTGACTCTGGATCTCGCCTTCTGGTGGGGCCCGAGGCTGTCGCCCCTGCCCGTGCTGCACCGTTCCCTCGACTCCCTGGCGATCGAACCCGAGCTCGGGGACCAATTGACACAGGTCACTGAGGGCATGAATCTGTTCCATCTGCTGGTCGCCGGTGTCCTGGGAGTTCCTAGTCTGTTGACCGGGCAGAGTCCAGCACCGCCGTTGGGACCCGCCTTGGTCGTCGAGATCTCGGATGAAGCCGCCCTCATTGGGTCTGTCGCCCTCCTGACCCTGATAGGGCTTCTCATCGGATGCCTCTACCTCGTCCCTATCACGGCGCACATCCAAGGGACACCCCTGGACATACCTGGTGGCGCTCGACGGATCGCCTTCACCTGGACCCGCGGCCTGACTCTCACCTCGCTCCTCGTTGTCGCGGGACTGCTGGTGGGGGTTCCTCTCTTCCTGGCTTTGGCGGCCCTGGGTTCTGCTAGTCCAGCCGTAGGATCCCTTGTGTCCACCATCGTGTTCATCCTACTGCTCTGGACCTGGTTCTACCTGTTCTTCACCGTGGACGCGATCTTGATCAGCCAGGTGGGGCCGATACCCGCCTTCCGTCGCAGCTTCAACTTGGTGCGACTGAATTTCCTCCAAGCGCTGGGGTTCATCTCCCTCGCTACCCTCATCGGCCTGGGACTGCCCCTTGCATGGCTCGCCTTCGCCGACAACCCATGGGGGCTGGCCGCAGGGATCCTCGGAAACGCCTACGTGGGGACGGGCTTGGTGTCTGCGAGCCTGATCTTCTACCGCGACCGCCAGGCTCTGGGAGCCAGTTCCCAGGAGTCCCAGACCTGATGCCGCGCTCCAAGCGCCGCCAGCGATACGAGGCCGAGGACATCCAGGTCCTCGAGGGACTCGAAGCGGTGCGACGCCGGCCTGGGATGTACGTAGGCAGCACCGATGTCCGCGGGCTTCATCATCTCGTCTTCGAGGTGGTGGACAACTCCATCGACGAGGCCCTCGCCGGGAGCTGCGACCGGATCGAGGTAGCCATCGCTCCGGATGGCGCGGTCACTGTGGACGACAATGGCCGAGGGATACCGGTCGACAAGGTCCCCGAGATGGGTCTCTCCGCTCTGGAGGTGGTTCACACTGTGCTCCACTCCGGCGCCAAGTTCGGTGGTGGCGGCTACAAGGTGGCCAGCGGCCTTCACGGGGTCGGCGTGTCGGCCGTGAACGCGCTGTCCAAGTGGCTCGAGGTCTCCGTCCGCCGCAAGGGTGCCGTCTGGCACCAGCGATACGAACGCGGCATTCCCAAGGCCCCCGTGAAGAGAGTCCGAAAGATGGAGAAGGGCGAGACCACCGGCACCTCAACCGTGTTCATGCCCGACCCGAGCATCTTCAAGTCCCTGGACTACAGCTTCGCTGCTCTGGCACAGCGCTTCCGGGAGATGGCCTTCCTCACCCGAGGTCTGCGCATCTCACTGGAGGACCAACGAGAGGATCCCAAGAACCGGGCCCGAAGCGATGGAAGGCAGCAGACCTTCTACTTCGAGGGCGGGATCAAATCCTTCGTCCGCTACCTGAACCGAAATCGTCGGATCGTCCACGACAAGGTTCTCTATGCCAACCGGATACTGAATGGAGCCGACATCGATCTTGCCCTCCAATACACCGACGCCGTCGCCGAGTCGGTCCACGCCTTCGCCAACAACATCAACACCGTCGATGGAGGAACCCATCTCACCGGGTTCCGATCAGCGCTCACCCGCACCATCAACGACTACGCGCGTCGCCACAGCCTCCTCAAGGAGACGGACGGCAACTTCTCCGGAGAGGACGTACGGGAGGGACTCACCGCCATCATCAGTGTGAAGCTCAAAGACCCTCAGTTCGAGAGCCAGACCAAGGCGAAGCTGGGGAACGCAGAGGTCAAAGGGCTTGTGGAGTCGATGGTCTCCGAGGAGCTCGGCATCTTCCTGGAAGAGAATCCTAAGGCCGCCAAGGCCATTGTGGAGAAGTGCCTCACGGCAGCCCGAGCCCGCGCAGCGGCGCGACAGGCCCGGGACCTGGTTTTGCGCAAGAGCGCCCTTGAATCCAGCACCTTACCTGGGAAGCTGGCGGATTGCGCGGAGCGTGATCCACAGAAGAGCGAGCTCTATGTTGTGGAGGGCGACTCCGCCGGCGGTTCGGCCAAGCAGGGGAGGGAACGTCGCTTCCAGGCCGTGCTGCCCCTCCGCGGCAAGATCCTCAATGTGGAGAAGGCCCGGCTGGACAGGATCCTAGGGAACAAGGAGATTCAGGCCCTGATCACGGCCCTCGGGACCGGGGTGGGAGAGAGCTTCGACTTGAGCAACCTCCGCTACCACAGGGTCATCATCATGACCGACGCTGATGTGGACGGATCGCACATCCGGACGCTCCTCCTTACCTTCTTCTTCCGCCATATGGAGCCGCTGATCGAGGCGGGCCATCTCTTCATCGCCCAGCCTCCCCTCTACCTCATCGCCAACAAGAAGAAGAGCGCCTACGCCTATTCCGAGGAGGAGAAGGACCGGCTGCTGAGCAACAGGAAGGGGTGGAAAGTCAAGCAGCGCTACAAGGGACTGGGTGAGATGAACCCCGAGCAGCTCTGGAACACCACCATGAATCCCGAGACTAGGACCCTTAACCGGGTGGCCATCGATGACGCTGCCGAGGCCGACCGCACCTTCGACATGCTCATGGGGGCCGAGGTCCCGCCTCGCCGCCGATTCATCCAGACCCACGCCAAGCAGGTCCGCAACCTAGACATCTAGAATCCACGGTCAACTGAAAACGTCGGGCCTTCGCCCGACGCCCTCCGGTCTCCTCCCCGACTGTCTCGTGGATGCCAAGTCTTGGGCTCCCGGCCCTCCAACCCTACGGAGCTATCTCACCTCCGACCCGAGAAGAGCCAAAGCCACCACGAAGAGGAGCAGAGGCAGAGGGGCTGCCGCCAGGGCTCCGACGAGGGACCAGAGGAACGACTCCGTTCGCTCCCAAGTCAAGAAGAACCCAAAGCAGGCTCCCGCGAAGGCCAACAGCACCACCGCCGCCAACATTCAGAAGGCTCGCCTCATAGCATCCATCGTATCCTCAGTCGCAGCGCTGGTCAATTCGAAGGCGTCGGCACCATGCCCGTCACCCCTCGCCTGCAGTCGGCGTCGGTTCCGGCGTCGGGGTTTCCGTGGGGACTAGCGTAGGTGCTGGGGTCCAGGTGGGCGTCGGGGTCGGCATCTCCGGAGGCTGAGTCACCAGATCCAGGATCTCCTCCACGGGAAGGGCCCGGATGATGTGCACGCTGTCCTCCCCGCCGACTTGGACATAGTACTCCGTCTCTCGCGTCGTTGTGGTTCCCACGAGGAGCACCACCTCCGAACCATCGCCCAACGTCGCGGTGGCGACAGTCGGGTTCGCCAGGCCAAACGCCTCAGGATCGACGTCTTCCGCCGCGATCTCCCGATCCGAAGACATCAGACTCAGTCCGTCCAGGACCCGAGTGAGACGGGGACCATCGGCCTCCGCCTCGAAGGGTAACTCCATCCGCCACCCCGCTCCGTCTCGAACCACGCGCACCTCGCCCTCGGGCCCCGCCAGGACCAATCGCACCACCTGGTCGGACACGAAGTCGAACAGCTTCTCGCCTCCTGGTCCCAGTTCCTGCCCGGGCTGAAGGATGAACACCACCAGGGCCAACGCAAAGAACACTATCACCAGGATCGCAGTGTTGCGTGGCTCCAGACGCATCGCGCTACCTGCGGCGCCACCAGACCAAGGCGCCCGCCAGGACCACCGCCCCTGGCAGAAAGACCACACTGGTCCAGAACAGCAACCCCGACTGGACCGGAGACAGCACCACGGAACGAACAGCGGGGGGCAAAGGTCGGATCCCCACCAGCGCCTCCTCCTCCGTCAGCCAGTTGACAGCATTCAAGAACAGATCCTGGTTGGCACCGAGGGTCAGGCTGGCGTTAGACGCAAAGTCCGCGTCTCCAAAGACAGCCACCCGGGCCTTGGGGGCGCCGTCAGCGGCCTCCCGCTCGGCGGCAACGGCTATCAAGCGCGGCCCTGGCAAGTCGGCCTCATCAGGCTGGACCTGGGGAGCAGCATAGTCGGTTTCGCCCCAGCTCCCGGCGCTGCTTCGGATCAGCGAGGAGACCACGACTCGCTCGGGCACGTCCTCCAACTCGGAGATGGAGCGAACCCCGGTGAAGACGGTGTCGGGCAGCTCGCGCGTAACAACATGGAAAGGATAGTCGCTCACGACCGGCGAGAAGGGATCCAACCCAAAAAGGGCCCGCTCCGGATCCACGATCACGTCATCCTCAAACATCAGCCCCCACGGCTCCAGGATGGTTTCCAAGGTAGCCTCCGCCGTAGGCTCCTGTAGCACCAGGAGCCGCCCCCCCCTCTCTCCGTACGC
Source organism: uncultured Anaerolineales bacterium (assembly GCA_964348195.1). Lineage (GTDB taxonomy): Bacteria > Chloroflexota > Anaerolineae > UBA7937 > JACPPX01 > CAYGBX01. The sequence continues at coordinate 18,774 of CAYGBX010000028.1, forward strand.
GTTGAGGGCCGCCGCTTCCTGGTCGAGGAGTCGCGTCTGGGGAGCCGCTACGATCACCAGCGTTGCGGCCTCAGGCACCTCGCGGGCCGTGGTCAGATTCAACGACTCGACCTCGTACCCCTCCTCGAGGAGGGCTTGACCAATCTGGCCGTACCCCTGGGGAACGAATGCCTCCACATGTCGCTCGCCGTGACCGGTCAGAAAGTAGACCCGACTGGCCTCCTCGCGGGAGATCTTGATCAAGGCGCTGGTGATAGACCGCTCATCGATGGCTCCGGTCTCATGTTGCTCTCGCCCTCCGCTCTGGTAGACGATGGTCCCAAACGCAGAAATCCCGAACCGGATGGCGGTCTCCGGTCGAAGAACGGGGTCGATCAGCTCGAAAGTGATCAGCCCTGAATGCTGCTGGTACTCCAGCAACAGATCTTCCAGGTCCTGCCTTCGGGTGTCTCCCTCCTGGAAGAAGCCGGTGATGTGGACCGGCTCCTCAAGATCCCCCAGCACCTGGACTGTCTGTGAGGAGAGGGTGAATTCCGCGAGCTCCGTAAGGTCGAACCGTCTGTGATAGCGGTCTGTCAGGACATTGAGGAGGCCCACGATCCCCACAAAGGCCAGGCTCATAATTACCGCATTGGCGCCGTACCGCACCCGCCGGCCCGTCACGACCTCCAGAACGAGATCGCGCCGGACGATCAAGAAGGCTCCAATGAGCCCCGCCCCGGCGGCCATGAGCATCCGGGCTGGCAGGTCGAACTCCCCACTTAGAATGGCCACGATCGCTGCGAGTGCGCTGACCAGTACCCCGCCACCGAGGAGAAAGCTCCCCACATCGCCCAGCTGTTCGCGCCAGCCGGGCCGGGTGGGCGGCGTCACCGCCACCGACGGACCTCCAACGAGCGAACGGTGAGGAAGAGAAACACCACGACGACGCTCACAAAATAGATCACGTCGCTCGTGTCCAACACTCCCCTCAACGTAGCGAAGTAGTGGTCCGATATGGAGGCGTAGGCTAGGGCTCCCTCCAGCGGAGGGCCCGGGAAGCGACCGATCACGTCGGCAAGCCAGAGAAGCAACAGCATGCCGAAGCCCGTGATCGCAGCCACCACCTGGTTCTCGGTGAGAGATGAGGTGAAGAGTCCGACGCTAAGGAAGCTCGCTCCTAGGAGCAGCGTCCCTACATACCCCGTGAGGATCGGCCCGAGATCGGGGTTGCCGAATCGAAAGAGAAGGAGCGGATAGAAAAGCGTGAGTCCCAGGATCGCAAGGTAGAGGGTCAGGCTCGCGAGGTACTTGCCCAGTACCACCTGCCAGTCCCGCAGCGGCAGGGTGAGAAGCAGCTCCAAGCTCCCGGATCGCTGCTCCTCAGCCAGAAGCCGCATGGTCAGTGCGGGAGAGGTGATAAGCAGCACCAAGGCCATGTTGAGAAACGTGCTGCGTAAGGAAGCCTCCCGAGAATCAGAGACGATCAGCCAGAAGAGCACGCCCATCAAGAAGAGGAAGGCCCCGCCTACAAGATAGGCCAGCGGTGAGGCGAAGTAGGTAGCGAGCTCCCGGCGGTACACAGCCCAGGTCTGTCGCACCTAGCTCTCCTCCTCGGGCACAATCTTGCTCGTCATCTCAAGATACGCCTCCTCGAGCCGGAATCCAAGAGGTCGCAGTTCAAGAAGCTCGTGGCCCCCCTCGACCACACGGTTGGCGACGGCGGACCGGATATCAACCCCTCCGCTCGACACCACCTCGTACCGGCTGCCGCCTAGATCGCGAACCTTCTCCACTCCCTCCACCTTGCTCAGCTCACCCTCCAACCTTCGGGTCCCCCGCAACACTCGAAGCTCCACGCCTTCCTCGGCGCGCAGCGGAAGGTCTCCCACGATCCGGCCCTCCGCGATCACCGCCGCCCGCTGGCAGATCTGGCTCACTTCAGGAAGGATGTGCGTGCTGAGAATCACGGTCCTCTCTCCGGCGAGACCCTTGATCAGCTCACGCACCTCGATGATCTGAGCTGGATCGAGCCCCAAAGTGGGCTCGTCCAGCACCAGGACCTCCGGCGAGTGCAAGAGCGCCTGGGCCAGTCCCACCCGCTGCTTGTAGCCCTTCGAGAGTTGGCCGATCTGCTGGCCAGCGCGCTCTTCAACCCGAGTGAGCTCCATCGCTCGCTCCACGGCACTCTTGCGATCGTCTATCTCCCGGGCTCGAGCGACAAATTCGAGATATCCCCAGACCGACATCTCAGGATACAGAGGAACCGCCTCAGGCAGGTAGCCGATTCTCCGCCGAACTTCCAATGAGTCCTGAGTGACGTCGTATCCGGCCACCACTGCCCGGCCTTGCGAAGGAGGCATGTACCCCGTCAGGATGCGCATGGTGGTGGTCTTCCCTGCGCCGTTGGGCCCTAGGAATCCGAGGATCTCGCCGTCCCCGACGTCGAAGGTGACATCTCGGATGGCGGCGAAGTCTCCGTAGTATTTGGTCAGCCCTTCAGCCTGAATCATTCGAACTATCCCCCGTGCAAAGAGCACAGTGTCGGCGACAATGTGCTCAACCCGAGATTGTATCCAACCCGGCCGCGCCAGACAACCGACCGTGGTCTTGGACCACCAAGCTTGGCCCGTCATTCCTGCGGCCAGTGTCCCCAGTCCAGTCGGTCATGGGATGCCATCCCTCCGTCCGCCAGGCGCAGGACGTTGCCGGGTGAGTGCTCCTTCTGCTATCATCCCACCCAATGCGGTAAGCAGGCAGGCTCCTTCTCCCACGCCTATGGCGTGGGTTCGCATGTCATCTCATCCTATGAGCGAGCATCCCTACGTTCGACAGAGGCAGGGTCCCTACCATCACAAGACCAAGCCCTGGCCCGCGCTGAACTATGCCAGCCGCCGGTGGGAACACGATGCCTGGCTGACGGTTTGTGGACGTTCCTTTCTCAAGCAGGACGTCCTGACCAGCAATGGGGAACCGGAGAACGACCGGTGCCCCGTCTGCTGGCCTACTAGAGAGGTAGGTCCACCGCTCCCCAGCCTGCGGTTTCCCGACTCCGACACCTGGCACCGAACCGACGCCATACGGACCAACAAGGTGTTTGGCAAGGATTCCTGGACCACGAACTGCGGCAAGGCGATAGCCAGGGAGAGGGCCGTCCTGACCCACAACAGCCCCGCGCCCGCGACCCGTTGCCGGATCTGCTGGCCCCAGGTAGAGTCGGCATTGTGATCAACCGGCTCCCCAGTCTGCTCAGACCACCAGCCCGGCCCTGGGCGCTTCCCCTGGGTCTTCTCCCGGCACTTGCAGCAACTCCCGCCTTTGCTCAAGGAGCAGAGGTCGATACCGCGACTCTTCCCCCGCTCCCACTCGCTTGGTGGCTGGCTCCCCTTGGGTCCCTCGCCGCGCTGGCGTTCGCCTTCTATTTCTACCGCTCGGTGATGGCTCAAGACGAGGGTACCGCGACCATGCGGGGCATCGCCCAAGCGGTCCGGGAAGGAGCCATGGCCTACATCAGGCAGCAGTATCGAGTCGTGGCGATCGTGTTTGCAGTGCTCTCCCTCATCTTCGTGTTTATGGCCTTCGTGCTGAGGGCGCAGAACCAGGTTGTGCCCTTCGCCTTCCTCACCGGCGGCTTCTTCTCCGGGCTCTGCGGCTTTCTCGGCATGAGGACCGCCACCAACGCCTCAGCTCGTACCGCCAATGCCTGTCTTCAGGGACTTGACGCCGGACTGCGCATCGCATTCCGGGCTGGGGCCGTTATGGGGCTCGTTGTGGTGGGTTTTGCGCTTCTCGACATCGCGGGCTGGTTCCTCATCCTCTACTACTTGTTCCCGAAGATATTCCCAGGGTTCTTCGTAGGAAACCCGCTTCCCTCCATCACCGTCATCATGCTCAGCTTCGGCATGGGAGCTTCCACCCAGGCGCTTTTCGCCAGAGTCGGAGGCGGCATCTACACCAAAGCGGCCGACGTCGCAGCCGACCTAGTGGGCAAGGTCGAGGCCGGCATCCCCGAAGACGACCCCAGAAATCCGGCCGTCATAGCCGACAACGTGGGCGATA
>CAYGBX010000029.1:0-21022 GCA_964348195.1 uncultured Anaerolineales bacterium
GACAGCAGCTTCGGTCGTGCCTCCGCCGATGTTGACCACCATGTTTCCGGTGGCTGTCTCGACGGGCATCGCGGCGCCCAGGGCCGCAGCCAGAGGCTCCTTGATAAGGTAGGCCGACCGCGCCCCCGCCTGGATGGCGGCGTCGTGGACCGCTCTGCTCTCGACGCTCGTGCTTCCAACGGGGATGCTGATCATCATGTCGGGCTTGAAGAGGCGGAATCTGCCCACGACGCCGGCAATGAAGTAGCCCAGCATCGCCTCGGTAACCATGTAGTCAGCAATGACTCCCTCTCGCATGGGCCGCAGGACCTCAATGCTCTCGGGGGTGCGGCCGAGCATCTCCAGTGCCTCCCTGCCGAGGGCCACGATTCGGTTGTCGCCGGCCACCAGCGCCACGACGGAGGGCTCCTGCAGCACGATGCCGCGCCCGCTGACATAGACGAGGACGTTGACCGTGCCTAGATCGACCCCGATCTTCTTGCCGAACATCGACTAGCCGCTGCCTGGACCCGGAGGCGTGCCGCGCCGACGTCTCCTACGACCACGCCTGCGGGCCACCTTGAGCCGAACTCGCGAACGCCTGAGGGCCCCTTCTAGCCGGGCAACATCTACGCCGGTGGGCTTCTCCTTCAACATCTCCTCGGCCCGCTTGCGTGCTTCTTCAGCCCGGGCTTCGTCAATTTCATCGGCTACCTCGGCCGTCTCGGCCAGCACGATCACCCGATCGGGCCGCACCTCCATGAATCCGCCCCCGATCGCGAAGAATCCCTCCTCGTCGCCACGCAGGATCTTCAGCTCTCCTTCCTGGAGCGCGGTGAGAACAGGGGCGTGACGAGGCAGGATGGCCATGACCCCGTCGACCCCGGGCGCCACGACCATATCCACATCCTCCGCGGTGTAGACCACCCGTTCCTGGGTGATGATGTCCAGCGAGAGAGGCACCTGCGTCTAGCCTCCGGTCAACTGCTTGGCCTTCTCCGCCGCCTCTTCGATCGGTCCCACCATGTAGAAGGCCTGCTCGGGCAGGTCATCGTGCTTGCCCTCGAGGATCTCCTGGAACCCGCGCACCGTCTCGCGAATGGGGACGTAGGTCCCGGGCCGCCCGGTGAAGGTCTCGGCTACGAACATGGGCTGCGACAAGAACCTTTGGATCTTTCGCGCCCTGGCGACCGTAAGCTTATCTTCTTCGCTGAGCTCCTCCACCCCAAGGATGGCGATGACGTCTGAGAGGTCGCGATAGCGCTGCAGCGTTCGCTGTACCTCACGGGCCACCTCGTAATGGTCCTCTCCCACTACCTGGGGATCGAGGATCCGCGAGGTCGATCCGAGAGGATCCACGGCGGGAAACAGCCCCTGCTCGGACAGGGATCGCTCCAGCGCGATGGTCGCGTCCAAATGGGCAAACGTCGTAACAGGGGCGGGATCTGAGTAGTCGTCGGCCGGAACGTAGATAGCCTGGAGACTGGTGATAGATCCCGTCTTGGTGGAGGTGATCCTCTCCTGGAGATCTCCCATCTCCGTACCCAGAGTCGGCTGGTAGCCCACCGCGCTGGGCATTCTGCCCATCAGAGCCGAGACCTCCATGCCACTCATGGAGAATCGGAAGATGTTGTCGATGAAGACCAGGACATCCTTTCCCTGGTCGCGGAAGTACTCCGCCATGGTCAGTCCGGCCAATCCAACCCGCAGCCGGACCCCGGGGGGCTCGTTCATCTGCCCGAAGACCAGAGCCACATTGGGGAGCACGCCCGACTCCTGCAACTCGTACCATAGGTCGTTCCCCTCACGGGAGCGCTCTCCGATCCCACAGAAGACAGAGACTCCCTTGTGGACCGTGGCCACATTGCGGATCAGTTCCTGGATGATAACGGTCTTGCCGACGCCCGCGCCGCCGAATATCCCGGTCTTCCCTCCCTTGGTGAATGGGGCGATGAGGTCGATCACCTTCATCCCGGTCTCGAAGATCTCGGAGGTCGTGCTCTGCTCCTCGAAGGGCGGGGGCGCGCGGTGGATGGGGTAGGTCTCCTCGGTCTCCACGGCTCCCTGCTCGTCTATCGGCTCCCCGAGGACGTTGAAGAGTCGGCCCAGGGTCTCCTCTCCCACCGGTACCTGGATCGGCGCCCGGGTGCCGAAGGCCCTCATGCCGCGCCGGAGCCCGTCGGTGGAGTCCATCGCCAGGCATCGGACCCAGTCGTCCCCGACGTGCTGCTGGACCTCGACCACGAGCTTTCCGTCTCCGTCGCGGGGAATCTCCACAGCTTCCAGGATCTCCGGTAGCGCCTCTGCCGGGAACCGGATGTCCACCACCGGGCCGATGACTTGGACGATCCTTCCCTCTGCCCCGCGCTCTGCCATCTGTCCTCCTAGCGACGGACGGCGGCCATCGCCTCGGCACCGCCCGAAATGTCCAGGATCTCTTTGGTGATCGACTCCTGGCGAGCCTTGTTGTAGGTCAAGGTGAGGTCTTCCTGCAGCTCCTCAGCGTTTTCGGTTGCGTTTCGCATGGCTACCATCCGGGCGGAGTGTTCGCTGGCTTGTCCTTCGAGCACCGCCTGGTAGATCTGGAGCACGGTGAACCCCTCGAGAACCGGCTCTAGGACCGTCTCCGGATCGGGCTCGATGGTGTAGGCAGCCTTCATACGCTGCTCTACGGCCGGCTCGATGGGGAGCAACAGTCGGGTCACCGGACGCTGGACCATGGTGTTCACGAAGTCGGCATAGGTGAGCCAAACCTGGTCGAAGGTGCCCACAACGAAATCGTCGATGGCGAGCCGAGCTATGGGGGTGATCTCCGTCAAGGGCGGGAGATCGGGGATGTGGGCGAATTCGGCGTACACCCCGCCGCCGTACCACAGCATGAAGTTGCGGCCCTTGCGACCGACTGCGATCACCTCCACCTGTCGACCCTCGTCTGACTGTCTCCGGACGAACTGGGTGGCCTCCCGTATCAGGCCGGAGGGAAGCCCTCCCGCCAGTCCTCGGTCGGGGGTGATAAGAATCAGTGCCACCTTGTTCACGGGGCGTACCTCGAGAAGTGGGTGAAGGGTCTCGCCTTGGGGCTCGCTGGCAAGGTACGTCAGAATCTCCCACGCTCTGTCTGCATAGGCGCGGGAGGCCAAGGAACGCTCCTGGGCGCGGCGCATCTTGCTGGCCGCCACAGCCTCCATAGCCCGGGTCACCTGGCCCAGGCTCTTCACGCTTCGAATTCGCCGTCGGATCTCGCGGAGGGTCGCCACCTTCCGCCTCTCTCCTCATGGGAGTACGGGACCCGGAGCCTACTCCCCGACTGTCTGCTGGTACTCTTCGATGGCTGCCTTCAGATCGGCTTCGACCTCCTCGGTCAGCTCAAAAGTCTTCCTAATCTTCTTGCCGATATCGGCATGGACCGAGGCCATGAAGCGGTGGAATCCCTCCTCCCATGCTCGGACCTTGGCCACTGGAACGTCGTCCAGGTAGCCGTGCGTGGCCGCGTAGATGATCATCACCTGCTGCTCCAGGGGCATGGGCTGGTACTGGGGCTGCTTGAGGATTTCGGTCAGCCTCTGGCCCCGGTCGATCTGAGCTCGGGTGGCCTTGTCCAAGTCGGCGGCGAACTGGGCAAAGGCCGCCAACTCTCTGAACTGGGCCAGTTCCAGCCGGAGCTGGCCGGCCACGGTCTTCATCGCCTTTCGCTGGGCCTTGCTTCCCACCCGCGAGACGCTGAGCCCAACGTTTACTGCGGGTCGGATCCCTGCGTAGAAGAGGTCGGACTCCAGGAAGATCTGGCCATCCGTGATGGAAATGACGTTGGTGGGGATGTAGGTGGTCAGGTCGCCCAGCTGGGTCTCGATGATGGGGAGAGCGGTCAAGGAGCCGCCGCCGTGGTCGGGGTGGAGCTTGGCCGCTCGCTCGAGCAACCGTGAGTGCAGATAGAACACGTCCCCGGGGTAGGCATATCTCCCTGGGGGTCGCCGCAGGAGCAGCGAGACCTGCCGGTAGGCCCAGGCATGCTTGGTGAGGTCGTCGTAGATGATGAGGGCGTCCTGGCCCTTCTCCATGAAGTGCTCGCCCATCGCGCAACCGGAATAGGGCGCCAAGTACTGAAGGGCGGCGGGCTCCGAGGCTGTGGCGGAGACCACGATGGTGTGGTTCATGGCTCCGTACTGCTCCAGCGTGGCCACGACCCTGGCCACCTGGGCCCGCTTCTGACCAATGGCAACGTAGATACAGGTCAGGTCACCGTCCTTCTGGTTGATGACGGTGTCGAGGGCCAGGGCTGTCTTTCCGGTCTGACGATCCCCAATGATGAGCTCCCGCTGGCCCCGACCGATGGGGATCATAGAGTCGATGGCCTTGATCCCAGTCTGGACCGGTGTGTCCACGCTCTTCCGCACTGTAACGTTGGGGGCGATCCGCTCCACGGAGCGGGTCGTGCCGGTCTGGACCGGCCCTTTGCCGTCCACCGGCTGGCCGAGGGCGTTGACGACACGGCCGATCAGCGCTTCTCCTACCGGAACTGAGACGATCCGGCCCGTGCCCTTGACGGTGTCTCCCTCGACGATGTCCTGGTAGTCTCCCGCGATAATGATCCCGGTCCGCCCCAGGTCAAGGTTGAAGGCGATCCCCAGACTCCCGTTGTCGAACTCCACCATCTCGGAGGCCATGGCTCCAGTCAGGCCTTCGGCCCAGGCGATGCCATCCCCGATCTCCACGACGGTGCCGACATCCACCGCTGAGACGGGGGCCTCGAAGGACTCGATCTGCTTTCGCAGCTCCCGGGTGAGATCTTCCAGTCGCACACCCATGCTCTGCCTCCTAGACCTGCCCCGCCAGGTGGCGATGGAGGGAGCGCAGTTGACCCTCCACGCTGCCGTCGATCACCTTGTCGTCCCGCCGAACCACCACCCCGCCCAGAAGCGAAGGATCCACGTGAAACCGAAAGTCGAGCCTCTTCCCCCATCGGTCTGAGAGCTTGCCCTTCAAGGTTGAGATCTCCCCTCTTGTGAGGGGTGCCGCGCTGGTGACGTGCACGATTCCCACTCCGGGCCCCCAGCGGCCGAGCGTTTCCAGTTCTTGGATGATGCCCGATAGTGAGGCAACCTGATTGTCGCGGGCCAAAACGCGGATGAAGTTTGCGGTCCCGGCAGGCGGCCGAGCGGGAAGAGCCTTCTTGAGCATGCTCTCTTTCCGGGCGAAGGAGACGTCAGGGTCGTCCAAGCTGGCAATGACATCCGGCTCGAGCGCGTCCAACCGGGCCTGAATCTCCTTCAAGGAACCGAGCCAATCCTGTGCCGTCGATGCAAACAGAGCCTGGGCGTAGTCCCGGGCGACCCGCTCCTCCTTCATGCCTCCTTCTCCAACTTGTCCAGGAATTCGGAGACGAGTTTCCGCTGCCGCGGCTCGTCCAAGGTGTCCCCGATTACACGCCGGGCGGCGAGGATCGCCAGATCAGCCACGTCGTCGCGGGCCCTTGTGACAGCCTGGCGTCGCTCCTCTTCCGCCTCTCTTCGGGCCTGAGAGACGATCTGCTTGGCTTCGTTGCGGGCCTCCGCTAGGACCTGCTCCCGCACCTGCTTGGCCGCCTCACTGGCTCGGTCGACGGCCTCCCTGGCTTCCCTTCGGGCCTCGGCGACCTTCTTCTGGTGTTCGTCCTCCGCGGCGGCAGCGGCCTGCTTCACCCGCTCGGCCTCCTCCAGGCTCTCCTTGATCCGCTCCCGCCTCTGGCTGAGCATGTTGAGGATTGGCCGATACAGAAGCCTCTGCATCAGGAAGAGCAGGATCGCAAAATTGACGATCTGGGACAGCAGATACCCCAGGTTGATGCCTAGGGCTTCCAAGGGACGCCTCCTTTGCTCTCGGTCCTGGCCGCCCTAGACGACGAAGATGAGGATCAGAGCAACGACCAGTGAGTAGATGGCGATCGCCTCGGCAAACACGATCGCTAGGATCATGTTCGTCTGGATCTGGGGTACGGCGTCCGGATTGCGGCCGATGGCGCGCATGGCTCCCAGCCCCACGAGCCCTACGCCGATGCCGGGGCCCAAGGCCCCCAGCCCGATCGCCAACCCCGCGGCCAGCACCGTCACGTCGATGGGCATGGGTACTTTCCCTCCTTGGTCTGCAGTTGATTCTCGCCGATCCGGATCAATGCTCCTCTGCCCCGTGGCCCGCCGTGGCCATGGACATGAAGATCAGGGTGAGGAACGCGAATACGAAGGCCTGCATGAACCCCACAAACAGCTCGAAGGCGAAGAAGGGGAGAGAGACGACATAGGGGATGAGGAAGGCCATGACGATCAGCAGTACCTCGCCCCCAAACATATTCCCGAAGAGTCGGAAGGAGAAGGAGAACAGCTTCCCGAACTCACTGACTGTCTCGAGGACGCCCACCACGAAGTCGATGGGGCCCATGATGATCTCGGCGCGACTGACCGGCCTCTCAGCATCGGAACGGCGGCCCTCCAAGATCTTGCGCAGCCAACCCAGATTCAGGAACTTGCTGAAGTAGCCCATGCCCAGGGCCTGCACGCCCACCAGTTGCGTCGCGAAAAGGGAGATCAGAGCCAGTGCCAGCGGCATGTTGAGATCGGTGGCCACAGAGCGCAGGAGAGGGAGAACAGTCCAGCCGACTTCATGCTCCCCAGGCTCCTCGTTGACGAGGAGCCCGACCTGAGCGCCCGGGATCTGCACCCATTCCATCCGGTGACCGCCCTCGTGCACTTCGTGGGCGATTCCCACGCTCCCGAACCCTGGGATCAACCCCATCCAGTTGGCGACCAGGATGTAGATGAAGATCGTGGCCACAAGAGGGAAGAACCGGGTAGCGTTGTTCTCGCCAGCCACCTGCTCCACCAGGCCGAACAGCGCCTCAACGGCGGCTTCCATCAAGTTCTGGAGTCCCGTGGGTACCAGTCCCATCCTGCGGGTGGCGAAGTAGGCGAGGCCGGCGAGGAGAACGATGCTGAGCCAGGAGGTGAGCATGGTGTTGGTGACGGCGAAACCCTGGCCAGGAAGCTCGAAGACCGGCTCGGGGGCCAGAGAGATCTCGGGCAAGGGAACGGGAAAGAGCCTGGCCAGGATGACCAGCAGGACCAGGCCACCCACCAGGGGAAGCAGGGTCCTCCATCGCTCTCGGATCAGGCTCATGCCTCACCCTCATTCCGGGGCCGAGGCTCTGGCATCTCCGCCAGGGTCCAGCTCAGCTGGCGATACACACCCCAAGCCCCCGCAATCATTCCGATGAAGATAAGGATCAGGGTGAAGACGGGCTTTGTGCCTAGGCTCCCGTCCAACCATTGCCCAAGGAAAAGGCCGGCGAGGATGGACAGCACCATGGTCAGGCCCACCTGACCGGCCAGGCCCAGCGCTCGGAGGTTGGCCCGCATGAGCAGGCGGGCCCTCCGCTTGGGCGACCGCGACGGATTATAGTCAGGCGCCCCTTCCAAAACAACCCTCCCTACCTCTCAGTATACTGGAGCGTTCTCACTTGTCCAATTTTTCACAAATGCACTGCTAGCGGGCGATCCTCATGCGCCAACAGGGATCCTAGCGCTAGTTGGAGAGCGGAACGCTGGATGCGAAGCGGAGAAGAGAGCTGCGAGCCAGAAGGCCGTAGTGAAGACACCACCATCACCCGGCAGGCTTGACGCCGAGGGAGATCCTGACAGTGCTGGTCCCCAAGGAAACCAGATGATGGTCAAGGGGGAATCTGAACCCCTTGAAAGCGCTCTCGCCGGACCGCTTGAGTCGTCGGCCTCCTGTGAGGTCGAAGCTCCGGTTTAGAAGCCGGGACCACAGGTCGGTCTCTTCCAGACGACCGCCGTCCACGATGACCAGCCGGCCCTCGGGAGCCAGCACACGGGCTATCTCGGCCTGGACTGTGTCGTCCAGGATGAATCGCGCAGGGAAGGTGACCACCACTGAGTTCAGGTGGCCATCGGGAAGAGGGAGTGCCTGGGCCGTGGCCCGGACCAAGCTGGTGCGCTCACCCGCGTCCGCCATCTCAATCTTCCTGCGACTGACTCGAAGCATGGCGGTGGATTCGTCCATGCCGATGGCACGTAGCCCCTCAATTGCCAGATCCTGGAGCAGATCGCCGGTCCCGCACCCGAGATCGAGCACCAAAGGACCCCGCAGATGGGGGAGGGCGGCCCTTTGCCACTGGCGCCACTGTCCTCGCGAAACGATGCGACTGACGGAGTCGTAGGCCCATGCGAACTCGTGGTACAGACGGTGGAACGCAAATCGGACCAGGGCGCGCCACACTCCTGAGAGGGTGGAGTCCATCCTTCCTCGCTCTCCTATCTCAGCCGTAACGAAGGCGGCTGAATCCGTATGTTATAATGGAACGCCCATGGCGGCTCACGGGAACGGGAACCGACGCCGAGCGGTAGTGGCCATGAGCGGAGGGGTGGACTCCTCCGTCTCGGCCCTCCTGCTGCACCAGAGTGGGTACGAGGTTGTGGGGGTGATGCTGCGGCTGTGGGGCCCCCCCGGCGAGGAGAACCGGTGCTGCAGCCCGGAGGCGGCGGCTGATGCTCGCCGCATCTGTCAGGCGATCGGCGCACCCTTCTACATGATGAACGCGGGCCCGGAATTCGAGCGTCGGGTGGTCCGCTACTTGGTCGACGAGTACGCGGCGGGCCGGACCCCGAACCCCTGCCTGCAGTGCAACCGGCACATTCGCTTCGACGCGCTGCTCAAGCGCGCGCGCGCGCTGGGCGCAGACTATCTGGCCACCGGACACTACGCCAGGATCAAGCGTGAGAACGGTCACTACCAACTGCTGAAGGGGCGCGACCCGGGCAAGGACCAGTCCTACGTTCTGTACATGCTGGGGCAGGAGGAGCTGGCCCAGGTGTTGTTCCCAGTGGGCGACCGGACGAAGGATCAGGTGCGGGATCTCGCCCGGGAGCACGGTCTGCCGGTGGCTGACAAGTCGGAGAGCCAGGAACTGTGCTTTGTCCCCAACGGAAGCTACGCTCGCTTTCTTGAAGCCGAGGGTGGCTTGCGGCCCAGCCCCGGGCCCATCATGGACCGAGACGGCAATACCTTGGGCGAGCACGGTGGGTTGTGGCGGTACACAGTCGGCCAAAGACGCGGGCTGGGCGTGTCCGCAGGAAAGCCACTCTACATCGTAGAGCTGGACCCGGCCCGCAACGCGCTCGTGGTGGGCCCGGAGGAGGCCCTGCAGAGCAAGGCCCTTCTGGCGCGGGACCTCTCCTATGTCGCTGGGGCGCCCCCAGATGAAACCCTGTCTGGAACGGCCCGGATCCGGTACCGATCGCGGGAGGCAGCTGCGACTCTAGAGCCCCTGGACCAGGGGCGGGCCCGCCTCGTCTTCGATGAGCCCCAGCGAGCTGTGACCCCCGGCCAAGGGGTGGTGTTCTACCAGGGGGACGCTGTCGTGGGGGGTGGGATCATCGACCGAGCCACCACCGCTTGATCTCTCTGATATCTCCCCCGCTTCTTCTGATCGTGGTTCTGGCGTCGCTCAACGCCGGGATCTTTCACTTCCTCTGGGGGCGTACCCTGAGGCAGCTGGGTCTCGTGTGGATCGCGGCGCTCTTGGGCTTCGTCCTGGGGCACCTTGTGGCGGCAGCGATCGGGTTTGCGGTGCTGAAGTTGGGAGCGGTATACGCGGCGGGAGGGGCGATCGGGGCCTGGATCGCCATGTTCGTTGCTCGCCTCATACGCGTGTGATATAATGACTCGACGGAGCTAGGATGTCCCTGGCAGTGCTGCGGGATCTGGCGATCATTGCCCTGGCCGTGGAGACGCTTCTCCTCGGCCTTGTTCTCGCGGTGCTGGTGTGGCAGGTCTGGAGCCTGGTGCGAATGCTGCGGGAGGAGCTCACTCCGATCATGGAGTCGGCGAACGAGACTGCCAACACCGTCCGCGGCACGGCTGTGATTCTGAGTAGGTATGTGGTGAATCCCCTCGTCCGGACGGTCAGCTACGGATCTGCGGTCAACCGTTTCCTCCGCGTCCTGCGCCGAGACCGGCGCCAGCCGGCCACGGACGCAGAATCCTCGGAGGCCGGAGACTAGCCGGACCACCATAAGCACCATCCCTTCCTGGAAAGGAGATACGAGATGGCAGACAACTCAGACGGCGGGTTTCTGAGCGGGCTGATCCTGGGTGGCCTGATCGGAGCCGCAGTGGGGATGCTCTACGCCCCCAAGAGCGGCGAGGAGACTCGGAGCGAGCTTCGCGAGCGCTCGGTTGAGCTGCGAGGCCGCGCCGAGGATCTGGCCGAGGAGGCTCTCAAGCGCGCCCAGGAGCTTCAGGAGGAGGCCAAGCGGCTTCAGGTAGAAGCGAGGAAGTGGCAGGAGCGCGGGGCGGCGGCTCTGGAGGAGCAGCGCATCCGTCTGGAGGAAGCGATCGAGGAAGGCCAGAAGGCAGCTGCCAAGACCCGAGACGAGATGACAGGAAAGAAAGAAGAGGCCCCCAAGAAGGGGACTCGGAAGGCGGCGGCCAAGAAGGCCTGACGGAAACGTGCGTTCAGGCTAGATGAGGGGAAGCGAGGTCTTCCCCTCTTCTTCTTTGACTGCCCGGATCGCGCGAGGCAGATTCGGGAGGAGATCGCCGGCCACGGCCCCGGAATCTCCGAGGGCCTCGCGAACCATGGCACCGGCCAGGCCCTGAAGATAGGCGCCTGCCACCGCTGCCTCGAAAGGTTGGAGCCCTTGCGCCATCAGGCCGGCCACCGCGCCTGCCAGCACGTCGCCCGTGCCGGCAGAGGCTAGAGCGGGATTGGCGAAGGGGATCACCACCAGCTTTCCCTGCGGACTAGCGACGAGCGTGTGGGCGCCTTTGAGAATGACCGCTCTCCTCCACGTCTGGACCGCCTCCCTGACCGCGCCGGGCCGGTCGTCCTGAATCTCCTCAGCCGGACGATCGAGGAGCCGGCCCATCTCCCCAGGGTGAGGCGTCAGAACCACATCCTCCGGCAGCGACCCCCACCACTCGGTTGCCTCAGTCAGCGCGTTGAGGGCATCTGCGTCCAGCACTGTAGCGGGGAGGCTGGCTTGCTCCTCTTCCGCCTCTGACTCCGTCAAGAAGCCGAGCCCCTTCCCCCCGACCGTCTCCTCGAGACCCAGAAGCCTATGGACGAACTTCACGGTTGCGGACTCCTGTCCCAGGCCGGGTCCCACCAGGATCGCCCGGTACTCGGTCAGTCTTTCTGCGAGCACCCGAGTCGCCTCCGGAACGAGGGCTCCGAGGTCGTGGGGGAGGAGCAAGAAGGTCACCTCGGTGAGCTTGGCGGCCAGAACGGGATGCAGGTTCTGTGCGAGAGCGAGGGTCACGAGCCCAGTCCCCACGCGGGCTGCAGCGGTGCTGGCAAGATAGGCGGCGCCTGTGTAGTGGGCTGAGCCGGCCACGATCAGCGCCTTTCCGAACGTCCCTTTGTGAGCGTCCAGAGGCCGGTCCGGCAGCATCCGGCGGACCATCTCGTCTGTGGCGACCTCGTCCTCGATCCCGCTGGCCAGACGCGCCGGGATCCCGATATCACGTACCACGATCTCGCCGGTCGCGGCTGCTCCGGGGAAGAGATACAGCCCCCACTTGGGGAGGGCCAAAGTAATGGTCAGATCGGCAGCCACCGTCGCTGGGTCCAGCGATCCGTCATCGCAGTTCAGGCCGGACGGAACATCCAGGGCCACCAGGTAGGGCGGATCATCCGCTTCTCTTTGCGCGGCGAGAGCCGCGAGGATCTCCGAGAGCGGCGCCCCGATCGGCCGGGAGGCGCCCGTGCCCAGCAGTGCGTCCACCACCAGCCGGGAATCCTTGAGGAGCCGTCTTAGCTCCTTCAGGTTCCCGTCTTTGCTATGCAGGACGTACGGGATGTTGCGGTCCTGGATCGCTTTGAAGTTCGGATCCCGGGCGGTCTTGCGATTCCAGAGATACAGGGATACGTACCCACCGGCTCGTTGGAGGTGTCGGGCTGCCACCAGCCCGTCACCGCCGTTGTTGCCCGGCCCCACCAGAATCAAGATGGGCAGATCCTGGACCCGAAAGCGGGCCTCGATGGCATCGGCCACGGCGCGTCCCGCGCGGTCCATCATCTGATCGTAGGAGTGGCCACCGGCGTCGGCCTTCTCCTCGATCTGGCGCATCTGGGCGGTGGTGACCAGTTTCATCGCGGCTGCCGGGCGATTATACGCTGCCGCCTGGACGGCTTCCAAGGATACGGCCCCGTCGGCAAGGGTGGCGGGGTGGGGATACGCGTGGGGCCGGCGGGCTCCGGAGGTGCTGCTTCTGCGATCCCTACGAGGCGAGCCGGAAGGCGCGCAGAGGGTGGAGATCTGTCCCGGCGGAGCGACACGCGTACCGGGTCAACCACTCGGGGAGGGCAGAGATGTCGGAGATTCTCTCGCCGGGCCAGTCTTGGTATAGGCCGGCCGGATCGAGGTGGACAGCCCCTATCCCCACGCGGTTGGCCCCCCAGATATCCACGTACATCACATCGCCCACGTAGAGTGCGTCCTGGGATTCGACACCGAGCACGTCCAGAGCACCGAGGAAGATCTCAGGTTCGGGCTTTTCGATCCCGACATCCGCCGAATCCAGAACCTTCTCGAAGTACGATGCCAGTCCCATTCGAGCGAGGACCTGCTCCGCGCGACCGTCGGAATTGGAGATGACCGACATCCGGTAGCCACTGTCTCGCAGAGCCGAGAGCGCGTTGGTTACCCAGGGATAGGTGAAGGCCCAAAGGCTGTCCCGCCTGTGCTCCTCCTCAGCTCGCTCGCTGAGATCGCGGGCCGGGGCGCTTGGTACCCCTAGCCCCTCGAACAGCTTCTGGAAGAATCCCTTGTAGGTCCAGACGTTGGTTGCCTGGGGGAACTCGCCGTAGCGCAGGACGTGCCAGTCTACCTCGTAGACGATCCGATAATGCTCGTAGTAGATGCCCTCCGGATCGATCGGAAAACCTGCTGTCTCCGCAAGGGCTGTGATCCGTTCCGGATCGGGGAACACCAGGGTACCACCAGCGTCAAGGAAGAGATACGGCGACTGTTTCATGGGTTTCCCCGGTCAGGGTTGTCAGGATAGCACAGACGGGATCGTCGCGACGTCCGGTTGCGGTCCACAGGAGGGGCAAGACGGCTCCGCGTAGCACCCGCTTGCGCACCAGCTCGCCTTTTCGCCCGCTGCTGGCGGCCGGCCTCTCTGCTCGCCGCTGCGAAGGTGGCAAAGACGACCACGATAGGGGCAAAGCGGCTCCGCGCCTGAGAGCGGAGACCCGAATCACCAGTCCTGCGAGGTGGACCGGCAAGGGACTACAGGCCGTGGACATCCCAGGTCATGCAGCGAGGTGAGCTATTCGGCTGCATCCCGGAGGACGGCCCCTATGAGGCGCTGCATCCGTCGGTAGTGGGATCCCTTCCAGTAGACTCGGCCACAGTCGGGGCACCGCTGGAACTCCTGGAAATCTCGCCGGGTCCGGGTCGGGAGGTGATCCAGAACCGCCTCTTTGGGAACTTGCCTGAGAATCCCGTTGCAGCGGAGGCAGCGGCGGAAAGGGGCCATCGACCGGGCGAGGTCGAAGCGGCGCACGACTTCAGCCAGCTGGGCGCGAGGGCGGACAGCTCGTACGAAGTAGCCGTGGGTCACGGCTCTGCGTTTGAGGAGATCACGGTCCTTGGTGAGGAGGATCCGTCGTTCCCCTCGAGAGACATCCGCCAGTGCCGCGTCTTCGACATCGCTCCAGTAGAGCGTATCGAAGCCGACGAGGCGCAGGTAGGCGGCCAGCTTCCCTAGGTGGCTGTCCAGGACGAAGCGGGGCTCTCGGAGGGGCTCGGGTCGGAGCCGGAGGATGGGGGTGATGTCCACTGACTCGAAGACAGGATAGACGCTGACTTCGTCTCCAGGTTGGAGGAGGTACGAGAATCCCACCGACGACCCGTTCACCAGGATGAGATCCACTTCGGTGTGGGGGACCCCCAGGGCCTCGATCGTGTCTTTGACGGAAGGCTGGCCTCGGAAGGAATGGAGGAAACCGGTCTGCCTCTGATCGAGGGGCAGGAAGTCGTTCAGCTCGGCGTAGAACCGAAAGGTCGCCTCTTTCATAGAAGGTGCGGAATTGCTATCTCACCTCCTAATCATACGCGAGAAGGGGATGCGGCTGGGGAACGCCCGGGCACAAGGCGTTGACGGCGGGTGGCGTCGGGCCTAGATTGACATCCACAAGATAGGGGGCTGATTCAAATGGAACAGGCGCGGTGCCACTTGTGTGGCGCCCGGTCCCCACTGATCGCAGCGGCGGTTGGCGTTTGCTTGGAATGCCTTCGGCGAGAGCCCGAGACGGCAGCCGCCTACCCGCGGGAGACGCATCGCCAAGCTCGGCTCGAGTTCGGTCTCCCCGAGGTGCCCCCGCGTGCTGCGGACGGGGTCCGCTGCGGGCTATGTGCCAGAGACTGCCTCATCCCCGACGGAGGCCGTGGTTTCTGTGGCCTCAGGGTCGCAAGCGATGGCCGGCTGGCCCACCTCGCCGGGACCCCCGCTCGCGGTTTGCTGCACTGGTACCGCGATCCTCTACCCACCAACTGTGTGGCCGACTGGGTGTGCCCGGGCCATCGCCAACTTGGCCAGCACAACCTTGCGGTTTTCTATGCCAGTTGCACTCTAGACTGTCTCTTCTGCCAGAACTGGCACTTTCGCGAGGCGGACCCCACGCGCGACCGAAAGGGAACGGTCCGAGCGATGACCGCGAGGGAGCTAGCGGCCTGCGGCAACGCACGCACATACTGTGTGTGCTTCTTTGGCGGGGATCCGGCGAGCCAGATGCCCCATGCCTTGGCCTCCGCCAAGCACCTGGCCGACGGTGGGGTATCGGTCTGCTGGGAGACGGCGGGTACCATGCACCCCAAGCTCCTGCGCCGGGCCCTGGATCTCTCCCTGCAGACAGGGGGCTGCATCAAGTTCGACCTGAAAGCCTACGATTCCAATCTGCACAGAGCGCTGACCGGGGCCTCCAACCGGCGGACCCTCGTCAATTTCGCTGCGGCGGTCGAGCGGGCCGGCGAGCGGCCTGATCCACCGCTAGTGGTGGCCAGCACGCTGTTGGTGCCGGGCTACGTCGACTCACTCGAAGTCGGGCGGATCGCCCGATTCATCGCCAGGCTGGATCCCGACACTCCCTACGCGCTCCTGGGCTTCCACCCCCACTTCTTCATGCCGGATCTCCCTCGGACCTCCGTCCGTCACGCGACGGAGGCGCTCGAGGCGGCCCGTGCCGCGGGCTTGCGTAGGGTGCGACTGGGCAACCCCCACCTACTCTCCCGCGACTACTAGGCCGGCCGGCAAGGTCCCCACGTCGGAGGTCGGATCCTCTGTCCGCTAGTTGCCGGGGCTGCCATCACCCCCCATCTCTCGGACCAGATCTAGCAGGGCATCGGCCACCGCTCGAGGATCTATCAGCATGTGAAAGTGATCGTCGTTGATCTCTGCGTAGGGCCAACCTCCCTGCCGTGCATGGTGTGCCGACCTCTCGTAGAACTCGGTGAACCGCAGGTACCCACAGGGGGCATCTGGTCATCCTTCAAAGACCGGTATCGGTTCTTCATAGACGGCGAGCGGGAGGGGCCGAAGCTCGGCCACAAACCGGCGCCGCAAGACCGGGTTGGGGATGGTCTCCAGTAGGTCCTCCTCGGTCCAGGTGGGAAGCATTCCCTCCTGTGCCGCCCGGCGGAACGAATTCCTGTCTTCGCGCGATTGAAATAGATCGAGCCGGCTCTTGTTGTCCTCCGGGATGTCGGCATCCACGAAGATGTAGCCGGCTACCGCTCTCCCCAATGCCTCCCGCACCGCCGGAAGAAGAACGCCCGCTCCGCTGTGTCCCACGAGCACCAAAGGCCTCTTCTCCAGGGGCCAACGGGGCGGCGAGGGCAACCGATTTGGCATGGGCCGTCCAGTAGGGCGGATTGAGATCCATGGCGTGGGGAAGCGCTGGGGCGATGGCCTGCAATCCTCGGCGTCTGAATTCCTGCGCGAGCGACCTCCAGGTGAGAGGCCCCGCCAGCGGGCTATGAATCAGCAGGAACACCGGCCCCGACCTGGAGGCGTCGCTCACCGCTTGAGATGGAAGGGAACGTCGACGATGACCCGGTCCTTGCCGGGTCGGCCCCATCGGTAGAGCACGCTCGCCTTGATGAGCCGGGCCGTCTGGTTGTGTAGGAACTCGTGCCACCACCGGGCTGGGATGAACTCGGGGAGCACCACCACTGCCGGCCCGCGCTCCGGGTCCCGGCGATCCACCTCTCCGAGATACTTGAGCAGAGGACCCAGAGTGGACCGGAGGGGGGAGGGCAGGACCACGAGGGGGACGTCCTGTCCCCAGATCGGCCATTTCTCCTGGACCTGCTGGGTCATCTTGGGGTCGACATCCACCATCACGGCGGTGACGTCTTTGGAGAGAGAGCGGGCGAACCGCAGGGCAGGCAGGGTCCCCCGGTGGATGCCAGACACCGGAACGATCACCTTCTGTCGATTCTGGGTGGCGGCATCGCGCCACGACTCGGGTCGCACTCCCTCCAGCGTGAGCTGTTCTCCCACATCATCGTAGTGACCCCTCACTCGGCCGAACAGCCACACGAGAAAGGGGATCAACCCCACCACGATCCAGGCCCCGTCGGCGAACTTCGTGGCCGCGAAGACCAGGAAGACGAGGAAGGTGACCGTGGCGCCGACGCCGTTCACGGTGGCCTTAGCTCGCCACCGGGAACCCCCCTCGGTCTGCCAGTGTCGAATCATACCCGCCTGGGAGAGGGTGAAGGCTAGAAATACCCCGACAGCGTAGAGGGGAATGAGACCGTGCGTCCGGCCACCGAAGGCGACGATGAGGATCGAAGCCAGGACGGACAGAGCGATCATCCCGTTTCCGTAGACGAGCCGGTCACCTAGGTTGGCGAGTTGGTGGGGCAGGTGGCCGTCCCGAGCCAGGATGGCGGAAAGGCGGGGGAACCCGGCGAAGGGCGTGTTGGCAGCCAGGAACAGAACCAGTGCCGTTGCCGCCTGAAGCGCGAGATAAGGAAGGCCCTCCCCAAACACCTGCCGACCGATCTGGGAAACGACCGTCTCCTGGGACGAGGGCTGGATGCCGAGGGCACCGGCTAGGAACGTGATACCCAGGAACATGAAGGCCAAGAGTCCAGCCATGGCGATGAGAGTCTTTCCTGCGTTCTGGGGTTCTGGAGGCTTGAAGGCGGGCACGCCATTGCTGATGGCCTCGATCCCGGTGAGGGCGGTCGTCCCCGAGGCGAAAGCACGGAGAACCAGGAAGACCGTGAGGGGGGCGAGGGCGGCTGGCTCCGGAGCTGGTGGCGCCTGAAGGCCGCCGGTCAGGGAGCGACCGAGTCCCGAGGCGATCAGGGCGAGGACGAGGATGACGAAGGCATAGGTGGGCACCGAGAAGAGAGTCGCCGACTCCCGGACACCTCGGAGGTTGGCCCATGTCAGGAAGGCGACGGCCACAATGCACAGGGGCACCCGGTAGGGGAGGAACTCTGGAAAGGCCGAGTTCACCGCCGCCACCGCCGCCGTGATGCTGACAGCCACGGTGAGCGTGTAGTCGATGAGGAGGGCGGAGGCGGCGAGAAGACCCGGCCAGAGTCCAAGGTTCTCCCGGGCGACCGAGTACGCGCCGCCGCCTGAGGGGTAGGCCTGGATCGTCTGGTGATAGGAGGCTGTGACGACGACGAGAAGGCCGGCGATGGCGATGGCGATGGGGAGCGAGAGACCCAGTGCTGCTGATCCGGCCAGAATCAGGACAAGCAGGATCTCCTCGGTGGCGTACGCGACCGAGGACAGGGCGTCGGAGGCGAAGACGGCGAGGGCTTTGACTTTGGAAAGCCGCTCGTGGATCTCCTCGGCGGTGGGCAGAGGAGGACCCACGATCAGGTTGCGAACAGATGCTGCCATGATCGCTACCTGCGGTCTGCCTGTCTGGGTGCCGTGAGCCTTGGAGCGTCGGAAGGCGTGGTCACAGGCTGTTCTGAAAGTCGCTAGTCAGAGTCTGCCACCGGCAGTATTCGCACTCAGGCGCCGGATCCGAGATCTCACCGCTGAGGGTTTCTGACGCGGTTCGAAGGAGCCCCTGCGCCTCCTCGAGGCTTGTTTCCACCCGCTCGGGATGGATCTGGAAGACGACGGTTCCTTTCTCCTCAACTGCTTCCGGGTAGTAGTAGACAAGGTAGGCGCGGGAGTCGGTCCCATAGCCATTCTCGCTCAGGAGGAGGCTGTAGACGTTCAGTTGATACCGGTAGTACCAAGGGGTGCCGGGCCGAGGAGGAGATCCACGAGTCTTGTAGTCGAGAGGGAGGTAGAACTCTCCGTCCTGAAGACAATCGTCGAGTGCCCCGGACAGCTCGATACCCAAATCTTCGTCTATATAGCGAAGCCCGGTCCTCCAGTTCCGCCAGAGGTTCATGGTTTCGAGGTCTTTCATCAGAACGCCGTCCACTTTCCCCACGAGTTCCGGTGGGAGGGACCCGCGGTAGCGGTCGAAGTAGGCCTTGATCTTCCGGTCCATTGCGCCGGGAAGCGAGGGAAAGATACCGCGGGGCCGCTCGTGGCCTGCGCGAAAGCGGAGCCAGAAGCAGCGGGGGCAGTCCAGCAGGAGCCGGAGACTGGAGGGGGACAGCCGTACAATCTCGTTGTTCATGGGCGCCCGCAGTCTGGACGACGAGAACCCATGCCGTCAAGGCAGAGGCGCGAGTGGGGGTCGGCTGGGAACTGGAAAAGATAGGGCCCGGCATGTGTGCCGGGCCCGGAGCTCATAGCTCTGTGCTGGTCACTGGGCTGGAGATATAGGCTCGGACGCGGGCTCCGCGGCTGTCTCCTCCGATGGCTCGGTGGCGCGGAGGAAGCCCAGGAACATCAGCACGGCTCCTATGAGCTCGCTCGCGTACAGATAGGCTGGCTGGCCCAGACGGGCAAGTGTCCCGCCCCATGCGGGGGACAGCGCCCCCAAGGCGATCAGGACATTCCCAGTGACGCGGTTGGCGAGAATCCGCTTTCGCCAGAAGATCCATGCCGAGTAGACGGCGCCGCCCACCAAAGCGACCGTGCCGTAGATGTTCGTGAAGGGCGTGACAAGACGGGGCAGCGGTGTGCTCATGGTGCCCAGGAGGGGACCGACGATCGCCTTTCCGCTGAGTTGGTCACCTTCAAGCTGCGCGGGGTCGAGGTCGGCCTGGAAGATCAGGAAGGCCCCCAGCACCGAAACTGCCAGAAGGATCGCCATCAAGACATGGGCAGCGCCGCGGCGGAGCAGCAAATACACTGTCCCCTGACCCAGCCACGCGGCCGTCAGCATGGCCCCGGACAGATACCAGACGCGGAAGACCGTCGGATTCCAGCCGCTCAGGTTGTGCAAGGCCTCAGTAGTGGTCCCCAGGCCAAACCAGACCATGCCGAGTCCCCACAGCAGGGTGTAGGGACGGCGCCCGGCAGCGTATCGTCGCAGCACGGCGGCAGCGAAGATCCAGCTGATCGCTGCCGAACCGAACGGCAAGTAGGTGTTAATCGTTTCCATACACTCCTCCCCCCGAACGTGTCATGCGGAGATCTGGCCAGCTACTGCCACCACCACCGTCGCCACCAGGATGATCAGCGCGACGGCGATGAGCACCATCAGGCCGGGAAGAACCACATCGTGGAAGAGAGTGCCAGATCGACGCGATTCGATCCGCCGGCGGGGACGCTTCATCATCTAGGGCTATCTCGGGCTTCTATCCTATACAAGACTACTCATTTTTGCGCAAGGTTGCATAGCGTGCTCCTATGTGGGACTCGAGACTCATCCTATGACGAAGGGGCAGGAAGGCTGCAGTGGTGGGTGGCAGACGGTGCTCAACGGTGGCAGTGCATCTGGGATGAGGCTGATAGTGGGCCCGCCAGGGATCGAACCTGGGACCAACCGGTTATGAGCCGGTCGCTCTACCACTGAGCTACGGGCCCCGGTGCTGTCGGCGATCTGGCCTGAGGCGCCCCAAGAGGGTGTTGGGAGGTGGGTCGCCGACCGACCGATCAGGAGCGGGTGAAGGGGATCGAACCCTCGTCACCTGCTTGGAAGGCAGGAGCTCTACCATTGAGCTACACCCGCCTGAGCCATCGTCGAGCCCCGAGGGCTCAGTCGGGGCGAGAGGATTTGAACCTCTGACCTCAGCGTCCCAAACGCTGCGCGCTACCAAACTGCGCTACGCCCCGCAGGTTTGAGTATGGACGAGATGCGGGGACGGGTCAAGAGGCGGTATCTAGAAGCTCAGATACCGCGCTATGGCCATACCTAGGAGCGCGACGGCGACCAGTATCAGGGTCCAGCGGCCGGCCCTAGTGCTCCTTTCCTGGATCTGGTGGAGCTCCGCCATCTGCTCATCTGTGGGGGGTTGGCCCGCCGCCTGGATCTCCCCACTGAGGGCTCCCTGCCGGAGGACAGCGGGTCGCGTGACGGAGAAGCCGACTGCCAGGGCGGCAATTGCCGCCAGCGCTCCCACGGTGAACCCGATCCCTGGTCCAGAGGTGATCCAAGCCGTTTGCAGCCCGGCGGAAGCGCGCCAATAGAGCAGGACCCCGGCGATGACGTTGAGCACGGCGCTGGCCAGGACTGCGTCGGTGAACCGACGCTTGAAGATGAAGTGCTGCATGAACTTCTGGGCATCGGCTCCGAGAGAAGTCGCGGTCGGTCCGATGAAGAAGACCATGAGAGCCGCCGCTCCCACCCAAAACACCCCAGAGAAGATGTGGACAATCCGAAGCAGAATGACGTACAGATCCATCTAGCCCTCCCCTAGGCTGAGTCTTCAGGCAGCGCCGGCTGTCTCTTGAGACGACGTCCGCTGCGACTTGAGCCGTGAGTCTATCCAATGGTGGCGGATCCCCGCAAGCGGCGGCGGACACCGTACCCTGCAGGTATCCTGGGAGCAGGGTAGTTCGCTCCATCCCGTTCCACCTGGTCGGCCGATGGCTGACATCGGAACGGAGCAATCTATAGGTAGGTAGCTTACGTTCGGGTCTATGGGTTGTGCTAGCATTTGTGTAG
>CAYGBX010000029.1:21122-22485 GCA_964348195.1 uncultured Anaerolineales bacterium
GAGTTCCAACGGTAGGGTGTGGGACCGGATTCTTGCGCCAGTCTCGGGGGCAGTCCGAAGAGGTCTCTTCACTGTCTATGGTGTCGATCCTGCCGAGGTGTTGAACGCTGGCAACCGTCCATGTCGGGATCGGCCCGGCAACGGAGCAGGTAGTGCGCGATCTGGAGACGGGTCGGGTCGACAGAACATGGCCGCGGTGCTCCGTGAGTCCGTGAACAGCCTGATCGGCAGCGCGGTCGATGGGATGCAAGGCGCGGTTGACTACGCTCAACTGAGGGACAGTCAGGCCTACGCGGATCACCAGGACTGCGCGGCAAGATTGGCCGCCTTTGATCCTGGCGAACTCTTGAGCCGGGAGGAACGCACGGCGTTCTGGATCAATCTCTACAACGCGCTCCTCATCGACGCTGTCATCGGCTACGGCGTCGCCGAGAGCGTGCGGGAACTGAGCGGCTTTTTCTGGCGAGCTGCCTACCGGATCGGAGGCGAACGGTACTCGGCCAATGATATCGAGCACGGAATCCTTCGTGGCAACTGTGGCCATCCTGCCATCCCCGGACCGCACTTCGGACCCACCGACCCACGCCGGACCCATGTGATCGAGCCGGTAGACCCTCGGATCCACTTCGCCCTGAATTGTGCGTCCCGATCGTGTCCGCCGATCTCGATTTATGATGCCGATCGCCTCGATCAGCAGCTCGATCTGGCGGCCCGCAGCTTTGTCAACCGTGGCGGAGTGCAGGTGGATCCGGAGTCGCGCAGAGTCTCCTTGTCACGAATCTTCTTCTGGTACGGCAGAGACTTCGGCGGAGCTCGAGGCTCACTCGATTTCATCGTTCCCTACCTCGACGAAGGTCTCGCCAAGACCTTTCTGGGTGACAGCCGCGACGGCCTGAAGGTGGACTACCAGGCGTACGATTGGACCCTCAATGCCCGGTAGCGGAACTCGTCTCCCCAGCGTTCCTACGACGCGCCTCTGTTCCCAAGAAGCTTCTGGCGGCCGTGTTCCGACCAGAACGGAGGGGGCTTCGTCGCGCTCCCAATGTATGGTTGACACCTTCTGGGCCATGTGCTATCATGAAATCGCAGTCGGGGCGACCCGATAGCGATAACAACCGGTGGAAGGGAGGTAGAGCGCCAACATCCTCGGAGCAACAAGTCGGCCCTCGCCTCCGCTGACGGGTGTCAGTGGTTTTTTGTCTCGCGGGATCGCTACCCTGACTGATAGGCGCGACGGCACCTTAACAACTGAAGAGTGACAGGAAGCCCTGCGGACCCTGGGACCCTTGATCAACGAATGTGAAACACTGCGGAGAGTTTGATCCTGGCTCAGGATGAACGCTGGCGGCGTGCCTAATACATG
>CAYGBX010000030.1:0-22416 GCA_964348195.1 uncultured Anaerolineales bacterium
CCATCGGATCGTCTCGGCGATCTGTCCCGAAACGGGCTCAAACTCGCGTTCGCGCCGCACGGGGA
This sequence comes from uncultured Anaerolineales bacterium, assembly GCA_964348195.1. Lineage (GTDB taxonomy): Bacteria > Chloroflexota > Anaerolineae > UBA7937 > JACPPX01 > CAYGBX01. Next base: position 66 of record CAYGBX010000030.1, read on the forward strand.
CCCCGTTCACTTCGTCCCAGGCCCGATCTTGCCAGATTGTCATCAGGCTATCCCGATTCGCGATATCGATCAGGAACACCCCGCCCGGTTTGAGCGCGCGAAAGACCCCGTCCAGCACCCGCTGATTCTCGTGGTCTCTCTCTAAGAACCCGAAGGAAGTGAAGAGGTTGATAACACCATCGAACCTATTCTTCCAAGGGATCTCGCGCATGTCCCAGCGACGAAAGTCGATTTCCACGCCCGCCTCGCGAGCTGCGCTCCGCGCCGCATCCAGAAACACTTCTGACAGGTCCAGCCCCGTCATTTCATACCCTGCCTGCGCGAGCGGGACAGCGAGGCGACCGTGGCCGCAAGCCAGATCGAGAATCGCCGCCCCGGAGGGGAGCGGCAGCAGTCTTCGGACGCCCGTCACCTGCTCCTCGGTCCGCTCGTGACCGATAGTCTCGGCCCACAGCCTCAGATAGACGTCGTCGAAGAAGCGCTCCCACCATTCCGCCACAGGTCTGCCCCGCTGCACCAGCTCGGCCGAAATGACAAGCCCCCCTCGTCCGTGGACGAGAGGGACGACTCCCGCGGTACCACCTCGGTTCCCCGGCCCCATCGGGCCGGGACACTCAGCGGCTGTAACGGGCCTTCCCGAGGGCGCCTACCTTTGGCTCTCCTTCAGCGCCCTAGCTCCCAGGCGACCTTCAGCGACACTCCCCGCGGGGGCTTCCAGCCGACGACTCCCCTTCTCTATCGGGTGTCTGCCGCCTACTCCTCCTGCTCAACGCCTCTAGCGTATGCATGATCCTAGCATGCAGGAAGGTGGGTGTCAAGACGTGGCTAGCCGGCCCAGGTCGCCCAGTCGGACTCCTCTTCTTCGGGCTCTGCCCTCTCCTCTTGCCGCTCGATGGCTATTGGGGGACGGGACACCTCCGGCTCAGCCTCCGATTCGAACCCACTGCGCTCAGCCAGAATCTCCAACAGCCGAATGCTTCCTCCCCTGGGGCGGTACACTCCCGTCTCCCACTCGCTGATGGTTTGCTGCCGCATCCCGAGCTCTTCCGCCATCTCCACCTGCGTCAGCCCCAGGTGGCTCCTCAACGCCTTGATCCGGTCGGGATTCCAGCCCTCCATAGCCCTATCCCCCCTCCACCAGTCGCTCCACCAGAGCGATCGAGTAGTATCCACCATACGCCACTGCCATCATCTTCACGGTCTTGCCGATGAGGGCCGCGGAAAGGAAGCGCCAGATTGGAAAGCGGAGGGCCCCAGCGGCCATGCCGGCCAGGTCGAAGACCGGATTGGGGATGATGGAGAGCGCCAGGATGGTCAGAAACCCGTTACGGCGCATCCAACCAACCATCCGCCGGTACAAGTCGTGCCTTTCGATCAGCCCCTGTCCGCCGTACCCGGCGAGGTAGCCGGTCATCTCTCCCATCGCGCTCGCCGCGCCGGCAGCGATTCCCACCGTGACTGGGTGAAGGATGCCTCCCCCCAGATACACGGCGATGAGTGCAGGCACCGGGAGGATGACCGTACCGCTTCCCACGAGGTTGATCACGAACACGGCTAGGTGGCCCCAGAGCGGCTGGTCCTGTCCTTGCTCGCGGAGGGCCGCCACAAGACCCACGACATCGTCCCTGAATAGAACGAGAGTCAGCGTGATGGCCACGGCCGCGCCGAGTGCAGCGAAACGCCGCACCCGCTCGCCTACTGTCACCGTGAGAGACTCCGGCCCCTGCATCGAAGCCATGTTAGTTCCCGGTGGCCTTGTCCTCAAGCCTCGTCCCGGGAGCACAAGGCCTTAGGTCTCCAGGGCCTGTTGATAGAGCTCCCGCGTGGCCTCCGCGGCGCGGCGCCAGGTGAAGGAGGTAGCCCGCGCCAGACCCTGCTGGGCCATCCGCTCGCGAAGCGCGGCGTCGTCCGACAGCCGCTTGATGGCCGCCGTCCACCCCGCTGAGTCTCCGGGGTCGATCAGCACCGCAGCGTCTCCCACCACCTCAGGGAGACTTGAAGCGTCGGAGCATATGACGGGCGTCCCACAGGCCATAGCTTCCAGCGCCGGAAGCCCGAACCCCTCCTGAAGCGACGGGAGCAAGAACACCTCGGCGCCGCTGTACAAGGCGGGGAGGTCCTCCTCCGGGACCGCACCTAGGAACAAAACACGATCGGCCAAGCCATGCTCCTCCACGGCGCGCCGGGTCCCCGTGTGCCGCGGGTCAGGCGGGCCCACTAGGACGAGCGAAGGACCGGAGCCAAGCGGTGCGAAGGCTTCCACCAGCAACCGGAGGTTTTTGTGCGGACTATCGATCCCCACGTTCAGGTAGTACCTCTCCGGGAGGTTGTAATGAGAGCGGAGCTCGTCCACATCGCCACGCTCGATGGGTCGAAACCGGGCATCGACGCCTTCAGGCACGACTGCGAGCTTGCCGCCCGCTCCCGCAAACTGCTCGTCGAGGACTCCCGCCGTGAAACTCGATACCGCGATGATCCGTCGCGATCTCCAGATCGCGAGCTGAGTCGCCAGCCGGAAGATCCAACGCGACCTCAACGAGAACCCCGATGGAAGGGCCAGAGGGATGATATCGTGCACGGTGCTGACGGAGGGAATCCCGGTAAGGTAGGGATACAGATAGAAGGGCGTGTGGAAGAGATCGGGAGCGAGGCGAGCGAGGAGACTAGGCAGCCGTGCCTGCTCGGCCAACGTTCGCACGGGCGTCACGGAAGGCACCAGAGTCAGTTCTGTTCGATCTTCCAGTCGCTTCAGCGAGAAGCGACTGTCGAGAGCGGCCGGATCGTAGAGCACCCACCACTCATCCCCGCTCTCGAGAGCGAGCAGCGCCTCCAGAAGATGGTATGTATAGCGGCCAATCCCAGGATATGAATCGCGGATGTACCGGCCGTCGAAGCCAAACCGCACTGGAGGATCCTTCTAGCCCCTCTCGCCCCAGAGGGGAATCACCAAGCCACTCCCGTTCCGAGAAGGAGATATCGCGCCACAAGCGTCCCTCCCCAGACCGACAGGACGGCCACATAGAGGAGTCCGGTGGCCGCGGTGGTGGTGCGATATCCGACGGCCTGGCGAATCATCAGTCCCAGGAGAAGCGGTGCTGCTATCCCAGCGGCCACACGCCAGAAGATCAGCACCGGAAAGGTGGCGGACGGCACCGCGAGAGGCTCGGGCAGCGGGGAGCGGGCAACCTCGCCGGCGACGGTGCCAAGAACTGCCAGGACCGCGACCAGGACCGATGAGGCGATGAGGATTGCGACCATACTGCGAAGGGGCGCAAGCGGCAGCTGCCGCGCTGCCAAATACCAATGGGCCAGAACCATGCCGGTCGTGACGGATCCGAGGAGAAGTGCCGCGGCCAGGAAGTTCGCCACGAGAAGGACCAGTGTCCCAAACGGAGCGAAGGCTGGCACGAGGCTCCATGCACTGACGGTCACGACGGTGACGGCAAGAAGGGAGGCAGCGATCCAGGATGCTCCGCGGATCCGATCGCGGCCCGTCCACGCCGACCACGCAAACAGTCCGAGCGTCGCTAATAGGGCCGAGAGGGCCCCGAGCTCAAGCCATCCCACAGCCTCCGACCGGACCGCCCCTCCGTCTCTGCCGAGGAATGCCAAGTCCGCGACTAGGGCGAGGGCCGACAGCACCAAGAATGAACCGCCCATCACCCAGAAAAACGTGCTTCCAGCCCTGCGAACGGGGACCAGCCGAAGGAGGAGGACTCCACCAGCGGTGACCTGTGACAGGAGAAGGAAGACCAGACGGTCCATTCCGGAGCGTGACGCTACGCCGGGGAGAACGCCTCGACCGCGTCGGACCAGGACAAGAACGAGAGCGCGCCTGGATTGGCCGATCCGCCCAGGAGGAACAGCCTCCCCCCGGCCGCGACGCCCGCCACGCCGTGCCGAGGTGTGAGCGGCGGAGAGGCCGTTGACCAGGTGTCGCTCGCCGGATCATAGATTTCATTCTCCGAGAAGACGCGGTTCACCGAGAGCGGATCCTCTCCTCCAATCACGTAGATCCGATTCTCCAGGGCGACCGTGGCCATGCCGCTGCGGGCAGTGGGCAAAGGCGTCCCCTCCGACCAGGTGTCAGAACTCGGATCGTAGATCTCCACCACCGAGAGGTTCCTGTTCTCGTCACGTCCACCGATAACGAAGATTCGGCCTTCCCAAGTCACGACTCCCAGGTGATCACGGGGCGTGGGGAGCGCCGCGCCTTCGCTCCACACGTCTGCGGCAGGGTCATAGATCATCACCGCAGACGGGACCCTACCTCCGGTGCCCCCGATCACATACAGCCGTCCTCCCACGGCGGCGACTCCGGAGCCCCAGCGACTCTCAGGCATGTCCGCCCGCCTGCGCCAGCGGTCGCTTCCAGGATCATACGCGTAGACGCTCGGAAGTGGGGGGCCGCGGAGGAAGTCCTCGCTCCCACCTACCACGTAGACGGTGCCATCCAGAGTTGCCGATGCGGCGTGATTCAGGGGACGCGGAAGAGGTGCGAGTGCGGACCAGCGGTCGCTGGGGACGTCATAGGCCTCCACGAGATCGGAGGAACTCCCAAGCCCAGTCATGCCTCCGATGACGAGTATCCTATTCTCCAGGACGGTGGCCGTGAGCTCTCCCCGCGCCGTAGGCAGCCTTGTGACCGCCACCCACCCTTCGCTGGGCAGTTCCGGTGCGCGTGCGCAGCCGCCGAGCACGAAGACCCCACACATGGCAAAGAGCACCCGACCGGTAGGAAGGACTGGGCGGGCCGATGTGCTGGGACCTCTTATCCCCTGCCTCCGCATCGATTTGCCAGCCCCTACTTCAGGAACGCATTGACGCGGCGCTCTCTGCCCACCGTGGTCGCCGGGCCATGACCTGGATACACGGTAACCTCGTCTTCGAGGGTCAGCAGTTTGTCCCGGATCGAAGACGTGAGCGTGGCGAGGTCGCCGCCGGGCAGATCGGTCCGGCCGATGGAGCCTGAGAACAGCGCGTCTCCTGAGAACACACTCTCAGCGCCGTCGTAGAGACTGATGCTGCCAGGCGTGTGGCCGGGCGTCCAAAGCACCCGAAGGGCGCTCCCACCAAACTGCACCTCGTCACCATCCTCCAGGTAGCCATCCACCTCCGCCGGCGGATCTGTCGCGACCCCTAGGAACGCGGCGGCATTCTTCTGCATACTGCGCAGTTTGTCCTCATCGTGGGGATGGATACGAAACTCGGCACCGGTGGCCTCCTTGACGGCGGCGGCAGCGAGCACATGATCGAAATCGCCGTGGGTGGCCACGATCACGCGGGCTGACCAGCCGCGCAGCGCGAGCGCACGAAGGATGCGATCCGGCTCCGCCGCCGGGTCAATGACCAACGCCTCGTCGGATTCCTCCTCACCGACCAGGTAGCAGTTCGTCTGGAGTAGACCGAGAACCAGCGTGTCGATGATCATCGGACGTGCCAGGACCGGCCGACGGGACCTCGCATCTCATCCGCGGTTCAGGCCCCGCCGGGGCCAAATGCCCGAGGGGCTCAGCCAGGCCGGAAGTCTGGTACTGCATCCTCCGGCAAGACGATCTCAACTGGGGCGACCCCGATCTCAGCAGCGATCTGGCCGGCCAGCTCATTGTATCCCGCAGCGTCAAACCCGACCAGAGAGGCCGCCACCAGACCAGCCCGGTTGATCCAGTACAGCGTTGGTACCCACTGTAGATTGTAGTCCCGCGAGGCTACGCCGTCGGGGTCCAGAAGCACAGGAAGAGTCCAGCCGTTCTCCTCCGCGAACCGGACTGTGGGTCCGGAGGGATCTTGCGAGATGGCTAGGATCCTTGCCCCATTTTGCGAATAGGCGATATGAAGCCGCTCCAGAAATGGGGCAGCGAGCCGGCTCGTGGCACAGCCCGAATGGAAGAAGGCAAGGACTGCGGGCCACCCGCTTCGATCCACCGAGCGGCGACGCCCATCCAGGTCCGTTAGTGCCAAGGAAGCCGCGGGCCTTGAGCGCTCCACGGACGACCTAGGGAACCTCAACTAGGATATCTGAGCCATCCGCCCGGACCGGGTAGGTCTGGACCTCCTGAACGGCCGGTGGACGTACGACTCGCCCAGTGTCGAGCTCAAACTGGGCGCCGTGCCACGGACACTCGACGAGTCCATCTTCCAGGAATCCCTCGGAGAGTGGCCCACCTGAGTGACTGCAGGTGTCGTCCAACGCGTAGTACGTCCCCGATACTGCGAAAAGAGCGATGGGACGACCGTCCGCGAAGACAAGTATCCCGCTCTCGGCATGGAGGTCGGAGGTGTGGGCAACGCGGACCCAGCGGCCTACGGGCACAAGCGACCAGCTGTGATTTCAGCTACCTCCAAGACCAGACGGCTACGCTTCCGACTGCAACCTGGTCTCGGGCGCCCGTCTCAACGTCGACCACCCAGATACCTGACCCACCAATCTCTCCCTGGCCAGCGAACACGAAATACCGGCTGTCGGGAGACCAGAAGCTAAGCGAATGAGCGTACTGATCGAAGAACGGGAGTACGAACGCGAAGTCGCGCGCAGGGAAGAACGAGACAAGGGGCTCCGATAGGCCGGTCTCCACATTGGCCACGTGAAGGGTCAACAGCAGGCGACCCTGGCCCTCCTGTCCTTCCTCGCTCTCCTCGTCCGGAGTCACCGTCCTAGCCGTCAGATAGGCGACCTTCTCACTATTGGGAGCCCAGAAGAAGGCCATGGTATTGCCCCTGCTCAGAGTCGTCTCGACTCCGGTCTCGACGTCCAACACGTGCAGAGTGCCCAGGCTGCCCAGCTCGGAGCTTTCCGTCACGAGATAGGCGACCTTGTCCCCCCTCGGAGACAGGTCAAACGCGATGCTGCCCTCGAACTCGGCCAGTCGGCGCCTGGCTCCCCCTGAGAGCTCGCTCAGCACCAGGTGACCGTCGATCGTGGCGACCAGAGCAGACTCGCCGTCCTCCGACCAGGCTGGAGTCCGGAAGGCACCGGGAGTCTCCTCCACCTTCGACTCGGGCTCGCCCGTCTGGAGGGGAAGAACAAAGAGATCGTCCCTCGGCCGGCCACCCTCGCTTCGCGCCGAATGGAGGAGCAGACTTCGGGCGTCCGGCGCCCACACAAAGTAGATCGGCGCACCGGAGTAGACGTAGCGGACGGATCCTCCGTCCATTTCGGCCACGCCCAGGGAGAGACCGCCATCATCGGCTTCAGTGAGGAAGGAAAGGTGCCTGCCGTCCGGGGACCAATATAGATAGAAGGGAGGCCGCGCGGGTCCGAGCTGCGCTGCCTGAACATCCGAACCGTCAGGAGCGGTGGTGATCAAGAATCGGTCGGCCGGTCCCTCCCCCTCAGCCGGAAGCACGGCGGCGAATCCAAGGCGGCTGCCATCCAGAGACCAGGTGGGCCAGAGGTATGCCCGGTCCCCCTCCCCCCCATCGGTCGTGATAGCGACAGGCAGGGGATCGTCCAAGGCTAGGGTGTAGATGTTGCCGTCTACCCCCAAATACGCCAGTTTCCCCGGGACAGAACCAGGCGGAGTATCCTGTGAGTCCATCACACGGCTCAGCAGAATCGCCCCACCTGCAAGCGTGGCCGCGGATAGCGCAAGGGCCGTGATGCCCAGCACGGCCCTTCGAATCACAAACGCCCGTCGCGCGGGATCCATCCTGCCGGGACCTACGCTGCCTCCGATCGCTCCTGATCCAGACCCAAGAAGGGAACGCCTCCAAGCCGCTCGAAGGCTCCGCCGCCCGTCCCACTGGCGTCGCTGTGCCACTCGACCAGCTCGCCCCAGGAGGTTGGAGGGCTGACCAAGAGTTGGGAGATGTGGAACTGGTCCAGTTCCATTTGGTAGCCGACGACGTAGGCGTCGGCCTTTTGGCCGCTGGTGAGAACGATGGGGGCGGAGAAGAGCAGGAGAATCCGTGTAATCCCCACCTTGCAGGCCTCAGAATCCTCACCGCCGCAGTGGACCGCTCCGTGGAACTGTTGTGACCAATCATAGACGCCCACGATATCGGAGCGGATTTCCTCAGCCGAGGTGCCATCGGGCACGTAGAGGGCAACACCAACCTCCTCATCCCTCTCTGCCCACTCAACGACCCTTACAGCCATCGGACCCTGAGGCCCAGCGCCGGACTCGACGGTGCTCGCCGGCGGACGGATCTGCTGCCAGACGGCAAGGCCACCTACGACCAAAGCCCCAACCGGGATCAACAGTGCCAGCAACCTCCGGATCCGATAGATCTGGGGCAGACCTTCAGCCATCCTTCCCGTCCTCGGAGGGTTCTGCGGGTTCTGGCTCAGAGTGGCTTCCTTCCGTGGCGCGTTGGCGGTCAGATCCTTCATCTGCGCCTGCCGGAACTGGGGCCTCGACCGGCGCGGGCTCTCTCTTCTCGGGAAGTGGAACCTCTTCCCCGGTCGGGGCCTCCCCATCCCGATTCCAGATCTCCAGCACTTCCTGGCCCAGGAGCTCCCGGCGATCCCTCAAGGCCTCCGCCAGTCGGAGCACCCGATCGCTGTTGCCCCTCAGAAGATCCTTGGCCCGCTCGTAGGTTCGGAGCCGGTACTGGCGCATCTCTCTTCGCAGCTCTGCGTCGTTGTCGCTCTCCCACGGCCAAACCGAGAACATGCCATGAGCGGCCATGTCATTGAGTACGTAGTAGACATTCGGCAGGTCGCCGCCAGCCGACTTGTTTCGATGGCCGAGAAAGACTTCCTCGGCGGCGATTCCACCCATTGACACGGTGATGGACTTGGCGAGCTTCTCGGCAGACGTGACATACCGAATGTCGACAGGTACCGGCAGGACGTGCCCCAACGCGCTGCCATAGCGATCGATCGTCGCGAGCGCCACCGAGCGCTCGCCCTCCATCAGCAGGAGTGTGAGCGCCGCGTGTCCCGACTCGTGGACTGCGAGAGCCCACTTGTCCTCTTGCTTCAGAGGGAGGGGTTGCTTCGGCCCGAGGATCATCTCAGACACCGCGGTTCTCCAGTGGCGGTACGACACCGTGTCGGCGCCCTCCCCATGGGCAAGGATTACCGCATCGTTGATGGCGAACTTCACCGTGTTTGGAGTCTGCCGCATGCTATCTCGGGCCACGGCCTCAGCGGTCAAGGTCTCGTCGTGATTGACCTTGGCCAGATAGTAGCTGGCGATGTCTTCCAGACCTTCAGGACTGGGTAGATCCACGTGGATCCGCTTCCCCAGCCGGCCCGGGCGCACGAGGGCTGGATCGAGGATGTCGGCCCTGTTGGTGGATCCGATCACCATAACGCGCGGCCGGGTCCAGTCCGGCTCTGCATAGCCCAGCCAGATCTGGAGCCGCCTCCGTAGACGCCATATCCGGCTGCGCCGCTCATGGAAGCCGTCCAGCTCGATCAGCAGGGTGTTCAGGATCCCCCCGCCTGCCATGTTCATCATGCCGCCTACCGGCATAACGGGATCCAGGCCCTCAGGCGACCGGATCCGCTGCTCCAACTCCGGCCAGCGCTCGCGCTCCGGAACGGCGCCTCCCACGCCCTGGGGCTGTTGCACGCCGCCTCTGCTTCCGCCGATGGCGTCAATCTCATCGATGAAGAGGATGCCCCCACCGTGCTCATCAGCGAGATTCCGGACCTTCCGAAAGAGCTGGCTGACCTTCAGGGGACCGATCCCCATGAAGGTACCCAGGAGGGAGTTTGCCTCTACCGAAACGAAGGGGATTCCGGCTTCCGCCGCGATGACCTTGGCAAGATACGTCTTCCCCGTCCCCGGCGCGCCCTCGAACAGGATCCCGCCGACGAACTCACCCCCCATGTCCTCGAAAGTATCGACCCCCTTCAGGTAGTCGACCCAGGCCTTGGCGCGCTTGACGAGTTCCGGCTGGCCCCGGTAGTCGTCCCAGGTGAGGTTCAGGTCCCCTGGCATGATGGTGGTGATCTTGACCCGGCCGGCCAGCACATAGAAGAAGATTCCGATCCAGGCAACTACCTGTATCGCCATGAATCCGATGAGATAGACCCCTTGGAAGGCGAAGCCGAAGATCAGTTGCGCATACTGGACCGCGATGATGTTTACGAGAACGAAGATCACCCCTACCAGGAGCGGGACCCAGTAGCGCTTGCGATACTTGAAGAAGTTGCTGAGCGACCTTCGCAGTCTGCTCGACAGACCTTCATTCATAGGATTGCCCCCTGCCGTTCCACGCTCAGCTTGGTCTTCGGCCGCATTGGCTCCTCAGGATCGAACTAGTACGAATAGCAGGCTGCGTTCGGCTCCAATACGGTATGGGCTCACACAGCCGGGGCGCGAGCCGGGCCCGTGCGCCGCCGCTCGTGAGCCTGCTCTTCCATACTATTAAAATCCACCGGCGCGGTCAAGGACCCCGAAGTACTATGAGGCCGCAGGCCGATTAGAGAGCCCTATGAGGCCGCAGGCCGATTAGAGAGCCCTCTATATGAGGCCGCAGGCCGCCTAGCGAGCCCTATGAGGCCGCAGGCCGCCTCGCGAGCCCCCCAGGCGAGCCAGAGAGCTGTAGAGAGCCCTATGAGGCCGCGGGCCGATATTAGAAAAAGAGCCCTATGAGGCCGCAGGCCACCTAGCGAGCCTCGGGCGAGCTCCCCCAGCGCCACCTGGAGAGCTGAGCGCTGTAGAGATCCCTCCTGCGCGGCATCGCCGTGCCCCAGCTCGAGAGCTGAGAGCTGGAGGCCACAAGCCGCCTAGCGACCCTGCCGAACACTCGCTTCCGCTCTGCTATCTTGTTTCACCGTCCCCGCACCTCGAGGGTTCACATCCACCTGCCGGCGAGCTCCGGACACCACAAGGAGAGCCGCGAGCCGCACCCAGCCAAGAGCTCCGAGCGGCGCGTAGGCTCCCCAAGTAGTCCATGGGTACCCTTGACCGTCCTCCGCGGGTCGTGATATAGTCGAACGGTTCGGGCGGGAGCCCGGCGCAGCGCGTCTTCAGACGGATAGACCCCGCTCGATTGAATCGAGGCCATGTGAGCAGCCGAATCCTGGTCGTGGACGACGCCCAGCGGATCGTCCACTTTTTCAGTGTTTCGCTCGAAAGAGTGGGCGATGGGTATGAGGTGCTGGGCGCCTATTCTGCCGAAGAGGCCCTCGAGCTAATGGGAGAGGAGTCGGTCGATCTTCTGGTGTCCGATCTCCGCCTCCCCGGCCTGGACGGTCTGGCCCTCATCCAGCAGGCGCGGGACCGGATCCCCGGCCTACCCGCCATTTTGTTCACGGCCTTCGACTCCCAGGAGGTCCGCTTGGAGGCCGAGAGGCTCGGGGTGGATGGCTACTTGGTCAAGCCGTTTTCCATTGAAGATCTCATCGAAGAGGTGACACGGGCGCTGCCCGGACGCGAGCTTGCGCCCCCTCCGCCCAGCCTCTCCCTCTCACCGGAGCGCATGCAGGCACTTGCTCGGCCGCTCTCCGAACTCCGATTCGAGGTCGGGGCTCAGTGTGTCCTCCTGGCCGACGTCCTCGGGAACATCCTGGTCCTGGACGGAATCACAGTGGGGTTCGAGGCGGCGACCCTCGTCTCGTTGCTGGCCGGGGGCCACGCCACGACGATGGAGCTGGCCAAGCACCTCGGAGAGGAGGACCACCAGAGCCTGCACTACCACGAGGGACACCGCTTGGACGTCTACTCCTCCAATGTCGGCGACTCCCATGTGCTGATCATCGTGAACGACCGCCAGGTGGGCGCAAGCCGGTTGGGCAACACGTGGCTCTACGCCAAGCGCGCTATCCCGCAACTGATCAGGGTCCTGGGAGAAGAGGACCGCCGTGATGAACGGCAGACCCTCGGCGAGGGACTGGGCGAGGCGATGCGAGGCGCGCTCGACGACCTGTTCCCCGCAGAGATCGGAACGGATGCCCCTACGCCGCACGAATCCGGAGAGCAACCCGAGGATGTGTGGGAGGACGAATCGATCGTGCTGGAGCAGGAGCCCCCGGAGAACACCATGGGACTGAGTGACGCGCGGGCGATGGGGCTGATTGATGAGACGCCAACAGAGCCAAGCGAGCCGCGGGGAAGAGAGGACGACGATGCCTCTTGAAGGGAACCTGCGAGAGTTCAGCCTCGCCAACCTAGTCCAAGTGAACTGCTCCGAAGGGAATACGGCGAGACTCCGCCTCCGGCATCAGGGCCAAACGGGAGTGGTCTTCTTTCGCGGGGGCGAGATCGTTCATGCCTCCTACGGGGACCTCCTTGGAGAACAGGCAGTGTATGAGCTACTTAGAGCCACAGAGGGTCCTTTCCGCGTAGAGCAGGATGCCACAACCTCGGAGCGCACCGTTCATCAGGCCTGGACCGCGATCCTCATGGAAGGGATGCGCCGCATCGACGAGGGAGGCACTGAGCCGGTCCGCGAGCTGGACGCCTCGGCACAGGCCTTGAGAGCCATTCCCGGCGCCACCGGGGCCGTTCTCATCTCATCGGACGGAGTGGTCTTGGCTGAGGCTACGGAGGGAGAGGCGGAGAAGGAAGGGGCGGTGGCGGCGTTCGTGGGCAACGCTGCCCAGCAGATCGGCAGCGCCTTGGGGCTCAGCAGCTTCGACTGGGGAGTTGTCACCTCCACCAAGGACCGGGTCCTGACCCTCCAAGGGGCGGAGTACTACGCAGGGGTAATGCTCTCAGCCCGGGCGTCGCCGGCGATGGTCGCGTCTGAGGGCAAGCGTGCCCTGTCAAGCAGGTAGGGCGTGATGGAAGCCATCCTTCGAGACGTAAACAGCGTCGTTGGCGTGACAGGATCCTTCGTTGCGGATCCCGACGGGAAGATTCTGGCGCGCGCCATCCCCAGCGTTTTCGACAACGATATGCTCAGCGCAGCAGCGCGTTCTGCGTCCCAGACCATGTTGGGGCTGGAGACGACTCGGCGGCGCAAGGTCCAGGAGCTTGATCTCGTCTATCAGGACGGTCGGCTCGTCTCCAAGCGAATGAAGAACGGATTCTTTCTGATCCTGTGCGTGCGGAACATCAACGTTCCCCTTCTCAACCTAACCGCCAACGTTGCGATGCGAAAGTTGGAAGGGTCGATCACTGCGCCGGCGGAGCGGCCTCAGCAAGAGCGCACTGCGGCGGTGCCTCAACCTGCACGCCCTCGTGTGCCTCGCCCCGTTCGGGAGCTCGATGCGGATGCTGCCCCACTACAAGAAGCTGCCCTGGCCGCACCCGCGGAGCCCCAACTCGATGTGCTGCTGACTGCACTGGAGGCGAGGACGGCTGAGACCGTGGCGAAGGCTGCGGAGGCCGACGTCCTCCTGCGCGCTTTGGGTACCTCTGCGATTCGCATGCGCTGTCCCAGCGCGGACGCCATCACCATCCCTCCCGCTAGGCCCGAGCTGGATTTCGTCGGATATGGTCGAGATCGAAAGGCCATCACACGCATCCTGGAAGAGACCGGGTACGAACCGGAGAAGCGTTTCAACGCACTCCACGGGCGGACGCGACTTCGGTTCACCCATCCTGCCGACGGAACCCCGGTCCACGTCTTCCTGGATACCTTCTCCATGTGCCACAGACTCGACTTCTCCCACCGTCTAGAACTGGACGATGTGACGATCCCCCTGGCAGACCTGCTCCTCACCAAGCTCCAAGTGGTGGAGATGAGCGAGGGAGAACTGAGGGAGATCTACTCTCTGCTGCACGATCACGAACTCGGGGACAAGGCTGATGCGGAGAAGATTGACGGGGACCGCATCACCTCCCTGTGTGCAGAGGACTGGGGTTGGTACCGGACCACGACGATGAACCTGGAACGGGGGCTGGCTCTCGCCGACGAGTTCTTGACCGAGTCGCAGCGCGGGAAGGTTCTGGCCAAGGTCAAGCGGCTGGAACAGCTGATTGAGGCGGCCGACAAGTCCGTCCGTTGGCAGCTGCGTGCGCAAGTGGGAGACGCACGGCGCTGGTACGACGTACCTGAAGATCTGTAGGTTGGTAAGGAGGGAACGAACCGCTTGCCCAGGTGGCTTGATCGGGTAGAGGCGAAGCTATCCCGGCTCCGCTCGGAGGCGGAGGTTGACTGGGTTGTGCTGGCCCAGCTCGACGGGTCGGTCGCTGCAGCCAGTCCGGGCACCGAACGAATCGATGTGCCCTCGCTCGCAGCGCTCGCAGCCGGCAGCCTGACTGCCTCAGGAGAGCTGATGCGGCTAGCAGGAGAGGCGCGGCCGCCACGACACATGGTGCATCGCGGACAGAAGCGGAGCGTGGTTGTGAGAGCCGTAGGTCGGGACAGGCTCCTTCTTATCGGCTTCAATCCCTCGCGACGTGCCGGCCTCATCGGCGCGTTGGCGGAGCGTGCCGCAGACGAGCTCGAGGCACTGGGCAGTCCACCTTCCACCATGACACCCACGGACGTGGCCCCAGACGCCGACATTGGGCCGGCCGTTTCCGATGCCCTCGACCGGATGTTGGGTTCAGGGGAGGCCCCGGGCTAGGATGTTCATCAACTGGAAGCGGCGCGAGCTTGCGCTCAAGATCGTCTACTATGGACCCCCATTGAGTGGAAAGACGAGCAACCTCGTGTACATCCACTCACGACTAGATCCGGCGACCCGTGGGAACCTCGTCACACTCAAGACCCAGAACGATAGGACCCTCTACTTCGACTTCATGCAGTTGGAGTTGGGGTCCATCAAGGGGTTCAAGCCCAAGTTCAATCTCTACACGATCCCGGGCCAGCCCATCTATCAGGCCAGCCGGCGAGCCGTGCTCCAGGGTGCCGACGGAGTCGTGTATGTGGCCGACTCCGGGGCCGATCGTCTCAGGGCCAACCTGGAGGCGATGCGTCAGATGGAGGCCCATCTCATCGAGTTGGGCCAGGATCCGGGCGGCCTCCCGCTCGTGCTTCAGTACAACAAGCGCGATCTTCCGAACGCGGTTCCCGTGGCTCTGCTCCGATCGTCCCTAGCTCGGAACGGGATCCCCCAGTTCGAAGCGGTAGCGACTCGTGGCGACGGAGTGATCGACACTCTGAAGGCCGCCATCTCCTCCGTCGTCGCTCGGCTCTGAAGGGAGAGAACGACGGAGACTCGGCCTCGCCGGCTCCGAGCGAAGGCCAGGTTCGAAGCGATCCTGGCTGAGATGAACCGCGCCGGCGGGTTTCAGGTGTCTGTTCTTGCCTCAAGCCACGGCCTGCCGGTGGTCACCTACCCCCACAACTACGACCTTGACGTGACGGCCGCGATGGTGGCTCTTCTGACCAGTGTTGCGAGCGAGGCCCAGTCGCGGGTAGGCATGGGATTCCTTGACGAGGTGACCGTTCGCGCCCACGACCGGATGCAACTCGTGTGCCGCTATTTCCAGGCATCCGGCGACGAGTTCATTCTCGCCGCATTCGTGCCTCCCAAGACAGCCTACCGCCGGGCCACCAACCGCGCGATCGCCCAGATTCAGGACGCCTGGAACCGCGGCTGATCCCGCGTCAGCCGGCCACGGCCCATCCCGAATAGGTAGGCTGCGGCTCTTCGTCGCGGGAGGTGACGTTTGCCCTGACCCCCCGCGCTCGTCATAATGGCGTCGCGATGCGCCGATTCCTGCCCGCCTCCGTGGCCATCGCCGGACTCGCGACATCGTTCGTGGCTTGCCTCTCTCCCCCCGCACCGGCGGAACCTCTCGAGCGCGTCCGGCCTTCCCCTCTCCCGGTCGCCCAGGCCTATGTCGAGGCCTGGCAGTCCGCCGACTGGGCGGCCATGTACGAGCTCCTGACTGCCGAGTCCCAGGGGCAGATCTCTCCCACGGCCTTCGCCAAACAGTATGAGGAGTCCATGGCGGCCGCCACAGTCCTGGAGTTGGCAGCCGAGCTAGAGCCGGGAAGCGCCGACCCAGCGGCGGCTGAGATACGGTATGCAGTAGACATGAGCACCCGGGCCCTGGGAGAGTTTCGCGTTACCGGATCGATGCCCCTGATCTGGGAGGAGAGTTGGCGAATCGATTGGTCCCCGGACCTCATCTTCCCCGATCTGGCAGACAACCAAGTCTTCCTGCAGCGAAAGATCCCAGCACGGGCCAGCATCTACGCCCGCGATGGACGGCCCCTGGCCATAGACCAGCCGCAGGTGGAGGTAGGGGTGATTCCGGGGGAGATCTCCGATGAGGGGAACCTTCTCGAGATTCTCAGCGAACTGCTGGACCTGGCCCCGGAGGCGATCAGCGACATGTACCGCGCACCTCAGGTGCAGCCTGACTGGCGCATCGCCATAGGGGAACTGCACTTCGAAGCCTTTCTCGAACACCGTGAAGCCCTGTCCCGCGTCCCCGGCGTGTACACCGATGAGACTACCGCCAGAGCGTATCCGCAGGGCGACGCGGGCGCCCACCTGGTGGGGTACGTGGGGGCGATTGACGCATCCGAATTGGAGGCCTTCGAGGCTCGCGGATATCGCTCCGGTGATATCGTGGGGCGCGCCGGACTGGAGGAATGGGGGGAGAGCTTTCTGTCAGGAGGCATCGGCGGCCGCCTTGGAATCGTCACCACGAGCGGCGAGTGGATCCGAGTGCTCCGCGAGCAACCCAGCGCCGCCAGTCGCAGCGTCCACACGACGCTCGATCTCGACCTACAGAGAGCGGCGGAGGCTGCCTTGGGGGAGCAGCCCGGCGCTGTTGTCGCGCTCGACCCCTGGACCGGGGAGGTGCTCGCGGCTGCCACATATCCTCGCTTCGATCCGAATCTGATCGTCGCCGGTTCGGAACCCGGCTACTGGGAGACTCTGACCGGTGACGAAACCGCGCCGCTTCTCAACCGGGCATTCCAAGGCACCTACCCCTCCGGGTCAGTCTTCAAGGTCGTCACCACGGCAGCGGCGCTGGACGGAGCCGGGCTGAGCCCCAGTACAGTCCTGACCTGTCCGGGGTACTGGGAAGGGCCGAATCTATACAAGACGGACTGGAAGACGCATGGCGTTGTGGGATTCTTCGATGCCATCGCCCAGTCCTGCGATGTATTCTTCTACGATCTAGGATTCCGTATGAACGACATGGATCCATGGATCCTTCCGCGGATGGCCACGGCGTTTGGCTTCGGTGCCCGTACGGGGATCGAGGGAGCCGATGAGGCCGCGGGGCTGGTTCCCGATCCGGACTGGAAGGAGACCGGGTTCACGGGGGAGGGGAATCCGTTCTGGGTGCCGGGCGACGCGGTCAATCTCGCAGTAGGCCAGGGGGATCTTCTGACGACTCCCCTGCAGGTGGCCAACATGATGGCGGCCCTGGCCAATGGGGGGACTCTGTACAGACCGAGGCTGGTGCTTCGAGCCGCCGCGGCGCCGGGCTTGGAGGAAACGCTCTACGCCCCGGAAGTCATGGGGCGGCTGCCACTTTCCCAGACCACCCTTGAGCTGATCCGCCAGGGACTTTGGGGCACTGCCAACGACCCTCTCGGCACGGCGGCTTGGCCCTTTCGCGACATGCAGTTCTCGGTGGCCGGCAAGACCGGAACGGCCGAGGCGCCGCCGGGGGAGACCCATGCCTGGTTCGCAGGATACGCTCCCTATGAGAATCCGGTCATCGCCGTAGCCGTGGTTGTAGAGCACGGGGGTGAGGGGTGGGAGGTCGCCGCTCCGATCTTCCGCCATGCGGTGGAGACCCACATCCTGGGCATCTCTTCCAGCGAGCTCGACGCCGCGGACTGAGACCCGAAATGCCGCTGCGCATCGGCTTGGTGGGGCTTCCCAACGCGGGCAAGTCAACTCTCTTCAACGCCCTCACTCGCGCCGAAGCGGAAGTCGCGCCCTATCCCTTCACCACCCTTGAGCCACACGTAGGTGTGGTCCCGATTTCCGATCCTCGCTTGGACACGCTGGCCCGGCTCGTGGAGCCGGAGAAGGTAACACCAGCCTCCGTGCAGTTCGTGGATCTGGCCGGCTTGGTGGAGGGGGCGCATCTGGGAGAAGGGCTCGGCAACCGCTTCTTGGCACACATCCGGGAGGTTGAAGCAATCTGTATGGTGGCCCGCTGTTTCGAGGCCCAGGAAGTCCCGCACGTGGCGGCAAAGCTCAATCCCACCGCGGATCTTGAGGTGCTGGATCTCGAGCTGGCCCTCGCCGACCTCGAAAGTGCTGAACGCCGATTGGAGAAGCTGCAGAGAGAGGTCAGGGCTGGTGAACCTGGCGCAGTCCATGAGACGGCCTCAGTAGAAGCCCTGAGGAATGCGTTGGGCCGCGGAGAGCGAGCAGCGAACGTGGAACTCGATCCTTCTGCCTCGGAAAGCATCGCCAGGCTGAATCTTCTGACTCAGAAGCCGCGGGTCTTCGTGGCGAACGTCGGGGAGGATGATCTTCCTGAGGGCGGGCCCCTCGCTGCTCAGGTAGTTTCCTACGCGCGAGGAGAGGGGGCCGATGCCCTGGTCATCTGCGCAGCGCTGGAGGCCGATCTCAACTCCTGGGATCCTGACGAGGCCGAGGAGCTCAGGGCCTCCCTCGGTCTGAAGGGCTCTGCACTCACGGGCTTGGTCCAGGCGAGCCATCGAGTGCTGAATCTGGTCACCTTCTTCACCATCACTGGCGGACGGGAGGTGAGGGCCTGGACCGCGGTTCGCGGAACGAAGGCTGCCGAAGCGGCCGGCAAGATCCACTCGAACATGGCTGAAGGGTTCATCCGAGCGGAGATCATCGGTTGGGAGGACCTCGTAGCGGTGGGGTCGATTGCCGAGGCCAGGGAGACCGGATCGGTGCGCACCGAGGGGCGGGAATACGCCGTCCAGGAAGGTGATGTGCTCGAGATCCGATTTCGCCGATAGGCTGGTTTGGGCGATGGAATCTGCGATGCTATAATCCAACCTGGGAAGGATCAGGGCTCTCTTTGCCCTCCTTTTCGCTCCGGGCAGCGACCCGGGGCAATCCCGAGGAAAGGAGTTTTCTGTTGCCAGAATACGAACTAGTCTACATCGTCCGACCTGACCTGGACGAGGACGAGCTGGAATCGGTGATTGGCCGGGTGGGTCAGGCCATCTCCAGCCAGAAGGGAAGCATCGCCCATGAGGAGCGTTGGGGGCTTCGGGATCTGGCCTACCTGATCCAGGGCGCTGAGAAAGGGTATTACATCCTGAACCACCTGGATCTCCCCGGCGCTGCCGTGGCCGGCCTGGAGCAGAACCTCATCCTGTGGGAGGAGATACTGCGACATCTGATCGTGCTCAGGGACGGCGGAAACGGGGCGAAGGATACCGAGGAGTGAGAGAGTGAGTGCACAGAGGTCCGCCGGCCGCGGGACGGGTCCCCCACGGAGGCGAAGACGGAGAGGCCCCGGTCGGGGTCGGCGGCCACGCCCGTGCCAGTTCTGCGTAGACAAGGTCGATCAGGTCGACTACAAGGATCCCGACGTGATGCGTCCCTTCCTGACCGATCGGGGCAAGATCAAGTCACGTCGCAAGACGTCTCTTTGCGCCAAGCACCAGCGCAGGGTTTCGGTCGCCATTAAGCGCGCCCGGCACCTGGCGCTGCTACCATTCACGCCGGTCCGGGTGCGCGCCAGCTGACGGTGGGTCGCAACGGCCGTTCAGGGTCGCTCGGCCGCTCCAACCCGACTCAGAGTACTCGCAGATCAGACAGTCTCGCGACGCGCTTCCAGGACGTTTGAGAGACTCTCGATCCGGCTGAGGATGCGGCTCAGCTGGGCCATACCCGTGATCTCCAGGGTCGCGGTAATCACAGCCGTTCGATCCTTGGCGCTGGTCTCCGCGCTGGCGGAACTCATATTCACGTCCTCGTCCTCGACGATAGAAGCGATGTCCTTGAGAAGTCCCTTCCGGTCGAAGGCCTTCACCTGGATCATCACCGGATAGACCTCTTGAGCCTGGCCCCAATCGACCTCGATCAGCCGCTCCCGCTTAGCCTTGTTGACGATATTCCTGCAGTCCGCCCGGTGGACGGTGACACCACGGCCGCGGGTGACGTACCCAACGATCGAATCCCCAGGAAGAGGGCTGCAGCAGCGGGCTACCTGCGTGACCAAGTCGCCGACGCCACTGACCCGCACCTCTGCGGCCTTGGGAGGAGGAAGTCGATCGCCGGCCGCGGGGACCTCCTCCTCCTCCTCTCCCTCCAAGAGTCGGGTCCCGATCTGCTGTGGCTGAACGTCTCCGTGGCCGATAGCTAGAAGGAAGTCGTCCACCTTCTTGAAGTTGAAGGTGCGCGCGATCTCCTCCCACGGCTCGTTCTGAAGTCCCAGACGCTTAAGCTCCTTCTCGAGGAGCTCGCGGCCATGGGCGATGCTCTCCGCTCGCTGTTGGCGCCGGAACCACTGTCGAATCTTCTGCCGGGCCCGCGACGTGACCACGTAGTTCAGGTGGGGGTTCAGCCAATCCCGGCTCGGCCCGCCCCGCTTGGCGGTCACGATCTCGACCTGGTCGCCGTTGTTCAGCCTGGAGTCCAGCGAAACCAGTTTGCCGTTCACTTTGGCGCCGCGGCACAGGTGGCCGATCTCCGTGTGAATATGGTAGGCGAAGTCGATGGGCGTGGCTCCGGCCGGCAGATCGATCACGTCGCCCTTAGGAGTGAAGACGTACACCTGGTCGGGAAACAGATCGGCCTTGAGGGAGTCCACGAACTCTTGCGCATCGGACAACTCGCGTCGCCAGTCCATCAGCTGGCGAAGCCATGCGATGCGCGCCTCGAGGGCGGAGTCACGACCCACCCCCTCCTTGTATCGCCAGTGGGCGGCGATCCCGTACTCCGCCAACTGGTGCATCTCCTCGGTGCGGATCTGCACCTCCAGTGCCTTTCCTTTCGGGCCCAAGACCGCGGTGTGGAGAGACTGATAGAGGTTCTCTTTTGGTCGGGCGATGTAGTCGTCGAACTCCCCGGGAAGGGGCCGCCAGAGAGAATGGACCTCGCCCAAGACTGCATAGCAGTCCTTGAGTTCGTCCACTATGACCCGTAGCGCCCGCACGTCATAAATGTGCTGGAAGTCGCGGCCGGTGGCTTCCATCTTGCGGAGGATGCTGTAGATGTGTTTAGGCCGACCCGTGACCTCTGCTTCTACGCCCGCCTCGCGCAGACGATCCTGGAGGATGTCCACCACCTCGGAGATGTACTCCTCTCGCTCGGCCCTTCCCTCGGCAAGCAGTCCGGCGATCTCCTCGTAGCGGTGGGGATCCAGGTGCTTGAGGGCCAGATCTTCGAGCTCCCACTTGATCTGCCAGATCCCAAGCCGGCTAGCGAGGGGCGCGAAGATTTCAAGGGTCTCTCGTGCCACCTCTCGG
The DNA here is from genome assembly GCA_964348195.1 of uncultured Anaerolineales bacterium. Classification (GTDB taxonomy): domain Bacteria; phylum Chloroflexota; class Anaerolineae; order UBA7937; family JACPPX01; genus CAYGBX01. The sequence continues at coordinate 21,243 of CAYGBX010000030.1, forward strand.
CGACGCTGCGCGGGCAGGGCACGCAGCGTGCGCATGTTGTGCAGCCGATCGGCCAGTTTGATCAGAACGACCCGCACGTCCTCGGCCATCGCCAGGAACATCTTCCGTAGACTCGCTGCCTCAACGAGCTCAAGCGTGTCCCACTCGATCTGGCTCAGCTTGGTCACCCCGTCCACAAGCCCGGCGACCTCAGCGCCAAACTCGGCACGGATGCGACCCAAGGGCGTCCCAGTGTCCTCCGGCACATCGTGGAGAAGGGCAGCGGCCAGTGTCGTGGGATCAAGCCTCAGTTCGGCAAGGAGTGTGGCCGTGGCAACAGCGTGATTCACGTACGGCTCTCCGGAGAGCCGGTTCTGGCCATCGTGCGCCTGGGAGGCCACCTCGTAGGCGCGCCGAACCAAGCCAGCTCCGTCACCTGAGTCCGTCGTCGGATAGTAGAGCGAGAGCTGCTTCAGCAGCGGACCGATCTCGGCCTTCTTGGACATTGTTCCATTCAAGTATATGCAAGCGCCGGGGCCATTCAATGGCGCACTGCTGGTTGGTCGCCCCGTGCTATGTTATACTTCGCCCGCGCCCCTAGGAGGCTAGATATGCCCACCATTGGCCCACTGGAACTGGTCCTCGTCCTTCTGGTCATCCTGATCTTCTTCGGTGTGGGTAGGCTCCCCGAGGTGGGGAGTGCCTTGGGCGAGGCGATCCGCGAGTTCAGGCGCGGAACGAGAGAGCTAGAGCCCTCCAGCAAAGAAGAGTCCGGAAGCGCGAAGGACGAACCTAGCTAGCCCGGCCGCGCCGAGTGGCGAAGGCCCAGCGCGGGCCGGACAGCTGAGTGCCTGGCTGGAGCGCCTAGCCGAGGAGCCGCAGCACTGCCTCGCTCTTGGCCGGTAGAGCAGGTGCCCCTAGCAGGATTCGAACCTGCGACACAAGGTTTAGGAAACCTCTGCTCTATCCGGACTGAGCTATAGGGGCAAGTTCGTTTCGATTATAGTCCCGATGGCTGCGATGCCAAAGGCGCGAGGAGCTGACCGGGGGACCAGTCCTCAGATCTTCCCACCGGGGCGTAGCGCAGTCCGGTAGCGCGCACGGTTCGGGTCCGTGAGGTCGGCGGTTCAAATCCGCCCGCCCCGACCTAGGCTAGGAATATACCGGCGTTTTGACAGGTGGCCAGCGGCCAGGT
>CAYGBX010000031.1:0-16142 GCA_964348195.1 uncultured Anaerolineales bacterium
GAAGGTTTCGGAATCCAATCCCGGCGCTGTCCAGGGCGTTCACCACGCCCACAATTAGGCGGCCGTCGCCGCTTCCGTGCACCTCCAACCGGGTGCCTTCTCACTCGATCCTATCCAGCCCCTCCAGTCCTCTGAGGACGCTGTCATCAAAATCGTCCTCTAGCTGGAGGGTAATGCGAAGCCAGCCGCCTAGTCCGCGGATGAGCTCCTGGGGAGTGTCCAATGCCACGATCCTCCCGTGGTCGATGATTGCCACTCGATCGCACAGCCGCTCCGCCTCCTCCATGAAGTGGGTGGTCAGAAGGATAGTCTTTCCCCGATCTCTGACCTTCCGAACCAGGTCCCACATAGATCGCCTCGCCTGCGGATCCAGACCGGTGGTGAGCTCATCTAGAAACAGCAACTCGGGATCGTTCACCAGAGCCAGCGCGATGAAGAGCCGCTGCTTCTGGCCACCGGAGAGGCTCACGAAGTGAGCATTCTGCTTGGAGGAGAGCCCCAACTGCTCCAAGATCGGCCGCCATTCGATCGACGTTTGATAGAAGGAGGCGAACAGATCCACCGCCTCCGAGACCCGCAATCGATCGGGAAGGCTCGACTCTTGCAGCTGGACGCCGATCTTGTGGCGCAGAGTTTCGCCGTCGATTTGCGGGTCCAACCCTAGGGCCCGCAGGCGACCCTGATCCGGCAGGCGGAGCCCCTCGATGCATTCGATAGTGGTCGTCTTTCCGGCGCCGTTCGGGCCAACCATGCCGAAGATCTCTCCCCGATGGACCTCGAAGGAGAGGTCGTCCACCGCCACTACCGGCCCGTAGGCCTTGCGCAGTCCCTCGACGCTCACGGCCGGAACGTCAGTGGGATTCGTCAGTCAGACCTCCGTCCGAAGACAATCGAACCGGATTTGCCGATGCTGGCACCTCTGTCCTGATGAGCCGGGGCGGAACTCCGAGGAGGAAGCGGCGCGCTAGTCGGGAGTCGCGCTCGACCGCCGAGCGACGACAAACGCCACTGCATAGTCCCATGAATGGGAGAGGCTGACGGACAGGTCCGTCAGGCCGAGGAGCTTCGCCCGTTCCTGCGCGCGCCCGTGCAGCCTCACCTTGGGTCTCCCCAGGCGGTCGGGAACCACCTCCATCTCGCGGAGTCCGGGTCCCACCCCGTTCGCCGCCAGAGACATGGCGCCCGTTCCCAACGCCTTGGCGATCGCCTCCTTTGCTGCGAAGCGAGCGGCCAGCTCCGCCGACCGGCCTCTGCAGTACTCGATCTCCTCGTCGGTAAAGACTCGGTGGACGAAGCGCTCGCCCCAGCGGTCCACGCACCGGGCGATCCGCTCGATCTCGATGATATCCACTCCGGTGGTCAGCATCTCCCGCTGCTCGTCAGGGGCCGGCGACTTCACTGATCGGATCCCGCCCTCTTGACGGAGGCCGATTCCTCGGCCGAAACCGTTTCATCGGCCGGTACGGTTCCCTGGGCTGGCTCGGGCTCGATCTCCTCGCCGAGGAAGTCACCCGTCCTTCCACGACCGATGCCGCGGTACTCGAATCCCAGCCTATGCATGGCCCCGGGATGGTAGATGTTCCGGCCATCCAGGAGCACCGGCCGCTTCATAGCTCCCTTCACGCGCGCCATGTCGAGCTGCTTGAACTCGTTCCAATCGGTGACCACGATCAGTCCATCGGCTCCTTTGGCGGCGTCGTATGGGTCGGAAGCGTAGGTGATCTCCGGCATGAGCCGCTTGGCTGCCTCCATCGCAACCGGATCATAGGCTCGGATCTCGGCACCCTCGTTGCGTAGCAGGTGGATGAGCTCGACGGAGGGCGCCTGCCGCATGTCGTCAGTGTCGGGCTTGAAGGACAGCCCCAGCACGGCGATGGTCCTTCCTTCCAAGGATCCTCCGACCATCTCCCGCATTGCCTGCAGCGCCCGAATCCGCTGGTCTCTATTGATGTCCATCACCGCCCGCAGGAGCTGGGGGTGCGCTCCGTGGATCGAGGCCATGTGAGCCAGGGCCCGAACGTCCTTGGGGAAGCACGACCCGCCCCATCCAAGCCCCGCCTCCAGGAAGGACTGTCCGATTCTCTCGTCGTACCCCATCCCCAGCGCCACTTCCTTCACGTCGGCGCCAAGTTGATCGCAGATGGAGGCGATCTCGTTGATGAATGAGAGCCGGGTGGCCAGGAACGCGTTGGAGGCGTACTTGATCATCTCGGCGGTGCGGAGGTCGGTGATCATGATGGGCACCTTGAGAGGCTCGTAGAGCAGAGCCACCTGGTCCGCTGCACTCTTGTCGGTGGATCCCAGCACGACCCGGTCGGGATGCAGGAAGTCCTGGATCGCCGTTCCCTCCCGCAGGAACTCCGGATTCGACACTACGGAGAATTCGATGTCCTTGCTGAGGTTGTTGCGGACGATGTCCGCGATCCAGTCTCCCGTTCCGATGGGGGACGTGCTCTGGTTTACTATGATGAGGGGGCGCTCCATCACCTCAGCAATCCCCTCGGCTGCCATCTGTACATAGTGGAGATCCGCTTCGCCCTCCTCGCCTGAGGGCGTATCGACCGCGATGAAGGCATAGGCCGCCCCATCCAGTGCCTCCGGGTAGGAGGTGGTGAACGCCAGGCGGCCCGCCTCCACGTTGCGAGCCACCATCTCCTGCAAGCCTGGCTCGTAGAACGGTGTCTTGCCGTTTTGCAGGAGAGCGATCTTCTCCTCGTCAATGTCCACGCAGACCACCCGGTTCCCCAGGTCCGCGAAGCAGGTCCCGGCTACGAGACCCACGTGGCCGGCTCCGATCACGCAGATGTTCTTCATCGGCTTATGTCTCCAGGGGGGTGCGGTCGCGCGATCATATCACAGCGCCTGGCGACCCATCAATGGATTCCTGCCTGAGAGGCGCCCGGCGCTTGGCGTGGGCTCAGATCCGCGGCGTTTCCATGCCTGGCTATCTGCCAGGCGACCCAGGCGGCTGCAACGGCCCATCCTGCCGAGGCCACCAGTCCCACCGGAAGGGGGCCCAGGATGGGGTTGAGCTGGCCCTTTGTCACGAGAAGCGACAATCCAGCCGTTCCGTTCAGGGACCCGTGGGAGAGCACTGCCGGCCAGACACTCCCGGCCCGAAGTGTCAGCCAGCCGAAGACCAAGCTGGCCAGCACCGTGAACCAGGTCATCGCCAGGATGCCGAGCCAAGGTGCGCCTGGGTAGTCGAGCCCAAAGTTGTGGCCCATGGCGATGACCGGCCAGTGCCAGATCCCCCAGATGAGGCCAACCGCAAGAAGACCTCTCCGCGCGCCCAGAGCCATGAGCCTCGGCTGGAGGTAGGCTCGCCAGCCGAACTCCTCGCCGAAGGCGAACGGCACGTTCAGGATCGGGGCGAGCAGGATTCCCTGTATCGCTGACAGGATCAGCAAGAGACCAGGTTCCACGGGCACAGGCTGGCCTAGCTGCTCCTCGGTAGTATCAAGGAGGGTCTGGAAGATGGTGAGGTCGGCGTCGAAGTGCTGGGGGAAGACAGCGAAGTAGAGGGCCGCCCCTGCGTATGAGAGGGCAGGCGGAAGGATCGCGGCGAGGATCCAGTACCGCCAAGCGCGGCGGAACTGGGGCCTCAGATAGAGATCGCCCCATCCCTCCCGCGTGATCGCCCGGGTCAGCGCGTGGGCCACGGCGGGCGAACCCATGTACAGAGTCCCGATGAGGACCAACGCGAGAGTGATGCCCGTGCCGGGCACGAGCTCGGGGCTGTCGACGATCCCGCCGGTCAGGAACACGATGAGCCCGCCGCTCCACGCGAGCCCGCAGGAGAGTGCCAAGAAGAGCCGAACCCGGCGAACGTCCACCGCACCTTCGCCGGGGGATCCGGGCATTCATCCGCTCTCGGGATCGCCGCGGGTGGTGGAGGGCTCGCTGATCAGAGCAGCCACCCTGCGGCCTAGTTCCACCGCGTAGTTGGTGCCCCGATCCCAGGGGTACACCTGGCTCATGCTCGCGTAGTACAGGCCGGGGATGGGGGTTTGGACGTCGGGGATCATGCGAGAGTAGTTCACGGGAACCACCGGCTGTGCGTACGGAGTCCGGAAGAGCCAGGCGTCCCGTACCCAATCGGAGCGGAAGTTCGGATTGAACTTCTTCAGAGCCGGAAGGTACTCGGCCATGATGCCGTCCTGATCCATCTGGAAGTAGCGGTGGTCGGTCGAGAGGTACGACCCACAGTAGATCAGCCGGTCCCCTCCGTAGTGGGAGCGGTCGATGAAGTTTGTGTGTTCAACGAGGGCGAGAAACGGCGCGGATCCGACGGGGATGCTCAGCCAGTACACTTCTTCGAGGAGCTGCCGGTCGAGCGCCAATACCAGTATCAGAGCGCCCAGTGACCGGAGTTCCTTCAGTTGTCCCAGGTAGTCCGGCGGGAGGTCTGGCGCCAGTCTTCCCATGAGTGCCGGGGAGACGGTGGCGATTGCTGAGTCAAACGGCGTGTCTTCGCCAATCACCCGCAAGGTGACTCCACCACCGGCCTGTGGGCGAATGGCCTCGACAGGCGCCTCGAGGCGGATCTGGCCGCCCTGCGCTTGGACTCGATCGGCCAGCGCATCCACAAACGCCTGGAACCCGCCGCGGAAATACCCGAGTCTGGGGCTTCGCTTGTAGACGCGCGCCCAGAACCAGGCCATGCTGATCTCTCGGTAGAGTTCCTCGCCGAACTTGTTCACGATCTGGGGTTTCCAGATTACCTCGTATCCTCGCCTCCCCATGAACCGCGGAAGCCATTCGTCGGCCCGGTATCCTTCGAGGTACCGCCACCAACGGGTGTACCTGAGATAGGCGATGACCATCCCCATGCACAGCTTCTCCGGATAGGAGAGGTGCGGGAAGCGCAGGAGGCGCAGGGGGCTGTCCAGCGGATGAGCGGCTCCGCGGTACCAGAGAGCCGTGGTGGGACGAGGGAAGAAGATCTCTTCTCCCTCCCCAATCTCTCTGATCAAGTCAAGGACTCGATGGTCCGATTCGAACCAGTGTTTGTAGTACTTCTCGAGATGCCAGTCCCAGTGGGGAGCTTTGAATCCAGTGGCCAGACCGCCGACGGCGTCCGAGGCTTCGAACAGGGTGACTTGGTGGCCCGCGCGTGTCAGGTCGTACGCGGCGGCCAGCCCGGCCACGCCGCCCCCGACGATCCCCACTCTTGGACTCATAAGGAGTCGCTTGGAGGCAGAGGCGCTCCCACCTCTTGGCCGGCCCACGCTCCCAGTTGGCCCACCTCGCGCCAGCGCAGCCCCTCCCGGGTCATGAGTACCAGCCCAAGCGCGGTCACGGGGAACCAGAGGATAGCGTGGGCGAGGAGGATGAAGCTGAAGGCGAGCTGGGAAGGCACGGCGAAGAGTTCCAGGCTCCACCTGCCCGCCGCCTCGAAGGTTCCTACGTAGCCAGGCATGGCAGGCAGAACGGTGGCCAGATTGACGACAGACGTTGCGAACAACATGACATAATATGGCCGGTCGAAGGGCAGCCCCTGCATGAGCACCCAGAACTTCCCAGACTCCACGACCCACACCAGGATTGAGACGGCGAGCAATCCAAGCGCGTTGGGAGCGCCTCGTAGGGCCAGCAGCCCGTCCAGGAACTGCTCGGCGAGGCCCGAGACGCGCTCTCCGGCGGGCCGGGGCAGGGGCATCTGGGCAATGCGGGCCACCACCGACCGGGCTCGATCAGGAAACGTGGCGGCGAGGAACAGCGCCGCCCCGGCGCCCGCGAAGACAGCTACGGCGGGGATCAGGAGCGCAAGGGGGATGCCTGCCTGCGGTGCCACGGGCAGAATGGCGAGGAGGAAGATAAGGAGGGTGATCCCGTCCAACGTACGCTCCGCCACCACCGTTCCCAGGGACGCGCTGACGCTGATGCCCTCCCTCTGCCGCAATAGATACGCCCGGAGCAGTTCGCCGGCGCGCAAGGGGAAGATGTTGTTTCCGGTGTATCCGATGATCATGACCGGGAACATCCGGGAAGTCGGGACCTCCTTCACCGGCCGCACCAGGAGGTGCCAGCGGTATGCCTTGAGAACGAGCGCGACGAAGAAGACCGCGGTGGCCGGGATCACCCAGAGGTAGTTCGCAGAGCGGAGGGCTGCCCAGATCTCGTCGAATCTCTGGCCGCGGAGCGCCAGATAAAGGAAAAGGGCGCTGACAGCTACGCCCAGCCAGAATCGCCTATTGCGGGGCATCCCGCCGCAATGGTACCCGAGGTGCCCGTCCAGGGCCACAGGCGGGGACGCGACGGAGTGAGTGCGATGCGGCGTCGAGGATTCTGGTCGTGCGAGCAGAGGGACGGGATTCCCAGCCCGCTCAGTCGGAACGAGCCATCTGCTGCTTCAGCGAGTCGAGATTTGGGGTGGCGTGGGGGTCCACTCCATTCAGGGCAGCTAGATAGAGGCTGACGTAGTCGCCCAGATAGACGCTCCACAGGGCTTCCTCCAGGCGATTCTCGCCCTCGACCTTCACCTCCTCCACGGCCATGCCCGCCGAGGTGAGAATCTCCTCCGTCAGGCGGACGCGGCGGACCGTCCGTTCGTCGTAGGAGGCTGAGAACAGCGATACAAGGACGAGGTCGCGTTGCGCCGCCTCGGGGAATCCCGTGCCCTCAATGGCGTTGTGGTCGAACTCGGGCAGGATCTCGAAGTAGGCAGCGGTTTTTGAGACCTCGTTGCACTGAGTCTTCCAGCGGCGGGCAGCCGGAGCAAGGTGCTCTGCAGCATATATCACAGGGATACGACCATACAGCATCCTGGCGATTCGCTTGGCTCGATTCTCCGCAGTGGAGGAGTCCTCCCGGAGATGGACGGCGGCGCGGTCCAGCAGCGCAGCCGCTCGCTTCAAGTCTCCGGACGCGTCCGGCACCAATCCGGCGCGAGACAGAATGCCCAGAATGAGGGATACGGAAAATCCGATCGCGGCGCGCGGCGGCCCGGGGTGCGCGAACTCCAGGAGGGGGATGTCTTCTTCGTGCGCGATCTCGGCCAGGCTTCCGCCGGTCGTGACAGCCGCCAGCCGAGCCCCCCTCGAGCGTGCTTCCTCGAAGGCGCTCAGGGTCTCCTCTGTCTCTCCAGAGTGGCTCGATGCGATCACGAGCGTGTCCTGGCCGATGAATCCTGGGAGCGGGTAGTCGCGGACTACGTGGATGGGAACTGGACAGGTGTCGGCGACGATCGCATTCACCAGGTCGCCTCCGATGGCAGAGCCGCCCATGCCGAGGATCGCCACCGCTGAGACATCCCCGTCCTGGGGCCGAGGCTCCCAGCCCTGAGCCAATTCCCATCCCTGAAGCACCTGCTGAGGGAACTCAGCAATCAGCACCCCCAGGGCACCGGGATCGTTGGCGCGGAGCTCCTCAAGACTATCGAGATCCATTTGGCTCCTCGGCCCGAGTCTTGAGCCAGAGATCATAGACGTTCGAGCGCGACCATCCGGAGCGCTTCGCGACCTCAATCGAGGCTTCCTTGCCAGAGAGGCCGTCGTCCCGCAGGGCCGCCAGAGCGCTCAGCACCTGCTCCTCAGACCAGGACACGGAGTCGCCGCCGGCGATCACCAGGGTCAGTTCCCCGCGGGGAGTGCGCTCTTCGAAGCGAGAGAGTATCTCAGATACGCTGCCCCGGACGACCTCTTCATGACGCTTGGTGATCTCCCGTGCGGCAACCATCTGCCGATCTCCGAGGACATCCCGGATATCGGCCAGGGAGGCCAGGAGTCGATGCGGTGCCTCGAAGGCCACGAGGGTGCAGTCCAACGGCGCGGCCGACTCCAGCGTCTGGCGCCGCTCGCCCTTCTTCCTAGGGAGGAATCCCAGGTAGGCGAAGCGGTCGGTCGGGAGGCCGGACGCAGCGAGCGCCGCAGTGATGGCAGAGGGACCGGGGACCGGGACGAGATCGGCGCCAGCCTCGACGGCGGCCTGGACCAGTTCCAGACCCGGATCGGAGATCCCGGGCGTGCCGGCCTCGGAGACGAGGGCTACGTTGCCCTTGCCAAGCGCCTCCAGGATTCGGTCCAGCTTCGTCAGCTTGTTGTGCTCGAAGTAGCTGGTCGTGTGGGTCGAGATCCCGTGGCGGTCGAGCAACTTGCGGGTGGTCCGGGTATCTTCGGATGCGATGAGGTCCACCTCCTCAAGGATCCGCAGCGCTCGGAGCGTGATGTCTTCGAGGTTTCCGATCGGGGTGGCGACCAGGTACAGGGTTCCCATCTCTGGCAAAGGGGGGGAACAAGGGAGACCGGCACGGCGCGAGCATAGGCCACGTCAGACCCTCTGTCAAAGCTGCGGGCGAGTTCCCTCTTGCCCTCCGAGTCCGGTCCCTTCCATAGGTAGAGAGCCCCCTCTTCCGACGGTAGAGTGCTCTTCTCTTCCGACGGTAGAGTGCTCTTCTCTATAATCGTGGCTCTGGGCGACGAGCGTGAACCGAGTCGGCTGCCACGGGGGCGCCCCAGGGGAAGTCAGGCGAGACTATCGTGAGATTCTGGTGGCCCATACGGCTCGTCCTGCGGTTCCTCTTCGCGGTTCTCACCCGCGTGGAGATCCGGGGCCGCGAGAACGTCCCGCCTGAGGGAGGCCTACTTCTCGTCTTCAATCACCTCGGCCATCTCGATCCCCCTCTGGCCTTGGCCGTGCTCCCGCGGCCATTCACGGGGATCGCGGTGATAGGGCTGAGGGATGTTCCCGTGACGGGCTGGATGCTCCGCCTCGCCAACGTCATCTGGGTGAACCGAGGCCGCTACGACCGGGCCGCGCTCCGCCGCGGGCTGCAGGTGCTCTCAGAGGGGGGGATCCTGGGCATCGCCCCGGAGGGGCGCATCAGTCTGACCGGAGCCCTGGAGCGAGGCAAGACCGGGCCTGCTTTTCTGGTCCGCCGGGCCGACGTCCCTCTCCTGCCAGTGGCGATCACGGGGACCGAAAGGGCGGCAGCGGAGTGGAAGCGGCTGCGGCGGCCCCGTCTCACTGTGACCATCGGGGAGCCGTTCCGGCTGGAGCCAGAGCAAGAGGGCCTCTCACGCAAGGAGCAGCTTCGAGCAGATGCGGACTACATCGTGACCCGGCTCGCGAAGATGCTCCCCCCCGAGTACCGCGGAGTCTACGCCGACGCGGTCCCCGCGGCCTAGCCCGCCGCGTCGCCCATCTCGTCGCGCGTCTGCTCCACCACCCTCACACCCCCTCCGAATGGCCCAGATTGATCCCGCGCTTTGCCGGTGTCTGAGGCGCTGGATATAATGCCCCGGTTGCGCCTGGCTGGAGGCGCAGACGCCCGGGACCGGGTGGGTTCGACTCCGAGCCCCTCCGGCATCCGACCCGCGTGAGGGCAAGAGGGAGGGGAGCCATGGACGTCGGCAAATCGTTTACCTTCGCTTTCGAGGACGAGAATTGGGTCAGCAAGATCGTCATAGGGGGCCTGATCTCGCTGGTGCCGATCCTGAACCTGGCCGCCTGGGGCTACTCACTCGAGACCCTGCGCCGGGTGGCCGAAGGCGAGGAGCGACCGCTTCCCGACTGGGGCGAGTTCGGCGACCTGTTTGTCAAGGGCTTGGTCTTCTTCATCGCGATATTCGCGTACGTGGTTCCCGTCATCTTTCTTGGAATCTGCTACAGCATCTTTTCGGCCATTGGAGGCGAGGGCCGCGGGGCCGAGGCAGTGTTCTTGGTCTTCTCTCTGCCGCTGGCTTGCCTGATCTTCCTCTATGCGCTGGCGTTGGCGGTGTTCTGGCCCGCCATTGCCATCTCCTATGCCACCAGCGGCGAGTTCGCCGGCGCCTTCGCTTGGGGCTGGATGTATCGTCTCATCAGAGACAACCCAGCGAGTTACCTGCTGGCCGTCATCATGAGTTGGGTCGCGGGGCTCATCGCCAGCCTCGGGCTTGTCGCTTGCTTCATCGGTGTCATATTTACGAACTTCTGGTCGTATCTGGTTTACGGACACCTCTTCGGTCAGGTTCCCCGACCGGCCGAGTCCTAGGGGAGGCGACTAGCGCTCCCATCCCCCTGCTTGTGGCAGGCAAGCGCTCGATCCGGAGGGGTCGGAAGGTTCCCTCTCGCCAGGCTCAGAGACTGATGGCCGCGCCAGCTGAGAGATGACGGGCCCGCTCCGGAACCGCCACGCGCGACGGGCGCTGATGCTCGCCACCGCTGCTCTCCTGCTCGCGAGCCTGCTCGGGGTCCTTCCCGTTCTGGGCTTCGACCAGGAAGCCGCCGAGCGCGAGCTGGTCGTTTTGACCAATGTCGATAGGACCTCCAACGGCGTCCCCTCTCTACTGATCCATCCGCAGGTCGCGGAGGTGGCCCGGATCCGGAGCGAGGACATGGTAGCCCGCGACTATTTCGCGCACGAGATCCCGCCTGAGGGCCATCTCTTCAACGTGCTGCTCGATGAGCGACAGATTCGCTACCTGAAGGCCGGCGAGAACCTGGCGCGGAACAACTACCCGGACGACCAGGCGGTACAGGTGGCCGAGACCGATTGGCTCGGGAGCCCCAGCCACCGGAGAAACCTCCTGGACCCGGACTTCACCCACCTGGGAACGGGGGCGGATGTGACGTCGGACCAGTTCAAGATCTTCACTGTGCTCTTCATTCAGAGCCCCGGGGCACCGGCGGCCACCACGCCCACTCCGCTGCCGCCGTCGCCCACGCCGACGCCGACCTCGACTCCGAGCCCAACGCCCTCCCGCTCGCCGGTGCCGCCCACTCCGTCTCCCACTCCATCGCCCACGACCACGCCTTCCCCGACCCCGACCGTCCCGGTGGGCGAGAGAGTCGAGCCACCGCCGCCCGCGACCATCGGGCTCATCGGGGAGATCATCCAGCGCATCCTCTCGCTCTTCCTGAACTTCCGCTAGGAGGTCCACATGCAGTCGACGTTCGCAGACGTGATCTTGCGGGGGGAGGCCGTGACGCGACGTTTCCGGGTCGGCCGTGCCTTCCACGAGGTCCTGAGGGGCATTGATCTGGAGGTCGCTCCCGGAGAGTTCGTCGCGGTGATGGGCCCCAGCGGCTCGGGGAAGACCACCCTGCTCCAGATTCTCGGCGGACTGGACCAGCCCACCAGCGGACGCGTGATCCTCGACGGTGTGGACCTGGGAACCCTCTCGGAGCGGGAGCGGACGCTCCTGCGTCGGGAAAAGACGGGATTTGTGTTCCAAGCCTTCAACCTCGTGCCGACCCTGACCGCCTACGAGAATATCGTCCTGCCGCTCTCGATTTCGGGACGTGATCCGGACGAGGCGGGGGAACGACTGGCGGATCTCCTGCAGTTGATGCACCTCGTCGGACTCCAGGAGCACCGACCGGATCAGCTCTCAGCAGGAGAGCAGCAGCGGGTCGCGCTGGCGCGGGCTCTGTTGCCGGAGCCGGCGCTGGTCCTGGCCGATGAACCCACGGGAAACCTCGACTACACCTCCGGCCAGGAGGAGATGCGGCATCTAAAACAGTCCTGCGTCCGGTTTGGCCAAACCATCGTGCTTGTGACCCATGATGTTCAGACCGCCGCCTTCGCGGATCGGGTGATCGTGCTCAAGGATGGCGCCATCCAGGACGAGATCGTCCTGGGACGCCGGGAAGAGACCCATGCCACGCCTCTCATTGCTCGCCTGGAGAAGCTTGGGCTCTAGCCCCCTTCGCTCCGCCCTGGCTGCAGCGGCGGTGGCGCTGGGGGTGGCGATGGTGATGGCGGCTCTGACCGCCAACCGCACCATTGAGCGGAATCTTGTCGAGGTCGCCCATGAGGTCGTGGGTGCGGCCGATCTCGAGGTGCGGGCATTCAGCGAGCCCGGCCTCAGCCAGGAGAGCCTGGAGGGGCTTCGTGGGCTGCCCGGCGTGGAAGAGATCTCTCCCTTCGCCCGCAAGAGAACCTTCTATCGAACACCGGAGATTCGCGGCTTCCTGGAGCTGGTGGGCATCGAGCCCATTGTGGAGACGAGGGTTCACGCCTACCACCTGGCCGAGGGCGTGTTCCTCGCGGACGAGGCCAACGACACGGTCCTCCTCGTGGCAGACTGGGCAGCCGCTCGGGGGCTGGAGACAGGCGACCTCATTGAGCTCGTGACCGTCGACGGATTCCGGCCCTTCCGGATCATCGGTCTCCTCTCCCAGGCGGGCATCGCCGAGGATGGGTTCGGTCGGGTGGCACTCGTCTCGCTCAGGACAGCCCAGGCAGCCTTTGGACTCGGCAACCGCGCCAGCCACGTCAGCATCATGCTGGCCCCGGGAGCATCGGTTGATGCCGTCGAGCAGCGCCTCCCGGACGCCTTGCGGGAGGACTATCTTGTCCTGCGTCCCCCAGAGATAGAGAGGGAGATTCTGACCGCCCTGTCCGATCTCCGGCCCCTTCTCCTCGTATTCGCCGCGGTGGCTCTGTTCGTGGCGACCTTCCTGATCTACAACACAGTCGGGATCTCGGTTGCGGAGCGGGTGCGGCTCTTGGGTCTCTTGCGGGCCGTCGGCACAACAGACTTCCAGATCGTCCGATTGGTCCTCGCCGAGGCCGCGATCCTGGGCTTGCAGGGAGGCATCGTGGGAATCCTCGCCGGCGCGTGGGTAGCCGGATCCCTGAGCCGGGTGCTCGCTGGCCTCCAGGAGGTGAGGCTGGAGGGGAGCGCGGTTCTCGCTCCTGAAGATGCCGCAGTGAGCCTCGGCCTCGGGCTCGGGCTGGCCGTGCTGGCCGGCTTCGTGCCGGCGGTCCGTGCCAGCCGCGTCAGCCCGGTGGAGGCCATGCGCCCCTATCTCGCGCCCCTGTTCCCCGCAGGGGACCCGACCAGATGGGTGTGGGGACCTGTGGTGGCCGTCCTGGGGCTGGTCGTGGCCAACCTGGGCGGTGCCCAGTCGGGGCCGGTGGGCGTGCTCGGGATCTTCCTCCTCTGGGTGGGGATCGTCCCGTTGACCGAGCCGTTGGTTGGGCCGCTGAGCCGGGTGGCCGAGCTGCCTCTGCGATTTATCCCGCGCCGGACCCGTGAGCTCGGGCGCCGCAACCTGGAGAGAACGCCGGCTCGGACCACCCTGACCGTTGGCTCCTTCGCGGTCGCGGTCGCGACCGGCATCTCACTAGTGATCCTGGCTCTGAGCACGTGGGCAGCCGGTAGGGAGTGGGTGAGCGGCCTCTTCCCCGGCCCGTGGGTGGTGGTATCGCCGGTCACCCACCCGGTTTCCTTGATCGGGGAGCTTGAGGGCGTGCGCGGGGTCGTGGAGGTCCGAGCCTATCGACGGTTCCCGGTCAACTGGGAGGGGCGGTCTCTAGAGGCAGTAGGGCTCGATCTGGTCGAAGCCGTCGCTGCCGGGACACCCAGGATCGTTGAGGGTGACCCTGAGGGGGTGCTCGCCCGGCTTGCCCAGGGCGATCGTCGCCTGGTGCTCGTCCCCCGATCGCTTGCGGCGCGGTATCGACTGTCGGTTGGAGATCCGCTTCCCTTCAAGACAGGGGAGGGGACCCAGGAGTATGAGATCGCCGGAATCGTCGCACGGTCCTTCCCAGGGATCACCCAAGAGGGCGCCGTGCTCATCCCGAGCGAGAGCATGGTTAACGACTTCGGCTTCGACGGATTCGATCTGTTGAATCTCGAGACCGAGGGAGACCCCCAGGTGTTGAGCCCGGTCCTGGCCGATCAGGCGGAGCTATACGGGATGGAGCTGGTGACTGTGGACGAGATGGGTCAGGCAGTGCGGCAGGCGCTCGTTCGGCTGTTCCTTCTGCTAGGAGTCACGGCCATCGCGGCGGTCGCTGCAGGAACGCTGGGAATGGCGAACACCATGATTGCCAACGTGAACGAGCGCAGGAGGGAAATTGGCACTCTCCGCGCCGCCGGCCTGACCGTCGGTCAGGCCATGGCCATGGTCCTGGCGGAGGCCGGGATTATGGGTGGCGTGGCGTCTCTGCTGGGGGCGGGGATGAGCGCGCTCCTCGCCTTGGCTATGCTGCGTTTCCTGCAGACTCCCGACTTCGCGCCAGCCCTCACGGTTCCGTGGGTACCCATCGTTGGGATCCTGCTTCTCCCACCCATCATCGCGGTGCTGGCAGGCGTCTATCCCGCGCGCCGCGCCGCCGCCGCGCCACTGATCCGCTCGCTCCGCGACTGGGCCTAGCGGGGTCCGGTCGATTGCGCCCTTGAATTCGTGTGGTATACTATTATGGTACTTTAGTACTATTAGACATAAGAGGGTCCGTTCCGATCGGCCCTGTGTCCTGACACAAGGAATGGGCGGCACGCACTAGCAATCGTAGAGGCGTAGAAGCGCCGTCGTCCTGCTTGGGGCTGGGCACCGGTGACGGCGCGGAGCCAGTGGTGCAACCGGCTACGAGGGTAGCCGGTTTGTGTTTTTCGGCCGCCAGGGCTGCCCAGAACGGTTGCGAACGGATCCGGGGGGAAAGGACTGGAGCTGGTTTCCCGTCCATCTATCTGGAGCGATCATCGCTGCTCCCTATGGGAGCCATTGTCCACATTCAGAACCGAAGGGAGGTGAGAGGAAGAATGGCAATTGCGCGAACTCATAGATCAATCCTCAGACGCGCGTCCGATGTGCTGATCCTAGTTGGCGTCGTCACGCTTCTGCTCATAATTCTAGGGTCCCTGTCAGCCACGCCGGTGGCCTCGGACGGCGGCGGGTGTACGGATGCCCAGGCGCGGAGCGTCACCGGGTCCGGCGACGAGGTGACGTATGACGCCAGCCCTAACATCGTCACAGGTGTGTGCATCAAGACTGGAGCTGGCGAGGAGCCAGGGGAGCCGCTACATACCGGCCCACTGGACAACGATACGCACTTCGGGTGCTATGCCGTTTCGGGTGTCGGCACCACGTCGGTCACCGTCGAGCGAACCGGCGACCCCGGGCCAGAGTGCCAGTCCATCAGCCATATCGACGTCTACTACGCCGCTCCGACGCCGACCCCCCCACCCCCTCCGGCATGCCCCATCCAGCCGAATGGCGACAGAATCATCATCGACCTTCCTGATACTTGGAACCTGCGGTCGACAGCGCCAACAACCCTGGGACCCTTCGACCAATTCTCCCCAATCCCTCCCGGTTTCTACGATGTGACTCTGGCGTCCTACGACGATCACAGTAGTAAGCCGAGCCAGGTTCAGCCGAATGAGCAGTGGTACTTGGAGGGGAGGGACAGCGGCAACAATAGCGTCTTTGCGAGCTCGGCCATTGATGATCTTCCCGACGACCAAGACTATCTCGTCCAGACTGTGAGCCCGCCGGAGGACCTAGGTCAGGCTGTGACCCAGCTCTTCGCGCACCACGCTTTCCCGGGTGCTAGCAGCGTGAACAGTATCCGGCCCATCTGTGCTGCGTTCGATCCGATCCCCCATGACCCCGGCTCGATCACCGTCATCAAGAGCGATGCGAACGATGCGCTCCCTGGTGACTGGACCTTCACCATCAACCCTGATCCCAACCAGGCGGGCAGCATCGGCAGCGGGCAGACGTTCGCCGATCTAGCCCCCGGCACCTACGTCATCACCGAGTTCGGACCCCAGGGTTGGGTCTTCGAATCGGTGGATTGTGGGGACGAGAGCCATCCCACGACCGTGATACTGGGCCCGAACGAAGAGGCGGTTTGCACCTACACCAACATCTTCGATACCGGACCCACTCCGACCCCCACGGCCACACCCACTCCGCGGCCGGAGGTTGGCAACATCGCGGCGTGTGCGGACGGGTTGAACCCGCTTGTGGCTGGCGGTCAGAGCCTGACTCCGTCGGTTGAAGGGGAATGGCTGACACTGGTGGGGTTTGCACCCGGAACCTACACGGTGACCTCTGGCTCGAGGTCCGCTTCGGTGACCGTAGTAGCTGGTACCACCCAGGCGCCATCAGAGGCTGATTGGGGCGAGTGCACCGGTGCGCCGACCCCCGTGCCCACAGCCACGGTGCTCGGAGTGGTGGTCCTGCCCGGAACCGGATTCGGTCCGCCGTCACCGGTGACCCTGTCCCCACGGGCGGGACGTTCTCCGGCTTCGTCAGCGGCGGCCTTGCTACCGTCCCCATAGTTACCAACAACCGGCAGGTGTCCTTCTGGGGAGCGATTGCGGACTCCCCGCAGGGCGCCACTCAGGGGGTGTTCCTCTACACCGGGGGCGACGTGCTAGACGTTGTCGTCAACGGCCCCGGTCAAGGTACGCCTCTGG
>CAYGBX010000031.1:16152-19962 GCA_964348195.1 uncultured Anaerolineales bacterium
GTCCTTCGGACTGCGGATGCTGGGCTCGTCGCTCATGATCCTGACCGGACTTGGACTCCGCCGACTGGGAAGTGGAGGATTCGAGGAGTAGCGCAGCGGCTTCGGCCCGCCGAGGAAAGGTGAAGCTGAAGCCAGTCAGTTTGGTACCGCTGTTAGATCCAGGATCGGCGAGGCGGGACCTCGCCGATCCTTGGGCCCGGCAGCGGGTCGATCGGGTAGCCCGCCGCCTCTTCGTCGCGGTGGGCTACTTGCTGATCCTCGGCGGGTTCTTCCTAGCAAGTCGCGACGTGGCGGATCAGATCGTTCCGCTGGGGCGCACCGCCACAGCTTGGCTCCGGGGTTCGACGGCCGAGCCTCTTGTGGCGGTGGCGCCGCTTGAAGTGGACAGGCTGGCCGACGGCTTCGGGCCGGCAACGGCTCAGGCCGTCCTGGAGCCCGAGAAGCTCCGGTCGGGTCTGCAGTTCGAGCCATCGAGCCAGGTTCTGGGGGCTGTCGCTACCACGGATCCCGAACCTGATACGCCGGATGCGATCCCTTTGCCCCGCAGCCTGCAGATCCCGGCCCTGGCAGTCTCATCCTCGGTAGTCTCGGTACCCATACAGGATCGGACCTGGAATGTGCGGTGGATCGGCAGCGACGTCGCCTACCTGGAGGGCACGGGATCGCTTGGACAGGGCAACGTGGTCCTGGCGGCCCACATCACCCTCTGGGGCGGCGGCGACGGTCCTTTCCGGAGGCTCTTCACGCTTGAGGCTGGCGAGCGGGTGATCATCTACTCCGGCGATCAGGTCTTTCACTATCGGGTCCGAGAGCACAGGGTCGTTGAGCCCACCGACGTTTCGGTCGTCATGCCGACCGCGCGGCCCACGCTTACCCTCCTGACCTGCTCGGAGTGGGATCCGGAGCTCGGCCAGTACAAGTTGCGCCGCGCCGTCGTCGCTGATCTCATTCGCACAGAAAGGACCCTCATGCGATAGGATTCTCTCCATTCGGGAGAGAACTCGAGGCCCGATCCTCCAGGACCTCCAGGGCCTTGGCGGGAGAGGGCCTTCTAGTTTGCCTGACCCACCCCATAGTCCGAACGTACCCCGCTCCCCTGATCGCTAGCCAGCGATACATCTCATAAGACAGACACCTATTGTCCCCCGCATTAAGGGGAGGGGACACATGAAACGGCTCACCTTCATCGTCGCGGCAATTCTTCTTCTGCCCTCCCCTGCGCACGCGTCAAGTCCCGAACCTCCCTTCACCCCGCCTAGCGGCTGGCTGTACCTGCAATACGGGCGCCCCACGGTGGTCAGCGACTACCGCTTCAACAAGTGGCTGTACGCCACCTACTATCCAGGCGACCTGGTGGCCGAGACGGCCGCTGCTGTGCGCGAGGCCGAGTGGATCGGGTGCAGGCTGTTCGAATTGGATTCCGCGCTGTTCCTGGAGAGATCGGGAACGGCCTGGCAGCTCTCCTACTGGTGCCGGCGAGGCATTGACGAGATCGCAGTGATGTGGATGCTGGCGGATCAGGGAGAGAGCCAGATGCTCGTCTACAGCACGACCGTGGGGCAGGCGCCGCCGCCGGTGCCGACCATCCTGGAGATGGCGCGAGCGACGCCCGGCGAGATGGGAGTCTTGGCCACGGCTCCAGCCCCCTCGGGTGGTCTCGCGCCCGGTATCTCGGCGGCGCCGTCCGCAGGATCGTCGCTGGGAAGTTGGACGAATCCCACTTGGCTTCTCATTCCGGCTTCGCTAGCCACGATGCTTCTCCTTGAAGTCCGCCGTCGCCGCCTCGTCGCCGAGGCCGAAGCCCCGGCCCTCGGCGGGGCGGCAGTCCGGGTGGCCAGCGAGTCCGCGGTTCCCCCGGCGGCTCCCTAGGGCTTGGGCTCAGCGGGAAGGGAAGTCGAAAGATCGGAGGGGGCGCTCCTCGGAGCGCCCCCTTGTCTTGTCTCAGTCCCGTCAAGATCTACTTGCTGACCTGGATCGTGGTCCCGTCGCTGTCGCCGTCGGGGTCGTGGTTGGCAAGAGGATCGTAGATCCAGCCGACTAGGGACACGCTGTCCACCGTGAAGGTCACCTGCCCACCCTTCCGCGGCAGTTGTCCGGAATCAATGGGGCAGGTGCCGGTCGCATCAGTCGTGCAAGATGGTGGCGAGATAATGCTGCCGTTCTGCGAGAACGTGCCGGTCACCGTCGCGCCGGGCAGGGGCTGCCCAGTTTGGCCGTGCACGGTTATGGCGACTACTGCTTTCCACCGGCCCTTTTGGAGCTTCGCGCTCCAGCCATCGAGGTCGCCTACGTGCATAGTGGCCGCCTGAGTGACCGTCACACTGACCGTGCCGGTGTCGGTTCCACCCTTCCCATCACTTACGGAGTAGTCGAAGGAGTCGGTACCGAAGAAGCCAGCGTCCGGCGCGTAGGTGATGCTGTAATCTCCATTTACAGAGGCGGACCCCTTGGGAGGATCGGTTGCCGAGGTGACTGTCAGCGGATCCCCGTCAACGTCCGAGTCGTTGGCGAGAACGCTTATGGTTACCGGCGTATCCTGGCTAGTAGAGGCACTGTCGCCCATCGCCACCGGTGGGTCATTGACGGCGCTGACGGTGATGGTCACCGTGGCGACGTTGCTGGCCGTGAGTCCGTCGTTGGCCTTGTAGGTGAAGGAATCCGTGCCGTTGAAGTCGGGATCTGGGGTGTAGGTGACCGAGCCGCTGTCGGTGTTGGGGCTCCCGGCACCGCATACCTGGTCTGCGAATCCGCTCAGCGTGCCATTTGTGGGGAGCTCGACAATGGAGAAGGTCAGTTCGCACTCCTCGGGGTCCTCCGCGGTGAGCGTCACGGTGACTGCCGTGTCCTCTTCGGTGGTTGCGTTCTTGTCATCCGCAGTCGGCGCGGTGTTCGGAGCGGTGATCGAAGCAGCTGTCGCAGCAGAATCGGAATCCGTCCCATCGCTCACGGTCAGGGTCACGGTGTACTCCTCCGCGGAGGCGTAGGTGTGTGTCGGGTTGACCCCCGCGCCGGGGTTCCCATCGCCGAAGTCCCAGGAATAGGTGAGGGTCTGGTCGTTGGCCGCCGTCCCGTCCTGGTTGTCGGGATCGTAGGATCCCGAGCCATCGAACGTGGTCGGCTCGCCTGCGACGCCGGTGTAGGGGCCGTTGGGATCTGCGACCGGTGGGTCGTTGACCTCAGTCACGTCTGCCGTGGCGGTGTCCGTGTCGGTTTCGCCCCTGCCGTCACTGACGGTAAGCGTAACCGTGAAGGTGGCCCCATAGGCGTAGGTGTGGCTCGGAGAGACGCCGGTCCCCGTGGCGCCATCGCCAAAGTCCCAGGTGTAGGTGAGGGGGTCCCCGTCGGGGTCCGAGGAGCCGGAACCGTCGAACGCGATCGCTGCGTCCTCGCTCCCGGTGTACGTCCCCCCGGCATCCGCAAGGGGAGGGGCGTTGGCGACGAGGGAGCGCGAGGCGGAGGTGATGCGGAAGGGAGCGCCGCTGCAGTGGGTGTTCACCCACTGGATCGCGCTGCCGCCGGTGCCCAGCTTGAGGTTCGGGTAGTTGCCTGCGCCGAGCGTCTCCACACCGTGCCAGGTCGCCCCAGCATAGTGGCGCAGCGTCAGGTTGCCGCCACCCTCCCACACGGCCCATGCCTGTCCATCGTTGGCCTGAGTGATGCTCGGCCAGACACCACCGCCCAGGTTAGCGGCCGCGCTCCACGCTACGCCGTCCGTGCTCTGACGGAAGAAGATCGCGCCGTTGTGTTCGTAAGTTAGATCAAGGTCGTCCCCAGCCCCAGCGAGGGAGACGCCGTACTCGCCGCTGTACA
>CAYGBX010000032.1:0-1753 GCA_964348195.1 uncultured Anaerolineales bacterium
CTCGCTATCTGGGGCGTCGCCCCGCAGGACTGGCGACTCGCTATCTGGGGCGTCGCCACGCCACCGGAACCGGCACCCTCGCCCCTCGCCGCCGATCCCAATACAGGATGTGACCGTTCTCCCTACCGTGATCGTACACCGCGCGGGTGATCTCCACATCGTGGCGGCAGTAGGCTATGAGCCGATCCAGATCCCCGTTACGGAACCAGCGGATGGCCTGAAGGCCATCGGCCGTCTTCTTTGCCCCCAGCGTGGCGCTGGCCACGTTGTCCAGCCCGACGCGAAACCCCGTGCGGGCTGCGATCTCCTCCATGAGATCCAGGGTGGGTAGGCTTGAGAGAGGCCGGTCGCTGTAGCCCTCGAGGACAGGGTAGTCGAATCCCCTCAAGTTGTATCCGACCACCAGATCCGCCTCCCATAGGGCCTCCAAGAGCAGATCCACGTGGTGTTCCTGGTAGTCGGCAAATCGGTCGGTCGCGGCGTCGTGGATCACAGCCACCGCGAGGCCCAGCTGGCCGAGGTCTTCTCGCCCCTCGATCTCGTCCAACGACCGTTGAGTCTCCAGGTCGAGGGTCAGGACCCGCGGCGGCCCCCCGTCGATCACTGGCCGGAGGACCGAGAGCCGTGGCCGGAGGCCAGGGAGCCGTGGCGGGCCAGAGAGCCGTGACCGCCAGGTCCGGCCAGATACCGGTGACCCGACAGGATCATTCGGCGGGGAGGCACGGGGTCATGTGCCGTGTCGGTCTCGAAGGCCTCAGCGGTCGCCGTCGGCCACGGGGATAGAATACAGGTTCTCTGAGAACTCGAGTTCGGCGAGGGCTTCTTCGGCGGCTTCCGAGACATGCCGGTCCTCCGAGCGTGCACAGGCCACAAGCCGCTGCCGGGCTTCGCGCCCCCCGATCTGCCCCAAGGCCCAGATCGCCGCACTCTGGACCTCCGGGTCGGGGTCATCCACCAGCATAATGAGCGCCGGCACGGCCGGTTCCAGCTCCAACTCCCCGCACGCCCGCGCAGCCTCGTACCGCATCTCAGGGTCCGGATTCTCGGTCTCATCGATCACCGTCTGACCCCACTCGGGATCCAGACTGCGGCCCATGGCGAACAGCGCGCTCACGCGCATCTCGCGCTCCGGATCGTGGTAGGCCTCCAGAATGAGAGGCTGGGTGAAGACTCTGCTGGAGTAGGCGAGAGATTCCAGCGCTCTGCGACGGACCTCCAACTGTTGCTCGCTCTTCCCCAGGGCTTCTACAAGAGCCCGCGCCACCTTCCGGCCGGCCCTCGATTCGGCCTTTCCCAATTCGGAGAGGAGTACAAACCTGCCCAGACCTGCGGCCGCCCTGGAGCGCACTACGGGCGAGGGATCGGAGGCCAGCAGGGTGAGGAGCCTGTCACGGAGGGCAGGGGTCTCGTCCTCCCAGAGTCCGTCCACCGCTCTCGCCCTGACCTGCGGCGAAGGGTCCTCCAGGGTTGCCCAGAAGATCGCATTGAAGTCCACCTCGAAGCTGGCCTCTGCGATCTCCACCATCCCGTGAACGACCCGCTCCCTTCTCTCGACCGGTAGCGAGGGCCAGTTCGCAAGGAAGGCCTCCAGGTCTTCCCGAGTCTCGAGGCGCGAGCGGCTGATGCTCGAGGCGGTCAACCACGGCTGCGCGTACTTCTCGGCGGGCGGCATCTGCCAGCGCTCTCGCCGCCGCAATTCCTGGATGTCCCAGCCTCGTGCTCGCTGCACGCGTCGCAGCCGCTGCGTTTCGCT
>CAYGBX010000032.1:1763-19736 GCA_964348195.1 uncultured Anaerolineales bacterium
ATCCCGTGAACGACCCGCTCCCTTCTCTCGTCCGGTAGCGAGGGCCAGTTGGCAAGGAAGGCCTTCAGGTCTTCCCGAGAAAGGCTCGAGAGAGCGTACAGGGTTGTGGCTGGCGGCGCCTCGGGCTCATCTCGCCATCGGACCATGAGGGCATCGATTTCCATACCGATTACTACCTCTTCTACGAAAAGTCAGGCGACGGCAAGGGGCGCGTCGCCTGGCCTCACCATTATACGTGCGTAGTAGGGAGACTGTCAACGATCGGGCGTGACACGACATTCGTGCTTTGCCGGTCCTTGGATGGGCCTGATAGAATGGCCCGGGTGACCCACCAGCGCGGAGGGGTCGCTTTGGCTGGATTTTCCACGCACAACTTTGATGCCCCGGTTGGCGGCTGCCCGTTGCGCCGTCGTCCGCTCCGGAGGGTGGCCCATCCCCGTGGCTGATGCCGTGTGGCGGCGCTGGCTGCGTCCTCTGGCAGGCGGCGTGCTGGTGGGGCAGTTCAGCTACCTCCTGTTCGCCCCGTTTGGCGAGGATTTCTGGGCTCACTACCTTGTGGCGAGAGTATATACCGGCGAGCTTTCTCCGACCGGCGCTGTCGAAGTGTGGCCCTATCCCCACGGGTTCGACAATCTGGGGTTCGAGGCTCTTCTCGCGCTTCCGCTCTCATTCCTGCCCCCGATCCCGGCTCTCTGGGCATGGACCGCCCTCTCCGCGGGGTCTCTTGCGCTGACCGGCTTCCTACTCTTTCGGCTGTTTCCTCGCCAGCCGATCGGACCAGGGGATGCGATCCTGCTGTCTCTTGCCTGGCCCCCGAGCTTCGTGGCTCTCTTCAGGGGGCAGATCAGCCCCCTGGTCGTCTTGAGTCTCGCGGGTGCCCTGGTGCTGGCCGGCAGACGGCGACACTTCCTCGGAGGGCTCGCCGCTTCCCTCGTATTGGCGAAGCCCCATCTGTGGTTGGGCATGGTGGCAGGCATTCTCGCCAGATTCGGTGGGCGTCTCGTCGCAGGGTTGGGAGTCGGATCCGGCGTCCTGCTCCTCGTATCCCTACCGCCAGTCGCCGCCGGTTTGACGGTGCCCGATCCTGAACGGTTCCTTACCACGTGGTTCTTCTCTAACCCGCTTTCAGTTTCGCTTGTCGGTCGGCTTCACTTCCTTCCCTGGCCTGTTCAGGCGGCCTCGAGTCTGCTCGGCCTTCTGGCGGTGGGGCTGTGGTGGTGGAACCGGCGGGAGGATTCGCTCGCCGCGGACGGTTTCGCCTGGGTGGGATACCTGGTTTTCACACCCCACCTCCGCGTGTATGATCTCGTCGTTCTCCTGCCCGTGATCCTGGCCACGCTACCCTGGCAGAGCCGCTGGGCACAGGCAGGTCTGGCCCTTACTTCGATCGGCGCGATCGGGAGCCTTCGGTTTCAAGGGCTTGACCTGGTGGCCATCGGACTCGTGTGCATCGCCGTGGCGCTCTGGTCCAGCGCGCGTCCCGACAGAATCGGCGCCACGCTTCTGGGGAGCTCCTCCGGGGGGAATCCGGAGATGGCCCGCGGCGGGAGACGCGAAGGCACTGGGTCCAAGGTGTAGAGCAAATTGGGGCAACTTCTCGCCATCGACATCGGCAATACCAACATAGTCCTGGGGCTCTACGAAGAGGAGGCGCTGGCCTCCTCTTGGAGGCTGGCCACCGACTCGGAGCGGATGCCCGACGAGTATGCAGTACTCATCCTCAACCTCTTTGCCAGCGGGGGGGGCGATCCTGGAGCCGTGAGCAGTTGCATCATCTCCTGCGTGGTGCCTCCTCTCCTGGGCACCTTCCTAGAGGTGGCACAGTCGCTCTTTGGCGTCGACCCGCTTGTGGTGGGTCCCGGAGTGAAGACCGGCGTTCGGATCCGCACCGACAACCCCAGGGAGGTCGGAGCCGATCGCATTGCGAACGCGGCGGCAGCCGCCCGGATCCACGGCCTGCCGGCTATCCTGATCGACTTCGGCACAGCCACCACCTTCGATGCCATCTCCCAGGAGGGGGACTACCTCGGAGGCGCCATCGCTCCGGGGATGGCGCTGGCAGCTGAGGCACTGGCGGCGGGCGCGGCCCAGCTACATCGCTTCGAGGTGCGGTTTCCGCCAGCGGTGATCGGGAAGAACACCGTCCACGCCATGCAGTCGGGGCTGGTTTGGGGCTACGTGGCCCTGGTGGAAGGAATGGTGGAGAGGATGAAGAAGGAGCTAGGGGACTCGCCGGTCGTGGTTGCGACAGGCGGCCTGGCCCCCCTCGTGGCAGAGAGTATCCCCTCCATAGACAAGGTCGACCCGGTTCTCACCCTGGAAGGCCTTCGGATCATCCACGAGCTGAATCACCCGGACTGAGGCTCAGATCGAGTCATCGGTCCTACGGGAGCGTCGCGGTGAGCCCCCTCGGCACCCGCTGGCCGATCGTCCTTACGCCCCTCACTGCCGGCGGGCTGGCCCCAGTCTTCTTCTCGGGCGCGAGGAGATCGCCTGGCACGCCGGGTGGATCGGAGGTTGACAGCCCGGCGACACCGCGTATCATTGAGATCGAGCAGATCAGCTGCCGACCCCCGTCGCTTGGATCCTCGGGACCGAGACGGCGCCTCGGACCGGTTTTCGTCGAGTCGAGCCTCCGGAGTTCCCGAGAGGCTCTTCTGTTTTCGCAGCGGCCTGGCTACGCGCCCGCCGTCGCGAACGGGAGAAGGAGCGGCCAGTTCTGGGGGGCCGGACAAGGAGGACGCCGTGGACGAGACGCCGGTGACGATTCTGGATCTCCAGAAGAAGAAGGAAGAGGGGATCCCCATCACGATGCTGACGGCCTACGACTACCCGACCTCTCTGATTGTGGATCGGGCGGGGATCGATGTCATCTTGGTGGGAGATTCTCTCGCCATGGTGGCCCTGGGACATGGGACGACGCTGCCCGTCACTATGGACGAGATGCTCCATCACTGCCGAGCCGTACGCCGAGGGGCGCAGCGGGCGTTCCTTGTGGGAGACATGCCCTTCCTCTCCTACCAGACGGGGCCGGCCGACGCGGTTCGCAACGCGGGCCGGTTCCTCAAGGAGGGAGGGATGGCCGCGGCGAAGCTGGAAGGGGGACGGGAGGCTGTCCCTCAGATCCGCGCCATCGTCGACGCCGGAATCCCGGTGATGGGCCATCTGGGACTGACCCCCCAGTCGATTCACAAGCTGGGTGGATTTCGGGTCCAGGGAAAGACGAGGGAGGCGGCCGAGCGCCTCATGGAAGATGCTCGGATCCTCGAGGAAGCTGGATGCTTCTCCATCGTCCTGGAGGCGATCCCGGCATCCATCTCCGAGGAGATCACGCGATCGCTCTCCATCCCTACCATTGGCATCGGAGCAGGACTGGCCTGCGACGGGCAGGTGCTGGTGATCCACGACCTCCTGGGGATGTTCGACAGGTTTACGCCCAAATTCGTGAAGAAGTACGCCAACCTCTTCGAGGAGATGACTCGGGCCGTGGAGGCCTACCGGGACGATGTGCTGTCCGGCCGCTTCCCGGAGCGGGAGCACTCCTACGGCTTGCCTAAGGAGCGGGAGCCCGCCGCTTCTCCCTCGTAGCACATGCGACTGGCCATCATCGGCGGGGGCGCCATGGGGACGCTCCTGGCCGGATTGCTCGGACCGCATGCCGAGGTCTGGGTGCTGAGCACCCATCCCGACACGGTTGAGGCCCTGCGCCGAGACGGCGCGCGGATTCGGACGGGGGACGGCCCCTTGGCGGCTCGCGTGAACGCGACCCTCGAGCCGGGCGACGCGTCTCCCTCCGACGTTGCCCTGATCTGCGTCAAGTCCTACGAGACGGACCGGGCTGGCCGGGCGGCCGCCCGTGCACTGGCACCCGGCGGCCTCGCCATTTCTCTTCAGAACGGTCTCGGCAACGGGGAGGTCCTCGCCCGATTCCTCGATCTCGATCGCGTTGTGCAGGGAGTTACCTATCTGGGAGCGACCTGGCTTGGCCCGGGCGAGGTCCGCGAGGCGGGCCGAGGCGCGACCATCCTCGAGACTGGCTCTTCCCCGGACCTCATTGAGGAGGTGGCCGGCCTCTTCTCCGCCGCCGGGCTGGAGTGTCGTGTGACGGACGACTCGGAAGGCCTTGTATGGGGAAAACTGCTGGTCAACAGCGCGATCAACCCTCTGACCGCCCTGTTGAGGGTCCGCAACGGCGTCCTGGTAGAGTCCGAGCCCGCTGTGCAGCTCCTGCACCAGGCGGTCGATGAGGCGGTCGCGATTGCGGCGGCCGCGGACGTCCGACTGCCCTACGACGATCCGCGGGCCCAGGTGGAGATGGTGTGTCGGAAGACGGGCTCGAACGTGTCCTCGATGTTACAGGTTGTGATTGAGAAGGGGCCCACCGAGATCGAGGCCATCAACGGCGCGCTTGTTCAAGAAGCAGACCGGCGGGGCTTGTCGGCACCTCTGCACGAGGCACTCCGCGATATGGTCCGGGCGCTGGAAGCGACCTACGCAGACCAGGTGGCGCCTCCTTGAGGGTGGTGGAGGACAACCAAGGCCTCCGTTCGGCGCGCTCCGATCTGGCGGAGCCCGTGGGATTCGTGCCCACGATGGGGTACCTCCATGAAGGCCATCTCTCCCTGGTGCGGAAGTCCCGGGCTGAGTGCCCAAGCTCTGTGGTCAGCATCTTCGTGAACCCGACCCAGTTCGGACCTGGGGAGGACCTTGCGAAGTATCCTCGCGACCTGGACCGGGATCTGGACCTCCTGGAGGCGGCGGCGGTCGATCTCGTGTACGTCCCGCCCGATCAGGAGATCTACCCAGATGGATTCCAGACCTACGTTCACACTGGGGGACTGACCCAGCCTCTTGAGGGCCGATCGCGGCCGGCCCACTTCCGCGGCGTCACCACCGTTGTGACCAAGCTCCTTAACTTGGTGCAGCCTCAGCGCGCCTACTTTGGTCAAAAGGACGCTCAGCAGGCCCTTGTAGTTCGGAGGATGGTGCTCGATCTGAATATGCCCGTGGAGATCGTTGTCTGTCCCACAGTCCGGGAGCCGGACGGACTGGCCATGAGCTCCCGCAACGTGTATCTCGCACCTGACGAGCGGAAGGCCGCTGCGGCGCTGAGCCAGGCCCTGTTCGCCGCTAGGGAGGCCTACGAACGGGGACAGACCGATGCTGAGCGACTGCGGCAAGAGGTGCGGGGCATTCTCGCGTCCGAGCCTTCAGCCGACATCGAGTACGTGAGCTGTGCCGATCTCCAGACACTCGAGGAGCTAGATCGGGTGGAGGCAGGTGCCCTCCTCTCGCTGGCGGTCACCATCGGCCGAACGCGACTCATCGACAACGTTCTCTTAGGCTCAGAGTCTCTCTAGGTCGGGCCCCGGACGCAGCAGTCAAGCCGATGCAGCCGGGGGCTACGGACCTGCTCGGCCGGTCCTTCGGGCCGGAGCGACTAGCCGAGGAAGTCGAGCACGAGTTCGTTGAACTCCTCGACCCGCTCGATCTGGGGCTGATGGCCACAGTCGTCCAGGATTCTCAGCTGCGCTCGGGGAAGATGCGCCGCCAACCGGTAGCCGTGGGAGAGCGGCACCATCCGATCCTGGGCGCCCCACACGACGAGCGTCTCTGCCTCTATCTCTCGAAGGCGGTGCAGCAGGGGCTCGTAGAGCTGCCGACGTTGGCCACCGAGATCGGAGCCCATCCGAACCACCCGAAGGGCGAACTCCTTCGCACCCGGCTGTCGGGCGAGGATCTCGAGCTTCTCGAGCCAAGCGTCGGTCACCTGTGCCGGCTCGTGGTAGAGGGCGCGCTCTCGGATTCGTAGGCTCCATCTCGTTGGTCGATAGAGCAACTCGCCTAGAAGGGGCACGTTCAGGAGGCGGAGAGCCAGGGGGAGCTCACGGCCCAGACCCGCGCCGGCCACGATCACCAGTCGGCGGAGCCTCTCCGGATGGACCAGGGCGAAGCGGAGGGCGATATATCCACTCAAGGAACGTGCCACCAGGTGCATGCGCGGGATCTTCAGAGCATCCGCGAGCCACATCAGAAACTCCACGGCGTACCCAGGCGAGACCCGCGGCAGCTGTTTCTGGGAGCGTCCGAATCCGGGCAGATCGATGGCAACTGTGCGGTGGCCTTCGGCCAGGGCCCACACGTTTCGCCGCCAGTACTCGGCGGCGCCTCCCAA
The DNA here is from genome assembly GCA_964348195.1 of uncultured Anaerolineales bacterium. GTDB lineage: Bacteria > Chloroflexota > Anaerolineae > UBA7937 > JACPPX01 > CAYGBX01. The sequence continues at coordinate 7,939 of CAYGBX010000032.1, forward strand.
GCCGTGCAGGAGGAGCACGGGGGAGCCGCTCCCCTCGTCCCAGTACCGGATCCGGATTCGGTCCGGCCCCACTTCCAGATAGCGATCCTGCGGGGCCTTGTGCCCCGCAGGACCGGCGACGCGTCCTTCCGTTCGCAGCGGCGCGTATGAAGTCGATAGGCCAGCGGCGCTTCCCATAGGTTCGGCGTGGCCGGTGCTTCTGGAGCGCGATGACCGGAGCGCTCCAGAAGTGGCTCTCAGAATCCTATCTGATCCTCGTCAGGAGGCAAGGGTGGGGCCAGTTTTTGTGAGAGGAGGACGGCTCCATATAGAATGGCCGGGGGAGAAGGAGCAGCGGGGTCCCCGATGTTGGTCGGGCCAGGTCCGGCCCCGGCCCCGGATCCCTTCGCGACTTCCCATGGATCGATGACCCTGTTTGACCGGATCGAACCTGAGTCCATTCCCAGCGGTGTACCCCTGGCGCGTCGTATGCGACCTCGCACGTTGGCCGAGTTCGTTGGTCAGAGCCACATCGTAGGTCCAGGCACGCAGCTTCGGCGAGCCATCGAGCAGGACGAGCTGGGATCCATAGTGCTGTGGGGTCCGCCCGGGACGGGCAAGACTTCCCTCGCGTCGGTGATCGCCCATTCCACCGGGGGCCACTTCGAGGCACTCAGCGCCGTCATGGCTGGGATCCGGGACATTCGAGGGCTGATCGGCCGGGCAAGGGAGCGGAGGATGATGGATGGGAGGGGCACCCTCATCCTCATCGATGAGCTCCACCGCTTCAACAAGGCCCAGCAGGACGCCCTTCTGCCTCACGTGGAGGACGGAACGATCGTGCTCGTTGGGGCTACCACGGAGAACCCCTACTTCGAGGTGATCTCAGCTTTGGTCTCTCGGTCGCGAGTCTTCCGTCTCGAACCCCTCTCCGACCAGGATATGGAGACCGTCGTACAACGAGCCTTGACCGATCGGGAGCGGGGGTACGGAGACCGGGAGGTCCGAATCGATGAGCGGGCGCTGGCCCACCTGATCCGTGTGGCGGGGGGCGATGCACGGATCGCACTGAACGGGCTGGAGGCCGCGGTGGAGGCAACGCCGGCTGGCGAGGACGGGGCCGTCCGCATTGACCTCGACATGGCCCAGGACGCGATCCAGAGGAAGGCGCTCCTCTACGACAAGGACGGGGACGCGCACTACGACACGGCCTCGGCCTTCATCAAAAGCCTTCGCGGCTCAGATCCCGACGCGGCGCTCTACTGGCTGGCCAGGATGCTGTACGCGGGAGAGGACCCTCGCTTCATCGTGCGACGTATGATCATCCTCGCCTCCGAGGATGTGGGCAACGCCGACCCACAGGCCCTGGTGGTGGCCAATGCGGCAGCTCAGGCTCTCGAGTGGGTGGGTCTGCCAGAGGCCGAGTTCGCGCTGGCGCAGGCGGCAACCTATCTGGCCACGGCGCCCAAGAGCAACAGCGCCCTAGCCATCAAGAAGGCCCTCGGCGATGTGGCCGAGGAGCCAGGGGAGGTTCCCGACCATCTCAAGGATCCACATGTCGATGGTCGGGCCTTGGGCCATGGGAAGGGCTACCAGTACCCGCACGATCATCCCGACCACTACGTCCCCCAGCAGTATCTCCCCGACCGGCTGCGCGGGCGGCGCTACTACGAGCCTAGCGAGCAGGGATACGAGGCGGAGATCCGAGTACGTCTCGATGCGTGGCGCCGGCGTCTTGGGGAACTCAACTCCGACGCCGACGAAGGTGCGACTTCGCAGGAGACTCCAAGGTGATGTCGGACGGGTTCCCTTGGCCGATCGCGCTGGTCGGATATCTGGTGCCCGCTGGGGTGATTTTGCTGGCGGCTGGCGCTAGCCGTCCTGCTGAGAGCGGGCGCACGGCCGTGTGGGGGCTGCTGGGCGCGGCGGCGGGATTCTTGGGCTACGTGGTGTTTGGGTTCGGGATCGAGTTCGGGGGTCTGGGCCTCGTGTCTGACTTGCCCGGGGCAGAGGCGATGCGGCGGGAGGTTCCACCTCTCTTGTGGGGGGGCCGCGTTGTCGGTCGAGAGTGGGGACTAGTCGGCCTAGGCGGACTGATCCACCTGGAGGGTACGCTGCCTCGGGAATTCGTGATCCTCAGCCTCCATGAGGGTGCAGCTGCCGCTGCGGCCGCTGCGATCGCTGCAGTATCTCTTTCAGGCCGTGTTCGGCTCGGCGTGACCGTGATTCTGGGTGCCGTCATCGGGGCTCTCCTCTATCCGATCTTTGGAAACTGGCTGTGGGGAGGCGGTTGGCTCGGACGACTGGACGAGAGTCTAGCGCTGGGGATAGGGGCGGTGGATGCGGCGGGAGCGGCGCACACCTATGGCGTGGGTGCGATGGTCGGCCTCGGGGGAATGGTACTCTGGAAGGGGCGGCGCCAGATGAGGCGGGATCTGTCCCAGCCTCCGAAGGCCGAGCTACCCCTGGTAGCAGTCTTGGGATCTTTGCTTCTGTCGGCGGGATGGGCGGGGCACACTCTGGCTGGGCCTCCCTTCACGCTGGCGTCTTCGGGGCCCGAAGTGGGGCTCAACCTGGCAATGGCAGCTTCGGCCGGGGCGTTGGTGGCGGCGCTGTATCTGGGGTTCGTCCGGGGGGAGGTCGAACTTCTTCTGGCCGCGCGCGGCCTCGTGGCAGGGCTGGTCGCAGCCAGTGGCGGGGCTGCCTTCCTGGGTCCGTTGGCCGCCGTTGGTGTGGGAGCCGTCGCTGGGCTCCTTCTGCCGTTGATCACCTATGTGATGGAGGTTCGGTTGGGCCTGCTGGACCCTGCCGGCGTGGCCGGAGCATTCCTCGCGCCAGCGGTGTGGGGTCTCCTTGCCATCGGGCTGTTCGCCGACGGGTCGGGAGGGGTCCTCGGGCTTCTGACCAACGGGGCGCCGCTGGGCCAACTGGCGGCGCAGATTCTCGGTGTGGCCGCCCTGGCCGCGCTGGGTGCGGTGGTCTGGCTTGGACTCGCGATTCTCGACCGAGGCTTCGGCTCGCGAATTCTCTAGGCGGAGTTGAGCTGCCCTCGGATCACGTCCGCGAAGTCCGGAGCAGGGCCACGACCTCCGCGTCGGAGGTTTGCTCGAAGTTGAGGTAGAAGCTCCCCACCGCCCAGAAGGTGCGCGGGCGGTGAAGGGAGATCAGGGTGTCCACCTTCGGCTCCAACCGCTCCAAGGTTTCCCGTGGCCCCACAGGGACGGCCAGCACCAGCTCGGATGGACCTGCCTTGCGGAGCGCTTCTATGGTGGCGCCAGTCGTGGCACCCGTGGCGACTCCGTCGTCGACCAGAATGATCGGTCTGCCTTCTAGGGCAGGTGGCTCCGTGTCGCCTCGGTAGGCAGCCATTCGGCGCGCGATCTCCTCACGCTGGCGCTCCGATTCCTCTTCCAGATAGGACTCGGTTACTCCAAGCGTGTCCAGCAGAGTCTCGTCCACCACACGGGTTCCATCGGAGGCGACGGCGCCGATTGCCAGTTCGGGATTGTGGGGGGCGCCGATCTTGCGAGTGATGTAGAGATCCAACGGAGCCTGGAGACGCTGGGCGATCTCGTGAGCCACCACAACTCCGCCGCGCGGGATTCCCAGGACCAGGAGCCCCTCCCGGCCGCGCCAGGCCTCGAGTTTCTCGGCTAGGAGTCTGCCCGCTTCGTGGCGATCCTTGAACGTCATCGGGCTCCTCCACGAACGACCCTCGAGCCTCCGGCGAGCGCCAGCGCCTTGGCTGCTGCCTCTGCTGGCGTGTCCGCACTCTCAATATGCTCGTCGCCAAGTGGCCAGGTGCCTAGCCCCACCACGGGGATGCCGTGCTTGAGCGCTAGCGCGATCTCGGAAAGCGTTCCGTATCCTCCGCTGACCGCCACCACCGCCCCGGCAGAGGCCACCACCAGGAGGTTCCGGTTCTGGCCCATTCCTGTCACGATGGGGATGTCCACGAACGGGTTCGCATCTTCGGGATCGAGCCCCGGCAGGATCCCAATGGTCGTGCCGCCCTGCTCTCTTGCGCCGCGGCAGGCGGCCTCCATGACGCCTCCCAGACCGCCGCAGACCAGTACTGCACCGGCCTCGGCGATCGCCCGCCCCACGGCTTCTGCTCGGTCGGCGATCTCCTCAGGGCATTGGCCGTCCCCCACGACGGCGATGATCACGGGCTCTCCAGCGTTGTCGCTGCCAACCGCGAATATCGCGCACCGTCAGGACGCAGCTGGCTTCTCATTAGGCTGATCGTCTCGATCTCCATCTCGCCTTTCGGGGTCAGTGCGGAAGCCTCGAGGACCCGGCCCAGCCTTCTCCGTGGCTCCGATCCGCGCCCTCGAACCCGGCCGAGGGTGAGGTGGGGAGAGAATGGACGGCTCTCGCCGGGGAATCCGACGGATTCCAGCTCGGTCTCGATTCGTGTCTGGATCTGGGCCAGGGTGCCGCTCGGCTCCTGCACGCCGACCCATACCACCCGGGGGGTTCTCAGATTGGGAAATCCTCCCAAGCCTTCCAGGTAGACCGTGAACGGGTGCGCATCTCGGGCAGCGGCCTCAATACCCGCCGCGATCTCAGGGATCCGGTCCTGAGCGACCTCCCCGAGAAACTTGAGAGTCAGGTGCACCCCCTCAGGCCGCACCCAACCCACACCCCCGTCTCGCAGTTGAGCCCGCAGCGCCTCCTGAATGGCGGACAGCGCCTCCTTCAGCTCAGGGCTCAGCTCGATCGCCACGAAGGCTCGCACCGTTTTCATGGTACGGAACGGGGGGCCGCAATTCTGTGGCCTCTGGCCAGGATAGCACAAGGGTTTCGACCAGGATAGCACAAGGGATTCGGCCACGGCTCCCTGGCCTCGGCCCGGGTAACGCAGGGGCCCCGAGCGCCCCGCGCGGGGGCGCCGCGTGGCTCAGCGGCCAACAGTTCTGTCCTCGGCTGCGAGTCGTCAAACGAGTCGGCAGTTCTCCTCCGGAACCCGGGATAGGCCTGGAGCGTCTAATGGTCACGGTGGCGATGGACAAAACTACGAGTCGCCAGACCTGCGGGGGCGACGGGCGGCTAGACGAGTCGCCAGTCCTGCGGGAGCGAAGGAGGTGCCGCATGAGGACCAAGGCTTGGATCCCAATCACGGCTGTGCTGATCCTACTCGCGCTGGCAGGCCCGGCGCCGGCCGGGGCGGACGGGATCATCATCATCGACCCACCCATCCCGGTCCCGGACCTCGCTATTCGCTACCACCGGGTGGAGGTAGAGATCGATGATCAAGTTGCCGTCACCCAGGTAGATCAGGTCTTCGCCAACCTGGCGGGAGTTCCTGTCGAGGGGACCTATCTCTTCCCGCTCCCGGCCGATGCGGCCATCTCTGATTTCGCCATGTACGTGGACGGCGTGCGCTGGGCGGGGGAGATCCTGCCCGGTGACGAGGCTCGCGAGATATACGAGGACATCGTCCGCCGTCGGCGCGATCCTGCGCTCTTGGAGTACGTGGGACGAGGGGCCTTCCGGGCCCACATCTTCCCCATCCCGGCCCATGGGGAGCGCCGCATCCAGCTGACCTACTCGCAAGTCCTGAACGGAGAGAACGGTCTGCTCCGGTATCTGTACCCTCTGGACACGGAGCGGTTCTCATCGCTTCCGCTGGAGGAGGTGACCATCTCGGTGGAGATCCGAAGCGGAGAGCCCCTCAAGGCGATCTACTCGCCGTCCCACGATGTCTCCGTGGATCGGATTGGCTCGCGGCGGGCGGTCGTGACCTACGAGGCGGCCCAGGTCCTTCCTGACCGCGACTTCGAGCTGTACTACAGTGTGTCTGAGTCCGCCTTCGCCGCCAACCTCCTGAGCTTCAAGGAGCCTGGGGAGCAGGGGTTCTTCCTGTTGCTGCTCTCGCCTCCTCTGGAGGTCGACTCCCGGGAGATCGCCGCCCGGGACGTGGTCTTCGTCCTGGATACTTCGGGAAGCATGGACGGTGAGAAGATCCATCAGGCGAAAGAAGCCCTTCGGTACGTCCTCGAGCACCTCAACCCGGGTGATCGATTCAACCTGGTCGCCTTCAGCTCCTCGGTGCGGACCTACTCCGACTCGATGCGCCCGGCCACCGAGTGGCGGGAGGCACTGCCCTTTGTTGATCGACTGCGGGCCGCCGGTGGCACCGATATCCATCGGGCTCTGCTAGAGGCCCTGGCGACCCTCAAGACCTACGAGTTGCCATACGGCGTCAGAGAAGAGCGGCCGCAGCTGGTCATATTCCTGACCGATGGACTCCCTACCGAGGGCGTCGTGGATCCTGATCGCATTCTCGATGCGGTCGCCGGTGAAGCCGGGGCCGACGTCCAGATCTTTTCGTTCGGTGTCGGCGACGATGTGAACACTCTCCTCCTCGACGCCCTGTCCCAGAACCACCGTGGCGCATCCAGCTACGTCCGGCCCTATGAGGGCATTCAGGAGGAGGTGTCCGCCTTCTACGCCAAGGTCAGCCTGCCACTCCTCACCGACATCGAGATCGTGCTGCAAGGTGCCCGGGTGGAGGAGATGTATCCGGATCCGCCACCGGACCTCTTCGCCGGGAGCCAGTTGGCCCTCGTGGGCCGATATGACGGGGGGGGCGGAGTCACGGTGACCTTGCGGGGCCAGGTCAATGGCCGGGAGCAGTCACACCGCTTCTCCGACCTCACCCTCTCCTCGAAGGGTGGACACCCGTTCGTCGCGCAGATCTGGGCAGCTCGGAAGATCGGGTACCTTCTCGATCAGGTCCGGCTCCACGGCGAGAATCGGGAGGTCGTCGACCAGATCATCGCCCTCGGCCTCCGCTACGGCCTGGTGACCCCGTACACCTCGTTTCTGGTCCGGGAAGACCTTCCCACCCCGCTCGACATTTTCACCGATGCGGGTCAGGCACGGGCGGCGGAAGAGCTGATGACTCAGATCGCTCAAACACCGGTGCCAGCGTCGGGAGCGCCTGCGGTGGAGGATGCGGAGCTCCGCGCCTCTCTCCGGAGCAGCGACACCACCGCCGGTGCGAACCCCATCGTTCGCACGGTCGGCGACAAGGTCTTCGTGCAGAGAGAAGGAATCTGGGTCGACACGAGCTACGATGCCGACCTGGTCGCTCTTCCGCTCGGCTTTGCCTCAGACGCCTACTTCGAGCTCCTCGAAGCGCACCCGGAGTGGGGGTGGTACCTGTCGGTGGGCCCCCGGGTCCTCGTGGTGCTGGACGGGGTTGCCTACGAGGTGGTGGAGGACGGCGGAGAATCAGTCACTCCGAGTGGGCCTAGCCAGGACCCGCCTCCTCCCCCGATCCCACAGCCCCAACCCATGAGCCTCTGGGAGCTCGTGGTGGGGTTCGTGGGCTGGATATTAGGGCTCTTCGGTCTCTAGGACGGCTGCAGCGGCTGATCCCTGAACGAGGGTCAGCCGCGGCGAGCCGCCTGGAGGACCACTCTGCCAGCGAATCGCGGCAGGGCCAACATCCGCCGCCAGCGCCAAGGCTCTCTGATCAGCCGGTACAGCCACTCCAACCCCAGTCGCCGCATCCACCTCGGCGCTCTCGCAGCGAGTCCGGCGATGAAGTCGAAGCTTCCTCCTACCCCCATGGCCACCGAGACGCCCAGCCTCGTGAGGTTTCGAGCGATCCAGAGATCCTGGGTCGGGTGTCCGAAGGCCACGAGAAGCACGTCGGGCCGGGAGGCCTGTATGGCCTGGGTGAGCTTGTCTTCGTCGTCGGGGGACGGCGAGCCCGCGAGCGCGCCCACGACCTGCAGGGCCGGATAGCGGTCACGGAGCACCTGAGAGGCTCGCTCCGCGACGCCCTCCGCCGCCCCGAGCAAGTACAGCCGCCAGCCTCGGTTGGCCGCGAGGCCGCCCAGCGCGACCAGCGTGTCGACCCCGGTGACGCGGGCCTTCAAGGGGCGGCCAAGGAGGCGGGAGGCCCAAACGAGGCCGATCCCATCGGGGAGAGCCAGGTGGGCCATCCGAAGGACGGCGGCGAAATCGGGGTCCTCCTGCGCCGCCATTATGAACTCCGGGTTGACTGTCACGATGTGGTGAGGCGTCGGGTCCTCGACGAAACTTCCGATACGAACCAGCGCCTCATCCTGTGTGACGTTGTCCACCGCCACCCCCAGGATCTTGACCCGGTCCATCGCTAGCCCGCCGCCGCCTCGAGGACGGTCAGCACGCCGCGGGCGCAGGTTTCCCACGAGAAGCGCTTAGAGCGCTCCAGCCCCCGCTCAATAAGCTCTGCTCGTAGGGACTCGTCCTGCAACCCGCGGGCCATCGCTGCGGCCCAGGCGTCGATGTCGAGCGGGTCCACCAGCATGGCGGCGTCGCCCGCTACCTCGGCCAGGGCGGATGCATCGCTCGCCACGGCCGGGACACCGGCAGCCATCGCCTCGATGAGCGGGAATCCAAACCCCTCGTACAGTGAGGGGAGCACCATCAGCTGGCTGCCCGACCGCAAGGGGGCCAGGTCGGCGGAAGGCACGTATCCGAGCAGATGAACTCGGTCCCTCAGGCCCCGAGACTGGATGCGACGCGCGAGGGCCTCCATGCCCCAGCCAGGTCTACCCGCCAGTATCAGATGGCAGTCCGTCCCGGATGTCCTCACGAGAACCGCATAGGCCTCCACGAGACGCGCCAGGTTCTTGCGAGGCTGGACGGTGCCCACATGCAGGATGTAGCGTCGGGGCAATCGGTACTTGGCGCGAACCCGCTCGATCTCCGCCTCGGGGAGGTGGTCGCCAGGTTCCCCCCCTCCTGGATACACCACAGCCACCTTGTCCGGAGGGACCCCGTAGCGAGTCACCAGGTCCGATCGGGTCGCCTCGGAGTCGGCAACGACGCGGGCTGCTGCACCTGCGCTGTATCGGGTGGAGAGATCTAGATACAGCCGGGAGAGGGTCGGATGGGTCCAGGGGTAGCGAAGGTAGCCGAGGTCATGCACGGTTACCACCGAGGCGGGGGGATGTATGAGGGGAACGACATGGGCCGGGACGAACAGAACGTCTGGCGCCCTCCGGAGCATCTCCCAAGAGAGTCGCAGATGGGTCCAGAGTCGTGGCAGGGGAATCGCCCGTTCCTCCCACCCCGACCCGGGCTCAATGAGGTCGGCGTCCGGGGAACGGTTGAAGTACAGCCTGAAGAGGTGCGGGTTTTCTGGAACGGTGAGCAGGGCTCGGATCAGGTGCAGAGAGTACGTTTCAGTGCCGGTTCGCTGTGCGAGGGTGGCGCGGCTGGCGTCGACGCCGATCAGCATGCAGAGTTCTAGGGCGCTCCACCAACCACGGCTGTCTGGCTGGACCCCCCATCCAGAGCGGCCACCTTCCCCAGGCGGCGCCGATGGCGTTCGGCGCCACTGAACTCTGTGGCCAGCCAGACGTCCACGATCTCTCTGGCCAGCCCGACACCCACCACTCTCTGACCCAGGCACAGCACCTGCGCGTCGTCGTCGGTCCGGCTCGTTCGCGCCGTGTAGGGATCGGAGCAGAGCACAGCCCGCACGCCGGGGACTTTGTTGGCGGACACGCTCATCCCCACTCCGTTTCCACAGATGAGGATGCCGCGATCCGCCTCGCCGGCCGCGACTGCCCGTGCCACAGGCTCCGCGAAATCCGGGTAGTCGGAAGGTGAGTCATCGGAGGCCCCGAAATCCTGAACTGTGTGGCCCTGGGCGTCCAGGAACTCTAGGAGCTCCCTCTTCAGCTCGAACCCAGCGTGGTCGGACCCAAACGCGATGTGCATGGTCTCCCTCTCCAAACCGGCGCGGGGATTCGCGCCATTCTAGCAACGCACGGCGGAACCGGCCACTGAGCTGTGGTGAGATTGAGCTATCCCAGCTTCAAATCTGGGAGAAGCTCGGCTACAGCGTCTCGGGGGACGGGTCCTTGTCTGAGTAGCCGGGGGACGTCACCAGTGAGATCCACGACGGTGGAGGGCGTGCCTCCTGGCGAGGAGCCAGCATCCAGAATGAGGTGAAGATGGCGGCCCAGAGACGCCTCCACCTCATCTGCGGCGCGCGCCTCTGGTTCTCCCGAGCGATTGGCCGAAGTGGTGGCCAGGGGTGCGCCCAAGGCGCGGCAGAGATCCCTCGGGACGGGGTGGTCTGGGAGCCGCACTGCAACGGAATCCCCCCCAGCCGTCAGTTCCGCGGGAATGTGCTCTTTCTTGCGCAGCACGAGGGTGAGTCCGCCTGGCCAGAACCGCTCGGCCAGCGCCAGCGCCTCTGGGGGCGGGTCGTCGGCCACCCAGTTGAGGTGCTCGGGCTCGCCTATGAGGGCGGGGATGGCCCGCTCGCGGGGACGATCCTTGGCCCGAAAGAGACGGAGGATCGCGCTCGGAAGGAGGCCGTGGCTCGCAACACCGTAGACGGTGTCGGTGGGGACGGCGACAAGTCTCCCGGCCCGCAAGTAGTGCACAGCAAGGGCTCTTCCTTCCTCGTCGGCCGGTCGGATGAGATGTCCCCGGGACGGCAGCTTGGAGATCACGCCGGAGGAGCGAGGAGTGCCACCCGCGCCCGACCCGCCAGGTCCTTCACCACGGCCAGGCGGTGCGATGGGAGGTGATCCTCGGAGAGGGAGGCCACACCATCGACCTGGTGTGGCGCGATCTCAATGCAGACAGCCCCTGTTGCGGACAGATATGTGGGCGTCTGGACGAGCAATTGCCCGATGGCTTCCAGCCCGGCAATACCTCCGCGAAGTGCCTGTGGTGGCTCATAGAGGGCCACCTCGGGCGGCAGCTCTTCCCACTCGGCGTCAGCCACATACGGGAGATTGGCGACGATGAGATCCACGGGCCCCTCAAGCGGTTCCAGAAGCGGGCCGGCAAGGAGGGTGACGGTCTCTTCCACGCCGTGTCTGCGGACATTTGCCTCCGCCACCTCGAGCGCCTCTGCCGACGCATCCGTGCCGAATATGGCGACTCCGTCAAGGTGCTTGGCGAGCGCCACTGCCACGGCCCCGCTACCGGTGCCGACATCTGCGATCGTCCGCGACCCTAGTCTCGCAGCAGTGGCAAGGGCGACTAGGACCAGGGTCTCGGTCTCGGGCCGCGGTATCAGGACCCTCTTGTCCACCGAAAAGTCGAGCCCGTAGAACTCGCGCGTGCCGGTGATGTAGGCGAGCGGCTCCCGATCCGCTCGTCTGATGAGCAGCTGCTCGAATTCCTCGCCGACCGCCACCTCGACCCTCCAGTCTGGGTCGGCGAGGAGGGCTTCTCGGGTCGTCCTCAGCTGGTGGGCCAGGAGGAGCTCGGCGTCAAGCCGAGGTGTCTCCACCCCCGCTGTCTCTAACCTGCGGGACGCCTGCTTCAGGGTCTCGCCGACGGTCGTCCCGTCCCTGTCATCCACGCGTCACCCTGGAACCCGCGCCTCACGCATCCCTTTCTCCAGCTGGGAGATCAAATCTTCCAGGTCTCCGTCAAGGATCGATTCGAGCCGATGAAGGGTCAGATTGATCCGGTGATCGGTGACTCGATTCTGCGGGAAGTTGTAAGTGCGGATCTTCTCGCTCCGCTCGCCCGTCCCCACCTGCGCGCGCCGGGCGGCGCCGATCTCCTCCTGCTGTCTCTGGAGCTCCAGGCTATGCAGCCGCGCCCGAAGGATCGCAAGTGCACGCTGTCGGTTCTGGAATTGTGACCGCTCGCTCTCGCAACGCACAACAATCCCGCTCGGACGGTGGGTGATCCGCACAGCCGTCTCGTTCTTCTGCATGTGCTGGCCGCCCGGACCGGAAGAGATGTAGGTTTCAATCTCGAGGTCCTGGGGATCGATGTCCACTTCGACTTCGGCCACCTGGGCACCGGAACCCTGGGAACCGACCTGATCTTCGTGG
>CAYGBX010000033.1:0-6650 GCA_964348195.1 uncultured Anaerolineales bacterium
CAGGGCCTGCTCGCCTTCGACGGCCGGGTCGTGGACGGACTGGTGGATGCCACCGGTCGCGTGACCGTGGCCTTCTCCACACTCAATCGGCTGTTCGACACCTACGTGGTGGACGGAGCCGTGAACGGAGTCGGGTGGGTGACCGACCAACTCGGACGCGAGATGCGGCTGATCCAGACCGGCCAGGTCCAGAACTACCTATTGGTGCTGATCCTTTCGGTGATCATGCTAGCAGGTCTGTTCCTCTACACCTGATGGGCGGCCCACGATCCCGGGAAGAGACATTGGCATGAGACCATAGGCGAGCCAAGAGAGGCAAGATCATGGACATTCCGTATCTTCTGAGCGCAACCACTCTGGTGCCCGTGTTGGTAGCGGTGGCGATCTTGTTCATCCCGCGGGACCGAGAACGGACCATCGGATGGTTCGCCACGGTGGTCAGCTTGGTGCCTTTGATTCTCTCCGCCGTGATCTGGTTGGGGTACGACCGGGACGCCGGCGGGATCCAGTTTGAGGAGATCTACACTTGGATCCCCGCCATCAACGTGCGATACCACATGGGAGTGGATGGGATGAGCGTGCCTCTGGTGGGGTTGACGGCGCTCCTGACCACCATCTCCCTCTACTACTCGCTCCACACCATCCACGAGCGTGTCAAAGAGTACTTCGCGTTCTTCCTATTGCTGGAAACGGGCATGCTGGGAGTCTTCACCTCCCTCGACTTCTTCCTCTTCTACATCTTCTGGGAGGTCGGCCTGGTCCCCATGTACTTCCTGATCGGGATCTGGGGAAGCGAGCGGCGGGAGTACGCGGCCATCAAGTTCTTCCTCTATACGTTGGCCGGATCCGTCCTCATGCTCCTCTCCATCCTGGCAGTGTTCTTCTCAACGGAGACGTTCGACATCCTGGGCGCCATCGAAGCCCAACCCCTCGCCGGCGACATCACGCTCCAATCTCTGGCCTTCCTGGGGTTCTTCTTCGCCTTCGCCATCAAGGTGCCCATGTGGCCCTTCCACACCTGGCTCCCCGATGCCCACGTGGAAGCCCCCACAGCCGGAAGCATCATCCTCGCCGGCATCCTGCTAAAACTCGGGGCCTACGGCTTCATCCGGATCCTCCTGCCACTGTTCCCCGAGGCCTTCGCTCTCTTTGCGATCCCCATCGCCGTCCTGGCCCTCATCAGCGTGGTGTACGGCGCCCTGGTGGCATTCGCCCAGTGGAACTTCAAGAGGCTCATCGCCTACTCCTCCGTCAACCACATGGGATACGTCATGATGGGGGTGGCCGCCGCCGCCATCGCCGCCCCGGTCGGCCTGGGAGCCATCGGAGGGGCATCCTCCGTCGATGCCATAGGCGTTAGCCGCGCCATGGCTCTCAACGGAGCCGTCCTCCAGATGTTCAACCACGGTGTCATTACTGGGGCCCTGTTCCTCCTCGTCGGGATCATCTATGAGCGGACCCACACCATGGACCTCAAGGACTACCGGGGGCTGGCCGGCGTGGTGGTGATCTACTACGCCATGGTCATGGTGACCGCCATGGCGTCCTTGGGACTGCCCGGACTAGCCGGCTTCGTGAGCGAGTTCCTGATCTTCCGGGGCTCCCTGGCACTGATCACCCCTATCGCCGCGATCGCTGTGGTGGGGATCGTGATCACCGCCGCCATGTTCCTGTGGAAGGTGATCCAGCTGATCTTCCTGGGTCCCTTGAACGAGAGGTGGAAGGACCTCAAGGACATGCAGCGCTTCGAGGTCGTCGCCATGGCCCCCTTGCTGTTTCTGATGGTCCTGGTGGGGCTTTGGCCAAGGCCGTTTCTAGACCTCATCAATCGCGCCATGGTCGATCTCCTGGGAATCGGCTAGGACGCTCCCGTGCCCTTCCCCTTTGATGCCGAGACCCTCAGGCTCCTCTCACCGGAGCTGGTCCTCACCTCCTTCGCTCTAGTCGTCCTCACCCTGGACTTCCTCTTCCCGCGCATCAGGAACCTTCTCCCATGGCTGTCCCTGGCCGGACTGGCGGCGACGATTCTGGCAACCGTGGCCATCTGGCCCACCGCCGGAGGTGCGGAGGAGACCACCGCGATCCTCTCCGGCATGATGGCGGTGGATCCTTTCGCCCTCTATTTCAAGATCATCGCCGCCCTCACCACCGGTCTCGTGATCCTGAGCTCCCTCGACTTCATGGTGCCCAAGACCCGCTACCGGGGGGAGTTCTACGGTCTCCTGCTGCTTGCCACTCTTTCGATGACTCTCCTCGCCGCTTCCAACGATCTCATCATGATCTTCCTGGCCCTCGAGTTTCTGAGCCTGACCTCCTACGTCCTCACCGGCTTCCTTCGCGAAGACTACCTGTCTATAGAGGGAGGGCTGAAGTACCTTCTCTACGGAGCCGTCACCACGGCAGTAGCCCTCTACGGGATGTCCCTTCTCTACGGGATCACCGGCGAGACGAACCTGGTAGCGATGTCCCAGATCCTCACCGGGGACACCGAGGCTCCGATCACAGCCGACCGGACCCTCATCCTCCCCGCATTGGTCTTCATCCTGGCGGGGTTCGGCTTCAAGATCTCCCTCGTCCCCTTCCACCAATGGACTCCCGACGCCTACGAAGGAGCCCCCACCCCCATCGCCGCCTTCCTTTCCGTCGGCCCCAAGGCGGTGGGGTTCGCGATCCTGATCCGGGTCCTGTTCATCGCATTCCCCGCCTACGAGATCGATTGGGTGGCCATCCTGTCCGGCATTGCCCTGGTGACCATGACCTTCGGCAACGTTGTGGCCATCCAACAACGCAACATCAAGAGGCTGCTCGCCTACTCATCTATCTCCCAGGTGGGATACATCCTCCTGGGTGTCGTCAGTCTGGGTCCCGACAGCATCGGCCAGCCGGGAGTCCTGATCTACGTCCTGGCCTATCTCTTCACCAACCTGGGAGCGTTCGTCGCCGTGGTGGCTTTCTCCCACGTCACCCGCTCCGACAACATCGACGACTACGCGGGCCTGGTCCGCCGATCGCCGATCTTGGCTCTGGCCTTGGTTGTCTTCTTCATGTCTCTGGCCGGGATCCCACCTACTGGCGGCTTCCTTGGCAAGCTGTTCGTCTTCGGTGCAGCGGTTCAGGCAGGCTTCTACGCGCTCGCCATCGCCGGAGTCCTGAACAGTGTCGTTTCACTCTACTACTACTTCGGGATTGTGCGCAGGATGTTCTTCCTTCCCCCTCGCGACGAGGTATCTATTCCCATACCATCCTCCCTGTCCGTCACAGTCTGGATCACCCTGATCTTCACATTAGCCATCGGAATCTACCCTCAGCCCCTGATCGATCTCGCCAACCGCTCCGTCACGCTCCTGGCTGCCGCCTCCTAGAACGCGAAGCCGCATCACCCTGAGGACCTCGGTGCAGCTTAGGCACAGCCTAACTCTCTCTCAGGCGCTGTTTCCCCAGACGGGACTGCTGCGCAACGCCTTGCTAGTCCTGGCCGGAAGCGGGCTGGTGGCTCTCTCCGCCCAGATCGAGATCCGACTTCCCTTCACCCCAGTCCCGATCACCGGTCAGACCTTCGGCGTGCTCCTGGTGGGGGCGCTCTTGGGCAGCCGACGAGGCGCTGCAGCCCTCGTCCTGTATCTTCTCGAGGGGACCTCGGGGCTGCCCTTCTTCGCGGGAGGGGGGTCCGGCCCCGCGCACCTGTCCGGGCCCACGGGCGGCTATCTGGTTGGGTTCGCGGCCGCCGCCTTCCTAGTGGGATGGCTCGCAGAGAGAGAATGGGATCGGCGGCCCTCCACCACCTTCCTGGCCATGGCCCTGGGCAATGGAGTCATATACCTTTTCGGCTTGCTTTGGCTCGCCCGATTCGTTCCCTCAGACCTTCTCCTGACGGCTGGGATCCTTCCCTTCCTCCCCGGAGACGGCCTCTAGCTTCTCCTAGCCGCCCTGGCACTGCCCGCTGGATGGGCAATGCTGGGCCGGTGGAGGGAGCTGACCACTCCTTTCGAGCCCCGCCCCCCTGCCCAGCCACGATCTTAGAACCCCCAACCGGCGTCTGCTATACTGCTGGACCACCCAGCGATGGATGCGCTAGCAGAGCTCTTCGCCGAAGAGAACCTTCCCCAGCTCGGGCTATTCCTGGCCACCCTTGTAGCCTCACTCATTGCGGCCCAGATCGCCCTACTGTTCCTAGATCGCGTGTTCGTGCGGTTCACCGGCCGGACCCGGACCGACCTCGACGACAGGCTGATCAAGGCCCTGCGCCGACCTCTCTTCCTCATCATCGTCCTCTTAGGCGTACAACTGGCTGTCGCCCAGCTTCGCTTCCTCGATCCGGATCTTGTCACCGGTCTGCGAGACTTCATCTCCATCCTGACCATCCTGGTGGGCGCCTACCTCGTCTATCAGATCCTGCTCGCCTTCCTGGAGTGGTACGCACAGAGCATCGCCGTCCGGACAGAGACCCACTTCGACGAGCAGATCGTCCCCTTTGTGAAGCGGCTGGTTCAGATCGTCGTCCTGGCCGTGGTGGGCATCATGATCCTCGACCAGCTCGGGGTACAGGTGGGTGCACTGGTGGCTGGGCTCGGCGTGGGCTCCCTGGCCGTCGCCCTCGCCGCCCAAGCCATATTAGGCGACACGATCGCCGGGTTTGCCATCATGGTCGACCGCCCTTTCTCCGAGGGCGATCGCATCCTCCTCCCCAAGAGTGCCGGCGGGAGCTACGGTCGCTGGGGCGACGTGGTAGAGATCGGCCTCCGCATCACCAAGGTCCGCTCCACCGACGGACTCCTTCTCACCATTCCTAACTCGCTCCTGACCAAGGACGTCGTCGTCAACTTCAGCCACCTACAGAGCCCCGCTCTGCGAGTACGCATCCGAATCGGTCTCGAGCCCGAGTGGGATAACGTGAGGAAGGCTATGGACTTCGTCGCGGACATACTCGAGGCCAATCCGGACGTCTCCAAGGACCCGCGACCGCCCCAGGTGGTGTTGCGGGAACTGCGAGACTACGACGTCCTCATCGAGGCACGCTACTACGTCGACTCCGCCAAGAAGATGCGAACCACAAACTCGGAGGCCTTGTCGCAGATCCTCCAGACATTCCAGAAGGAAGGCATTCGAATGTCCACGCCGGCGCAGGTGGTCCAGCTCCAGAGCAGCACTGCCGAAGCATGAGGCTCTCGGCCCTGGCTGAGGCTTTGCCTGACGCCCAGCCGGCCGGGGTCAGGGAAGATCCCGAGATCACCGGGCTCGTCCACCGCTCCGACGAGGCGTTCCCAGGCAGCTTGTTCGTAGCCATCCGAGGCATCCAATCGGATGGGCACAGTTTCATCGGCGACGCCCTCGACCGCGGCGCCGTCGCCCTCGTCGTCGAAGAGGAATCCGCGGCCCCCTCCCGCGTTCCCTCTCTGGTCACAGGGGACTCCCGGCTCTCACTTGCCCGACTGGCAGCCGCCTGGCACGGCTACCCATCGCGTCGGCTGCGGCTAATCGGAGTGACCGGCACCGACGGGAAGTCCACCACCGCCACGCTCATCCGGGCCGTCCTCCAGACCGCTGGCTACCCCACCGGCTTGGTGAGCAGCATCGCCGCTCAGATCGGCGACACCTCTCGGGACACCGGCTTCCACACCACCACCCCGGAGGCCCCCGAGCTTCAGAGCTACCTGGCCGAGATGCTCGAAGCCGGCTGCACCCACGCCGTGGTGGAGGCCACCTCCCACGGCCTGGCCCAGCACCGCTTGGCTGCTTGCGACTTCGATGTCGCCGTGATCACCAATCTCACCCACGAGCACCTGGACTATCACGAGACCTTCGCGTCCTATCGGGCCGCAAAGGCTCGGCTCTTCGAGATGCTGGACCCCTCCTTTCGCAAGCCTGACACCCTCAAGGTAGCAGTCCTGAACGCCGATGACCCTTCCTTCGACGTGCTCGATGCGATCCCCTCTGACCTGAAGCTCACCTACGGGATCCGCGAACCGGCCCAGGTGATGGCAGGAGAACTGGCGGCCACGATGGACGGCGTGCGGTTCAACGCCTATACCCCCTCAGGGGATTTCGAGGTCAAACTTGCACTTCGTGGCATCTACAACGCCCCCAACGCCTTGGCCGCCATCTCGGTAGCGATCTCTCAGAGCATCGCTCCATCTGTCATCCAGCAAGGTCTCTCCAGCGTCACAAACGTGCCCGGCCGCATGGAGCCCCTCAATCTGGGCCAGCCCTTCTCTGTCTTCATTGATTTCGCCCACACTCCGAACGCCCTCGAGCAGGCTCTCCTGGCCGCTCGAGACTTGGCGACGGAGGGAAAGGTCTGGCTGGTGTTCGGATGTGCCGGCCTCCGCGACCGCGCCAAGCGGCCCATGATGGGATCGGCGGCGGGGCGACTGGCCGACCGCATCGTCCTCACCGCCGAGGATCCCAGAACCGAGGATCTGGCTGCTATCACGGAGCAGATCGCCCAGGGAGTGGAGGCCGAAGGGCGTCAGGAAGAAGCGGACTATTGGCGGATCGGGGACCGGGCCGAGGCTATCCGGTTCGCCATTCATTCCGCCGATCCCGGAGATCTGGTCCTCATCACCGGCAAGGGCCACGAGAAATCCCAGTGCATCGGCACGCTCGAGCATCCCTGGAGCGACCACGAAGCGGCGAAGAGCGCCCTGCTCCAG
>CAYGBX010000033.1:6660-18763 GCA_964348195.1 uncultured Anaerolineales bacterium
GCCCGACCATCCGAAGTTGAGCCGGGGGAAGACCGCCTCGGCGAAGAGCGCCCTGCTGCAGACTGCGTCCGTCCAACACAAGGGATCCCCGAAGGGTGGAAATGCGAGATGGCGAGCCGACGACCCCGGAAAGCAGTCCTCCGAGGAACCGCGAAGGGCGGGTTCCTCTTCTAAGGAGGTCTGATGGCGGGACCGAAGGTCGCTCCATGCGGGTCATGGAGATCGCCTATCACCGCCGAGCTTCTGGCCTACCGCACCCGGGCCGGCCAGCGTCCCGATGTAGGTCTCGGACAGTTCGCCCTTGACGGGCAGGATCTCTATTGGGCGGAGGTGCGCCGTGCCGAAGGAGGGCGCAGCGTCATCGCCCGTCAGACCCATGATGGTCGGCGCAGAGATATCACACCCCAAGGTTTCGATGCGCGGAGCAAGGTCCATGAGTACGGCGGCGCGGCTTTCACCGCGGCCGGGGGCACGGTGTATTTCTCAAACTTCTCCGACCAGCGTCTCTACCGCCAGGACGCCGACTCGCAGCCCCGCCCCATCACACCCCAGGGTCCTCTTCGCTATGCCGATGCCAGATTGGATGAGCGAAGGGGTCGCCTCATCTGTGTCCAGGAGGACCACTCCAGTGGCGGCAAGGAGCCCGTGAACCGTCTGGTACAGGTAGATCCCGAAGGTGTTGCGCCTCCGCAGGCGCTCGCCTCAGGAAAGGACTTCTACGCAGCGCCACGCCTGAGCCCCGACGGCTCCCAACTGGCCTGGCTCGCCTGGAACCATCCCAACATGCCTTGGGATGGCACCGAGCTATGGCTTGCCCGGATCGGCGCCGATGGTTCGCTGGCCGACCCACACCGCGTGGCCGGCGGTCCAGAAGAGTCTGTCGTCCAGCCTGAGTGGTCACCGGACGGGATCCTACACTTCGCATCCGATCGAACGGGATGGTGGAACCTGTACCGGTGGCGTGACGGCATCTTCGAACCACTGGTGGAGAAGGAGGCCGAGTTCGTCGCCCCTCCCTGGATCTTCGGGAGGTCCACATACGTCTTCCTCTCCGCGCGACGTGTCGTGTGCACCTACTCGCAGCGCGGGACCTGGACCGTGGCGCACCTCGACACCACCAGCGGAACCTTGGAGCCCTTCTCCGCCCCCTACACCGAATACTGGGGGCTCTGCACGGATACGAAGCGGGTGGTGTTTGGCGCCGGCTCACCGACCGAGCCGCCGTCCATCGTCCAGCTCGACCCCAACACCGGGAACCTTGAGGTCCTGTATCGTTCAGGAGACGTGGGCATCTCCCCAGAGTACATGTCGCTCCCCGAGGCTCTCGAGTTCCCTACCACCAACGGCCTGACGGCTCACGCCCTCTACTACCGGCCCAGAAACGGGGACTATGCGGAACCCTCCGACGACGATCCACCACTGATCCTGTTCAGCCACGGCGGACCGACCTCCTCCACGTGGACCACGCACCGCTTGGACATTCAGTACTGGACCAGCCGCGGATTCGCAGCGCTGGATGTCAACTACGGCGGCAGCACCGGCTACGGCCGTCCCTACCGAGAGCGTCTGTATGGGCACTGGGGAGTCGTGGATCTGGACGATTGCGTCAACGGAGCGCGATATCTCGCGATGCAGGATCGAGTGGACAGGGACCGGATGGCCATCCGGGGCGGGAGCGCCGGCGGCTACACCACGCTGTGTGCCCTGACCTTCCGCCAAGTCTTCGCGGCCGGAGCCAGCTACTACGGGCTAAGCGACCTAGAGGCCTTTGTCGACGATACCCACAAGTTCGAGTCCCGCTATCTCGAACGCCTGGTGGGTCCCTATCCCGAGAAGAGACGGCTCTATCGGGATCGCTCGCCGCTCCACTTCGCGGATCGCATCTCCCGTCCCGTGATCTTCTTCCAGGGCTTGGACGACAAGATCGTGCTGCCCAACCAGGCCGAAAGAATGGTGGAGGCGCTCCGCAAGAAGGGGTTGCCCGTGGCCTACATCGCCTTCGAGGGAGAGGGGCACGGCTTCCGTCGCGCCGAGAACCTCAAACGCGCCCGCGAGGCCGAGCTGTACTTCTACTCCAGGGTCTTCGGCTTCGAGCTTGCAGAGCCCATAGAGCCGGTCAGCATCGACAATCTTTGACAGGCGATTGATCCAGCGGCCCGCCAACCGGGCAGCTGCCACTTCGAATGACGCCGGCCCAGCCAGATCCAGAGTTACCCAGCGGAGGATCGCCGATGGAGAGAGCGCGAGATTTGGGAATCCCCCTTGCAGGCACACCGGGGTCCCTCAATAGCATCTCCGATGTTGCCGGGGTAGAGGTGGGTCATACGACCCTCGTCTCCGGCGAAGGTGCGCTGGAGGTGGGCAAGGGGCCCGTCAGAACCGGTGTCTCGGCCATCCTCCCCCGGGGAAAGGCCAACGATCCCGTGTTCGCCGGATGGTACTCCTTGAACGGCAACGGCGAGATGACGGGGACGACCTGGGTCGAGGAATCAGGGTTCTTGGCCGGCCCGGTTATGATCACCAACACCCACAGTGTCGGCGTGGTGAGGGACGCCGTTGTCGCCTGGATGCACGAAAGACGGCTTCAGGACCCGGCCTTTGCGGGCCATCCCTGGAGCCTGCCCGTCGTTGCGGAAACGTACGATGGTCGACTCAACGACATAGACGGCTTTCATGTCACCCAAGAACATGCATTCCAGGCGCTCGACGCCGCCTCGTCGGAGCCTGTGGTGGAGGGGAATGTGGGTGGAGGCACTGGCATGGTGTGCCACGGCTTCAAAGGTGGCATCGGCACGGCATCTCGAAGGCTCGATATCGAGGATACGGCCTACTCAGTGGGGATCTTGGTCCAAGCCAACTACGGCGCAAGAAAGGATCTGACCGTTGCCGGGGTACCCGTGGGACGGGAGATCACCGACCTTGAGCCCGTGTATCATGCTCGCGGGCCCGATCCCGAGACCGGTTCCGTCATCGTCGTGGTGGCCACCGACGCTCCTCTCCTGCCTCACCAACTCAAGAGACTCGCCAGGCGCGTGCCGCTGGGCATTGCCCGAGTGGGTGGATTGGGGGCAGACAGCTCAGGAGACATATTCATCGCATTCTCCACGGCGAACCCAGGTGCAGCGCAGCCTTCGGGAACCGCCAAGCTTCAGATGCTTCCCAACCACCGCGTGACGCTTTTGTTCGAAGCCACCGTCCAGGCCACCGAGGAGGCCATCCTAAACTCCCTCCTCGCCGCAGAAACGATGACGGGAATCGATGGAAACACGGTCTATGCACTTCCACACGACCGCTTGGGAGAAGTGTTGAAGAAGTACAACCGATTGGAAGCATGACCACCTCCTCGCCTCCGAGCGGTGCGCGGCGTCCTTTTGCCCCCCTCATCGTCGCCTTGGCCCGTCTCGCAGCGCGTTTGCCCCTCTCGTGGAGCCCAACTACGCTTTGGCCTCCCAGCCCGGGGAGCGGCAAGGCTGAAGGCAATGGCGAGCACTGATCCGGCGCAGGAGGTGCGCCGTTCCGGCGGCTACGATGAGTACCCGTTCGTGGCCGAGTTCTACGACCATATCGTCCCCTACCAGGAGCGGGAGGATGTCGGCTTCTGGGTTGAGATGGCTCGAGACTCAGGCGGCCCCGTCCTGGAGCTCGGCTGTGGGACGGGTCGAGTCCTCATCCCCACGGCGAGAGCCGGCATTCGGATCACAGGGATTGACCTCTCCTCATCGATGCTGGCAGTGTGCCGCCAGAAACTCGCCGATGAGTCCGACGAGGTCCGGGCCCGGGCGGAGCTGGCACAGGTTGACATGCGCGACTTCCGTCTCGAGGGCAAGTTCCACCTGGCGACCACCCCCTTTCGCCCCTTTCAGCACCTGATCACCGTCGAGGACCAGCTGAGCTGCCTCAGGAGTGTGCACCGCCATTTGGTCGACGAAGGTCGATTCGTTCTCGACCTCTTCAATCCTTCGCTGGAGCGATTGACCGATAATCGCTTCCTGGAGGAATCGGGGGAGGAACCAGCGTTTGAGATGCCGGACGGGCGCAGAGTGCTCCGCCGCGAGCGGGTCCTCTCACGCGACCTCGCCAACCAATTTCAGGAGGTCGAACTGATCTACTACGTCACCCACCCCGACGGACGAGAGGAGCGGCTCGTGCACGGGTTCCCTATGCGGTACTTGTTTCGCTACGAGGCCGAGCACCTCCTCTCGCTCGCCGGATTCCAGGTGGAGGAGGTGTATTCCGACTACGACCGTAGTCCGTTCGGTTATCGGTACCCGGGCGAACTGATCCTGGTCGCCCGCAAGCCGTGAACCTGAGAGCTTCCCGGCCGACCCAAGCGACCACGCGCCATCAGGAGGGAGAGGAATGACCCCATCAAATAGCGAGCTCCCCCACTGGGACCTGACCACCGCCTATCCCAGTCTGGATTCCCCACAGTTTGAGAGCGGCTTCGCCGACGTCGTTCAGGCCATTGACCATCTGGTCGAACTATTCGATCGGCATGGTATCGGCCAACAGGACCCCTCCCCGCCCGTGGCCAAATCCATCCGCCACTTTGAAGAGGCCGTTGACGCGTTCAACGCTGTTCTCAAGGACACCCACACCCTGTCCGCCTTCATCTGGGGGTTCGTCACCACCGACTCCCGGGACGAGGTCGCACAAGCCAAGCTGAGCGAACTCGAACAGCACACCGTCAAACTCTCGCTCTTGGGGACCCGGTTCACAGCTTGGATCGGCTCTCTCGACCTGGACAAGCTCATCGACCGCTCCCAAACCGCTGCGGACCACCGCTTCATGCTCCACCAAGCCAAGAAGGAGGCCGAGCATCTGATGGCCCCCGCCGAAGAGGCCCTGGCCGCCGAGCTCGAACTAACGGGAAGCACGGCGTGGTCGAAGCTGTTCGGAAACTTCACCTCCCAATTGATGGTCACCGTCCCCTTGGAGGAAGGTCCCAGAGAGCTTCCCATGAGCGAGGTTCGGAACCTCGCCTACAACCCCGACCGCGAGGTGCGCCGCCGTGCCTACGAGGCCGAACTCGCGGCATGGGCCTCCACAGAGGTCCCCATAGCCGCCGCGCTGAACGGCATTAAAGGAGAAGTGAACGCCCTGGCAAAGCGTCGCAAGTGGGACTCTCCTCTCGACGCCGCCCTCTTTCAGAACCATATCGACCGACAGACTCTGGATGCAATGATGAAGGCAGCCGAAGAGTCCTTTCCTCACTTCCGTCGCTACCTCGCTGCCAAGGCGCGGGCCCTCGACCTCCCCTCTCTCACCTGGTTCGATATCTTCGCCCCCCTCCCCGTCGGCCCGAGAGAATGGACCTTCTCAGAAGCGGCGACCTTCATCGTAGATCATTTCGACACCTACTCCGATCGGCTGGCCGGCCTTGCCCAGCGGGCCTTTCAGGAGCGCTGGATAGATGCAGAGCCCCGACCCGGCAAGCGGGATGGCGCCTTCTGCATGTGGCTTCGCAACGACGAATCCCGCATCCTCTCCAACTTCAAGCCGGCGTACGATGGGCTCCGGACCCTCGCCCACGAGCTGGGCCACGCATACCACAATCTGAACCTGGCGGATCGCACCATGCTCCAGCGCGACACTCCTATGGCGCTGGCCGAGACGGCGAGCATCTTCTGCGAGACCATCATCCGCCACTCGGCGATGGAGGCCAGCCAACCCGATGAACAGATCGCCATCCTCGAGGACTCGCTCCAGAACGCCTGTCAGATCGTGGTGGACATCAGCAGCCGATACCGGTTCGAGCGCAACATCTTCGACAAGCGCATCGAAAGAGAGCTGTCTCCCCACGAATTCAAAGATCTGATGCTTGAGGCCCAACAGGAAACCTACGGCGACGGGCTCGATTCAGAGACCCTCCATCCTTACATGTGGGCGGTGAAGGGCCACTACTACAGCGCTGGCCGCTCCTTCTATAACTATCCCTACATGTTCGGCCTCCTGTTCGGCTTGGGACTGTACGCTCACTACAAGGAGGACGCCGAGGCGTTCAAGCGTGGATACGATGATCTTCTCTCCTCCACGGGCATGGAAGACGCATCCTCGCTAGCCTCCAGGTTCGGCATCGACATCCGTGACCCGGCCTTCTGGCGCTCCAGCCTGGACATCATCCGCGCCGATATCGACCGCTTCGAAGTCCTCGTCGCAGAGCAGAGGGGTGTGGCAGCGCAGAACCGGTGACCCTGGTCCAGCGAGGGCATTCGCACCCTGAGAGGAGATCTCCCGGTGTCAGAGTCCGCCGCGCCCCCGTTCGAGGGCAGTGCCAACGTGGCCATGAAGGTCCCCGCACACACCTACGAACAGACCGTGACCTTCTACGAGGATACCCTCGGCCTCCCCATCCTACAGACAGACGAATCTAGCTGCTCCTTTCAGTTCGGTCCGCTTCGCCTCTGGATCGACCGCGTCCCCCAGTACACCCAGCCGGAACTCTGGCTGGAAGTCCGCACCCACCACACCGAGACAGCCTGGAGCCATCTCGAGGAAAGCGGCGTCCCCCGGCGCGACCAGGTCGAGGCCCTGCCCGAGGGGTTCGATGGTTTCTGGATCGCCAACCCCGCCGGGGTGATCCATCTGGTCTCCCGACACGGCGAGTGGACGGAAGGTCAGAAAGTGCGGCCAGCGTGAAACGCGTGGCCATCGTGGGGATGGGCTTCGCGGGCCTCCAGGCAGCGCGAGGGCTTGCGGGCAGGGGCCTAGAACTGGTCCTCCTCGACCGAAACAACTACCACCTCTTCACAGCTCTCCTCTACCAGGTGGCCACCGCCAGTGTCGAGCCCGAATCCATTGTCTACCCCATTCGCGAGATCACACGGCGCTGGCCGGATACACGTTTCCGGATGACGAATGTCCTCAGTATCGATCTCGACAGGCGAGATCTCCACACCCCGCAAGGTGCAATCGGCTACGACTACCTGGTTCTGGCCCCCGGGAGCGTCACGAACTTCCTCTCCATGCCCTCTGTCACCGAGCATGCCTTTCCCCTCAAGGACCTCTCCGACGCCTCCTCGCTGAGAAACCACGTCCTCCGCGCCTTCGAAGATGCCGCCCAAGAGCCCGATGCCTCCCGCCGGGAAGGGCTGCTTACGTTCGTTGTGGTGGGAGGGGGCCCCACTGGAGTGGAGTACGCGGGAGCCCTGGCGGAGCTAGTGAGATGGGAGCTGAGGAAGGATCACCCCCGGCTCTCCGATGAAGAGGTCCGGATCATCCTGCTCGAGGCATTGGATCGGCTCTTGGTGGCCTTCCCAGAAAGACTCTCCGAATATGCCCTGCAACGTCTCAAGGGCATGGGGATAGACGTTCTTCTGAACTCTCGAGTGGTGCGAGCCAGCAAGGACCGCGTCCACCTCGAGGATGGCTCCGCGATAGGAACCCGTACTCTAGTCTGGACGGCTGGGATCCGCGCCGAGCCACTTGCTGCCTCTCTGCCGGGCGCGAGCGGCCCGGGGGGCACAATCTTGGTGGAGCCTGATCTCACCCTGCCCGGACACTCCGAGGTGTATGTTGTTGGAGATGCCGCCTATGTGGAGCAGGATGGTCGACGCCTTCCCCAGATGGCTCCGGTTGCCATCCAGGAGGGCCAGTATTGCGCACGCGCGATTCTGGCCCGCGAGCGAGGTGAAGACATCGGTCCCTTTCAGTACCGCGACCGGGGGATGATGGCAGTGGTTGGCCGCGGCAAAGCCGTCGCCACAATCCTCGGCATCTCCTTCGGCGGCTTCGTGGCCTGGTTGATCTGGATCGCTCTCCACCTGGTCCTGCTGATCGGCTTCCGCAACCGGCTGGTCGTGCTGATCAACTGGGCCTCGGACTACCTCCTCTTCGACAGGAAGCTCCGGATCATCACCTCCGTCCCCCCACCACCGACATCGGGCGGCCTCTCAGCGGACAGGTCACGCCAGGGGAGCTGACCAAGACGTGCGCGCCGCTCCCGAGATCCCGGTTCTCTCCCTCGCCGACTCCCTTGACCCCCTCCGCGACCACTTCAACCACCACCGAGGCCAGACCAGGTTCCTCGCCCTCCTCTCCCCGACCTGAATCACCTGCCTACGGGGCGCCGGGGCGGTTCGCCAATCGATCCTAGAAGGATTTCCCGACCGAGACTTGGCCGCGGCCATCGTGTGGATCGACATCCTGCGCACCGACCGTCGCGCGAAAGCAGCGCAGGCGGCCCGCATCATCCGCGACCGTCGGGTGCAGCACTTCCACGATCCTCAGAGGCTCGCCGGGGGCGCGATAGCACAGAGCTTGGGGGCGAACGGACCCATCGCCTGGGACATCTACCTCTTCTATTCCCAGGACGCCGTTTGGGAGACAGATCCTCCCAGGCCGATCGACTGGATCCACCAGCTCTGGGGCCGGACGTGGGCCGGTCCGGATCGATACCGGCGAGGCAGGGCGCTGCGCCAGGCCCTCACAGATATCTATGCAGGGCTCCTGCCAATGGCCGCAGAGGATCCTCGGCTCTAGGGAACGAGGGCGCGGTCTGCGCTCTGAAACTGGGTTTCGTAGAGTCGGGCGTAGATGCCGCCCTGGGCCAGGAGCTCCTGATGGGTTCCGCGCTCCATCAAGCGCCCTTCGTCCAGCACCAGAATCACGTCCGCCTCCAAGACGGTGCTCAGTCTATGGGCGATGACGAATGACGTGCGCCCCCGCATGATCCCTTCCATCGCCTCCTGGATCAGCGCTTCCGATCGCGAATCCAGATGGCTTGTGGCTTCATCGAGAACCAGCACCCGGGGATCCTTCAGGATTACCCTGGCAATTGCTACCCTTTGCTTCTCACCTCCCGACAGCCGATAGCCCCGCTCACCGACTACCGTCTCATACCCCTCCGGTAGTCCAACGATGAAATCATGAATGTTGGCCGCGCGGCATGCGTCTTCCAGGTCCTCTTGCCGGGCATCCGGTCGGGCGAACAGGAGATTGGCCCGAATCGTATCATGAAACAGGTAGGTCTCCTGGGTCACCATCCCGATGTGCCGGGAAAGCGTGTCCAGGCGAAGATCGCGGAGATCCCACCCGTCCAGTAGAACCGTTCCCTCCGTCGGATCGTACAGCCTAGGCAACAGGTACGTAACCGTGGTCTTCCCGGCCCCGCTTGGCCCCACCAAGGCCGCCACCTGTCCGGGCTCTATCTCGAAGGAGACATCGCGGAGAGCCCAAGCCGCCTCTCGTGGAGCCCTTCGTTCCTCGTCCTCCTCCCCGTCCCGCCGTCTGGATGGTGCAGGGTAGAGGGCACCCGTAGTGTGCCACGAGAAGCGCCGCACGTCCTCGAGTGTCGCCGCCGGCACCTCGCTTTGAGCATACCGAAATGAGACTCCATCGAACCCAACCCGCCCCTCCACGTCACGGGGCGCGATTGCATCTTCACGCTCCCTGATCTCCAGAGGGAGATCAAGCACCTCGAACACCCGCTCGAAACTCACCATAGAGGTCGCGAACTCCAGTCGCGCGTTCGTGAGCGCCATGAGCGGGCCGTACAACTCCCTCAGATAGGCCGTGAAGGCGACTATGGTCCCAATGGTGAATGCGCCCTGCAGCACGAGGTTGCCCCCCACCCAGAAGACCAGCGCCGTCCCCACCGCGCTCACCAAGCTGATCGCCAGGAAGAACCCTCGACCTACGACGGCGGACCGCACCCCGATGTCCCGCACCTCCACGGCGCGCCGCTCGAACCGCTCTACCTGAGCCTGCCCTCGGCCGAAGATCTTGACGAGCAGGGCTCCACTCACGTTGAGGCTCTCATTCATCACGGCGTTCATGCGGGCGTTGAGATCCAACGACCGCCGCGTGATCCCACGTAGGATTCCTCCCACGCGTCGCGCCGGAAGGACGAACAGGGGCAAGACAGCGACGCTGAGGAGCGTCAGCCTCCACTCCAAGGACACCATCACGATCAGGGTGGCCACAAGCGAGAAGACGTTGCTGATGAGAGTCACCACCGTGCCGGTGATGGCCCGCTGCGCCCCGATCACATCGTTGTTCAGCCGAGACATCAGCTCACCGGTCCGGGTATGGGTGAAGAAGCGAAGGCTCATCCTCTGCAGGTGATCGAAGAGCGCCCGGCGAAGATCGTAGATCACTCCCTCCCCGATGCGCGCGCTCGCGTATCGCTGCAACATCCCCAGGAGACCGCTGGCCACGGGCACGGCCACCATACCCAGCGCCAGGAGGTTGAGTCTGGCCAGGTCCTCTTCCGGAAGGGCGATATCGATGAGATCCCTGATGAGCAGCGGCGGTATCAGAGAAAGGAGGGAGATGCCGACGATGGTGAGAAGCATCACCATTACTCCCCGCCAGTATGGCCGTCCGTATCCGGCCACCCGTCGTAGCAGGGCAGGGCTGACCTCAGGCCGGTCCTGCTCCTCGTCGTACCGAACGTACGACCACCAGTTGCCCGCGTGGAAGGACATAGCGATCTTCTATGGCAAGTCCAGAGAGCCCGAATCCCCAGTGACAGAGTATACCCCAAGAGCGTCGGGCTCCCTCGCAGCGGCCGTCACCCGTTGACGGGGCCGATCGTTTTTGGCAGACTGTGATACGGTGCCTCCAGGAGTGCTGAGCGCCTCCGCTCCCCCACCAGCTCGCCGCAAGCACGGAATCAGAACGTGGTGACTCATGGCCCGAACCGATCTGCCACTGCCTCCTCACTTTGACCCGGATCGTGTCGGGGAAGTGTGGAGGGTTCTCTACCAGGAGCGCGCCGATCAGGCTCTGGTCTGGGCGAAAGAACACGGCATCCGACCGGCGGCGCAGGACAGGTTCCGGATCTGCCTGGTGGCGGTGGATATCCAGAACACCTTCTGCATCCCCGGCTTCGAGCTCTTCGTGGGCGGCCGCTCAGGAACCGGCGCTGTGGATGACAACCGACGCCTTTGCCAGTTCCTCTACCGCAATCTGGATATCATCACTCACATCACGACCACGATGGACACCCATCAGGCGATCCAGATCTTCCACGCCCTGTATCTGGTAGATGATCGGGGCCGTCACCCGCCAGCCCACACCTTGATCACGGAGGAAGACCTCGAGGACGGTCGATGGCGCTTCAATCCGGTTCTGGCACCGACACTGGACATCGACCCCGACTATGGCGACCGGCACCTCCGCCACTACGCGCGCCGGCTCCGGGCCACGGGCAAGTATGACCTCACCGTATGGCCCTACCACGCCATGCTGGGGGGCATCGGTCATGCGCTCGTCTCCGCCGTCGAGGAATCCTTCTTCTTCCACAGCGTCGCCCGCTACTCCCGACCCGAATTCCACACCAAGGGGGACCACCCACTGACCGAGGCCTACTCGGCGCTTGGTCCTGAGGTGTTGGAAGGCCCCGACGGGGAGTCCATCGCGCATAAGAGCGAGCTGCTCCTTCAGAAGGCGATCGAGTTCGATGCCGTCATCATCGCCGGCCAGGCCAAGAGCCACTGCGTTGCCTGGACCGTGGAGGACCTCCTCCAGCAGATCCAGACCCGGGATCAGGGGCTAGCGGGCAAGATCTATCTCCTGGACGATTGCGCCACCGCGATCTACGTTGAAGGAGTCTTGGACTACACGGACCAGGCAGAAGCCGCCTATCAGCGGTTTGCTGAGGCAGGGATGCACGTGGTCCGGTCGACCGATCCCATCGACTCGTGGCCCGGTCTCGACCTAGCCTGACCCTTGCCGCGCCGTCGTGCCTGGACGATCCTCCCTATCCGGTGAGCGTCTACGGCTGGGTTCCTTAACCGTTAACAGGTACCGGCCCTGCGCGACGCGTAGGAGGTTCCATGAACACGAACCATGATGAAGCCACAATCACCGGCCACACTGCGGACATCTACTTCCACCGCACCAAGACCATCCTGGAGGCGGAAGGGTTGAACCCTTCCGTTCTCATGGAGATCTTTGGTAGCCGCGCCGGGCTCCTCTGCGGCATGAAGGAAGTGCGAAGTCTCCTCCGCGACGTTCTCCCGACGTCCCGTCGCGCCTGGGCCCTAGAGGAGGGAGAGTCCTTCGATGAGGGGGAGGTCGTTCTTAGGATTGAGGCGCCCTACGTCAGCCTCGCGGTCTACGAGACGGCCATTCTAGGAATCCTAGCCCACGAGAGCGG
>CAYGBX010000034.1:0-18721 GCA_964348195.1 uncultured Anaerolineales bacterium
AATCCGGATTGCAGCGGCCCACCGCGTCCAGGGCCATGCGGAGATGGACCTCCGCGGCCTCCTGGGCTGCGCGCAGTTCGTCGTCGGTTGGCTCGATCTTGTCCGCGGCCTGATTCATGGCTTCTGTATCCCCTATACCGCGACTTGGCTGGGGCCGGTGCGTGGTAGGATCGGCCTAGTGGGGTACCCGTAGCCACCCGGGACGCACAGTCAGCCGGGACATTGACTAGAAGGGCACGTCGAAGACGTGGGCTGTGGCGGTCGAGAACACGAAGACGTAGGTCTTGTCGGTCTGGCTGAGCCAGATCATGTCGCCCCCGGCGAAGAGCTGGAAGCGACCGGTGCCAGACCCCTCGGAGGCCGTTGCCCAACCCAGCCGGTCTCGCACCCCCGCCCCCTCCCGCCAGATCTTGCCGAAGCCCAAGATGGGCTCAACCAACCCGGCCGGAGGGGTCTCGCCCCCACTTGTCGGGTCCACCCCAGGGTCGAAGTCGTCGTCAAAGCGCTGATAGTTGCCGTCGTCGTAGGCGACGTAGATCACGGGATGTGGGAACCAGCCGATCTGGTTCGACCAGATCATGAGTCCCCGCTCGAACGGCTGGTAGGCCGTGCTCACGATCCACGCCTGGGGAGTGATGCGCGGATGGTCCGAGGTGGGGCATCCCAAGACGATCTGTAGGAGAGGGTCGCTCTGCCAGACAGTCTGGAAGCCGCCCTCTGGGGAGACCTCGCAGACAAGAGCAGGGGTCGGGGTGAGCGAGGGAGTGAGGGTGACTGCTGGCGTCCCCGTCAGAGGCAGCGTCGAGGTGGCGGTCTGCACCGCAGTCGGCGAGACGGTTACCGTCGGTGAGCTGATCGGCGTGGCGGTGGCGGCAGCGGGCCGGGGCGCCGGCGGAATCGCTGTGTCAGTGGGGATTGCTGTGCCCGTCGGCCCGCCACAACCCGCACAAAATGCCAGGGCAGCGATGATCACCGCGAAGCGGTAGGTCGATCTCATGGCCAACCCTGCCTGGTGACCTAGCACAGCAGGTTCTGATCTACGATATCGGTCGGAGAGACGAGGGCAAGTGTACGCGCCGGCTGCCCGAGCCTGGAGACTCAGGAGACCGTCGGGACGAGGGAGGCCAGCTCTTCGGCCAGCGTCCGAGCCCGGTCCACGGCATCCACCCAGGCGTTCCAGGCATCAACGTTCACAAGGTAGCCCGGAGAGGGGTCGCCTTGGCAGACCGAGCCTTTGTGCTGGTCGGCCTCGATCTCCGCCTCGATGGCAGCCAGGAACGTGGCCTGGAATGCGGCGAACTCAGGGGGTGGGGACAGGGCAAGGATCTCGTCCCGAATGGTGTTGAGGCGGTCCCAGCCCCACATCTGGCCGCAGAGCCAGTCCCAGTACCCAGGCTGTACGATGTCCCCCTCAATCTGGGCAGTCCGCTGGGCCCACCAGTCGTTCCACTCCTGGATGTACGCAAGATACCGGTCCAGGACCGGCGCGATCGCCTCCCAGTAGGCTCTACTCGCGGCTGACGCGGGTGGAACGGAGGCAGGCACGAGGCCTGGGGTGAAGACGATGACGGGGCTTGCCTGCAGGCTCTCAAGGTTCCCAAGGGCGTAGGCGTCGGCCTTCTCCTCGCTCGAGGATTCCCGAGCCTCGCACTCATGCGCGTGATAGAGCTCGTGGAGCAGGACCGCGCTGGGGTGGATACCCGGACCGAGATAGACCGGCTCCCCTGACTGGCTCCGCCACGAGACCCATCCCGGATCTCCCGCTGCCACGAAGATCTGACCTCCCACGAACGAACGACCCAGGCGGAAGCAGGCGGTGTAGCCTAGAGCAGGTGCTGACAGAGAATCCGGCGAGGCGATCAACGCGCCTTCGCCGCTCCGGGCCGCGACGGTCTGGTTCACAGTCTCTCCGTCCACAATCTCGATCTTGAGCTCCGCATCGCAGAGACCCAGGTCCTCCAGATAGGGAGTGAGCCGTCCGAATATCAGGTCGGTGGAAGTGCTGGAGTCCTCGATGCTGACCTCGGCACCGCAGGGACCAGCCGTCGGTGCGGCGGTGTCCGGTGTGGCTTCCAGGGTCTGGGTGGGAGTCGCGGTGGCGGCGACGGCGTGGGCGGTCGGGGTCGGCGTCGGTTCGGGCTCGACCACGGCTACCTCTCGGGCCGACAGCAGGAGCTGAAGCGGATCCGCGCCGGTGGAAATGGTGATCGCCGCCCACAGTCCCACTGCACCCGTCCCCAGGATCACGATGACCATCAGGCCCGCCAGGGCCACGCGCGCCACTGTTTTCATCTATGCCTCGGGAATGATACCGACTGGGACCGAAAAGAGAATCGCCCGCCGATCGGCGGGATGGTGGACGACGGCCTCGGCATCACCGAAAGTCTGACCGATATCCTGGAGAACGCAGCCCGAGACAAAAAGCCAGGCTGCGGGCTGGCGGATTCAGCGCCGCAGCCTGGGAAACGTCCGGATATCGGGTTCGGTCAGGAGGAACCGCCGGGCGGTTCGGGGGTGAGTCCGTCCGGCATGCCGCCCGGGAATCCGTCACCGAAGAGAAGTTGGATCATGGCCAGACCGGCCTCGCTGCGGGCGATGGCGTTCTCAATGGCGTCGGCAGCCTGCTCGGGTACCTGATCCAGGACCTGGGTCAGGATCTCGCCGTGTACGGACAGGGCCTCGGCCAGCAGGGCTGCCAGGGCCTCCGCTCGGTCGGTATCATCGCGCGCGGCAGCGGCAAGCTCCTGGGCCAGGGCGGCCACCTCGTTCTGGTACTCGATCAGGGCCGCCTCAGCAGCTTCGTCGTCGCCCTCGTCGACGTGATCTCGGGTCTCCCGAATGAGGTCCTCCAGGCCCTCCACGCGGCTCTCGAAGTCGGGCACGTCACCGTCCGGACCCAAGTCTTCAGGCGGGCCCTCGGACGGGTCATCGGGGACGCCTGGAGCCACGCCAGGGGGGCCGCCGGCCGCAGAGTCGGGAGGGCCGCCCGGAGTTTCGTCGGGCGGTCCGCCGGGCATGCCGTCGGCGAAGATCTCATCCAGCCGCTGCATGGCGGCCTGCGAGGCGTCGATGGCGCGGCCTACCTGGTCCTTGGCTTGCTCGGGAACCCTCTCCTGGACCTCGGCGAGAACCTCGTCGTGGACCGACAGGGCCTGTTGGAGCAGGTTGGCGAGCGCCTCGGCTCGGGCCTCATCGTTTGTGGCCGCCACCACTGCCAGCGCCTGCGCCGCCTGGCTGATGTTCTCACCGTATCCGTCGATGGCCTGCTGGATGTTCGCATTGGAGCCGTCGGCGCCGATGAGGTCCTCCAGCTCTGCCAACCGCTCCTCGGCAAAGGCCATGGCCAGCTCGGCTCGGCCCTCCGGGGATCGGGCAAGCGCAAAGCGGAGCGACTCCACGGCTCGGTCCACCCCGTAGAGGGGGCTCCCCGGGCTGGAGCCATCGGCGGCGTAAACCAACCCAACGCCGCCTCCACCTGTTAGAGCGACGACCAGTGCTACTACAACTACCCAAGCCATTCTCGGCCTCCTGATGAGTGTTGGCGCCTTCGGTTTCGCCCATAGGTTACGAAGCCGGTCCGAAAACGTTACAGCGGCCAGCGCGCGGGGGGCGAGCTTGGGGATGAGCCGTGTCCGGGCCGCCCGCCGGAAGTCCGGGGAGGGCTGGACGGCCGAGGCATCCGAGAGACGATCGGCCAAGGCCAGCAAGGAGCGAAGCTCGGCGCGATGCTCGGGGTACTGCTCCAGGCAGTCCTCCACGGTAAGCTCGCCCGAGCGCAACCCGTCGAGGCAGTCGGCGAGGATCGCTTCCAGTTCGTTGTTCACGGGGTCCCTCCCTCAGGCGGGGTCATGACCTCTCGCAGGGCCGCCAGCGCCCGGTGCTGGAGGACCCGGACGGCAGCTACGCTGCGCTCCATCACTTCCGCCGTCTCTCGGTGGCTGAACTGGTTGATGAACCGGAGGGTGAGCACCTCTTGATAGTCCGGCTTGAGCTGGGAGAGGGCCGTTTGGACCTCATCGTGCTCCGCCGCCCGGACGGCGGCCCGCTCCGGTTGTGCGCCGGGCGAGGGCAGCTCCTGGGGCAGTTCTTCGTGCACCCGTCGTGTTCGAAAGTGGTCCACCACCAGGTTGTGGGCGACCCGGTGCAGCCAGGCGCTGAAGGGGGCCCTTGAGGCGTCATACTGGGGAAGGGCCTCCCACACCTTCAGGAACACCATCTCGGTCAGATCCTCCGCCTCCGTTTCGTTCCCCACCCGGAAGTACACGTACCGATAGATCGGGTCCAGATACCGCTCGTATAGGTCGCCGTAGGCCTGAGCGTCGCCCTCAACAGCCTTCTTGAGGAGATCAGCGTCGGGCGGATCGCTGACGGACATCGCTTCTCGTACGGTCCGGCGAAAGGAAGTACGAACTGCAGGCCCGATCGTTACAGCCCATTTCATCGGGCCGGGGTGCCGGTGGAGACAAGGTCGTTCCTCTGCTGGGCGAGGCTAGAGGTTCCCAGCTCGCAGGGCAACCTGGGGACCGATGGTGGCGCCGCAGCGGGGGCACTCGAGGTAGAGAACCTGACCCGCAATCACCCCCGTGTCCTGGCCGCACCACGGGCACATCAGCCGGTCCTGGTGCACGCGGCCTTGCATCATCTGGGCAAAGGTCAGCCGATCAACGTAGGTGAACCCGGCCCTTGTGGCGGCGTCATAGTGGCCGTTGGCGCCGACGTAGAGCCGCATGGTGTGGCCTGGAGCGAGCTCCCGGGCCCAGCGGAGGTTGGCCTCGCGGTCCACGGGATCCCCGGCGAGGGCCTCCGGATAGGGGCCGTCCGGCCGGTTGGGCGACGGAGACACGATGAAGATGTCCGTGCCCTCCTCGGCCATCAGTCGGTCCAGCATGGCGAGCGTGACGGGACCGGGGTGCTGGCCGGTTTCCAGAACGCCATCCACGTCGAAGCAGATGAGCAAGCGGTGCCTCCCTGCATAGACGATGCTCACGACACCGTAGGGGGGTCAATAGGCCTCTGGTCCCAGCCGATCTTGCTGGCCAGCCCAGCGAACCGCAGGTGAGACCGGGCGCCCCAG
Organism: uncultured Anaerolineales bacterium; assembly: GCA_964348195.1. Classification (GTDB taxonomy): domain Bacteria; phylum Chloroflexota; class Anaerolineae; order UBA7937; family JACPPX01; genus CAYGBX01. The sequence continues at coordinate 5,075 of CAYGBX010000034.1, forward strand.
GATTCGACCCGTATCCACGGCCGGCCCCAGCTCGAAGCTCCCGGTGAGCTATGCTGGAGGGGTTGACAGGCTCGCGTCCTTGCACTAAGATAGAATATATGTTCTATCCGTGAGCAGCTTTCCCAGGGTCGGGAGGAGACGCGATGCACGACGTGATGATTCCCCCGCGGAAGGTGCCTGAGTCCGACGACGGCTACCTGGAGGAGATGACCAAAGCGATCTTTCAGTCGGGGTTCAGCTGGAAGGTGGTGGACCAGAAGTGGCCCAACTTCCAGGAGGCCTTCGAGGGATTCTCCGTGGAGCGGGTCGCCGAGTTCGACGACCGCGACGTCGATCGGCTGTTGCAGGATGAGGGCATCGTGCGAAACGGGCGGAAGATCGAGGCGACCATCAGGAACGCAAGAGAGATCCGTGGGCTCCAGGAAGAGTACGGGTCGTTTCAGGACTACCTGCGGTCGCTGGAAGGCGTAGGGTATCGCGGTGTGTCTGACGCTCTACAGAGCCGCTTCAGTCACCTGGGACGCACCGGGGCCTACGCGTTCCTGTGGAGCGTGGGAGAAGATGTTCCGGACTGGGAGGATCGATAGGGCGGATCACTCGCGGGCTGCGCCAGGGTCGTAGACTCAGAACGGGGGCGGCGATTCGCCCCCGTTTCGGTTCCGTGCCGGACCTTCCCCGCGAAGTCGGCTCGTGGGTGGGTCTCTCCTACTTGCTCAGGAAGACGATTTCGTAGTCGTAGAACCGGCCGTCGTCGTAGGTGATGTCCATGAGGCCGTTTCCACGGACCTCGATGGTTGAGGCGATGAACTGAGCGGTGCTGGTGCCGTTTCCGGCGATGTCGAGGAGGGCGGCCGGGGCATACACCGTTCCTTGGATCCCACCCAGCCCGTTACCGGCGATGTAGAAGGGCTGGGAGTTGAATCGGTCCTGGAAGAAGAGGAGGTTCTGGTAGGGGCCGATGGTGGGCGGGGTGAAGTCGACGATTCCCGTGCCGGCGATGTAGAGGTCGCCATAGGAGCCGTGCCCGAGGGGGTTGAAGGGGTTGTTGGTATTGTAGAAGAACACTTCGTAGCCCGTGACGTCCCCCTGACCCGAGATCTCCAGACCGCCCCCGGCCAGGATGTAGATGCCGGGTTCGAAGTGGACGTTGGCCTGGCCCGTGATCTCAATACCCCCGTAGTAGATCCCAGGGGTCAGCGTGACGGCGACGGGGCCGTTGATCTGCAGGGTCACCGGGTTGAAGCGATCGCCGTGTTCGGTGAGGCCTACGAAGCTCGGGGGCAGGAGCGTGGCCAGGGGATCGGTAACGGCGGTGTGATCCCCTTCCGGCGAGGGGGTGACAGAGGCTGGGCCCTGAACCTCGTATCCCCCGGTGGCGGTGACCTCGTCGGCGAAGGTCTCGCTCTGGCCCGCGAACTGCAGCGCGGCGGCGCAGTTCGAGTTGGCGTGGATTCCTGTGTTGTGGACATGCAGGTCGCCCTTTCCGTGAACATACATGGCATTGCACGCCGAGGGGTGCAGGGCCAGGAGCCCCCAAGGGGCTGAGACTGCCTCGTAGCGGGCGGTGGCACTGGCCCGGACGCTCAGGGTGTCGATGCCCAGGACCCCCGCGAAGAAACTGTGGTAGAAGCGGTGCGCCGTCACCTCGACGCCGCGGGAACCCCCGGGTACACCCCCGATCGTACCCAAGCGAGCGCCGATCCGGTCATCGTTTACATCCACGAAGTAGGCCTCGATGCTGTCGTTGATTCCGTCGCCCGGCGTTCCATTGGAGTCCTCTATCGCATTGGCCTCGGCCTGATTGTGGATCGCCAGAAGCACGGCCAACTCGGTTTCTGGGCCGTTGTCGCCCTTGCGGCTCAGGAGCTCCCGCGCCCCGGCCAGCGCGGCCGCGTCCACGGCGGTCTGGGTAGCGCGGCGTAGGGCATACACGGCCCCTCCGTCAACGGCGAGTCCCAGCATGCCGACGATGGTGACCGCGGCCAGGGCGAAGAGAACCAGGGACTGACCTCCCTGGCCCTCCCTGGCCATCGTCCAAGAGCGAGGGGGTCCTCGGCGGAGAATCCTCAGCCTACGCTTCCACGCCATTGCGATTGCCTCAGCCGTGCACCGCCAGGGTGATCGGGACCGTCGCCGAGCCCCGTACGGTGACGACCCCGTCCGGCGCGATGAAGTCTCGGACGAAGGCGAGGTTGCCGAAGAAGAGCGTCTGAAAGTCATATTCGGCGGTGACGGTGATCTGGTCGCTCGCGAGACCGCAGGATCCGTTGTCGCAGGTCACTACGACGCGGCCACGGTCCAGCTCCAGAAGTCGGGATGCCTCATCCACGGCCCGATCCACAATGTCTGATTCGTACTGGGGATTCCACGAGCCGTAACGAGCGGCGACTCGGACGGCGTTGTTCACGGTAACTCTGGCGTAGAAGACGCGCGCGAAGTCGATGGTGCCGTGCAAGACCAGCAGCAACACGGGGAGCAGCAGAGCCATCTCCACCAATGACTGTCCGCGCTCTTCGGACAGAGAGCCGTGTCCGCGCTCTTCGGACAGAGAGCCGTGTCCGCGCTCTGCGGACAGAGAGCCGTGTCCGCGTTCTGCGGACAGAGAGCCGTGGCCTCGCTCTCGATCGATCATCCCCTTTATCCTGGCCCCTCCACGATGACGCCCGCCTCCGCATACGCGGGGCGGGCGCAGATAGGTCCGCGGGTAGGGCGGACCGTCCACCTGCCTTCGGCAGCCCGGCTGTCGCAGAGTGACCCTGGGCTTTGCGCCCTCCCCTTGCGGAGAGTTTGCCTTTTCGAGCGTACGGTGGACGACCGCCGAGGCCTGATTGGCCCCGGCGGATTCTATTCAGGCAATCCGTACTATATCGTGTAGGGGGACCCCTCGTTGCGGGCGTGGCGGTAGGCCAAAAGTACCAAAGGAACGCATGACATGGCGGTCCCGAGGAGAAGGGCGGCCCGTTGCATGGGGCCTGGAGCGAGACCTGGCTAGAGGAGATCTTGAAGCAGCGGGAGCAGTTGCTGGGCGATCTCTTCGGGACTGCCCACGATCTTCTCCCGCCGTCGTTCCCGGACCGCGGCCTCGTCTAGCCCGGAGACGGTTGTGGGCGAGCCGGTCGCGCCGATGCTGGCCTCATCCGCGTCCAGGTCGTCCTTTCCCCACACGGTGATCCGATCCTCCTCGAATGCCCAGGGCTTGATCCGGTAGTCCATGAAGCGGGGCTCGTTGGAGGCGGTCTTCACCGAGACCACCGCCGGAAGAGACACCTCGAGAAGCTCGTGGCCCCCGGCCACCCGGCGGCGCCCAGAGGCCACGCTCCTCTCAGGATCCAACGAAAGGTCGCTCAGCAGGGTCATCTGGCCGACCCCCAGCCATTCGGCCAACCCTGATGGCACCTGGCCTGTGGCGCCATCGGAGGACTCCTCGCCGCAGAGGATCAGGTCCGCGCCGCCGATCTTCTGGACCCCCACCGCCAGGGTGTAGCTTGTTGCCAGAGTGTCGGCGCCTCCGAAGGCTCGGTCGCTCAGCAGGTAGATGTGATCGGCTCCCATCGCCAAGGCCACTCTCAGATAGGGTTCGAAGAAGGGTGGGCCCATGGTGAGGAGGCTCACCCGGCCGCCGGGAAGGTCGTTCAGGCCCAGGGCCAGCTCCACGGCGTTGAGGTCAGCGGGATTGATCTCAGAACGGGCGTCGGCTCGCTCCAGCCTGCGGGTCTCGGGGTCCACCCGGATCTCCTCCGGTTTGGGGACCACCTTGACGCACACAATGGTATGGAGTTCAGGCATAGGAGACTTCGCGCTCGGAACGCAGCGCGTGGACCAGGGCCGGCACAACTTCGAATGCGTCCCCGACCACGAAGTAGTCGGCGTGCTCAAAGATGGGGGCCTCGGGGTCGGAGTTGACGGCGATCACCACGTCGGCGTCTTGGACCCCTACCACGAAGTGGAAAGCACCGCTTGCCCCGCACACGATGGCCACCTTGGGACGGCAGACCACCCCAGTCTGGCCGATCTGGCGCTCCCGCTCGATGTGGCCCTCGTCCACGGGCGGGCGGGTGGCCCCCACCTCTCCTCCGAGGAGCTCGGCCAGTTCCCTCAGTATCCCGAACTGCCCGTCCATGCCTCTGCCCCCTACCACCAAAGCGGGAGCCTGGGTCAAGTCCACCCGCTCTCCGCGCACCCGTTCCACAATGCGGGTTCGGATGTCTTCCGGGCTGAGCTCCACCGAGATCGGCACGATCTCCCCGGTCCTCCCCCGATCGGGCTCCTCGGCCACGAATACCCCAGGCCTGACCGTGGCCATCTGGGGGCGGCGGTCCGCGGTCTCGATCAGCGCCAGTACGCCGCCGCCGAAGCCTGAGACCTCGCTGACGAGGATCCCGCGCCGGACGTCGAGGCGAAGGTCGGTGCAGTCCGCGGTGAGCCCGGTTCGGAGCCGAACGGCCAGGCGACCGGCCAGGTCTCGTCCATTGGGAGTGGCGCCCAGGAGAAGCACGGTGGGCTTCTCCTCCAGGAGGGCCTGGAACGCCACATCGGTGAAGGCGTCGACGGTGAAGCTTTCCAGAAGGGGGTGATCGGCCGAGACCACTCGGTCGGCCCCATGGGCGATCGCGTGATCCGCCAGGGGAGCCGCCTGGTGGCCCATCAGGAGGCCGGTCAGACGCCAGCCCGCCTCATCGGCCAGTTGGCGGGCTTTGGAGAGAAGCTCGAGGCAGACCCCTTCTAGAGCGCCGTCGGCATACTCAAGGAAGACCCAGATCTCTTTGTGTTCTTCCTCTGGGCCGTAGACGGTGCCTGCCATGGAGTGCGCGCCCTCGATCGGCGGCGCTAGGGGCTTAGCGCCAGGGCCGCCACCTCGGCCACGTCCATGACGGCCGGCCCTTCTCCCTTGCGCGCCTTCAGGCTGTCCTCTAGGCAGGAGATGCAGAAGGGACAGGCGGTGGCCAGCACCTGGGCCCCGGTGGCTTGAGCCTGCTCCACGCGGATATCGGAGAACCGATCTCCAGGGGCGGTTTCCATCCACATCCGGCCGCCCCCGCCACCGCAGCACAGTGTCTCCGCGCCGTTCTGCTCCATCTCAACGGTCTCCACCCCGGGGATGGCTCCCAGCACGCGCCGAGGCGACTCCTGCTGCCCGTTGTGGCGGGCCAAGGCACAAGGGTCGTGAAAAGTGACGGTGAGATCCAGATCGGTGGGGAAGGCGAGCCGGCCTTCCTCCACCAAATGGGAGAGGTACTCGGTGTAGTGGATGGGCTCGAACCCCTCGTCGAATCGGGGATAGTGGTTCTTGAACACGTCGTAGCAGTGGGGGGAGACGGTCACCATCCGTGCCACCCCTCTCTCATGGAAGAGGGCGGCAGCCTTCTCGGCGACCTCCTGGAAATAGGGTTCGTGGCCTACGCTCAGGACAGACTCCCCACAGCAGGGCTCTTCCTCCCCGAGGGTCCCGTACTGGACCCCCGCCGCCTCCAAGAGCCGCACCACCGAACGGGCCACCCTCTGGGCCCGCGGATCGTAGGAGGAGGTGCACCCCACGTAGAGGAGAACCTCGTGGGCCTCGGGGTCGAAGGTCGGCAGCTCCAGTCCCTGGGCCCAATCCGAGCGCTGCGACGGGGGCTGGGACCAGGGGTTGTTGTTCCAGTACACCGACCATAGGAGAGAGGGGAGGCCTTCCGGCGTCGTACGCTCCTCCCAAGCCCCGTACCGAATCCCGCGAAACACATCTCGAACCGGCACGCCGCGCGGACAGAGGACCTCGCAGTGGGCGCACATAGTACACAGCCACAAACTCTCACTGCCATCCCGCAGCCCCAACTGGGCCATAGCAATGGAGCGGCGCACCGAAACAGTCTCTGCGCGGACGAGACCCCAGGGACACGTAGCGGTGCAAACCCCGCACTGGTAGCAGGGCGCCGCTGCTCCGTGCGTCCACACCAGGAGCTGCTCCCGGAGGGCGTCGTCCATGACCAGGACGTCTTCCTCGGCCGACCTCATCGCATGGGGCTCTGCTGCAGCCATGCCTCAAATCCTCTCCTGTTCTCTACCCCGCCGCTTCCTCAGACCCTGAGGGTTCGAGGCTATCGACGTGGCGCCGAGTGACCCGCTCCATCTCTTGGATCGTCTCCGCGAACTCCTTCGATTCAGAGGCCGAGATCCAGTGCAGCTGCAGCCGATCAGAATCAATCCCCTTCCGGGTGAACTTCCGCTGCCAGTGGTTGAAACGCTTGAGGGTCTCGCGGTTGGCGTAGTTGTAGTGGCAGTCGGACCCAGTCTCGGTGAGCCGACACCCGGTGACCAGCACCGCCCCTGCCCCCTTCTCGAAGGCGCGGGAGACAAAGTCCTCCTCCAGTCGGGCGGAGCACATGGTCCGGATGATGCGGGCTGAAGTGGGGTACTGACGCTTCTCAATCCCAGCCAGATCTGCCCCGGCGTAGGAGCACCAGTTGCAGGCGAACACGATGGTAGTGTCCTGGGGCTCCTTGGTCAAGGCGGCGTCGATCTGGGCCAGAATCTGGTCCTTGGTGAAGTAGGGCATCTCGATGGCGTCGAAGTTGCACTCGGCGGCGCAGGCTCCACACCCCAGGCAAGCCGCTTCCATGATCCGGATCTTGCCCTCTTTCACCGGTCCCGTCTGTTCGATGGCCCCGTAGGGGCACACCCGCACGCAGATCATGCAGCCGACGCAGAGGTCCACGTCCACCCGGGCGGTGAGGGGCTCCTTCTCGATGACCCCCCGGGAGAGCAGCGCCCCGGCCTTGGCAGCCGCAGCCAGGGCCTGGTTCTTGGACTCACGGATGTCCTTAGCCCCTTGGGCGACCCCGGCCAGATAGATCCCCTGGCTGGGCGTCTCGGCCGGCCCCAGCTTGGGGTGGAGCTCCATCAGGAACCCGTCGTCGCTCCTCGGAAGCTTGAGTTGGTCCGCCAGCCCGTCTTCGGAGGGTCGCAACCCCACCACCAGCACCAGGAGGTCGGTGGGCACCCGCACCCGGGCCCCGAGCAGGTCGTCGTCTAGTTCGACATGTCCGTCCTGCAGGACGAGCGCGTCCTGGGGTGAGAGGTCCGAGTCGTACCGCAGGAACTGCACGCCGGCCCGAGTCGCCTCTTCGTAGAGCTCTTCGGCCTGGCGGCTGTAGCTGCGGATGTCCTTGCTGACGATCCGCACCTTCTTCCCCGTCTGACGCAGGCGAAGGGCCTGACCGATCATGGACGTGCAGCAGTATCGGGAGCACCCGAGGTTCCCCTGGCGGGCCCCGACGCAGGAGACGAAGGTGATCCGGTCCTCCTCGATGTCACCGTTCTGGAGCCGGCTCTCCAGCTCCAGGTTCGTGATCACGCGGGGGTCCTGTCCGTAGCCAAACTCGGTAGGCTCGTAGGGCGCGGAGCCGGTGGCCATCAAGACGGACCCCACCTCCAGGTCGGTGCCGTCGGTGAGGCGGGCCTGGAAGCTGCCGACCGTCCCTCCGATCGTCTCCACTGTGGCGCCCAAGTGGAGCTGGACGCCCGAGGCGAGGAGATCCTGGTGCTTTGCCTGGACCAGCTCCCGGGCCGTCTGGCCGGACGGCGCGATATGATCCAGCCGGTTCAGGAGGCCTCCCAGGCTCTCGCTCTTCTCGACCAAGTGGGTCTCCAGTCCTTGGCGGGCCAGGGCCGTCGCAGCGGTCATCCCCGCGATCCCGCCTCCGATGACCAGGGCGCTTTGAGACAGGGGCAGCTGAGTGACCTCCAGCGGAGTCAGCCGGCGGGCCTTCTCCACCGCCATGGCCACCATGTCCAACGCCTTTTCCGTCGCTGCCGCCGGGTCGGACTTGTGAACCCAGGAGTTCATGTTGCGGATGTTGGCCATCTCCAGGAGGTAGGGGTTCAGGCCGGAGCGGACGAGCACCCCGCGGAAGGTGGACTCGTGGGTCTTGGGGGAGCAGGCGGCCACCACCACGCGGTTGATGCCCTCCTGCTTGAGCGTCTCCTCGATCTCCTTCTGGGTGTTTCCCGCGCAGGAGAACATCTGGTCCGAGGCAAAGACCACGTCGGGGAGGGTCCGCGAGAACTCCACAACCCGCTTGACATCCACCACCCCGGCGATGTTGCTCCCGCAGTGGCAGACGAACACCCCGACCCGGGGTCGGTCCACCTCCTCCATGGGCTCAACGTCGGGAGGCTCGGGCCAGTGCCGCCGAGTCAGGTGTCCCAGCGCCAGGGAGGCCGCACCGCTCCCCTCAGACACGCTGTCGGCGATGTCCTTGGGCCCGGTGGCACATCCGGCGGCGTAAACGCCAGGCCGGCTGGTGACCATCAGGCCCCCCTCCGACTCCATGGCGCGGATGAAGCCGTCCTCGTCCAGCTCGACCCCCAGTCGGCCGGCTAGGTCGGGCATGCCATCGGGTGGGGCGGCGGCAGTCGCCAGAACCACCATGTCGTACTCTTCTTCGATCCTCCGGGCGGATTCGGTGTCTTCGTAGGTTACGTGGATCCGACTTTCGTTCCTCTCGATCCGGGACGGACGGCCTCGAACGAACCGGGCTCCCGCGTCTGTCGTGCGGGTCCAGAAGCCGTCGAATCCCTTCCCGTAGGCCCGGATGTCCATGTACAGCACCGTGACATCCGGTATCCCGTGGTCCAGGGCCTGGTACGCGTGCTTGATGGAGTACATGCAGCAGAACCGGGAGCAGTACCGGAAGAAGCGCCGATCCCGGGACCCCACGCAGAGCACGAACAGGATGTTGTCCGGGTGCTCGCCATCCGAGGGGCGGAGGATCTCTCCGCCCGTGGGGCCGGCCGAGGCGATGAGCCGCTCGAACTCGGGAGCCGTGAGGATGTCGGGGTGGGTCCCAAACCCATACTCCCTCAGCTTCCGGGGATCCAACGTGTCATACCCGACGGCGACCACCACCGAGCCCACCCGGCGGGTGAGAAGGTGGTCCTTGGGAAGCATGAACTCGATGCACTTCGGAGGGCAGGCCAGGTAGCACCGGTCGCAAGGGAGGTAGTTGGGAGGGTCATTCAGGCAGTTCTCGATGTCCACCACGTAGTCCCCGGGGACCGCCTGGGGAATGGGCGTGTAGATCGCCTTCCGAGCGCCCATCCCGGATTCGAACTCGTTGGGCAGGACCACGGGGCAGGCGTCGACGCAGTCTGCACAGCGGGTGCACTCGTCGGTGACGAACCGCTCGCGCTGGCGGATCGTCACCTGGAAATCTCCCGCCTCGCCCTGCACCTGCTCCACCTCGGCCAGGGACAGGACCTCGATGTTGGGGTGAAGCTCGACCTCGCTCATCTTCGGGGCTTCGATGCAGATGGAGCAGTCGAGGGTGGGGAAGTTCTTGTCGAGGACCGCCATGGTCCCGCCGATGGTGGGCTGTCGCTCCACCAGGATGACGCGGGCACCGGCCTCGGCCAGATCCAGAGACGCCTGGATGCCGGCGATGCCGCCCCCGACCACCAGGACCGAATCGCTCATGCGACGTCCTCTGAGGCGCCGACCGGCACGGCTCGGGCGTGGTCGAACCCCGCGGCGAACGCCTCGAGGTTCAGAGGAATGGTCTTGGGTCGGACGGTGGACTCGATGGCTTTCTCCATAGCCTCGCGACTCACCAGGTCCGTGACCCCGGTCAGGAATCCCAGCATGACCATGTTGGCCACAATTCGCCGCCCCAGACCCTCCGCCAGTCCGGTGGCCGGAACCCGCCTGGGGTCGTCGTCGGAATCTGGATGGACCAGGCTCTCGTCGATCACCACCATGGCATCGGGCTTCACAGTCGGGCGGTCCTTGGCGTAGGCCTCCTGGGACATCGCCACCAAGATGTCTGGCTGTCGGACGAGGGGGTAGTCGATGGGCTCGTCAGAGACCACCAAGTTGGAGCTGGAGGCGCCGCCCCGTGCCTCAGGTCCGTAGGACTGGGTCATGACCGCCTCCAGGCCCTGGTGGAGGCTCAGCGCTTTGCCCAGGACGTAACCGGCCAGGACCAGACCCTGGCCGCCGAATCCAGAAAGCTGAACCTCGGTCCTCACGAGGCCTCCGGCGATGGGACCGGACGGTACGGGGGTTGATCGCGCTCTATGAACCGTCCCACGTGGATGGGCCGTTCTTCGAGGAGGTCGATGCCCAACTCCTCTACAGGGACTCCTTCCCCGAGCACGCAGCGGGCCCGATACAGCTCCATCTCCTCCAGCCCCTCATCGATATCGTTGTACTTCCCGAACCCCACGGGGCAGGGAGCCAGGACCTCGATGAAGGTGAAGCCGGGCTTGGCGAAGGTGTAGAGGATGTCTCGCGTGATCTGTCGGACATGGATGGTAGTCCAGCGCGATACGAAGTTGGCCCCAGCTGCGGCTAGAAGGTAGGGCAGGTTGAAGGGGAGTTCGGGGTTTCCGTAGGGAGATGTGGTGGAACGCGCACCGAGGGGAGTGGTGGGGCCCAGCTGGCCCCCGGTCATGCCGTAGTTGAAGTTGTTGATGCAGACGATCTTGATGTCCACGTTGCGGCGGGCAGCGTGGATCAGATGGTTGCCTCCGATCGCGGCTAGGTCGCCGTCGCCGCTGAAGACGGTCACCATGAGATCCGGGTTTGCTAGCTTCAGTCCGACGGCGAAGGGGATGGGACGGCCGTGGGTCGTGTGGTAGGAATCCATGTTCATGTACCCGGCCACCCGGCCGGAGCAACCGATACCAGAGACCACCACGTGCTGATCCAGCGGGATCCCGCTTTCCAGCATGGCGGTGGCGTAGCAGCGCATGGCGATGCCGATGCCACAGCCGGGACACCAGATGTGGGGCATCCGGTCGGCCCGGATCATCTCATCCAGTGGGTGGACCTCCGCGACCATTGCCTCAGACACCGGCCACCTCCTCGATGGCCTCGAGAATGGGTTCAGGGGAGATCATCTCTCCCCCGGCGTGGAAGACGCCGCGAACCGGCTGCTTGACGTGGCGCTCCACTTCTCGGCTCATCTGGCCCAGGTTCATCTCGGCAACGATGAAGGCATCAGCCGAGTCGACCATCTCGCGCAGCGCCGCCTCCGGGAAGGGCCACAGGGAAACCAGCCGCAGGAGCCCCGCGGGGATCCCCCTACGTCGCGCCTCCCGGACGGCCCACCGGGCGGATCGAGCCGTGCAGCCATAGGAGACCACCACGATGCGCGCATCCTCCAGGGAGGTCCCCTCGACACGGGTGAACTGGTCCGAATTGCGGCGCACTTTCTCCACGAGCCGGGTTACGAGCCGGTGGTGGGCATCCGCCGTGACGTCCGGATACCCCCGCTCGTCGTGAGTCAGTCCAGTGAAGTGGACTCGGTACCCCTCCCCGGCGTGGACCATGGGGGGCACCAGATCGGAGTCTTCCGCCAGGAAGGGCTTGAAGGCGCCATTGGGGGGCTGATCGGGTCGCTTTCGGGGCCACCTGTCGATCTTGTCCTCTTCCGGGATGACCACCCGCTCCACCATGTGACCGATGACCTCATCAGCCATCATAAGCACGGGGACGCGGTATCGGTCCGCCACGTTGAACGCCAACACCGTCAGATCGAACATCTCCTGAGGCGAGGATGGCGCGTACGCGACGATCTCGTAGTCTCCATGGGAGCCCCAGCGAGCCTGCATGATGTCCGACTGGCCGGCCATGGTGGGGAGGCCGGTGGATGGTGCTCCCCGCTGGATGTCCACCACCACGCAGGGGACCTCCATCATGACTGCCAGCCCCAGGTTCTCCAGCATCAGGCTCAGCCCGGGTCCCGATGTGGCGGTCATGGAGCGGACCCCTCCCGCCGAGGCTCCCAGGATGGCAGCCATGCTGCCCAGCTCGTCCTCCATCTGGATGAACACACCCTCGACCTCGGGCAACCGTCGGGCCAGCCGCTCGGCGATCTCCGTTGACGGGGTGATGGGGTAGCCGGCAAAAAACCGACAGCCGGCAGCGATGGCGCCCTCGGCGCAGGCGTGGTCCCCGTGCATGAAATGCGGCCCGGTGAGAAGCGTTCGGGCCGTCATGCCGCGATCTCCACTGTGTAGATGGCAAACTCAGGGCAGACCATGGTGCAGAACTCGCAGTGGACGCAGGCCTCCTCTTTGCCGGGGACGACCTCGGGGTAGTGATACCCCTGAGCGTTGGCCTGCTCAGACTCCTGAAGCACATCCTGGGGGCAGAGCGCGATGCAGAGCTCGCATTCCTTGCAGCGCTCCGGGATGACGTAGATCTGGCCGCGTGGGATCCTGGCCTCCTGAAGATCGAGGGGAGTCCTCTGGTAGACCTTCACCAGTCCGGACTCCCCTGCGACAAAGAACGGCCCCCTGATCGGGGGCCGAATGTGGTCTCTTCAGGATAGAGGGACCGCGTAGGCGGCAAAGAGGGAACACAGACACGCGGAGCCTCTGCGCTCAGCTCAGATCCTCTGGCAGCGGTCATCGTGGTCTCGTCCCACACCTCCCTTGCGGGAAGATCGCTGGGCGTTTCAGTCAATTTGCTTAGGTTTCCCCAGATTCTGACGAACCCCGGACCTGACTGCTCATCTTGAGCATATCGCAAATCGGCTAGCCCGGCAAGTGGCCAATTCTTCTCATTCCGCGCGCGGCTGACTTCGCCTCTCCCCGCTACCAGGTCAGGGAAGTAGCCGCCCCAGTGGCCTCCGGCCAGAGGTGGAATCGGGTTGACTGATGGCTCCCTTGCTGATATGATAGAACATACATTCTATAGTCTTCCTGGTTCCCGGGAGATGAGCGGAGGAACCCATGCCATGCAGCGGGCGTTGGTGGTCAGGCGATGGCTGAGGTCCACTATGAGGAGATCACCTGCAAGAGCGCCCTGAACCGCGTGAAGGGTATGCCCTTCAAGTGGAGCCTCAACCCCTACAAAGGCTGTGTCCACGGCTGCCACTACTGCTTCGCCCGCCGGTTTCACTCATACATGGACCTCAGTCCCGGCGCCGATTGGACCAATGTGATCTTCGTCAAGCTCAATGTGGCCTGGGTCTTGAGGAGAGAGCTGCGGCGGCCGTCCTGGAAGCGGGAGGAAGTGGCGGTAGGCACCGCCACCGACCCGTACCAGCCCATCGAGGGAAAGCATCAGTTGACGCGGCAGTGCCTGCTCGCGTTCGCCGACGCGCACAGTCCCATCAGCCTGGTGACCAAAGGCACGATGGTCGTTCGGGACCAAGATGTCCTGGCTGAGCTGGCGGAGACGGCCGGATGCACCGTCTGCTTCAGCATCACTACGCTGGACTCCGACCGGTGGACGAGAATCGAACCGGGGACTCCCCCACCGGAGAAGCGGCTGTGGGCCTTGGAGCGGCTCACGAGGGCTGGAGTCCGGGCCGGGGTGATGATCGCTCCGGTCATCCCTGGACTGACGGACGATCGGGACAATCTTCAGGCCGTGGTCCGGGCCGCGGCGGATCACGGGGCACGGTTCCTCGGAACCCAGCCCCTGTATCTGAAGCCGGGGACCAAGGAGCACTTTCTCGGATTCCTGGAGGCAGAGTATCCGCAGCTTTTGGCGGAGTATCGACGGCTCTATCCGGGCGCCTATGCCCCCAAGCAGTTCCAGTGGGAGATCAGCCAGCGCGTATCGCAAATCAAACGCGAGACCGGCCTCCGGGACCGCCGCCCCGGTCCCACTAAGGCCCCGCGCCATCTGGCGCTGGCGCTCTGACCCGGAATCGC
>CAYGBX010000035.1:0-18491 GCA_964348195.1 uncultured Anaerolineales bacterium
GCCCCCTTCGAGAGAGAAACTACGTGAAGCGGATGCCCAAGAAGATGCGACGCTCGGCCTTGCGCGCTGCGTTGACCTCCAAGGCGGATGGCGATCGCATTGTGGTCCTCGAGCGGCTCGCAGTGAAGACACCAAAGACCAAGGCCATCCAGCAGCTCCTTGAGAGGCTCGGAGCGGAGGAAGACGCCCTGATCCTAGTCCCGGAGAAGGACGAAAACGTCTGGCTCTCGGCCCGGAACCTGCCCGGGGTCAAAGCCATGCAGGCTCGAGATCTGAACCTGCGGGACTTGCTAGGCCACGAGTGGCTGGTCATGCCTCGCGCGACCGTCTCTGTGCTCGAGGAGATGCTGGGGGGAGAGGATCGTTGATATGGAGGCCCATCAGATCCTCTTGCGACCCATCATCACGGAGAAGACGACTCTCCAAGGAGAGAGGGGACGCTACACCTTCCAGGTCGCATCGGGAGCCAACAAGTATCAGATCAAGGAGGCTGTGGAAGAGCTGTTCGACGTGGAGGTCGTACGGGTCAACGTGATGAACATGCCTGGAAAGCGGCGGCGCTTCGGCCGGTGGCTCAGCCGACCATCCCCCTGGAGGAAGGCCTCGGTCACCCTCGCCGAGGGGCAGACCATCGAGTTCTTCGAGGGCGTGTAGGGGCTTCCGATGCCGACGCGATCCTACAAACCTACCTCACCAGGCCGCCGGGGCATGACGGTGAGCGACTTTGAGGAGATCACGAGGTCCCGCCCGGAACGCTCATTGGTGCGCAAGGGGAGAAAGAAGAGCGGCCGCAGCAGAGGACGGATCAGCGTCCGACACCGGGGCGGGGGGCACAAGAGGAGGTACCGACTCATCGATTTCAAGCGCGACAAGATCGGCGTTCCGGCTCGGGTAGCAGCCGTCGAATACGACCCCAACCGTTCCGCCCGAATTGCTGCACTTGTATATGCCGATGGAGAAAAGCGGTACATTCTGGCTCCGCGCGGCCTAGAGGTCGGGAGGGTGGTCGAGTCGGGGCCGGATGCTGACCTACAGCCGGGCAACGCGCTCCCGCTGGCCCAGATTCCGGTCGGTACCGAGATCCACAACATCGAGACCCAGGTGGGGAGGGGCGGCCAGTTGGTCCGATCCGCCGGAACCGCCGCCCAGCTGGTGGCCAAGGAGGGAGAGTACGCGCAGGTCCGGCTTCCCTCAGGAGAGGTCCGCCGCATCCACGTCTCCTGCATGGCCACGCTGGGCGAAGTGGGAAACGAGGAGTGGACCAACATCAAACTGGGGAAGGCTGGCCGGGCCCGCTGGCGCGGACGGCGTCCGGCCACCCGTGGTTCAGCCATGACTCCGCGCGACCACCCTCACGGTGGTGGGGAGGGGAGGGCTCCGATCGGATTCTCGTCGCCCAAGAGCCCCACTGGCAAGCCTACCCTAGGGAAGAAGACCCGAAGGCGAAAGGACACGGACAAGTACATCGTTCGGCGGCGGAAGAGGAAGCGGAGGTAGGGGCGATGTCTCGATCCCTCAAGAAGGGTCCCTATGCCGAACCCAAACTGCTGCGGCGCATCGAAGAGATGAATGACAAGGGAGACAAGAGGGTCATCAAGACCTGGGCCCGTGCTTCCGTCATCTTCCCTCAGATGGTCGGGCATACTATCGCCGTCCACGATGGGCGCCGCCACATCCCCATTTTCATCACCGAGAACATGGTCGGCCACCGGCTGGGAGAGTTTGTTCCTACCAGGACCTTTCGCGGTCACGGTGGCCGTGCGGCGCAAGAGCGGGTGACCCGACCGCGGGGATAGCCGATGGCGCAGAGCAGGGCGGTGAGCAAGTACGTCCGGCTGTCGCCGAGGAAGGCGCGGCGGGTGGTGGACTTGGTGCGCGGACTGGATGTGAACGAGGCTCTCAACGTGCTCCAGCTCCTGCCTCACGCCGGGGCCAAGCCTGTGGCGAAGGTCATCGCCTCGGCCGCCGCCAACGCGGAGGATGCCCACGGACTCTCGCGGGAGGAGCTGTACGTGGCTGAGATCTCCGCCGACGAAGGGCCCAGACTCAAGCGTTGGCGGGCGGGTCCGCGGGGGCGGTTCAAGCCGCGGCTTAGGCGTCTGAGCCGCATCGGTGTTGTGGTAGCCGAGCGGGAGAGCTAGGGAGGAGGCTGGAGCTTGGGCCGCAAGGTGCACCCCCGTGGTTTCCGATTGGGCCGGGTCCAGAACTGGCGGGCCCGTTGGTACGCTGACGGTCCCGAGTACCGTGAGCTCCTCGCCGAGGACCTCGCCATCCGAAAGACGGTGCGTTCCGAGATGGAACGGGCCGGGATCTCCAAGATTGACATCGAGCGCTCGCCCAACCAGGTATCCCTCACCATTCACAGCGCTCGGCCCGGGATCATCATTGGGCGCAAGGGCGCGAACGTCAATGCGCTGCGGGAGCATCTTCAGAGTATGACGGGAAAGACCATCCGGATCGAGGTCCAGGAGATCGAGCATCCCGAGGTCGACGCCAAGCTCGTCGCGGATAACCTCGCCTACCAGCTCTCGCGCCGCATCTATCACAAGAGGGCCATGAAACAGGCAGTGGGCCGGGCTATGCGCTTGGGAGTCGAGGGAATCAAGATCGTCGTAGCGGGCAGGCTCGGGGGCTATGACATGGCACGGCGTGAGCGGACGATGGAGGGTCGAGTACCCCTCCATACCATACGGGCCGACATCGATTTCGCACAGGCAGAGGCGGAGACCAGGCAGGGTCAGATTGGCATCAAGGTCTGGATCTACAACGGAGAGGTGCTGCCGGAGGCCGCGGCTCCTGCCGCGGAGGCGGTCGCGACGGACTAGCGAGCAAATGCTGCTGCCAAAGAGGACCAAGTTTCGAAAGGCTCACCGAGGCCGCATGAAGGGTCGGGCCGGTCGAGGCAACACGCTTAGCTTCGGCGACTTCGGGCTTCAGGCCCTGGAGCCCTCATGGATCACCAGCCGCCAGATCGAGGCCGCCAGGCGCGCCATCGTTCGCCACGTGCGCAGGGGCGGGAAGCTCTGGATCCGCATCTTCCCGGACAAGCCGGTGACCCAGCGGTCGGCCGAAACGCGCCTCGGCGGAGGAAAGGGAAGCGTAGATCACTGGGTTGCGGTGGTGAAGCCCGGCCGGGTCCTGTTCGAGATCTCGGGTGTCCCAGAAGGTCCGGCCCGCGAGGCGATGCGTCTCGCCTCCCACAAGCTTCCCATTCGGACGCAGTTCTTGAGCCGCTCTGAGATCGCCTCAGGAGGCGGTCGGTGAACGCCAAGGAGATGCGCGGCCTGTCCGCCGACGAGCTCGAGGCGGAGCTGCAGCGGCTGCAGGAAGAGTCCTTCAACCTCCGCTCCCAGATGGCGACGAAACAGCTCGCCAATCCGAGTCGGTTGCGGCTGGTGCGCAAGGAGATCGCTCGCGCCCTGACTATTCTGCGCGAACGGGAGATCTACGAGGAGTGGTCTGCGGAACAGGGAGAGGAGACGTGAGGGAGCGGCGTCGCAGGTTGGTCGGAAGGGTGATCAGCGACCGCATGGACAAGACGGTGGTGGTAGAGGTGGAACGCGCGCGGCGCCACAGGCTCTACCAGAAGGTTATGCGCTCCCGTAAGCGTTTCATGGCGCACGATGAGGAGAATCTGGCCAAGACTGGAAACTTGGTGCGGATCGTGGAGAGCCGGCCCCTGAGCCGCCGCAAGCGGTGGCGCGTCGAGGCGATCTTGGAGCAATAGCGGATGATCCAGCAGGAATCAAGGCTTCGGATTGCTGACAACACAGGGGCTCGTGAGATCCTGTGCATCCGGGTCCTGGGCGGCTCCAAGCGGCGCTATGGAAGCGTGGGAGATCTGATTGTGGGGTCGGTCAAGGAGGCCATTCCGGCCAGCGCTCTCAAGAAGGGCGACATCGTTCGGGCGGTCATTGTCCGCACCGCCAAGGAGTACGGACGGCCGGACGGGTCCCACATTCGGTTCGACGAGAACGCCGCTGTGATCCTGGACGAGTATCAGAACCCGCGGGGCACGAGGATCTTCGGCCCCGTGGCGCGCGAGCTGAGAGACCGCGGGTTCATGAAGATCGTATCGCTGTCTCCCGAGGTGCTCTGAGGAAGCGGTGCTGTGAACCGGATCCGGAAAGGCGATACCGTCGAGGTGCTGAGCGGCAACTACCGCGGAGAGCGGGGCACCGTCCGATCCGTCCTCGCCAAGCAAGGGCGGGTAGTGGTGGATGGGATCAACATCGTCAAGCGCCATCAGCGACCGACCGGGAGGGTGCGCACCCAGGCCGGGATCATCGAATTCGAGGCCCCCATGGGGCTGGACAAGGTCGCTCTCGTGTGTCCCAACTGTGGCGAGCGGTCGCGAGTCGGGTTTCGGGTTGGCGACGTGGGTGCCAAAGTCCGCGTGTGTAAGAAGTGCGGAGAGGACATCGACTGATGGTGGATGGCCCGGTCCCCTCGCTGTTGACGCGGTATAGAGAAGAGGCGGTTCCCGCTCTAATGGAACGCTTCGCCTATCGCAATCCGATGGAGGTGCCCCGGCTGAAGAAGGTGGTCATAAACATAGGGCTGGGCGAAGCCCTCGAGAACGCCAAGTCGCTGGACAATGCTTCCCGTGACGTCGCGATTGTCACCGGGCAGCGTCCCGTCGTCACCCGGGCCAAACGGTCCATCGCCGGGTTCAAGCTTCGCGAGGGCAATCCGATCGGGATCAAAGCCACTCTGCGTGGCGAGCGCATGTACGCCTTCCTGGACCGGCTGATCAACATTGCCCTGCCCCGGCAGAGGGACTTCCGCGGCGTCTCGCCCGATGCCTTTGACGGGCGCGGTGGCTACACATTGGGACTGCCCGAACAGCTTGCGTTCCCCGAGATCGACTACGACAGCGTGGATCGCGTCCGGGGTCTGGGTATCACGATCGTGACCACTGCACGCACGGACGAGGAGGCCAGAGAGCTCCTGCGGCTTCTGGGCATGCCGTTCGCCCGGCGGTGAGACGAGGACGGCCGCTGGCGATGCCGATCCTAGCGCACTACGCCTAGGCGGTCCCGGACAGAGGCAGAGGCAGAGAAGATGGCGAAGAAGTCAATGATCGCCCGCGAGACGCGGCGGAAATACAGGGTCCGATATCGAAACCGGTGCCATCTTTGCGGTCGGCCGAGGGGGTACATGCGGCGGTTCGGACTGTGCCGGATCTGCTTCCGAAGGCTGGCGCTTGAGGGGAAGATTCCGGGCGTGACGAAGTCGAGTTGGTGAGAGTCCCGATGCAGAGCGATCCGATCGCCGACATGTTGACGAGGATTCGCAACGCGCTTTCCGTCCGGCGGAGCGAAGTGACCGTGCCGTCCTCTAAGGTCAAGGTTGCCATCACCCGCATCCTTGAGGAGGAGGGGTTCATCGAGGGGTTTGAAGTGATCGCGAGCAAGCCGCAGGACGTCATAAGA
This sequence comes from uncultured Anaerolineales bacterium, assembly GCA_964348195.1. Classification (GTDB taxonomy): domain Bacteria; phylum Chloroflexota; class Anaerolineae; order UBA7937; family JACPPX01; genus CAYGBX01. The sequence continues at coordinate 5,436 of CAYGBX010000035.1, forward strand.
ATCCGGCTGAAGTATACGGGGTCCAAGAGGGACCGAGAGCCGGTTCTCACCGGTCTGAAGCGGGTGTCTTCCCCCGGCCGCCGCGTGTACACCGGCAGAGCAGAGATCCCCCGCGTGCTCTCTGGAATCGGTGTAGCCATCCTTTCCACACCCCAAGGCGTCATGACGGACCGCCGTGCCCGCCGCGCCCGCATCGGCGGGGAGGTTTTGTGCTATGTCTGGTAGAACAGCCTCCTCCGGAGGGGACCAAACCTCCTTCGCAGGGCGCGAGGGGAACTGACGTGTCTCGCGTCGGACAGGCCCCGATTCCGGTGCCGGATGGGGTCCAGGTAGAGATTACCGACGGCCAAATCACCGTTCGCGGTCCCCGGGCTGCTCTCCATCGAGCCCTCCCACCCGAGATGCAGGTCTCTGTAGTGGAGAAAGAGATCCGGGTGGAGAGGCCCAGCCACTCCCGCGAGCATCGAACCCTGCACGGTCTCACCAGAGCTTTGGTCGCCAACATGGTGGAGGGTGTTACCGACGGCTTTCGGAAGGAGCTGGACATTGAAGGAGTGGGGTACCGAGGCGAGATGCAGGGAGACAAGCTCATCCTGCATATCGGATTCTCGCACCCGGTGGAGATCCAGCCACCAGAAGGCGTCGAAGTCTCCGTGGAGCGCGGAGCCAAGGGCATTGTGGTGGAGGGCGCCGACAAGGAAGCCGTAAGCCAGACGGCGGCAGAGATACGAGCGCTCCGCCCCCCCGAACCCTACAAGGGCAAGGGGATCCGCTACCGTGGCGAGCAGGTTCGCCGCAAGGCGGGGAAGGCCGGAAAGATCGGTCTGGGGGCCTAGAGACAAGCATGGGTCGGATTCGGAGCCGGCAGGCGGCGAGGCGACAGAGGCACCAGCGTGTACGGTCCCGTGTGGCGGGGAATGCGGAAAGGCCAAGGCTCAGCGTTTTCCGGAGCGCGCGCCACATCCGAGCCCAGATCGTGGACGACGCGTCAGGCCACACTCTGGCTGCCGCGTCGACTCTAGAGAGGGAATTGGCGAACGCTATAGAGGGCGTGGACAAGACTGCCAGGGCGCGGGTGGTGGGTCGGACCCTTGCGGAGCGTGCCAAGAGCGTGGGCGTGACGCGCGTGATGTTTGACCGCGGCGGATACCAGTTTCACGGCCGCGTCCGGGCCCTGGCTGAGGGAGCCCGCGAGGGCGGGCTGGAATTCTGAAACAGCTCCCTTCGGAGGGAGGATGGTAGAGGAAATATACCAGGAGAAAGTGGTCCACATCACCCGGGTGGCCAAGGTCGTCAAGGGCGGTCGACGGTTCGGCTTCCGAGTCGTCGTGGTGGTCGGCGACGGGCACGGCCAAGTCGGGGTTGGCGTGGGCCGCGCGCGAGACGTCCCCGAGGCAATTCGCAAAGGGATCGAACGAGCCAAGCGTGGCATGATTCGCGTGCCCAGGGTCGGCGACACGATCCCCCACGAGATCACCAGTCAGTACGGGGCAGCGAAGGTGCTGCTCAAGCCGGCCTCTCCGGGAACCGGGGTGATCGCCGGTGGCGGCGCTCGGGCTGTCGTGGAGGCGGCCGGCATTCGCGACATCCTCAGCAAGTCCCTTGGCTCCAGCAACATACTCAACGTGGTCCAAGCCACATTGCTCGGCCTCTCACGCCTGAAGGACGTGGGAGAGGAGGCGCGCAAGCGAGGGGTCCCGATGAACCACGTGCTGCCCGCCTGGGCCGAGCGAGGGGACGAAACCGAATAGGCGATGGCTGCGAAAGAGCGTCCACAGGCCGATCACTTGGAGGTGACCTGGGCAAAGAGCGCCATCGGCTACTCCAAGAGCCAAGAGGCCACCATCCGTGCTCTGGGGCTGAGACGCCTAGGGGACACGGTCCGCATTCCCAACTCGCCGGCAGTCCGTGGGATGGTGCGGTCGGTGATACATCTGGTGCGCGTGGAGGGCATGGACGCGTGAGGCTTCATGAGCTCGGTCCTGCAGAGGGCTCCAAGAAGCGGCGGACCCGCGTCGGTCGCGGAATCGCTGCCGGCAAGGGCAAGACCGCGGGCCGCGGCACCAAGGGCCAGAAGTCTCGCGCCGGAGGGGGCGTGCGCCCCTACTTTGAAGGAGGTCAGCTCCCGCTGGTTCGGCGGTTCCCTCAGATGCGCGGCTTCCGCAACCCGCACCGTAGGGAATTCGCTGTCGTGAACGTGGAGACGCTGGCCGGCCGTTTCCAGGCAGGGGACGAGGTGACGCCCGAGGCATTGGTCGAGGTGGGATTGGTGAAGAAAGCCCATCTTCCGATCAAGATCCTCGGCCGCGGCGAACTGGAGACAGCCCTCCAGGTCCGAGCACACGCCTTTTCTGCGCAGGCTAAGGCGAAGATAGAGGCTGCCGGCGGTTCGGCTCAGGTGATCGAGGAGCAGGGGTAGGGAGAACGATGGAGACCATCGCGGCGGTACTGGCCGCCTTCAAGCTGCCCGATCTGAGACGGAAGATCTTCATCACGCTGGGCATTCTGGTCATCTACCGGTTCGCGGCCCACATCCCGGTTCCGGGAGTGGACCTTGAGGCACTGCGAATCACGTTCCAACAGAGTCGCCTCCTGGGACTCCTCGACATGTTTTCCGGGGGAGCGATGTCCAACTTGTCCATCGTCGCGTTAGGCGTCTATCCCTACATAACGGCCTCCATCATCATGCAGCTGGTCGCCCCGATGGTGCCCAGGCTACAGGAGCTGCAAAGAGAGGGTGAGGCAGGCCGGAATCAGCTCAATCGCTACACCCATCTCATGACGGTCCCCCTCGCCGTCCTGCAGGGGTATGGACAGATCTTCTTCCTGACCCAAACCTCGCCTCCGGTCCTCACTGAGTGGGGATTCACCGGAAGTGCCCTTCTCCCCACGGTAGCCACCCTGACCACTCTGACTGCCGGGACCATGTTCGCCCTGTGGCTGGGCGAACTGATTACTGAACAGGGTGTCGGGAACGGGGTCTCCATCATCATCTTCGGCGGAATCGTGGCCAACATCCCCCAACGGGTGGGTATCGACCTGGCAACCAACATCCCCGGCCTCGTGGCTTTTCTGTTGATAGCCGTGGTCACAGTTGCAGCCATCGTCGTCATCTACGAGGGACAGCGGCGCATCCCCGTCCAGTACGGCAAGCGGGTTCGGGGCACGCGAGTATACGGCGGCCAGAGCACCCACATCCCCCTGCGGGTGAACTCGGCGGGAATGATCCCTCTCATCTTCGCCTCTTCGCTACTCATCCTTCCTGGCGTGATAGCCCAGTATTTCCTGTCGTCCACCAACTCCATCGTGGCCGGAGTCGCCTCGGTGGCCTTCAACCTGGTGAACACCCAGGAGGTCTACTACTGGATCATCTACTTCCTCATGGTTGTCGGATTCACCTACTTCTACACCTCCGTCATCTTTCAGCAGCAGAACATCCCGGACAACCTTCAGCGGCAGGGCGGGTTCATCCCCGGAATCCGACCCGGGGCACGCACCGCCGAGTACCTGACGCGCGTGCTCAACCGGATCACCCTCGTGGGGGCGCTCTTCCTGGGTACGGTGGCCATCCTTCCCTTCTTCCTGCAAGGGATCACCAGCCAGCAGACCCTCATCATCTCGTCCACCGGGCTGCTGATCGTGGTGGGCGTGGTGATCGACACCATGAAGCAGCTGGAAGCCCAGCTCCTTATGCGCCACTACGAGGGCTTCCTGAAGTGAGGGGTCCGGATTCTGAACCTTGTCCTGCTGGGTCCACCTGGAGCTGGGAAGGGTACCCAGGCATCCCGGCTCGCCGAGAGTCTGGGCGTCCTGCATCTCTCCACCGGGGATCTCTTCCGCGAGGCGATCGCCGCTGGCTCCGATCTGGGGCGACGGGTGGAGCCGATCCTGGACCGCGGGGAGCTGGTCCCAGACGACATCACCGTGGAGATGGTCCGGGAGAGGCTGGAGGCCCCCGACGCCGCGGACGGGGTGGTTCTGGATGGGTTCCCGCGCACGGTCGGCCAAGCAGAGGCGCGGGGCGCGCTGCTGGGCGAGCGAGCGCAGCGGCTCGACGGCGTCCTGTACATTCAGGTCGGGGAGGAGGAGTTGGTCCGGCGGCTATCGGGCCGCCGCAGCTGCAGGGATTGCGGTACCAACTACCACGTCACCTTCAGACCCCCAAGGCAGGAGGGGGTCTGCGACATCTGCGGAGGCGAGCTGTATCAGAGGGACGACGACCGGCCGGAGACCGTTCGGCACCGGATCGGAGTCTACTTGAAGGAGACCAGCCCCTTGATCGCGTACTACCGCGGGCGGGGGCTTCTTCGAGAGATCGGTGGGGAGGGCGAGGTCGATGCCGTCCAGCAGCGCATCCGCGAGGTCGCGGAAGCGCTGGCTGGGAGCGGATTCTCAGAGGCGCCCTCCGTGGGCGGATCGGAAGGAACCCCCAGATGATCGTCCTGAAGTCCCCGACGGAGCTGGAGCGAATGCGGCAGGCGGGCCGCATTGTGGCCGATGCCCTGGCCGAGCTAGCGAGCCGCGTGGAACCTGGGGTCACGACAGCGCAACTGAATGGATGGGGGGAGGCCCTGATCGAGAAGGCCGGTGCCGCGCCATCCTTCAAAGGGTACAGGGGATTCCCCGCGGCCATCACCGTGTCCGTAAACGAGGAGCTGGTCCATGGCATCCCTGGCCCCCGCGTACTCGACGAGGGGGACATCGTGAGCCTCGACCTGGGGGTGATCTATCGCGGCTTCCAAGGCGATGCTGCCCTAACGGTGCCCGTAGGCAGAGTTGGAGACGAGGCCGCTCGGCTCCTGGACGCTACCGAAGGGGCTCTGACAGCCGGGATCGACCAGGCGCGTCCCGGCAATCGAGTGGGCGACATCTCTGCGGCTGTCCAGGATCATGTTGAGGCCAGGGGCTTCGAGGTAGTCCGCAAGTACGTGGGTCACGGGATCGGTCGCGAGATGCATGAACCACCGCAGGTTCCCAACTTCGGTGTGGCTGGCCACGGCCCCGCACTCAAGCCGGGTGTCACCCTTGCCCTGGAGCCGATGGTCAGCGCCGGAGGATCCGATACTCGTGTGCTGGACGACAACTGGACCGTGGTAACCTCCGACGGATCGCTCTCGGCCCATTTCGAGCACACCATCGCGGTGACCGAAGACGGCCCAGAGGTGCTCACGGCGGCATGAGCCTTGATCGACCTTGCCAGTTCGGGTTTAATTGAAGATTGGCCTTTGAACCAAAGGATGGAGATCGGAGACGAAGGTGAAGGTGCAGGCCTCTGTAAAGCGCCGTTGCGAGAACTGCCGCATCGTGCGCCGCCGAGGCGTCGTCTATGTGATCTGCCGCAACCCCAAGCACAAGCAGCGGCAGGGATGAGCCCGGGCGTGGGATTCGCGGCGTAGGAGGAGGGCAGGCCATGGCGAGAATCGCGGGAATCGACCTTCCTCGGAACAAGCGGGCCGAGGTGGCCCTTACCTACGTATACGGCATCGGTCGCTCGTCCAGCCAGAAGATCCTCGATCAGGCTCAGGTCTCCTGGGACACCCGGATCCAGGACCTCACAGAGGATGAGGTTGCTCGAATCCGCGGGATTGTGGACGGCGGATACCGGGTAGAGGGCGACCTCCGACGCGAGGTGACACAAAACATCAAGCGTCTCCAGGAGATTGGCTCGTACCGCGGCCTGCGCCACCGGCGGAATCTTCCAGTTCGCGGTCAACGTACCCGGACCAACGCCCGAACCAAGCGGGGAGCACGCAGAACCGTAGCTGGCCGCAAGCGGGCCCGCACCAAGAAGTAAGAGACCCCCCATGGCCAAGAGGAAGACGAAGGGGACTCGGGCCAAGCGGGTACGCCGCAACGTGCCGCTGGCGCGCGCCTACATCAAGGCGACGTTCAACAACACGATCATCACTCTTACCGATCCCGGAGGCGATGTCCTGGCCTGGGGAAGCGCGGGCACGGCGGGGTTCAAGGGCTCTCGGAAGAGTACACCCTACGCCGCGCAGATGACCGCCCAAAGTTTGGCCAAGGCGGCACAGGATCAGGGAGTGCAGGAGCTGGACATCTTTGTCAAAGGGCCTGGACCGGGAAGGGAGGCGGCCATCCGCTCGCTCCAGGCGACAGGGCTGAGAGTCCGTTCCATCACGGATGTCACGCCCATCCCCCACAACGGGGGCCGGCCGCCCAAGAAGCGGCGTATCTGAGATCCATCACCCCAGCTGAGGAGGATAGGTTGAGGAAGCTCGGTTCTCGAGGGAGTAGCTCGTTCTGATGGCTCGCAACACTGGTCCGGTCTGCAAGATCTGTCGCCGGGAGGGGGAGAAGCTCTTCCTGAAGGGAGAGCGATGCTTCACGCCCAAGTGTGCCATCGAGCGGCGTGCATATCCCCCCGGGCAGCACGGCCGCCAGGCCCAGTATCGTCGCAGGGTATCCGACTACTCCCGGCAGCTGCGAGGAAAGCAGAGGGCTCGTCGCATCTACGGTGTGATGGAGAGGCAGTTCCGCCGATACTTCGCCGAGGCGACCAAGGAGAAGGGAGTCACCGGTCTGGCGCTGTTGCAGATCATGGAGCGACGTCTTGACAACGTCGTGTATCGCCTGCGACTGGGCTCCTCACGTGCCCAGGCCCGACAGCTCGTGCGGCACGGACACATTGAGGTGAACGGGCGCAAGGTCGACATCCCGTCCTATCTCGTGGAGATCGGCGACACCGTGGAGGTGCGTGAGAAATCCAGAAAGAATGGACACTTCGATACTGTGGCCCAGACGATGGGCGACAGGCCTCTGGTGGGATGGCTGAGTCTCGACGAGACCAACATGGTAGGCAGGGTGGTCGCCTTCCCCGAAAGGGAGGAGATGGAGCCCCTCATCGACGAGAAGATGATCGTCGAGTACTACAGCCGGTAGCCCGGTTCCAATAGGAGGGTTGAGCCGTGCTTGAGCTAGTTCTGCCCAAGGTCGAAAGTTCCGCCCTATCGAAGAACTACGGGCGGTTCGCTATCGGCCCTCTGGAAACGGGGAATGGAATCACCCTGGGCAACTCGCTCCGTCGAGTGCTCCTGTCTTCACTTCCAGGGGCCGCCGTGACCTCGATAAAGCTGGACGGGATCCAGCACGACTTCGCTCCCATCCCGAACTTCCGCGAGGATACGATGGCCTTGATCCTCAACATCAAGGAGATCCGCCTGCGGTTGCACGGGGAGGGGCCCTACCGACTCCACGCCAGCCAGCGCGGTGAAGGGGTCTTGCGAGCGGGTGACATCGAGCTCCCGAGCGAGGTCGAGATCCTCAATCCTTCTCTGAAGCTCGCCACCGCCGACAACGACGACGCCCACATGGAGATGGAGTTGGTGGTGGAGCACGGTCGTGGATACTCGCCGGCTGAGGAGCGGGAGAGGCTACCCATTGGTGAGCTCCCAGTCGACGCCATCTTCAGCCCCATCCGGAAGGTCGCGTACGACGTGGAGCGCGTGCGGGTCGGTCAGGTCACCGACTTCGACCGATTGGTGATGGAGATCTGGACAGACGGCACCGTAGAGCCGGCCGAGGCGCTCAGCACAGCGGCTCAGATCCTTGTGCGACACCTGCGCCTGATCGTGAACTTCGGAGGCCTCACCGTTGAGGAAGAGATGGAGGAGGTCGAGGAGGGAATCCCCTCCAGAGTCTACGAGACTCCGATCGAGGAGCTGGACCTCTCCGTCCGGGCCTTCAATTGCCTCAAGCGCGCGGGGATCGTCAAGATCGGTGAGGTCCTGGAGCGGCTGGAGAAGGGTGACGATGAGATGCTCGCCATTCGAAACTTCGGCCAGAAATCCCTAGATGAGCTCAAGGAGGCCCTCACCAACAAGGAGTTCTGGCCACTGCCTCAGCCGCAGCCCGAAGAGCCGAGCCCGGATGGGACCGAGCCGTGAGGAAGCGGGTCTCTGGCCGTCGGCTGAAGCGATCCAAGGGGCACCGGCAGGCACTATTCCGGAATCTCCTCACGGAGCTCTTCCGCAACGGCAGGATCCGGACCACCGAAGCCAGAGCCAAGGCGATCCGCGGTGATGCCGAGAAGCTCATCACTCTGGCCAAGCGCGGCGACCTGGCCGCCAGAAGGCAAGTGATGCGGGCCATCACCGATGGCGAGGTGGCCAAGGCCCTGTTCGAAGAGATCGCGCCCGACTACACCGACAGGCAGGGTGGGTACACCCGGATCGTGAAGATCGGTCCGCGCCAGGGCGACGCCGCGCCGCTGGTGTTTCTGGAACTGGTCGCCTAGCAGGAGACCCGCCGATGGTCCGCGTCAAGGCTGTACTTGCCTACGATGGCACCCGATACGCCGGGTTTCAACGCCAGTCCGGCGTCGCTACGGTACAGGGAGAGCTCGAGTCGGCCCTGAAGGCCGTTGCCCAGGAGACCATCGCGATTGCAGGAGCTGGCCGTACCGATGCAGGGGTGCACGCTACGGGTCAAGTCGCCAGCTTCAGCTCAGCATGGTCGCGGCCCTGGGAGGAGCTTCAGCGGGCCCTCAACGCGACGCTTCCCGAGGACATCGCGGTGACCTCCTTGGCATCCGCCCCCGATGATTTCCAGGCTCGCACGAGCGCCGTGTCACGGGAATACACCTACTCGATCTACACGGAACCCGTCCGCTCCCCGATGCTGCGGCTCTACGCCCACCACCACCACGGCGAACTGGACGCCGAACGAATGGCCGATGCTGCGCAGTTGCTGGTCGGACAGCACAACTTCTCGGCATTCGGACGGTCCCCGTCGGGAGGGAGCACACTTCGATCCGTGCGCCGCGTGGAGTTCCGGCGCGACGGCTCGCTGCTTCGGATCGTGATCGAGGCCGATGCCTTCCTTCGGAGGATGGCGCGAAGGATCATCGCGGCCCTGATCCCGGTAGGAGAGGGCAAGGCGGGACCGGCGGATGTCGAGGAGATCCTCGATGCCGGCGACCCCTCCCGGATCAAGGGCACGGCGCCTGCCGCGGGGCTCTGTCTCACCCACGTAGCCTATCCGGCGCCGAGCGAGGCCTGAGGTGCGCACCTACACCCCCAAGCCGACGGAGATCGCCCGGGAGTGGTATCTGGTGGACGCTCAGGACCAGACCCTGGGACGGTTTGCCTCTCGGATCGCGAGGCTACTGATGGGCAAAGACAAGCCGGATTTCGCGCCGCATCTCGACAGCGGCGACTTCGTCGTCGTGGTGAACGCCGAGAAGGTGCGTGTCACCGGCAAGAAACTCGAGGAGAAGCTGTACTATCGCCACTCGGGCTACCCAGGGGGGCTCCGTACGATGACCTTGGGCGAGCTTCTGGAGCGGAGGCCAACCCGCGCGGTCCGGCTCGCGGTAAAGGGCATGCTCCCCAAGAACCGGCTCGGCCGTGCCATGCTTCAGAAGTTGAAGGTGTACGAGGGGCCCGACCACCCCCATCAGGCGCAGAAACCCAAACCATTGGAGCTGTAGCGATGACAGCGGAACAGCGATACTTCTACGGGCGGGGCCGGCGCAAGGCCGCGACGGCGCAGGTCCGCCTATATCCGGATGGCGGCGGCATCGTCGTCAACGAGAAGCCTGCCGAGGAATACTTCTCCCGCGAGACCGATCTGCTGCGGGTTGAAGAGCCGCTCCAGATCACAGCCAACCTGGGCAAGTATCGGATCACCGCGAGTGTTCGGGGCGGTGGGGTCTCCGGCCAGGCCGGGGCGGTCCGGCTGGGGATCGCCCGCGCCCTTCTGGAGGCTGACCCAGACCTGCGTCGCCCGTTGCGCCAGGCGGGCCTGTTGACCGTCGACGCTCGGGTGAAAGAGCGCAAGAAGCCGGGATTGAAGCGGGCACGGAAGGCGCCCCAGTACACTAAGCGATAGACCAGCGGTCACAGCATGGTCCTGGGGCAACGGAGTATCTCGGCAAGAGTCTCTGGTTCAGCTACCTCAGGCAGTAGGAACCCATTCTGCCTTCGGTGGAACACCAAGCGATGATCCAGTGACCGGTGTGTGGCCCCGGGGCAATGCCTCAGCTCGGACAGCGCTCGTAGTTCGGCTGCCGAAGGCAGAGAAGACGTGTCGCCTTCGGCAGGACACCAAGAGGTAGGCTTCCTCCGGCAGGATACAAAGCGATAGCTAGAACGCCGAGGTTGGTTATGCGGGCGCGGGCCGTCGCAAGTAGCTGGGCCCGCGCTTCACGGTTCCCGGGGCTAGAAGAGGTAGAGGATGGCCACTACCGCGACTCCCCACAGTAGGTTGTTCACCACCAGCGGGGCGTCGCGAACAAGAGCCTCCTCGGGGCTCCCTGCCAGATCTCGTTGGTGTACGATGTAGAGGTAGCGGAACACCCCGTAGAGCACGAAGGGAATCGTGAGCATCATGGCGTGGTTGGAGGGCAGGTTCTCCGCGGAGAAGGTGTAGAGGGAATAGGCGATGACGGTGGCGGAGGTGACGACTGCGATCATCTCTTCGATGAGACCGGAGCTGTACTCTTGAAGGATCTTCCGATGCTCCCCGGCACCCGCCTCGAGGAGCACAAGCTCGTGACGGCGCTTGCTGAGGGCGAGGAACAGCGCCAAGAGCGTCATGCAGATGTAGAGCCACGGGGAGAACCGTTCCACTTCCACCACGGCGGCTCCGGCGCCGACCCGGAGTACAAAACCCACGGCGACGGTGATCACGTCTATGATCACGAGATTCTTCAGCAGGAGTGAGTAGGCGATCTGGATCGCCAGGTAGCCCAGGCTGATTAGGCCCAGGACTTGATCCACGTAGAAGGCGGCGGGGAGGGCTCCCAGTGAGAGCACGCCGGCGGCCGCTCCGGCCCAGGTCGGATTCAGTCGCCCCGCGGCCAGCGGGCGCTTGCGCTTCTCGGGGTGGGCGCGGTCGCGCTCCATGTCGACAAGATCGTTGATCAGGTATACAGCGCTAGACAGGGCACAGAAGATGACGAAAGCTGCCACCGCCCGTGAGAGAAAGGTGAGGTCGCCGAGCTTGAGATCGAAGATCAGGGCAGCGAAGATGACCACGTTCTTGGTCCATTGTTTGGGACGCATGGAGACGAGAAGTTCTCTCAGCACGGGGTGGCCTCCGGAGCGGGGTGGAGCCGATCATAGTCCGCGCCCTGGTTCCGGTCAACCGGTCGCATTGGGCCAACCGCAGATAGGCACCTAGGCCATGGCCAAGTCACGAGTGGATACGCTTCTGGTCAAGCGTGGTCTGGCTGAGTCACCAGATCATGCGCAAGCGTTGGTCCTGGCCGGCCGGGTCAAGGTGGATGGCGAGCCGATCTTGAAGCCAGGACGGCTAGTCCGTCTCGACGGAGATGTTGAGCTGCGAGAGGGCGCCCCCTTCGTGAGTCGGGGGGGTGAGAAGCTGGAGGCCGCGCTCCGCGGGCTTGGGATCGATGTGACGGGATTCGTGGTCGCAGATGTAGGTGCCTCCACGGGCGGGTTTACGGACTGCCTGCTCCAGGGTGGGGCGGCCAGGGTCTACGCCATCGATGTCGGGTACGGACAGCTCGCCTGGTCGCTGCAGCAGGATCCCCGGGTGGTGGTGATGGATCGCACCAACATCCGGCACCTTAGCACACTTCCCGAGCCGGTCGATCTGGTGACTGTCGATGTCTCCTTCATCTCCCTCAGAGCGGTCCTGCCGAATGCGCTTGGGCTCCTGAAGGACACGGGTCAGGCAATCGCTCTCGTCAAGCCCCAGTTCGAGGCCCAGAAGGATGCCGTCCAGAAGGGCGGGGTGGTCAGAGATCCCGAGATCCACCGGGAGATTTTACATAATGTGCTGAGGGCTGCAGAAGAGCTGGGTGCCACGGTGCTCGGCGTTCTTCCATCTCCTCTCGTGGGACCGGCGGGGAACATCGAGTTCTTCGTCCATCTGACTCTGGACCGGGCAAGACCTGGAGCGGACGCGGAGGCTGCCATCGCCGCTGCTCTGGCCAGTGCACCTGAACGCCAGGATGACCCCGTGGCCCGGGCGACATGAACCCTGCACTGATCCGCAACTTCTCCATAATCGCCCATATCGATCATGGCAAGTCGACCCTTGCCGACCGGATTCTGGAGCGCACCGGGACGGTAGGGGAGCGCGAGATGACCGACCAGCTTCTGGACGCCATGGACCTGGAGAGGGAGAAGGGCGTGACCATAAAGGCATCGGCCGTGCGAATGGCCTACGACGCCCGCGATGGCAGCACCTACCAACTCAACCTCATCGACACCCCGGGGCACGTCGACTTCTCCTACGAGGTCTCCCGCGCCCTGGCCAGCTGCGAAGGTGCGATACTGGTGGTTGACGCGTCTCAAGGGATCCAGGCTCAGACCCTAGCCAACCTCCATCTGGCTCAGGAGCTGGGACTGGAGATCCTGCCGGTAGTGAACAAGATCGATCTTCCTGCGGCCGACCCGGAGGCGGTGGCCGGGGAGCTGGCCGCGCTCCTGGGAGTGCCCGTCGAGCAGGTAATTCTGGCCTCTGCCAAGGAAGGGCTCGGGGTCGAAGAGGTCATAGAGGGCGTCGTGCAGCGACTCCCCCCGCCGCACGGCGAACCGGACGCTCCCCTGCGGGCCTTGGTCTTCGACTCGCACTATGACCCGTATCAAGGTGTAGTGACCTACCTGCGCGTGGTCGATGGCCGGCTCGGAGGTTCCGACCGCCTGATGCTCATGGCTGCTGGCCTCACCGTGGAGCCGATGGAGATTGGGGTGTTCCGACCGGAGATGGTGGCCACTGATCATCTGGAAGCCGGCGAGGTCGGATATGTGGCCACCGGGGCCAAGGAGGTCCGCGCGCTCCCCGTCGGCGATACCATAACCCTGGCCAGGGAGGGCGCGGCCGACCCACTTCCCGGTTACCGGCCGGTGAAGCCCATGGTCTTCGCCGGGCTGCATCCCACGGATGCCGGTGCCTTTCCTTTGCTTCGGGATGCCCTCGACAAGCTTCGGCTCAACGACGCCGCGCTGGTCTACGAACCGGAGGACTCTCAGGCGTTGGGCCCCGGCTTTCGCTGCGGGTTCCTCGGCCTGTTTCACATGGAGATCGTTCAGGAGCGGCTGGAGAGAGAATTCGACCTCAGCC
>CAYGBX010000036.1:0-17969 GCA_964348195.1 uncultured Anaerolineales bacterium
TTCAATCTTCTCGGCCGCGCCGGTGCTCGAGACTGCTCTGGCGATCGTCTCGGCGTCGAACTTGCCGGCAGCCCAAGCCGTGAGCACGCTCATGCCCTCCGCATCCGCGACCAGGAGCCAGGCGGCGATGCCGGCGCCGTCCACTTCGTTCGCCACGCTGAAGTAGGTGATCGAGAAGTTGGTGGTGACCAACAGGGGAGACTCAGGCGTAGGACTGTTGATCTCGTAGAGACCGGGCTTCACCTGGATGGGCTTCTGGGGATCGGTGAACACGTTCTCCCGCCACACCAGGAGCGGGTAGGCGATCTCGCGATTGAAGCCCTCCAACACGACGAAGCCGGCGTACTTGGCGATCGCCTGGACTGCGGAGACCACCTCGAGGCACGGATCCTCAAGCCCCTCCCCGGGGAAGGCGATGATGGGATAGCCGACGGCGCGGAAGCCGTCCTGCAGTGCCAGCCGACGCAACTGGGTCACCGCTTCCAGGTATCCCGACATGGTCCGGGCCCCCAGATCCAGCACCAAGTCGTGGGCACCCTGATCCTTGATCCGCTCGGTCAGCTCGGTCAGCTCCTGGATGTCCTCGGTGCGAACCGCCAAGGGTGCCCCGTGCGCCGCCGCCATCTGTGCCATCTCCTCCCAGTTCTTGGCATCCGCCGCGTGGATCAGGGGCTTCTCTCCCTCGAGCACGGCCAGGCCGGCACCGATCACCTCTGGATCCCGGCTCATGAGGACCAGCGGTCGCTTGCTCACGGCGCGAGCCATGCGGATCGCCTCAGAGAAGGTCTCGGAGTCTTTTGACGCCGCCTCGATGGCCAATCCGTCCAGTGAAAGGTCGATGCCCACGTATTCGACGGCGTACGCCTCGACATCAGCCGTCACGGCCTGGATCGCCTCGGCGGTTTCGGTGTCCCTGAGTCGGACGAAAAGGCCCGGCTTGTGATAGAAGGTCTTCTCGTGACGAAAGAGTACGGTCTCGTTCCCCGCCTCCACGCTGCGACCATCGGAGCTGACCACGATCAGGCGAATTGGCGGGGCGGCTGCGGCTTCGAGCTGGGCCTTGGCCTCGTCGGTGACATACGGACAGTCGGCCAACTCGACCTGCTTGGCGGCCAGCTTCATGGCGAACGCCAGGCACGTGGGGAACCCGCACTCACGACAGTTGGTTCCGGGCAGGAGCTTGTAGATCTGAAGACCCGTCAGAGCCACTGTGCCCGACCTCCTCTCGGACGCATTTCACTGGAGCGAGGCACTGTGCTGTTCCGCGATCCTTTCGGGGCTCTTGAGGAGCTCCTCGATCATCCAGCCCACGTTCCGCACGGAGTCCGGATGCCGAAGTACCAGCACGTTGGCCCCGGACTCCACCAAAGCCGCTGCGGTGGCGATCTCCCAGTTGACCGCCCGCCCCTCCCACTTTCCCCAGGCATCGGGGACACCCTCCCCGACCTTCGCCTCCTTGGTCTTCCAGGCCTCTTCGCCGGGGGTCACCAACATGGGCTGCTGAGTCATGGCGTCCCCCTGAAGGGCGGCGATGCGCAGCCGCTCCATCACCGAGTACCCGTACTCAATGCCATAGCCCAAGGCCCCGGTGGTGGGGTCCATCAAGATCCGTTCCAAGGGCATACCGGTGTCATGAATCAGAATGATCAGCTGTTTTGCCAAATTGACGTCCATGGGGGTCCGCGAAACCACCAGGTGCCCGTGCGCCATGGCCGCGGCCACGATGGTCCGGTAGTTCTTCTCCTCGCACACGCCGAGGGCCAGCCGCTCCCCTTTGCCCTCTTCCGCGACGCTCACCAGGAGCTCGTTGTCCGCCTCCACCTGGCCGGGGCCGAAGACCAGCACGGGCAGTTCAGTGGCTGCCAGCACGCCCCGCAGGGCGGAACGGGCGTCCCCTGTGGAATCCTCCAGTGTGAGGGTGAGGAGGACGAGGTCTGCCCTTGCCTCCTCCGCTGCCTTGGCCCAAGCACCGGGGTCTTGAGTCGCTTCCCCCCACGCATCTTGGAGCGGAGGGGACCACTCATGGGGCGGCCTGCTCATGACCTGCACAGCCAGGGCCGGGCGGTGAGGCATCTCCGTCTCGAAGTGCAGAAACGGGAGCCCTGTTTCCCCGCCGACCGTCACGGTGCGGCCGCGGGTGCCTCCCTCTTCGGCCGTGGCCCCCAGAGTAACCTCACGAACCCGACCGGTCCACTTCACCCGAGGGATCTGTAGGGTGTCTCCCATGATCTCGCGCCTAGAGGAGTGGCGGCATGGTGAGGGTGGGATGCTCCTTCTCCTCCAGGAAGGGCACCAGTTCTTCCACGGTGGTGGCGACGCGCTCGTCGGCGATCCTCTCGATGAGATCCGGGTCGCCCTCCCGTATCGCCACCTGCTGCAGCTCTTCCGCCATGCTTTCCTTCAGGAAGCTGCTCATCCACACCACGCGCTTCAACCCACCGTCCGCCCGGACGAACTTGGGGCTCACGATGAAGTACTTTCCGATTCCCATCACGCCTGGCGTCTGGATCCCGCCACCGCACATTCCGGCTAGGGTGGAGAAGGCCATGCCGGCAGGGGTCATGCTGGGGTCCTCCCGGCTGACGATCATGAAGCCGTTTGCCTCTGGGATCACCATCATGATGCACTCGAAGCACCCACAGGCCGTCATGGGGGTCTCCATGATGGAGTACATGGCGACCTGCTCCACCGTGCCGTGGGAGGCGGTGCCTGCGTACTCGCTGATCCCCTCGAAGTAGCCTCTGTCAGGATCCAGGCATTTCCCCTTCTTGATGGGCTGATTGGGTCCTGTGGGGTTGATTTGGTGGCTGGCCTTGCAGTCCAGCCAGTTGTAGGCGCCACACAATCCAAGCCGCTCAGGAGAGATGACGCACACGTGGTTGGGAGCGAAGCTCTGGCAGAGCGTGCAGCTGTAGAAGGTTTCCACCGACTCGTCGGTCATCTCGGCGACGCGTTTGTTGCGCTCGTCGAAGGTCCGCCGTGCTATGTCCAGCCACTTCTCGATCTTCGTCCTGTCGGTGTAGATCCTTATCTGGACCTTGTCCACGATGGCCCCAAAGTCCGCGTGATACCGAGCATGGAGGATCTTTCCGAAGTGCTCCAGATCGAAGCCCTTCTCGGCGGCGGGCTTGGAGATCCGGATCCAAGCGATATCCCGCTGGCCGATGTGCTGGAGCCCGCTGGCGGCGTTGATGAAGTAGTGGATCTGACGCTCCAGGACCGGCTCGAAGTCCTTCTGCATCTGGCGGCCGGCCACCTCTACGACGATGCCCAGATCCGTGGCCCCGCCCTCCGGGACCTCGTGGAAACTGGGCCCGATGACCTCCACCCGCCCGTCCTCCACCTCGTCCAGGTCCACCATCCGCAGGTACTCGAAGGCCCGAGAGTACTTGCCCCCGAACTCCACCCGCATATCCGCCTTGCGCACGCGCTCTCCTTCGAAGGCAGAGCCGTAGGGAACCGGGACTGGCACCTCGGTGACTCGCACCTTCACCCCGCGCACCTCGATGCACTTCTGGACCAGCTTCTCCGCCCGCTCTAGGTCGTCGCTCCCTTCGATCTCGTCGAAGGGCAGGGAGATCACGTGCTCGTAGGTCGTGACCCCAGTGGGCAGGATCTGCGGAATCACTGTGTCGGCGATGACTGGGAAGCCGAAGTTGATGGCGCCCGCCGCGGTGGCGTACTTCAAGTCGTCCACCTCGCCCAAAGCCAAGACGAAGGCGAAGACCCGATCCTTGTTGTACATCAGTATGTCCCGGGCCTGGCCTCCCTTGAGGCCCCCGAAGGTGAGGGCGCTCCGCACCGCGAACCCGAGGGCATAGATGGCGCTGATGGTGTCTGTGCCGAAGGGCACGATGTAGGTGTCGTACCCCATCTCCACGCCCTCTTCCTGGAGCTGGTGGATCACGCTCTGCCCGTCCACGTTTCCGGAGAGGAAAGTGAGGATGCTTCGGCGCTGCAGCTCGCGCACGATCTTGGCTGCCACCTCGCTGGACTTGGCCCGGCCCACGATTGCGGCGAAGCCCGGCATCCGGCCATCGACCAATTGAATGCCCCAGGATCTGAGCTGTATGTCATCGATCGGTCCGTTCAGGTGCCCATCTCCGGCCGCCGCCTCCTCGTCTGGACTGGTGAAGCTGGTCCCGGCCAGGCTCAGGCCCGGAAAAGGCTCCGGCTGTTCGCCGTGGACGAAGCGGATCGCCTGGATCGTCTCCTCCGCCAGAAGCGTCGCCATGCCGCAGTCCAGGGTCTCCCCTAGATAGGGCGTCCAGCGTTCATCCGCGGGTAAGGGATGGAGGAGGGACTTGGCCCGATCCATCACGCCGACCAGGTCCCCTAAAGTGGAAACCTCCTCGCCCGTCATGCCCAGAATGAGCGGTAGGTGATAGGCGGTGTTTGGAAAGGCAACCTTGGTCTCGCCCCCTTTCTCGTCGAGGGTCTCCTGGAGCATTCGCTCCGCTTCCTCAACGATCTGCCGGGCGCCCCGCATGGCACGCGTCGCGATATACTTAGACATCGTCCTATCCCTCTTCTCAGCTCCTCAGGCTATGCATCGGACCGGACGCGGCCGTAGAGCGCATCTTCCCGCTCCTCGGCCGCCAGCGTCAGGATCTGCTCGATGCGCCAGTCGCCACTCTTGCCCCACTTGGCCGGGTTGTACTCCGGGAGATTGAGGGCAGCGCGCTTCGCGTCAATGTGAGCCAAGGTCCGATGGAGCATCTCCTCTGGCTCCACGACAAACTCGATCTTGCCTCCGACCTTCTCCTCCCAGCCTTGGCTCAGGATGTCGGTGACCACCTGGCTCCCCTCAACGGGGTTGCTGATGCCCATGATCACGTAGGCGCCGGAAGCCGCGCAGTAGGCTGCGATGGAGATCGCCTTCTCGCTCATCCACTCGGGAGCGATTCCAACGGCGGGGACCTCGCTGATGTCGTCCCCCAGCCCGCCCTCCCGCACGATCGCGGAGAGCACCGTGAGGATCCGGGTGTTGTCCACGCAGGAGCCCATGTGCAGCACGGGAGGCATGCCCGTTGCCTCGCACACCTCTTGCAGGCCCGGGCCTGCCCATTCCTTTGCCGCCTCACCCAGCATATAGCCGAGCTTGCCGCTGGCGATGGCGCCGCAGCCAGTCTCTACCACAAGGACGTCGTTCTTGAGGAGCTCCCGTACCAGGTAGTTGTGGGTCGCGTCCTGGGTGGTCCGGGGATTATTGCAGCCCACATCTGCCACCACGCCGCGGATGCGTCCCGACATGATCGCATCGTTCAGGGGACGGAATGAGGCCCGGTAGGTGCCCCCCTGCATGAACTCGATGTATTCATGGGAGAAGCCGGGGACCACGTCGGACCTAAAGTCAGGAATCTGGACCTCGCCCCGGTTGGGGTAGTTGTCCACCGCCCGGCGAACGATCTCCTTCGCTATCTCCAGCGCCCGGTGCTCGTCGAACTGTATGTGGGTGGCGCCCGAGATCATGACCTTGGGCGACGTAGTGATGACCTCGGTGTGAAACCGCTCCGCCAGATTTGGCAGGGCCTGCATGATGCACTGGACGTCGACCACCATGGCCTCGATAGCCCCGGTCAGAATCGCCAGCTCCTGGTGCAGGAAGTTCCCAGCAGAAGGCACTCCCTGGCGCATCAGCGTCTCGTTGCTGGTGCAGCAGATCCCGGCCAAGTTGATGCCCTGGGCCCCCTTGTCCCCTGCATAGGCGATCAGCTCAGGATCGTGAATGGCGGCGAGAATCATCTCGGAAAGAGTCGGTTCGTGGCCGTGGACGACGATGTTGACCGAGTCCTCCCGGAGCACACCCAGATTCATCTGGGCCACCAGGGGGGTCGGAGTGCCGAACAGGATGTCGGAAAGGTCAGTGGCCACCATGGATCCGCCCCAGCCATCGCCCAGAGCGGCCCGCATCCCCTGATCGAGGATGTGCGCCGGATCCTGGTCGTCCCCCATGTGCGTGCGGTGCAGGACGTCCACCACCTCCCGATCGATTCCGCGGGGGACCAGTCCCAGCTTGCGCCACAGCTCCACCCGGCTGGTAGGAGCGCGCTCGATCATGGGGATCTCCCCCGTCTGCTGGCCGAACTGGGCCAGGCACGCTTCGGCCACATCCTGCGCGATCTCTTTCGGTTCCCGCCCGTCGGTAGGGATGGACAGCTCGCCCGCAAGCCGCACAAGCTTCGATGGATCGCGAATCTCGTACCCCTGCGCCTCTCCCTTGCCCACAGCCAACAGCGTCAAGGCCAGATCCCTACCGTGGTCGGAGTGGGCAGCAGCGCCGGCCGCGATGGCTCGCGCGAAGTTTCGGGCGGTGATGGTCTCGACGGTTGCACCGCAGATCCCAGTCTGACCGTCACGGACGAGCCGGCAGGGACCCATAAAACAGACCTTGCAGCACATTCCGGTGGCACCGATCGGACAAGGTGCCATCTGCTCGGCGCGAGTGAAGGCGGTGTCAATGCCCAACTCGTCGGCCCGACGCAGCATCTCCTGCGCGGCAGGATCGATGGAGCGTTCCTCGATGGTTCGTGGCTTCTTGGCCATTGTCTACTGCCTCACCTTTCCCGGTCTGCCCGCACGCGGAATCTACACGCCCTGCGGCGGATACCCGTTCTGCCAGAGAACAGCTTGGATCTGCTCAGGCTGGATGGTATCGGGATCGTAGAGGAGGCGGATCTCCTGGAAGGCTGAGCTGGCCACCACCTCTCCGATCCCTGGCTGCTCCGAAAGCAGGGTGCGCACGGCGAGAACGTGGTGGTCGCCGTACATTCCAGGACTCCTCAGGACCAGCTTCTTCACGCCAGCCTCCTCCTGTCGGAGCCTTTCGGCCAGATTCCGGACGGCCATTCGATGGTAGCGGCGGTGGCCGCCGAGCGTACGGATGTAGGGCAGCTTTCCCGCGTCGGCCCATCGGGTCACTGTGTTGGGGGAAACCTCGAAGATGGCTGCCACCTCCGAACGAGACAGATATTCCCTTTCAGGCCCAGCCTGCCTGGTCTGCATCTCCATCTCCACGACGTCAGCCGCTGCGGTCGCCCGGGATCACGTAGGAGGGAGGCCTCTTGTGCGACCTCACCCGCTCGGCCACCTCCTCCTTCAGAATGTTCCCTGACACGTGCATGAGGGTATCCCCGTAGTCGGCATCGATGCCCATGCTGGCGAGGCAGGGGTAGTGGTGGTGAAGCATGCCAGCCTCTTGCTCCGCCTCATCGACCGAGACGCCTACCAAGCCCTGGGCGACCTCGCGCGCACACCCGCAGGCCGAATCGCGGACCACCTCGGCGCCGGTGATGATTGCGGAGTCCGGACTAGATTCCAGCTGCAGCCGCGGCCGGCCGAAGTGTCGGGCGAACTCCCTGATGAAGGGATCGTCGTACCTCGTCACCAGCCGCCGTCCGCCACGATAGCTGGCCTCGGTCAGGGTGCAGAAGGGCTTGGGGAAGGCAGAGGCGACGTCCAGCTCGGCCAACTGGCCAGCGAGCTGGTTCGCCAGCCCCGGCGGCAACCAGGCGACATTGTCCACCGGGGCGATCACAGCCCGCGCGCCGGTCCTGCCGACGACTTCAGGCACCAGCTCGGCCACGCCCGCGTGCTCCCCCAAGGAGAGGATCAGGTCCGCGGGCGCCATCGATGGGGGCAGGAACTGTTCTGGGTCATCGATCACCGGCGGCAAAACGGTTGGCGCATCCCACGTCTCCACCGTCCAGTCTCCCGGACCGTGCGCCTGGACGTTCTCCGCAATTCGTCGACCATACTCGCCCTGAACCACGGCGAGGATGCGCATCCGTAGCTACATCCCCTCGCTCTGTCTAGAACAGGCCGATCACCTTCCCCGTCTCGGGATCGAGATCCACATCCAAGAAGGCAGGCTCCGAGGGCAGCCCGGGCATGGTCCGCATATCTCCGCACAGCGGGTACAGAAAGCCAGCGCCGGCCGAGCAGCGGATGTCCCGGATGGGAAGCCTCCAACCCTTCGGCACGCCCTTCCAGCTTGGGTCGTGGGAGAGGGACAGGTGGGTCTTGGCCATGCAGATGGGCTGGTTGTCGTGGCCCATCCGAGTGTAGAGCCTGATCTTGGCCTCCGCCTCGGGCTCGTAGTCGACACCGTCGGCGCCGTAGATCTTGGTGGCGATGGCCTCGATCTTCTCCTTGATGGAAGCCTCCAGCGGGTAGAGGAACTGGAAGTCGGAAGGTTCCTCGCAGGCGGCAACCACCGCCTCTGCCAGCGCGGCGCCCCCGGCACCACCGTTCGCCCACACTCTCGACTCCACCGCATCGAGAGCCCCAGCGTCGATCGCGGCCTCACGCACCATGGCGACCTCGGCATCGGTGTCTGGGGTGAAGCGATTGACCGCGACTACCACCGGAATGCCGAAGAGGAGCGCGTTCTCGATGTTCTTCCTCAGATTGTCCAGCCCCTTCTCCAAGAGGGGCAGGTTCTCGGTCTCATAGGCCGGGTCCATCGGCAGTCCTGCCACCACCTTGGGACCACCGCCCTGCGTCTTCAAGGCTCGAATTGTGGCAACCAGCACGACGCAGTTGGGGATCAATCCGCTGTAGCGGCACTTGATATTGAAGAACTTCTCCATGCCGCAGTCGGCCCCGAAACCGCTCTCGGTCACCACGTAGTCAGCCAGCTTGAGGGCGATCTTGTCAGCAATGATCGAGCTGTTGCCGTGGGCGATGTTGGCGAAAGGTCCGGCGTGAACGAAGGCGGGGCTGCCCTCCAGGGTCTGCATCAGGTTCGGCATGACCGCGTCCTTCATCAGAACGGTCATGGCACCCGCGATTCCGAGGTCCTCAGCGGTGACCGGGTTGCCATCCCAGTCGGTGCCAATGACGATGCGCCCCATGCGCTCGCGCAGGTCGGCCAAGTCGGTGGTCAGAGCCAGGATCGCCATGACCTCCGAGGCGACGGTGATGTCGTAGCCGGCCTGTCGGGGCACGCCATCCCACTTGCCACCCAGGCCGACCACGACGTGTCGCAGCGCCCGATCGTTGGCATCCACCACCCGGTTCCAGGTGATGCTGTAGGGGTTGATGTGAAGCTTCTTCAGACCCTTCTTGGCCCAAGCCTCGTCGCTGTAGTTGCGTTCGTGCATGATGCGCGCATCGATGGCCGCGGACATGAGGTTGTGGGCAGCGCCGACCGCGTGGATATCGCCCGTGAGGTGCAGGTTGAAGTCCTCCATGGGAATGACCTGGGCATAGCCTCCGCCCGCGGCTCCTCCCTTGATCCCAAAGGTCGGACCCTGCGAAGGCTGCCGGATGCAGGTGAAGACCTTCTTGCCGATGTAGTGAAGCCCCTGGCTCAGGCCGATCGTGGTGACGGTCTTGCCTTCGCCCAATGGAGTCGGCGTGACAGCGGTCACGTCGATGTATTTCCCGTTGGCTCGATCGGCGAACTTCTCGACGACGTCAAGATGGACCTTGGCCTTGTACCTCCCGTAGAGTTCCAGGTCGTCTGGCTCCAGTCCCACCTGCTCGGCGATCTCCAGGATCGGCTTGAGTTCGGCCGCCTGTGCGATCTCCAGATCAC
The DNA here is from genome assembly GCA_964348195.1 of uncultured Anaerolineales bacterium. GTDB lineage: Bacteria > Chloroflexota > Anaerolineae > UBA7937 > JACPPX01 > CAYGBX01. The sequence continues at coordinate 9,542 of CAYGBX010000036.1, forward strand.
AGGGGACGGATACGAGTCCCTCTACTCTTCCTGCTGGCAGGGCCATCCAGACCTCCTAGGATTGATCCACGCCCCATGCCCGGACGATTTGGGCGTTTTGGGTGTCTTGGGCGACTTCCGTATCTGCAGTATGAGGGGCAGCCTTCCCACGCAAAAGATGCAGATGCATCAATTCTCGGATGCATCTGCATCATTCGTATGAGCGCGTACAATCGGCGGCTAGATCAACTCATGCTCGTAGGCATAGGCTACCGCTTCGACCCGACTGTGAACCCCCAGTTTGCCGAGGATGGACTGGATGTGGTTCCGAACCGTCGATCTCGCGATCCGCAGCTCGTCCGAGATGCCCTGCGTGTCCGCCCCTTTGGCCAGAAGCCCCAGGACCTCCATCTCTCTCGGAGTCAGGTCCCTCCGGACGTCCTCGGGCGGCGCCACCGCGGGCCGCTCGTTGAATCCCCGCCTCGCCGCCTCAGCCACTGCCAGCACTCGGTCAGCGAGGATCTCAGCCTGTTTCCGATCGCCCACATCGCGGAAGAGGTGGACCACGGACCAGAGGTTCCCTTCACGATCGCGCAAAGGAACGATACTCACATTCATCCACAGGACCTGACCGTCTTTGGTCCAGGTTCGAGCATCGTAGTTTCGTACCGGCTCCCCCCTGGAACTGGCCGTGACCGTGTGGCAACCCTGGCGACAGATGGCCCGTCCGTCCTGGTCTCGGCTCCTCAGCAGTTCCCAGCAGTTCTGCTGCAGAGCTTCGTCGGCAGAGTAGCCCAACAGCTCCTCAGCTCCGCGGTTCCACATGACGATGCGCTGCTCGGGATCCACCGCGTAGGTGCCGTCGGCGGCCTCAGAGATCATAGCGAGGAGCTTCTTCATCCCTCGGTCTGTTTCAGCCACCTATATCCTCAAGAGCGAGCTAAAGCCGCCCCGCTACCCGCCGCAGGACGGAAGGGTCGATCCCTGCCTCCATGGGGAGTATAGTGCCGCAGGGTCAGAATACCATCCAGAACTGGCCTGAACCCGGTACAGCCGAGCAAGGTATGGCCAGCGCCAGCATCCGTTCAAGATTCCGGGCCTCGACCACATGGATCACGGCTGCCGAGGGCTCGTCGAAAAGAAGGGAATAGGTCACCCGCTCCTCTTCGCTGCCCGGCATCAGGGAGTACAGGCCCGGCGTGTCCACAACGGAGAGAGTCTGGCCATTCACCGTTCCTTGGCCGCGAGCGACTTCCACCGTCGTGCCAGGGTAGTTGGACACGCTGACGTAGCTCCCCGTCAGCCGGTTGAACAGGGCACTCTTTCCCACATTGGGGTTTCCCACAATCGTGATCTGCGGCAGGCCGGCCCAGTGGGTCTGGGGCGGCGCGTGGCAGCCGGCGCCCACGTCTTGCGCCCTGTTTCTGAGGAAGGGCAGGTTCACCCAAGAATCCTCTCACTCAGACAGGATCGACGATAGGCTTGTCGGGGCAGCTAGGCTGAATTGGCCACAAGGGACTCCAGCTTGGCCCGCGAGTTTGCCTCGACGTAGGCATGAAGGCTGTTGCCGTGTGGGTCCATGGTCACCACCGCCGGGAAAGCCCGCACTCGGATCACCCACATCGCTTCGGGGACCCCGAATTCGGACAGCTTGTGGACGCCGACCACCTCCTCGACGGACTCGGCGATCAGGGTGGCGGCCCCGCCTATCGCATGGAGGTATGCGGCACCGTGTTTCTGGCATGCCTCAAGGGTCTTGGGCCCCATCCCGCCCTTCCCGACCACGGCTCTGACCCCAAAGTGCTCGATGACCTGTGGCTCGTAGATCTCCTCCCGCGCGCTGGTCGTCGGGCCAGCGGCTACGAAATCCCACCCGTCGTCTCGTCGGCGGACGACTGGCCCGCAGTGATAGATGACGCCCCCCTCGAGAAGTCGTCGCAGCTCGTCGTACAGATCTTGGTCCTCCGGCAGAGGGTCGCGTTCAATGAGATCCTCCACCATGTACTTGTGAGCAGCGTCGCGGGCCGTGATCATGACGCCGTGGAGCCACACCGCGTCGCCGAGCTTCAGGCTCCTCACAGCGTCGCCCGATATGGGAATGTCGAGGTCAGCCATCCACGGCTCCTCCTGGCTGTCGGCTCCTATTGCGTCGCCAGTAGCTTCTCAAACTCTTCCGCGTGACGGGTCTCGTCGGAGGCGATGTCCTCCAGGTCAACCTGGAGCCCCAGGTCTCCGTACTCTGCGGCCTGCCCGGCTCGCTCTGTGTAGTCGGCGATGGCCTGGCGCTCCGCGGCCAGGTTGGCCTCCAGCATCCCCTTGACGTCCGGGGGCTGGTCCACCGGCGCGGGAGTGACTGTCGGGGTGCCACCCAAGGCCACGACCTTCTCGGCCAGGAAATCAGCGTGCTTCATCTCCTCGATGGCCGTCTCCTTGAACATCTCGCCCACGGTGAGCCGCTCCGGTCCCTTCATCACAAAGTAGTGCTGAAGGTACTGAAAGATGGCCTGATACTCACCCGCCAGGTCGTGGTTCAAACCCTCGATCAAGGTCTTCTTGTCCACTTTCTCCTCCTCCTATCCACCGGCTACCCTCCGCGCCGATTCAGCCTTCACGACACCGCCCCTACGCGCCCCACAACCGTGCAAGGGCAGCGGGGTGCGACCGCCATCCTCTCATCCCTCGTAGTGCACCTCCCCATTTCGAACGGTCATGCTCGCCCGCCGGTCGGCCCAGCACATGTAGGAAATCGAGACGAAGTAGCTGGCCGGGAGCCGGTGCAGCGCTCCGACCTTGGTGGCCAGCACAGTGGTCTCACCTCCGAATCCCATCGGGCCGATTCCCAACTGATTGGCTTCCCGGGTGAGCCGGTCCTCGAGGGCAGCCAGCTCCTCGCTGGGATTCTCGTCTGACAACGGACGAAGGAGCTGCTCCTTGGACTTGAGGTAGGACGAACCGCGATCCCCCCCAACAGCCACGCCTATGATCCCAGGCGCGCACCCCTTCCCCTGGGCGCTGTGCACGGCGTCGAGCACCACTCTTCGGACCCCCTCCAGATCACGGGCGGCCCCGAGGGCGGAGTAGGGAAGGGCGTACTGGGCGCCCCCGTTCTCGCAACCGCCACCCTTGAGCAACAGATCCACCCGGAGATGCTCCTCTTCCCACTCCTCGAAATGGATAACCGGGAAGGCAATGCCCCGATTGTCTCCAGAGTTCTCCCCCGTCAGGGAGTCGACGGCGTTGGGACGCAGATAGGCCAGCTCGGTGGCCGAGGCCACCGCCTGACGGATCTGGGCTCGAAGCGCCCGTGCGGACCAACCGCGGGGATGGTGTACGTAGAAGATGGGCGTCCCGGTGTCCTGGCATATGGGCGTCGACCGATCGCGAGACATCCGCACGTCTTCCAGAACCGTCCCCAGAGCACTCTCGGCCGCTGATCCCGGCTCCTCCCGCTCCTTGGCCTCTTGGAGAGCCTCCTCCACGTCTCTCGGCAGGTCCGTTGAGGCCTTTCGCACCAGCTCCACGAGTGCGTAGGCCAGATCAGGTTGCGCCACTGTCCCTTCCTTCCCAGACGTCATCGCCTAGGCAGTTCCACTCAGCACCGCCCGGTCAACCTCCATGACGATCCTGCGCGCCTCCTCTACCAGCTCCGGAGCGGCGTCGAAGACGGCGATGCCCTCACGATCCGCCTCGGTCACGCGCCCATCCTCGCGGATCAGTCCAACCAGCGGCAGCCCACCGCTGTTGGCCTCCAGAAAGGCTTGATCTCCAGCGCGGATCTTGTTGCCTACCAGGTAACAGCGGGTCAGGCCGATATCCAAGGCCAACCGGCGGATCTGAGCAGCGGTAGCGAGGCTGCGTCGGTTCGGCTCCGCTACGATGAGAAAGACATCCACCGCCTCGGCAGTTCCCCGTCCCAGGTGCTCGATGCCAGCCTCCATGTCCATGATGATCACCTCATCGCGAACCAGCAGGAGGTGGGTCACCAGGCTGCGGAGCAGGGCGCTCTCAGGGCAGATGCAGCCGGACCCACCCTGTTTGATGGTGCCCAGTTGTAGAAGTTTGATCCCTCGGTGCTCGGCACTGAGGCTATCGGGAAGGTCATCGACACGAGGGTTGAGACGGAAGTATCCACCCATGGTGCCCGGCTTGGCCCCGGTCCTCTCGGTGATCAGCTCCTCCATCTCCGCGATGGGCCTGATCTGAGCCTCGATCTCCGGCGGGAATCCCAAGGCCAGGGCCAGGCTGGCGGCTGGATCCGCGTCAATGGCCAGCACGGTCTGGCGCTCCTGCGCGTAGGAGTAGGCCAGCAGCGCCGCCAGCGTCGTCTTTCCGACCCCTCCCTTTCCGGTGATGGCGATCTTTGGCATCAGGGTGCTCCTCCGCGGTCGCCGCAATGAGTCGAGGTGGGTAGGCGCATCAACGGGCCTGCTCCACCTTCATCATGATCTGGGCCCCTGGCAGAGGTTCCCGGAGGCTGCGACCAGGGACGTACTCCAGCTGGTCCTGCACTCCCTCGGGGAAGGCCGAGAACACAGCGGTGAGAGGCAGCGCTGCCCGGCAAGCGCTCCCGCACAGGCCACATCCGACACAAGCAGCCATCCAGCGACTCAACCAGATCCACTGCCCGAACAGTCTGTCCTCAGCCAAAGGTTCCACCTCGGCACCTCTGTTGCTGTCTCCTCCTAGGGCCGCTCCATCCCACGCCGGGTGGACCTCATCGCCGGGGTCACCAGTCCTCGCGGGAAAAAGCGGTCGACCCCTCAGAGGCCGACCCAGCACGGCCACCGCTCCTTCGAGCGGACGCCCTGCGCGCTCCCTCATTCCTTGTGACAACACAGGCACCAGGCCGCGGGCTCTTGGGTGCGGCGCCCACCGAGCGCGGCCGACGGCCTCTGTCCCGATCATGTCGCCCGCAGGTCTGAATCCGGTCCATGTCAGGTCGAATTTGCGTCACTGCCGTCAGGAGTAAAAGTGGGGAATGGGCACCGCGAGGCATTGTCCTCACGCCGGGTACGGGCTTACGCCTGGACAGCGACTTCTGCTGCTCCGCGCTGGAGCGCTTGGCGATTCGGGGTCAGCATTTCACGGCGGGAGCCGGGGAGCTGAGCCTCCAGAGTCCGCTCCACCGTCTTCAGGCTGACCAGCTCGGTACTGGCCAGCATAGCGCCCACGAGGACCATGTTGGCCAGTCGCTTGTCGCCCAGCTCCTCGGCAAGCTCGGTAGCAGGCACCCGAAGGACCCGGATGTCGCCTCGGGTGGCTGGCTGCTCCACCAGAGAACTGTTGATCAGGAGCAGCCCTCCGTCCTTCACCAGAGGCTCGTACCTGTCCATGGAAGGCCGGTTCATCGCCACCGCGATGTCGGGTCGACGCACGAGCGGCGAGCCGATGGGTTCGTCGGAGAGAATCACGGTGCAGTGGGCCGTTCCACCGCGCATCTCCGGTCCATAGGACGGAATCCACGAGACCTGCATTCCGGATTCCATGCCTGTGTAGGCAAGCACCTGGCCAGCGAACAGGACGCCCTGGCCGCCAAAGCCGGAGATGATGATCGAGGTCTCCACTATGTCCTCTGCTTGGCGCCCAGAGTCTTGATCTCGTCCACCGCCTTGTACTCTCCCAGAGGGTAGTACGGCACCATGTGGTCGCGAACGAAGTCCATCGCTTCCTGCGTTCCCATGTGCCAGTTGACGGGGCAGGGGGATAGCACCTCTACCAGAGAGAAGCCCAATCCCGCCATCTGGGCTAGGAACGCAGTCTTGATGGCCTTGCCTGTCCGCTTCACGTTCACCACGTCGTGGACCGAACAACGCACCACGTAGACCGGCCCATCCAGCTTGCTGAGCAACTCGGAGACCCGCACCGGGTAGCCCGCCTGCTCCACATCGCGACCGCCTGGAGAGGAAGTGGTCACCATCCCGGGAAGGGTCGTCGGCGCAAGCTGGCCTCCGGTCATGCCGTACACTGCGTTGTTGACGAAGATGGCGGTGATGAGCTCGCCTCGGGCCGCCGCGTGGATGATCTCGTTGGTGCCGATAGCCGCAAGGTCTCCGTCTCCTTGATAGGTGAACACCACCTGATCCGGCAGCACCCGCTTGATACCTGTTGCCATAGCCGGGGCCCTACCATGGGCCGCCTCCGCCATGTCTACGTCGAAGTAGTCGGGGGCCAGGACGGCGCAGCCCACCGGAGCAACCCCGATGGTCACCTCACGGATCTCCAGCTCGTCGATCACCTCGGCGAGCAGCCGATGGATGATCCCGTGACCGCACCCAGGGCAGTAGTGGGTGTAGACATCGGTCAGGGCCCTCGGCCTCTCGTACACCCTGCTATCCACTGGTCCGCTATCTTCCCGCGTGGCTGTCATGGCCAGCCTCCGTTCGTCATGCTACCAGGGTGACGCCTACGGTCTCTCTTCTTTGACCTCGGCGGCCTCCTGGCCTTCCGCCGCCAAAGCGCGCACAGCGTCCAGGATCTCGTCGGGCAATGGAACCACGCCCCCCATCTTCCCGAAGAATCGCACGGGGCGCCGCTGTCCCACCACACGCTCGACGTCCTCCAACATCTGACCGGCGTTCATCTCCACAACCAGAATCGCCGACACGTGGTCGGCCAGCTCCCGCAGCCGTGCCTCGGGGTACGGCCACAGGCTGATGGGACGAAGCATCCCCAAGCGAAGCCCCTCGCGACGCCCCTCTCGGATCGCGGACCGACAGATCCGGGCCACGGTCCCGAAGGCCACGATGAGGATATCGGCATCATCCGTGTCCAGCTCATCCCAGCGGACCTCAGCACCGCGGATGCGGGACTGTTTCTCCTGAAGCCGCAGGTTCATTACCTCCAGATCCACGTCGTGGAGATAGAGGGACGTGATCACCCTGTGATCCCGGCCATCGGCCCCCGACAGGGCCCAATCCCAAGGCCTCATCTCTACTTCCTGCATGGGAGGCAGTTCTGCCGCCTCCATCATTTGGCCCAGGATCCCATCCGCTAGGAGGACCACGATCGTGCGGTATTCCTCTGCCAAGTCGAAGGCTTGGCCCATGAGATCAATGGCTTCCTGAACCGTGGCGGGCGCCAGCACGATGGGGTGATAGTCGCCGTGACCTCCGCCCTTGACCATCTGAAAGTAGTCGCTCTGAGAAGATGCGATGTTCGCGAGCCCCGGGCCTCCTCGCATAACGTCCACTACTACGGTCGGGACCTCCGAACCAGCAATGTAGCTCAGCCCCTCCTGCATGAGGCTGATACCGGGGCTGGAAGAAGAGGTCATGATCCTCGCGCCGGTGCAGGCAGCGCCGTAGACCATGTTGATCGCGCCGATCTCGCTCTCCGCTTGGAGGAACACGCGCCCCAGCTCGGGCATGCGCCAGGAGAGGTATTCCAGCAGCTCAGTCTGCGGTGTGATCGGGTATCCAAAGTACGCCTGGAGGCCCGCCCGAACCGCAGCTTCGGCGATCGCCTCGTTGCCCTTCAGGAGCTTCTTAGCCATCGGATCCGCTCCTTGTCTATACAGGCCAGAATGGGGCCTAGGCTGTCGAGGGCGTGGTGGCTGGCTGGATACGGCGCTGCTCCCTGTACACCGTGATCGCTGCTTCAGGACAGATCGCAGCACAGAGCACACACCCCGTGCACCGGCCATCAGGATCGACCAACTGAGCAGGATGGTACCCCTTGCTATTCAACTCATTCGCAAGGGCGATCACTCCGTGCGGGCACACGGGGAGACAGAGTTCGCACCCCTTGCAGCGGTCTACATCGATCTCAATTCTTCCTCGCGCCATGGCTCCCACCCTCTCTCTGCAATGGCCTCGTCTCTTCCGCCATGCTACGGTACTCCTCCCACCGCCGGGAGACAATCCGCTGGGCCTCCGCCAGCAGCCGCTCGGCAGATTCCGGTTCCGTGTCGACCAGCACACGGTAGCGAGCCTCAGAGTACATGTACTCCTCAAGCGACGTCGTCGGCGCCCGCGAGTCCAACTGGAAGGGGTTCTGACCCTGGACGACACGCCGCGGATCGTATCTGTACAGCGGCCAGTACCCAGAGTCAACAGCCATCCTCTGGTGCTCCATTCCCTCCGCCATTTCGATGCCGTGGGTGATGCAGTGGCTGTAGGCGATGACGAGGGAAGGTCCCTCGTACTCCTCGGCTTCTCGGAGGGCCCGGATGGTCTGGGTGTCATCGGCTCCCATCGCAATCTGAGCCACGTACACGTCGCGGAGCGCCATGGCCACCAGGCCCAGGTCCTTCTTGGGGGTCGGTTTGCCCGCTGCCGCGAACTTGGCGACGGCACCCAGAGGGGTGGCCTTGGAGGCTTGGCCTCCAGTGTTCGAGTACACCTCACTGTCCAGCACCAGGACGCTGACCCGCCTCCCGCTGGCCAGAACGTGGTCCAGTCCGCCGTAGCCGATATCGTAGGCCCATCCGTCTCCGCCCACGATCCAGACG
>CAYGBX010000037.1:0-17489 GCA_964348195.1 uncultured Anaerolineales bacterium
GGACAGCGAAGGCGTCCTGCATGTCTTTCTCATTCATCTCGATGACTTGGAGCTTTGAGAGTAGCAGCTCCTCGATGGGGACGGTGTATTTATCCACCTCCAGGCGGCCCTTGAAATTGAGTTCGTGGCACATGGGGAAGACATCTAGGAAGACGTCCACGTCTATCCCACTGTCCTTGTCCTGGAATAGCAGCCTCCGATCTCCCTGGAGCGTGTTAAACCTGCGGTTGGGCTCGAACCCCAGCTCCTCCAGCACCTGCCCGATGGTGTCTCGCTGCTGCTTGTATCCCACCAGGTCTATATCCCCGTAGGACCTTGTGAGGCCGCGATGCTCCGCACTGGGAGAGTGGAGCTTCACCGCCAGACCTCCGATAACGCGTAGATGGGTGCCTCTCTCACGCGCGGTGTCGATGATCCGCTTGGTCTCCTGCTCCAGAGTATCGGTCTGCAACGGCTTCTGTTCAGCCATGACGCCTCACCTCCTTTCGCTAGGGGTCCGCGAGCCTATGCGATCCATCGCCTCGAAGCGAAACTCCGATGGATCGATCTTGAGCGCCGAAGCGGGGACCTCGAGGAACTCGCTGCCGTCTCTATAGAGGCGGACCGCGAACTGCCCAAAACCCTCATGGAAGAGAGATGCTCGCTGGAAATCGGCCCAGGCGGCCTGCCAGCGCTGGGTTCCGACTTGGAGGTCCAAGCCCTGTGCGTCGTAGGAGAGCGAGGCATGGTACTTCCGCCGGTACAGCCGCCACCCGAAGACGGCGGCGAATGCGAGTGTCAGGACCAGGACGGGCACCGACAGAAGAATATCTCTGAACACGAGGATGCTGACGAGCGCCCAAATGCCGAAGAACGCAAGGAACATCATCCCGACCGACCTCACGAGGTTCATCTTCTGCAACGGTCCGGCTGCGGTCACTTGAAGGCCTTGAGAAACTGAGGCATTCGTCTTCCTATGTAGGAGCGAGAAGGGGCCGCTTCGGAGCAGAACCAACCAGCTCCACGAGAGATCTCTCTCGCCCATGTAGTCCTTGATGTCCTTGCGCATCGTTGCGACTCGGCTGGCGTTGGCGTCGCTCTGGATCACGAAACACGCTGCCTGGTGGGCGGGCATGGCGATCCAGGCGAAGAAACGTGACACCAGAAACCCCTTGGGCCGCATGTTTCCTTCCAGGACCATGTCGTACTGCGTTTCGCCCACCCGCAGGTCCCGAAAGGACTCGTTGAAATCGGCAACCCAGCGTCCGTACCCGACCATCAGCCGATCTTCAAGACGGATGAGGTATTCCGCGGAGTTCATCTGAGGCCAGGCCCTTTGGATGCACAACGGGCACCCAAGGCGGGGGGTCTGGAGGGTACTGCGTTGCCAGGCCTATTCGGGTGGGATCTCGGCGAAGATGGTTGAGTAGTCCGCGCCCGTTTCGGCGGCTCTGCCCTTGTAGTAGTAGTAGATGGCAACGACCCCAATGGCAATGGCGAGAGTCACTAGCGTGGGCATGGCCTTTTCCAGGCTGAAGTCGGTGAGCAGCCCCAGCGCCTGGAGCTCGCCGCCGCGAACAGTGGGGTGGAGTGCGAAGAGGTAGAAGAAGTACAGGTTGACGGCGCCCGCGACGACTCCGATGCCAATCGTGACCTCCCGGCTGTGGCGGAATGGAGCCCGCTCAAAGAGGTCGGGCCGTCGGATGGGGAAGGCGATCAGGGCGATGGCGAAGGATGTGAAGAATAGAGAGTCCCATGCGTTGACCGCCGACAGGCCGAAGCCGTCGATCAGGCTCTCGAAGACCGATCCGAGATAGATACCGCCCTCGCGGAACAGTCCCGCCTCTGTGGCGGCACCTAGCAGTGCCACCGCGGAGGTGACGATGATGGCGTTGACAGGGGAATGCCACCGCTCGTTGACGTCGGCAATCCGCTCCGGGAGCACCCGGTCGAAGGCCATCGCGAACAGCACCCGCGAGGTGGTGAGGATGAATGGAGGGATGTCGTTGGCGGCCCAAAGGGCGGCGAACAGCAGCACGAGCCAACCGGTGATGCTGGCCAGGCCGGTGTGCGCCACGTTGAGGTAGGCGAACATGGGCATCCACGGTCCGATTCCGGAGAGATCCCCGAAACTTCCCGCGCCGAAGTTCATGTAACCCACCGCACCGACGAGGTCGTAGCCCCCGACGGTCGCAGCTGCGGCACCCGCACGGGCCAGGAGGAACGAGACGACTAAGTACAGGCCAATGATGATCCCCGCGGCCGTGAACATGATGGTGGGCAGCCGCCGCCCGGCCTCCTTGACCTCACCCGCGACGAAGCTCGTAGTCGCGTAGCCGATGTAGGCCCAGTAGGTCACGAAGATGGCTGTGGTCACGCCGGCCCAGTAGGGCACCGAGTTCTCGGCGATGCCAGTCGCTAGCGCCTGTTCGACGTATGCGGTGGCCGACGCCCCGAACTCCGCCTCGACACCTGCCTGCATCGCCCCGGAGCTCGCCGTCAAGAAGAGGAAGAGGACGTAGGCGAGAATCGCCGCCGGGATCCAGAAGGTGATCTGAAGCAGCTGTCCCGTCTGCCGCGCGCCTCGGGCCGCGATGCCGCTGAACAGGATGATGATCAGCAGCCCGAGAATCCAGAGCCCGACGGGACCGGAGAAGAATGCCGGCAGCACGAGGCCGACGGCTCCTAGCGCCCCGAAGATCAGGAACGCCTCGATGACGAACACGGCGATCTGTCCGTAGGACGCAGAGACAGCGAGGAACTCAAAGACGGTGGCCAGCATGCCCCACAGTGGGCTCAGCACTCGGGAGATGGCGATATAGCCGCCACCTGAACGAGGCATTGCTGCGGTGAGAACGGCATAGCAGTAGACGGACAGCAGCACCCCGATTCCCGTGAGCAGGAACGCCATCGTCACGGGCGGAATGCCCATGAACCAGTCGGCTCGATTGACGGGGGCAAACCCCATTCCTTGGAACACCCGCAGCTGCCAGCCAACACCCACGGCGTTGGCGATCGGTATCATGACCGCTACGGTGAAGCCGATTTCCCGTACAAGGCCCGTGGCTTTCCGAGCGAAAATCGTTCTTTCTGCCACTAGTTAGAAACCTCCTAATTCCTCCCAAACTGGTGGGATGCGCCGTACCCGGCGCTTGACTTCGCTTATGAGATCACCTCCCCCAAATGAAAGAAGCCCCGCGCGAATGCAGGGCCTATCTCTACTGTGGCTTGGGCCGCTACGCACCACCCCCTTCCCCCGGCCGTGGCCGGCCTCGCCTGTCCGGCCTTCCTGAGCCGCTAGATCGGCCGGACTAGTACGATAGTACTATGCTGCGGGAACGCTGTCAATGATGATGCGTGCCGATGGGCGTCCCGCCACCTATAATAAACACTCCAGAACGCTGCACGATGCGACGTTTTAAGGCAGGATCAGACTGGGAATCGGCGCTCGCACCGAGGATTGAAGGAGACAAACTGGACGAGGATCGATCGCGCGCGCTACGGGCCCTTCCGTCGGTGGACGCACTGCTGGGCGATGTGAGGCTTTCTGCACTTGTCCAAGAGAATGGCACGGAGGTGGTGGGGAAAGCCGTACGCGACGCGTTGGATGCGGAAAGGGAGCGGATCCTGGGGGGTGCCGAGCCGTGGGCTCAGGAGCGGCTGCTGGAGGCGGTGGCAGCTGCCGTCAGGCGGGCCGTGAGAGCCAGCCTGGAGCCGGTCATCAACGCTACAGGCGTGATCGTCCACACCAACCTGGGCCGGGCGCCGCTTAGCGAGGCGGCCCGCGCGGCGATGGACGCCGTGGCCCATGGCTACAGCAACCTGGAATTCAGCCTGGAGTCCGGAACGCGCGGCTCCCGCTACGGACACGCCGCAGAACTGCTGACCAGCCTCACAGGTTCACAGGACGCGATGGTCGTCAACAACAATGCCGCCGCTCTGCTGCTCATCTTGACGGCGATGGCCAGCGGGCGGGAGGTCGTCATTTCCCGGAGCCAGTTGGTGGAGATCGGCGGGGGTTTTCGAATCCCAGATGTCATGGGTGAGAGCGGAGCGAGGTTGGTGGAGGTAGGAACCACCAACCGGACCTACATCGCCGACTATGCGAATGCCGTCGGGGAAGAGACTGCCGCACTGCTCCGAGTTCACTGGAGCAATTTCAGGATCGTGGGCTTCACGCACCAGGCGTCTCTGGAGGAGCTTGTCGGACTGGCCCGGGAGCGCGGGATCCCTGTCATCGACGACCTAGGCAGTGGAGCCCTCCTGGACACGGCACGGTACGGGCTGGCCCACGAGCCCACGGCCCAGGAGAGCGTGGAGGCCGGAGCGGATCTTGTGTGCTTCAGTGGGGACAAGCTTCTGGGCGGCCCTCAAGCGGGAATCATTCTCGGGACGTCGCCCTGGATCGAGCGGCTGCGTGAGCACCCGCTTGCCCGAGCCGTTCGGGTGGACAAGACCACGCTGGCCGGCCTGCAGGCGACCCTCCTGCACTATCTGCGCGGCGAGGCGGAGAAGAAGGTCCCCGTGTGGCGCATGATCTCCAGCGATATCGATGAGTTAAGACAGCGGGCTGATCGCTGGACGAGCACGCTGAAGGGAGAGGGGATCGACGCGGAAGTTCTCCAGAGCCGATCCCCCGTCGGCGGCGGTTCGCTCCCGGAGGAGACCCTCCCGACCTGGCTCCTGTCCCTTTCCGTTCCTTCCGCCGACCGAGTCAGTCGCAGACTGAGAGCAGGTGACCCTCCCGTCGTGGGGAGGGTGGAAGACGGACGACTGCTCCTCGATCCCCGCACGGTTCTCCAAGAGCAAGATGAGGCTCTGATCTCGGGATTGCGCAGAGCACTGACGCCCTGACTCTTGCCCCAGATGGTCGGGGCAGGAATTGGGCCTCTCGCCTGAGGAGAGGCCCCGAGTCTTGTTAGGCAGCTGCGGCGCGCCTAGCGGGACAGCAGCAGACCGAGAGGGTTGCGCTTGACCCCGTATTCTCGCAGCTCCAGATGCAGGTGGCATCCGGTGGATCGGCCGGTGTTGCCCACGTACCCGATCAACGAGCCTTTCTGCACGGATGCGCCCGAACGCACCCAGATCGTCTGGAGGTGGCCGTAGAGGCTGTCCCAGCCGCGACCGTGGGTCAGAATGATTCGGTTGCCGTACCCGCCGCTCCAACCCGCGGCGCTCACGTACCCGGACTCCGCAGCGTAGACAGGAGTTCCGCACGCTCGTCCAATGTCCACCGCCAGGTGGCCGGTCCAGTAGCTCTGCGTGATCTGACCGCTCACGGGCCATATGAAATTGCCGGAGCCTTGGGGCGCGCCAGGAGGCGGCGGCACGAACTGTACCCAGAGAGGGTTGATCGGCATGGTCCCACCAGGGACCACCAGCCACTGGCCGACGGCGAGCGTCTCGCCGTTGGCGAAGTTGTTGTACTCCGACTCCAGAATGTCGGCCACTGCGGCCTGGTACTCTTCCGCCACACTGGCCAGCGTGTCGCCATCCTTCACCTCGTGGTAAACGCCGTCCACAGGGAGGATGAACAGCTCCTCCCCCGTGTAGAGAAGATCCGGGTTGCCCTTCAACTGATCGTTGGACCAGAGCAGCGTGTTCCAATGGAGCCCGAACCGCTCAGAGATGGTGGTCAGATTGTCTCCCCGCTGGACGCGGTAGGTGATGACCCCCCGCCGAGGACGCTCCGGAATGCTGGTCAGAGGGTTTGAGGCCTTGGCAAGAAAGTCGAGGTCCCTCTGCACCTCCTCGGTGGACGGGAGAAGGGCTAGGCTGACCCGAGTCGATCCCTCTGTGCCCGCTTCGGTGACATTCGGCCAACCAGCCAGGTCCAGATCGGCGTAGGAGACGACGAAGGCCATGAGGGCCAGGACCAGAGCATGGGTCAGATAGCGGTTGAGGTATTGAGGGGTGGCAAACGCGGCCGTTGCTTCGCGAAGACGCACGAGCCACCCATTGAAGGTCCAGAGGACCTTCCGCTGGGCGCCGATGATCTCTGACTCAGAGGTCATCCTGGCTTAGGGTTTCCAGAAACTCCTCGTTCGACTTGGTCTTGGCCAGTCGGTTCAAGAGAGGCTCGATGCCTTCAATCCCTCCCAGCATTTCCACCATGCGGCGCAGGGTCCACACGCGGGTCAGAGTCTCTTGGCTCAACAGCAGCTCCTCCCGCCGCGTCCCGGATCTCTCGATGTCTATGGCTGGGAAGATGTGGCGCTCCTGGAGCCTGCGGTTCAGGTGGAGCTCCAGGTTGCCGGTTCCCTTGAACTCCTCATAGATGACGTCGTCCATTCGGCTCCCGGTGTCGATCAGGCAGGTCGCGATGATGGTCAGGCTGGCGCCGCCGTCGAGGTTACGGGCCGCACCGAAGAATCGCTTGGGCGGATAGAGGGCTGAGGGATCCAGACCGCCGGAGAGGGTTCTCCCACTGGGGGGCACGATCAGGTTGTAGGCGCGGGAGAGACGCGTGATCGAATCCATGAGAATCACGACATCCTTCCCGCCTTCCACCAACCTCCTGGCACGGGCGAGAGCCATTTCGGCCACCTTCACATGGCTCTGGACAGGTTCGTCGAAGGTCGAGCTTACGACCTCGGCCTCCACTGACCGATCCATATCGGTGACCTCCTCGGGCCTCTCCCCGATGAGGGCCACCACCAGGTGGATGTCCCGGTAGTTCGTGGTGATGCCGTTCGCGATCTGCTTGAGGATCGTGGTCTTCCCCGCCTTAGGAGGGGAAACGATGAGCCCCCGCTGGCCGCGTCCAATGGGAGCCATCATGTCGATCAGGCGGGTGGCCAAGATGTGGGGCTCGGTCTCGAGAACCAACTGCTCATCCGGGAAGACGGGGATCATCGAGGTGAAGTGCGGGCGGCGCCGCGCGGTTTCGGGATCGACGCCGTTGACCGCTTCCACCCTCAGAAGGCCGTAGAACTTCTCGGACTCCTTGGGCGGTCTCACTTGTCCGATCACCATGTCTCCGGTGCGCAATCCGAGCCTTCGGATCTGTGACTGAGACACGTACACGTCGTCCGGTCCGGGAAGCAGGTGATCGGAGCGTAGGAATCCCATGCCGTCCGGGACGATCTCCAGCACCCCGCCCCGTATGATTCGCCCAGCACGCTCAGCGGTGGTCCTGTGAATGGTGAGGACCAGTTCGTCCTTCTTCAGCCGGCTGAATCCGGAGATGTCCAGGTCGCGGGCCATGTCGCGGAGCTCGCTTAGGGTCATACCATCGAGCTCGACGATCTTGGGCAGCTGTCCTCGAGCATCGGGCCGTCGTGGCGCCGTGTCAGCTGCGACGGCTTTCTCTCGCACGCGATTCGATCTGTTCTTAGCCATGGCGTGTCCGCTCCGGGAACTAGGGGGGGCCGATTCGATTGCCCAGCCAGAGTGGCGGCATAGGGGCAAAGCAGGGTGCTACGGAAAAGATGATCTAACGGGTTAGGTGCGGGTGGGGTTTCTTCACCCGATCCGGGGATCTGTGCTAGCTCCGGCTTCGGGTCGTTTGAACGACGGCATTATACCAAGCTTCAGGGGGCTAGTCAAATGGGATCTGGCTCACCTGCATGAGCTTCTCCCACCGATGGGTGCTCTGAACGTAGCGAACCGTTCCTGACTTGGAGCGGGTTACCAGAGAGTGCGTGCGGGCGCCTCGCCCGAAGTAGCGGACCCCGTCCAAGAGCTCCCCGTCGGTAAGACCGGTGGCGGCGAAGAAGACGTTGTCCCCCGCTACCAGATCGTCGGTATGCAGGATCCGCTTCAGATCGAGTCCGTGCTCCAGGGCCCACTGGCGCTCGGCATCGTCCCGCGGCCAAAGCTGGCACTGGATCTCTCCCCCCATGCTCTTCAGAGCGCAGGCGGTGATGACGGCCTCGGGCGAGCCCCCGATCCCCATGAGGAGGTCAATGCCCGTATTCTCCATTGCGGCCATGATGCCCCCCGCTACGTCGCCGTCGGTGATGAGCCGGATCCGGGCGCCCGTGACGCGGATCTCAGCGATGAGATCTTCGTGGCGCGGACGGTCCAAGGCAACCACTGTGAGGTCATCCAAATCCTTGCCTTTGGCTTCAGCTACCGCGGCCAGGTTGGCTGCGACCGGAGCCTCGATGTCGATGACGCCGGTAGCGTCGGAGCCAACCGCGATCTTGTTCATGTATACGATGGAACCCGGGTTGTACATCGTGCCGCGCTCCGCCAGTGCGACCACGGACAACGCGTTCGCGCGACCGAGGGCCAGGAGCCGGGTCCCATCGATGGGATCCACCGCGACATCCACGGCAGGAGGGTTGCCGGTGCCCACGACCTCTCCGTTGAAGAGCATTGGGGCCTGGTCCTTTTCCCCCTCGCCGATGACTACCACACCGTCGATCTCGATGGAGTTGAGGACCAGCCGCATGGCATCGACCGCGGCCTGATCGCCTCCCTCTCGATCTCCGCGACCCATCCACCGCGCGGCGGCGAGGGCGGCGGCCTCGGTGACGCGCACCAACTCCAAGCCGAGGTTTCGGTCGGGCTCCTCTGGGGTCATCATGCTGGCCTCCGGGGCGAGGGTAGTGGGGCCATTCTAGTCGGGGGGCTTGGCCCCGACAAGCGCCCTCCCGGCGACAGCTCCCAGCGACAGCTCCTGGCGTCAGCCAGAGAGCCGAGATCTGAGAGCACGGGGCCTCGAAGGCAGCGCGATCTGGCTCACAGGAACCCAGCAGCCGCCAGGGCAGGCAGAGCCTCCAAAACTGGGCTCCCCGACCATTCGGCGGGGACGGGCATGCCTAGAGCGTAGAGGACCGTGGCGGCGGTGTCGAAGGTCCGCACGGGGGCCGAGACCTGGGATCCGACCGGGACGCCGGGTCCTTGGGCGATCCAGGGGATGGTTGTGTCCTGGGGATCGTCCGATCCGTGGAAGAAGAGGTGGCCTCCATGGTCAGCTGTGAGGATCACCAAGGTAGAGGAGCGCTGGTCGGTTGCATCCAGAGCCTGAAGCAGCTGACCTATGGCGGCGTCCACCCGAGCGATGGCTTCAAGCTGTGCGCCGGACATCCAGCCCAGCGCATGGCCAGTCGTGTCCGGATCGGGGAAGTGCACGAACAGTACCCGCGGCCGGAATTCCCGGATCAGCCTGGCGGCGGCTTCGCCCACCGCCTCGGCGGCGTTGCCAGGGAACTCAAACCGGTCGACTGTGCCCGGGGCGGCCAGGTGCTCCAGCTTTCGCTTGCCCACGACCATGGCCGTGGTGAACCCGGCCTGGCGTGCCTGGCTGAAGACGGTTGAGACTCCAATGAACCCCCGCGACGGGTCCCAATCGTTCCAGACGATCCCGTGCACCTCCGGAGGCACGCCGGACAGCATCGAAGCGTGAGAGACCAGTGTCACGCTGGGCAACACGGTCTGGGCGGTCCAGGAGTAGGCTCCGTTCTGCCAGAGGCGATCCATCTCTGGAGTCTGCGCCTGTATCAGAGCATCAGGCCGAAGCCCATCGACGCTGATGATGAGCACCTGTTCCACCCTGGGCGTCGGTGTGGGCGAAGGGGTCGGGGAAGGTGGGATGGTAGGAGTCGGGGACAGTGGGACAGTGGCGGTTGGGAGAGGTGTGGCCGTCTCGGTGCTTCGGATGACCGTAGCGGTGGACGTAGGAGACACGGGTGCCGGTGTAAGCGTGGCGCTGGCGGTGTTGCTGGACGCGGGAGGTGTTGCCGTCAGGGGTGCCGATGGCGAAGCAGGTATGCAGGAGCCGGCGGCAAGTGCGGCCAAGAGGAGGCCCAGCAAGGAACGTACCACGTTATGGATTGGGCTCAATGGAGGCACCTACGTCCGGCGGGAAGTCGACGTTGGACTTTGGCTTCGCGGCTCTCAGCCCTCGGCTCTCTGGCTGACGCCAGGAGCTGTCGCTAGGACTTGGCTTTGCCTCGTACGACTGCTCTCTAATTGGCGCTAGCGAAGAGTGAGGGAGAAGAAGAGCGCGATGTCCTGGTTGGTGTAGTAGCGATCGTTGAAGCCACAGAAGACGAAGCCGTGCTTCTGCAGGAACGAGATCGTAGGATGGTTCTTGGTCTGCACCTCGCCCATCACGGCGCGAAGCTGCCGGCTCTCCGCCCACTCCAATCCGGAGCGAAGGAGAGAGGAGCCAAGTCCGAGCCTCCGGTGCTCGCGTCCCACCGCCAGATGGTTTAGCCATCCCATCTGGTTCCAGTCTTCGACCGTCAGATCCAGATAACCCAGGACTTGGTCCGCTTCCTCCGCCACCAGCACGCAGGCGTCACCCTGCCAGTCGGACAATAGGGTGTCGGTGTTGCGCGGATACTGGACGTGCATGGGCCGGGGCAGCTTGACGGTCCGGAAGGTGATGTTCTTGTCCCCGTCGGAGCTCTCGCTGAGGTAGAGCTGCCAGACGTACTGGGTCTCGAAGGAGTGGTCCAGCAGCAGACACTGGTTGAGGTCGGGAAGTTCAGCCTTGCGAATGCGCATTGAAGGATCCCCGTTGCTCAGGGGCTGAGTGCGGCGCCACTATAGGCACGGCCGCGAAAGGTGTCAAAGCGGCCGCGTGGCCGGAACCGGGTAGAGGCCTACTCCCACTCTATGGTCGCGGGCGGCTTGCTGGTGATGTCGTAAGCGACCCGATTGACGCCGGACACTTCGTTGACGATGCGGGATGAGATCCTCTCCATAACGGGAGGAGGGAGCCGCGCCCAATCGGCGGTCATTCCATCATCGCTCGTGACACAGCGGACCGCCACGAGATTCTCATAGGTGCGGTCATCACCCATCACGCCCACTGTCTGGATGGTGGCCAGGATTGCGAACCACTGCCAAAGGTCGGCCTCAAGTCCGGCGCTGGCCACCTCCTCCGCCACGATCGCATCGCAAGCTCTGAGCAGGGAGAGCCGCTCTGCGGTGACCTCGCCGATGATCCTCACCGCCAGCCCGGGCCCCGGGAACGGCTGCCGGCGCAAGAAGGAGGTTGGCAGGCCCAGTTCTCGGCCGACCGCCCTGACTTCGTCCTTGAAGAGGTACCTCAGGGGTTCCAGCAGCTCAAACCCCGGGGTGGTAGGAAGGCCGCCCACGTTGTGGTGCGTCTTTATTCGTCCGGCGCCCGGCCGTTCGCGCCCGGCGCTCTCGATTACGTCAGGGTAGGTGGTCCCCTGCGCCAGGAACGACACGCCGCCGAGGCGGGCTGCTTCCTCCCTGAATACCTCGATGAAGGTCCTGCCTACGATCCGGCGCTTCTCTTCCGGATCTTGGATCCCTTGGAGGCCGTCCAGAAACCGTTGTCTGGCATCGACTACGATCAGCTTGACGCCCAGCTCGCTCCCGACCGCGGCACCGACCGAGTTAGCCTCTCCCTGTCGCATGAGACCGTTGTCCACGAGCACGGCAATGAGCTGGTCCCCCACCGCCTGGTGTACCAGCGTCGCCGCGACGGCCGAATCTATGCCTCCCGACAGCGCGCAGAGGACGCGCTCCTCTCCGACCCTCTCCCGAATACGCTGCTTCGCTTCGTCAATGAAGGCGGAGGGTGTCCAGGTGCCCCAGCAGCCGCAGACCTCATAGAGGAAGTTTCGGAGGATGCCCGCGCCGTGCTCCGTGTGGGCTACCTCGGGGTGGAACTGCACGGCGTAGAAGCCGCGTGTGACGTCGGCCATCGCAGCCAGGGGAGCATCTTGGGTCTGCGCCAGGGCCTGGAATCCCGGTGGCATCTCCAGAACGGCATCGCCGTGGCTCATCCAGACCGCTTGTCGTCCGGGAAGGCCGTGAAACAGCGGTATCTCACCGTCCCGAATCTCCAGTTCGGCCGGACCGTATTCTGGACGAGGAGCTGGCTCGACTACCCCGCCCAGCTCGTGGGCCAAGAGTTGCATGCCGTAGCAGATGCCCAGGATCGGACGCCCGCTCTCCAAGACATAGCGTGGTAGGCGAGGCGCCGACCCCTCATAGACGCTAGCAGGACCCCCGGAGAGCACGTATCCCACCGGGTCCAGCCGGTCTAGCACGTCCTGACCGGGGTCGTCCGGTGATACCAGCTCACAGTACACGTGGGCCTCGCGAATTCGTCTGGCGATGAGCTGAGTGTACTGAGAGCCGAAGTCGATGATCGCGATCGCTTCGTGCCGGGCTCGGTGCGCACCAGGCCCAGCGGCCGTGTCTCCGCTCACCGGAGCATTGTATTGACCCGGCCCGCCTCTGCCCAGCGCCAACTAGCGGGCCAGGATGCTGGCCCGGCGATAGAACTCCAGGTCTGGCTCCTTGGGCTTGCCGAGCGCCACTGCCAACTCCGTCGCGACGATACGATTCCCCACTAGTCCCACCATCCGACCGGTTTCGCCAGCGACCACCTGATCCACCGCTGCCATCCCGAGCCGGGTGGCGAGAAGACGGTCAAAGGCGGACGGGGAGCCACCCCTTTGGACGTGACCCAGGATGCTAACCCGAACCTCGAAGCCCAGTTCCCGTCGCCGCAGATAGTCGGCGATCTCCTGGATGTGCGGCGTAGCCCCCTCGGCTACGATGGCGATGAAGTGGGCTTTGCCTCGCTCGTAGGCCGCGCTGACCTCGCCAGCCAGAGCCTCGATATCGGTCGGTTCTTCGGGGAGAACGATCACCTCGGCTCCTCCGGCGATCCCTCCCATAAGGGCCAGATACCCAGAATCACGTCCCATGGTCTCGATGAGGAAGGCGCGATGATGGGAGGAGGCCGTGTCCTTGATCTTGTCGATGGCGTCCAAGATGGTGTTCAAGGCAGTGTCGACGCCAATGGATACGTCGGTGAAGGCCAGATCGTTGTCGATGGTGGCCGGGATTCCCACCACCGAAATGCCCGCCTCGTGAAGCTTCAAGGCGCCTTGCTGTGAGCCATCTCCGCCGATCACGACCAGGTCGCCTATCTTCTGCTCTCGAAGGGCGCGGATCGCTCTCGCCTGGCCGGCCTCCGTCTTGAACGCGGGCGAGCGCGCGGTGCTGAGGACGGTGCCTCCCTTCTGGATGATTCCCCCGACCGATCGGGCATCCATCAGTTCAAACTCGGCGTCCATCAGCCCAGAGTAGCCATGGTGGATCCCGAGCACCTCGTGTCTGTGGTAGAGAGCTGTGCGCACCACGGCGCGGATGCAGGGGTTCATGCCCGGCGCGTCGCCCCCACTGGTCAGCACGCCGAGCCGGCCGCCCCCCTCTGTTTCTGAATTCATGATTCCGTCTGCGAGTCCCTGCTAGGCTGCGGACGCGATCGGCTCGACCTCCTGCCCGCGTAGGACGGGCCAGAACCGCCAAGGCATCCTCTGACCCGCAGGGGGTGTCACAAGGTCAAGTTGGCTCTCGAGCGCTCAGCGTCCGCTCGGCGAGGAATCGGCTTCGCCCACGTCTCCGGACGCAAGCGATATTTCATTATAGACAGCGGAGCAGGGGCCACCAAGATCCAGGAGCCTGAATCCGATCCAAACGCTTGAAAGCACCTCTGCCCGTCTCCGAGCGAAAGGCGCTTCTGGGGTCTCTGGGCTCAAGGACGGGCGTCTCCTACCCCGTGGGGACCTCCTCCACGCGGATGCGACCGTTGGGCATGAGCTCATCGAGGGCGGCCGCGAGTTCGGAAGAGAAGGACGTGGTGTCATTGGGGAAGCTTAGCTGCACCATGCCTCCCTCCCGCTCGATGTACAGGCTGAACCTGTCCTCGCCTGGGTGCAGCGTGAGAAGTTGGTGGATTTCGCCCAGCCGGGCGATGTCCTGGACCTCATCTGGGCTGGCGGCAAAGGTGATGTGGAGGTGCCGGAGCGAGGCCCGCGCCGCGGCCTTCTCCTCGCTTTCCTTCGGCCTCCAGTCTCGGTAGTCAGCTGCAGAGTTGCATATGATCTTGATGACCCCCTCATCATCCACCTCGACCCGGCCCGTGATGATGAGGATGTTGTCGGAGTGCCAGAGCGAGGTCGATCTCTCGTAGACGCGGGGGAACACCACAACCTCCACCGCACCCTGCAGATCCTCCAGCCGCGCGAAGGCCATCGGATCCCCTTTCCGGGTCGTGATGCGGCGGACGGACGTCACGACACCGGCTGTGGTGATCGTCTCTCCATCGAGGGTTCTGTCTATCTGGCCGCAGAGAAGGGTCACTGCCTTCTCCAGCTCCGCCTCCACCCTCTGGAGCGGGTGCTCGGAGACGTACACTCCCATCAGCTCTTTCTCCCAGGCGAGCTGGTCCTTTCGAGGGATCTCAGGGGTCGGGCCGAGGGGCATCATGGTTCCGCCGTCGACACCGTCTCCTCCCTGGAAGAGACTCATCTGCCCCGCCTCCGAGGCGCGGTGGTGGCGCGCGCTTGCGGCGAGAATGGTTCCGGCGCCTTCGAGCAGTTGGGCTCGATGCCCGAAGCGATCCAGAGCCCCGGCCCGGATCAGACACTCCAAGGCACGGCGATTCACCGATCTGAGATCGGTGCGCCGCACGAACCCGTCTAGGTCCTCGAATAGACCGTCCTGCCGGGCGTCCAGAATCGCCTGGACGGGCCCCTCGCCAACATTCTTTATGGCGCCCAGGCCGAAGCGCACGGCGGACTCTTCTACAGTGAAGTCCCAGCCGCTGTGGTTGACATCCGGGGGTTTGATCTCGATTCCCAGCCGCCTGCACTCGGCCACACCTGCTGCCACCCGGTCAGAGTTTCCCTTCTCCACCGAGAGGAAGGCAGCCATGTATTCCACTGGAAACTTGGCCTTGAGGTAGGCGGTCTGGCAGGTGATCACGGCGTAGGCCGCCGCGTGGGCCTTGTTGAAACCGTACCTCCCGAAATACTCGAGCATGTCGAACAGTTCGTGCGCAGAAGTCTCGCTGATGCCGTTGGCAATACACCCCTCGATGAACTGCACCCGCATGCGCCGAAGCTTGCGGGCCTTCTTCTTGCCGATCGCATCTCGCAGTAGGTCGGCCTCGGTGGGGGCAAACCCGGCCAGCTCCATCGCCAATCGGATGACCTGATCCTGGTATACGATGATGCCGTATGTCCCCTCCAGCAGTGGCTCCAGTTGGGACAACGGGTAGGTGATCTCCGTCCTGCCGTGCTTCCGACTGATGAACTCGTCGATGTATTTCATGGGGCCAGGCCTGTAGAGAGCGATCGCCGCCATCACGTCTTCAAGCGAGGAGGGCTTGAGATCTTTCAGGACCCGGCGCATTCCGGCGCTCTCCACCTGGAAGATGCCCACCACATCCCCTGAGGACAGAAGCCGGCCCACAGCGGGATCGTTGAGATCTATGTCTTCCAGGCTGAGCTCGAGCCCCCGTGTCTCTCGGACCAACTCCAAGGTCCGCACGAGGATCGTCAAGGTGGACAGCCCCAGGATGTCGATCTTGAGCAGCCCCAATCGCTGGAGGTCGTGCATGTCGTACTGGGTGAGCGGGGCGTCTCCGCGGTGCGCTTTTTGGAGGGGGACATAGGCAGTGAGGGGCTCATCGGAGATGACCATGCCCGCCGCGTGGGTTGAGGCGTGTCGGGCCACTCCTTCTAGCTTCTTGGCTGCTTCGATCAGATCCCGGATGTAGGGCTTCTCGGCGTCGTCGTAGAGCATTCGCAGCTCTTTGGAGCTCTCCAGAGCCTGGTCGATGTTGGCCCCGAACGGAACCAGCTTCGCTGCTCGGTCCACCTCGCCCGGTGGCAGATCCAGGGCCCGTCCGGCATCGCGCAAGGCCGCGCGGGCTGCCATGGTGCCAAAGGTGATGATCTGGGCCACGTGATCGTGGCCATACCTCTCTACCACATACTCGATCACCTCAGCTCGCCGATCCTCCGGAAAGTCCAGGTCGATGTCGGGCATCGAGATCCGCCCGGGATTCAGGAACCGCTCGAAGATCAAGCCGTGTGACAGCGGGTCGAGGTTGGTGATGCCCAACGAGTAAGACACGATGGATCCGGCTGCTGAGCCGCGGCCCGGGCCCACCAGGATCCCTCGACTTCTCCCGAACCTCACAAGGTCCCACACGATCAAGAAGTAGGCGGGAAAGTCCATCCGCTCGATCAGATCCAGTTCGTGGTCCAACCGCTTCTGAATCTCTTCAGTGATCTCCGGGTAGCGCTTGCGGATCCCGTCCTCGCAGAGGGAGCGGAGATAGCTTGCCGGGGTGTGCCCCTCGGGCACGGGAAATGCAGGCAAGTGCAGGCTGGAGAACTCGAGATCGAGCTGGGTCCGCTCGGCGATGGCGAGGGTGTTGCGCAGGGCCTCCGGCACCTCGGCGAAGACCTCGGCCATCTCCTCGACGCTCCGCATATGGTACCCCGTGCCGTCCAGGCGCATCCGGTTTGGATCGTTCATCGAGGCATTGGTCTGAATGCAGAGCAGCAGATCATGGGCGCTCGCATCCTGGGGACGGACGTAGTGGACATCGTTGGTTGCGACGAGGGGGATGTCCAACTCGCCTGCGAGATCCATCAGGGCCGGACGGATCGATCGCAGGTCCTCCGTTTCGTGGTCCTGCAGCTCCAGATAGTAGCGCCCCGGCCCAAACACTTCCTTGTGCCACGCGGCTGCCCGGCGGGCGCCATTGATATCACCATTGAGAAGTCGACGCGGAACCTCGCCTGAGGCACAGGCCGACAGAGCGATCAGCCCGTCGGCGCGCTCGGCAAGCAATCGCTTCTCGATCCGTGGCTTGTAGTAGAACCCGTCCAGGTGAGCGGTGGATATCAGCTGGATGAGGTGGTTGTAGCCGGTTTCGTTCTCGGCCAGTAGAACCAGGTGTTGTGGCCGTGGCGGCCGACCGTTCGGGCCCCGAGCCTCGTAGTCGTCGACCACGTACGCCTCGCAACCTAGGATCGGCTTCACCTTCTCCTTCTGGCATGCACGGTAGAAGGCTAGGGAGGCGTACATAGCCCCGTGATCGGTCAGGGCCAGCGCCGGCATGCCGAGAGATCGTGCCTGGGCAGCAAGATCCTCGACGTGGGCCAGACCGTCGAGGAGTGAGTATTCGCTATGGACGTGCAGATGTACGAATTCGGACACGGGCAGGCGATCGGGATGCTCAGTGGGTGGACATCTGGTCGATTATAGGGGTAGGGTGCGGAGGGTGTCTACTTTCTGGGGGAGATTGGCAAGAGTTTTAAGGTGGCGAGTGGAAACTCTGTGGGGGGACTGGCCCACCTTGACTCATCCCGTCCGGCTCACTATGCTGACCGAGGGCGGCCGCGAAGGGCCGCCGCTGACTGTTGAGGCATACGTCATGCCCGAGATGCCCGAGGTGGAGACCATTCGACGCGACCTCTTGCCCCATGTGGTCGGGCGCCGGATCACGGACGCGGACGTTCGGTGGCCGGGAACCGTTCAGGGACTTTCCCCGACGGCCTTCCGGACGCGGCTTGTTGGCCTACGGATCGTGGAGATCGCACGGCGCGGAAAGTACTTCCTGTTCCATGTCTCTGGGGGGTGGACCTTGATCGTCCATCTCGGGATGACGGGGCAATTGCTTACCCGGCCTCCGGCGGAGCGGGCCCAGGCTTGGATCCGCGTTGCCCTCGGCCTCGAGGGTTCCCGGGGGCTCTGGTTCGTAG
>CAYGBX010000038.1:0-16677 GCA_964348195.1 uncultured Anaerolineales bacterium
GGGAGCCCTGTGGGCGGAAGATGCGTCCGATGCCACGGGCCTCCTGGAACGGCAGGGAGCCCTGTGGTAATATTCTGAGAGTCGGCGGAGGCTCCGCCGGTTTTGCTTGATTGGGGATATCGGCTTCGGGAGCGAACCATTGAAGGAGTTGGCGCGCAACGACGGACAGGTCACCATCGCCGCAGTGGGTGCAGAGGATCGGCCCCGTACCATCCTGGTCATCGAGGACAGCGAAGCTGTCCGTGAGGCAATCTCTGAGATCCTGGGGAGCTCCGGATACGAGGTGGTTCAGGCGTTCGACGGGGCCGAGGGGCTTCGGATGGCGTTGGAGGTCGAGCCAGACCTTGTGCTCTTGGATGTCATGATGCCCGAGATGGGCGGCTACGAGGTGGCGCGGGACCTCCGCGACAGGTTCCGCACGGCCACGATCCCAATCGTGATGCTCACGGCGTTGGGTGAGGTCGAGGAGATCGTCAAGGGCATGGATGCGGGAGCCGACGACTACGTGGTCAAGCCCTTCGCTCCCGAAGAACTGCTCTCTCGCGTAGCCACCCATATCCGCCGCAGTGAGAGGGACATAGGCACCAACCCCCTGACCCGGCTACCTGGCAACGTCGCCGTCGAGCGCGCAGTATGGGATCGCATCAAAACCGGTGACCCTTTCGCCGTCTGCTATCTGGATCTCGACAACTTCAAGCCCTACAACGACACCTACGGCTTCTTCCAGGGCGACGTGGTTCTCCAGATGGTGGGCGACCTGGTGGTCCAGGCGGTCTTGAGCTCCGGAGATCCGGGAGATTTCGTCGGCCACGAGGGGGGCGACGACTTCGTCGTGGTGACCCATCCCGCTCGGGCGGGGGCCATATGCGAGGCAGTGATCGATGGCTTCGACGCGCGAATCCTCGACCATTACAACGCAGAGGACCGCTCCCGTGGCTACATCGTGGCGCCAGACCGTGACGGCACGCTGCGTCGCTTCCCCACCATGACCATTTCCATTGCTGTCGTGACCAACGAGGGGCGGACCCTGCGTCACCCTCGCCAGGTGGCACAGATCGCAGCCCGGCTCCTAAAGGAGGCCAAGCCAACCTCCGGGAGCCAGGTCCGGTTCCTGAGGGATTCAGGCTAGCCGGTCCAATGCCGATCTACCAGTACGAGTGCCGCAATGGCCACCGGTTCGAGAGGCTGGAGTCCATTGGGGATCCCCCGAGGAAGCGGTGCCCCACCTGCCGGGCCAAGGTGCGCCGGGTCGTGGCTCCGGTGGGGATCATCTTCAAGGGATCCGGCTTCTACATCACAGACAACCGGCAGATCGGAGCGGGAGAGCGGGGGAAGCCCTCTCGCGAGGCGAAAGGGAAGAAGAAAGAGAGCTCTTCAGATTCGGACTGATGGTCTAGCGCCGCCGACAGGACCTGGGGAGGACTAGAGCTGGAAGTTGCCGCTGGCGGGGACGATCTTGTACCGGAAGTCGGTGACGAAGGTCAGCAGCTTCTTCTCGAGGTCCAGCCACTCGTCCTGGGCGAGGATCTCAAGCATCGCGTCTCTGTCCTCTGAGACGCCCCCTGCCAGGATCTGCGGACCGTTGCCGGCTACGGTGTACCAAGCCTCCGTGGGCTGAATGCCCAGCTTCATGATCCCCGGTGCGAAT
Source organism: uncultured Anaerolineales bacterium (assembly GCA_964348195.1). Taxonomy (GTDB): domain Bacteria; phylum Chloroflexota; class Anaerolineae; order UBA7937; family JACPPX01; genus CAYGBX01. Next base: position 1,649 of record CAYGBX010000038.1, read on the forward strand.
TCCTGGGTAATGAACTCCATGTACTCGGATTCCTTCCCGGGTTGGATGTCCCAGGTCATCAACAGTTTGACCATGACCGGCCGGCCTGAGCAAAACATATCCGATAGGTAGGGTTTCTGCAAACCGGAGGTCCCCATGCGCGCCCTCGTGCAACGCGTCTCCAAGGCGTCCGTCTCTTCAAAAGGGGAAGTTCTCGGCCGAATTGATCGTGGCCTCGTCGTACTGCTAGGAGTGGCCGAAGGGGATGGGGATGAGGACGTCGGGTACCTGGCAGAGAAGGTAGCTCACCTCCGGATCTTCCCCGACGAGGAGGGCCGGTTCGACCGATCGCTGGTCGACATCAGTGGTCAGGCCCTGGTGATCTCCCAGTTCACGCTGTTCGGGGACACGCGCAAGGGGCGGCGGCCGAGCTTCGCCATGGCCGCGAGTCCCGAGGTGGCAGAGCCCCTGGTAGACAGATTCGCCCGCGAGCTAGAGGCGCGCGGGATCGCGGTAGGACGGGGGCAGTTTGGGGCGATGATGGCGGTGGAGATTCACAACGACGGTCCGGTGACCATCCTCATCGACTCGGCCGATCGGAAGCGGGCTCGCCGCGGCTGAGGCTCGCTGGGTCGGAGAAGAGGCGCCCAGAAACCCGGCTGGGTCTTCTCCAGGCAGCACTCAGCTCTCGGCTCTCTAGGTAGCGCTAGAAGCGAGCGCCGGCAGGCGGCCCCACCGCGGGGAAGGACTGTTTGCTCGGCTCCCCCGTCGCCTTACTAGGATTGGGAGAGTCGGGTTACGACCTCGAAGGGATCGCTGGCGATGACGCTGGCGGCGTAGAGCTCCATGGCACCGATGTCGGAGGTCGGGTCAGAAGAGTCGCCACGATCCACCAACCGAACCATGGCCGGAAACCCTGACCAGTCTTCCGTGGTCACCGCAAGCGGGGGATGGTACAGAACCAGGTTGAAAGACGTGACGCGGAGCCGGCTCAGGTACCCGTCCAGCGCCCAGTAGATGGCCTTCTTGAGATCGTCGTTCACCTCAGGTGCCAGAAGAACCAGCTCCTTCTCCTTCACCGGCGTCAAGTAGACGAGTACTTCCGCGCCACCCCGCTGTACGGCTAGGCCGAGGGCCTGGTGGACTCGAACGAGATCGTCGAAGTAGCTCGTTCCGTGGCTCTCGTGGTAGGCGAGTGCAGCTCGCCGGAGGGCCTCCACTTTGGCGTAGTGCATTCCCTGGGAGAGGGTCATCTGAAGGTGGCCATGGAGGATTGAGGCTCCACCTCTCCAGAGACCATTCCAGAGAAGAAGGTAGTAGACCGCCCGAGGATCCTGGGCGTGAGCTCGCCGCGCCCATTCCCAGGCCGTCTCGATGTGATCGATCACCTCCGCTTCGGTGAACTCCAAAGGGTCGTGTCTATCGAAGATGACAAGGCCGTGCCACCCGTCGTACTTGGCGACGTTGGAGGCAGTGATGCCAAACGCTCCGCGAACCCGCCCGAACGTGTCGGAGGGCGTCGCCTCGAGTGGGTGGCAGAAGGGCCCCCCCTGGGACGAGCTCAGCTCCTCCTCCAGATCGGACCTGCTTATCGGTTCGATGGGCCGGCTCGCCCTGAGGCCGTTGAAGAGGGCCCCTTCCCAGGTGACCAGGTTCGTGATCTTGACGATCCGTTGTCTCGTCACCGCGTCGACCGACCCCCATCTTTCCTTAATCCAGGGGTGCATGGAGGAGGGAGGATCCAGCGATCCGTCGGCGGCTTGCAGGTGGAACAGCCGATCAAACACTTCGCGGTCCTCTGCGGCCAGCCCATCCCGCAGTTGCGGGAGCGCGATAATGGAAAGAGACCGCGGTTTCGTCATCGAAAGGAAGCGACCAGGGATGGGCGGCCCGGACTCACCAGCGCTGCAGGATCACAAATTCGATGAGGAAGGCCGCCGCCACCAGCAGAAGGGCGTTGAGGGGGTCGAGGAGCCGTTCCATCCGCAGCGAGGCCATGGCCGAGACTGCCAAGGCAGCGATGGCTCCGCGGCGGACGGCAGGTCCCCAGGTGTCGGAAGCGGTTCCCCTGCGACCGACAAGCTGGGGAGCCAAGCGAAAGGCCGGGCTCAGGCTGAGCGCCAGAGATGCTCCAAACAGGGCCAGGAAGAGCAAACGGATGGGCCATCCATCGGGAGCGACGGTCCGTACGACGTACATCGTCGCCAGCCAGAACGGGAGCGACAGCACGAGGGGGAGAAGGAGTCCGAGCCGCGATCTCAAAGGGCGCCTCGGTCGGATTATAGCCCCCGGTCGGGAGGCCTACAACGCGACTCCCCACTACGAGGCGAAGCCGAGTCCTAGCGCCAGCTAGAGAGCCGAGAGCCGAAAGCCGCTCCGCTGAGGTCTGATGGTATAATGGGCCGCCTATGGCCAAGTACGTGATTGGCATCACGGGGCAGCTGGGCTCTGGCAAGAGCACGGTCCTTCGGATGTTGGCCGAGTTGGGTGCCGGCACCCTGGATGCCGATGCGATCGTGCATGAACTGCTCCGTAGCGAGAATCCGGTGGGGCAGGCGGTGGTTGACGAGTTCGGAGAGTCCATCCTTGATGCATCCGGTGAGATCGATCGCCGTCGGCTGGGCCAGATCGTCTTCTCCGATCCTGATGCACTGGCCCGGTTGGAAGCCGTGGTGCATCCTGCGGCAATCGAAGAGACGCTGCGCTGGACGCGGTCCTCGCCGGAACCGATCCTGGCCGTCGAGGCGGTGAAGCTAGTGGAGTCTGGCATGCACCGTCGCTTCGACGGCGTCTGGCTGATCACAGCCGATCCCGATACGGTGCGGAGGCGGCTGCTGAGCCGAGACGAGCTCTCAAGCAGAGAGATCGATGCCAGGCTCGCTGCCCAGAGTCCAGAGAATGTGCTGCGAGCAGCGGCCGACTTGATCATCGACAATTCTGGATCGAAGGCCAACACCAAAGAGCAGGTTGCGCGCGCCTGGGCCGGGATTCGGGAGTCCGCGCTAGCGGGATAGGCGAAGAGGTAGGATGGGCACATCGGGAGTGCGTGGCTCCGAGGGCTGGGCTCGGCTCCGGGAGTGGGTGGAGGGTCATCCCCGGCTCGCGGCATGGGCCGGATTGTCTGTAGCAATGGTAGCCATGCTCTTGTTCGCTTCAGGAGGGGCGGGACTGCTCCCAGCTCAATTGCTGGCCCTAGTGGTCTCCACGGTGGCTCTGGCTGGGGCCTGCGTGTGGATCATCTTCTGGGAGTGATACTCAGTGGTCTTTGGAATCGCCAAGTCTCAGATTCAACAGGGGATACGGGCATTCGACCCCGGTCGGGATCTGCGGGCGGTCGCCGACCTGGTCGAAGTTTCCTTCGGACGCGATCTGAGAGCGGCGGATCGGGAAGTCATCCAGGGCATCCGCAGCGTGGCGTTTCTTGGCCCCCTGATAGGCCTTGTGGCCGCGCTGGTTCCCGCGCTCCGGCAGGCTCTCCAGGGATTCGTCTGGGTGCAGGGAGGCCAAGTAGTCGGCAACGTGAATTGGGGGAGGGTGCCGGGCGTGCAGGGGTTCGTGATCAGCAACGTTGCTGTCCACCCCGATCAGCGGCGCCGAGGAATCGCGCGAAGGCTGATGGAGCGCGCCTTGGAGGAACTTGAGACTGCAGGAGCTTCCCTGGTGAGCTTGGAGGTTGACCACAGCAACCTGCCCGCCCACCGGCTCTATGCGGGCCTTGGCTTCGAGACCGTCGGTGCCAGGACGGAATTGCGATGGCATGATACGGTCGCTCTCGGCACTCCCTCGGACGGATCGGACCTGGTCCCTCTCTCGGGCGATCGCTGGCCAGACTACGAGGCTCTGGTGGCTTCGGCTGTCTCAGAGTCTGAGCGAGAGCTGGGCGCTCCTGAAGAGATTGCGATACGTCCCGGCTGGCCGGGGCGGCTGCTCACGGCGGTAGGCTGGCGCCGGCTTCTGGGATGGGCCGTGGAGAGAAATCAGGAGCTTCTGGCGGCTGTCACTGTGCGCACCGATTCTCTGTCCGACCGCCCTCGCTTGGTCTTAGTGGTCCGGCCCGAGATCCGCGGCAGAGTCGAGCTCGCCTTGATAAACCAGGCCCTTGTGGCGCTGCCTCGACCCAGCCAAGCCCGAACCCGGGCTGTACTGTACCCATCCTATTCGGAGGGGATCGATTTGATCCGCGGCAGGGGCTTTGCGCCGATCCGGACACTCGATCGCATGGTGAAGAGGCTGGGCGATGCGGCGGGCGGGGATCCGGACAGGGGAAGGAGCGAGGAGACCTAGGTTGAAGAGGGAAGAGGTGCTGAGGACGGATCAGAAATGACGCAACGCGTTCTGCTTCGCTGGCTGATCAGCGCGGTCGGTATCTTTGTCGCTATCCAGCTGGTCCCGGGGATTGAGGCGCCCCGGGAGATCTCTGCCATCCTCGTGGTGGCGGCCGTCTTTGGACTGGTGAACGCTGTGATCCGCCCCGTCCTGCGGTTTCTCACCTGCCCGCTCATTCTCTTGACTCTGGGCTTGTTCACATTTGTGATCAACGCCGCGATCCTGGCGTTGACGGCCTGGGTCAGCGCTTGGATCTCGACCACGTTTGGGCTCAATGCCGAGCTGACAATCGCCGATCCATTCTGGTGGAACGCGTTCATCGGCGCGCTGGTGATCAGCATGGTGAGCCTTGTATTGAGCCTGGTCATCCGCGCCCGATAGCCGACACGATCTGAGAAGGACAGCAAGCTCAGAGGCGACCCCTGGGGGTCGCCTCTCTACTCTGCCTCCACTGGCCGGTACCATTGGAGCCGCGGCCCAATGAGAGATCTGACCTTCCACCGCAGCGACTTGGGGTGGAGCGAAAGGGCCGCGGACAGGCGCGAGATCTTGGCAGAGATGTCAGCCTTCTCCTCTGGCAACAGCTCGCGGCACCCCTCCACGTACCGAGCGAGCCGCACCAGGTTTCGTGAGGCGTCGTACCAATAGCCCCAGTCGCGGGCCAAGACCCACGAGACGTACTCGGGATCGATCCGCTCCGAGCTGCCCTCCGACACGGAGTGCAACCGCATAAGCAGCGCCAGGTCCACGAGGTCTTTGCGCGTCGGCCGGGTGATCTGAATCTTGCTGAGGAAGAGATCTGTCGGCGAGAGCGTTGGGTAGTCCAGGGTGAGCCGCTCGCGCAGGGGAAGCGTATGCTCCATCAGCATTGAGTCAAAGAACACGTCGACCTGGAACCAGCCATCCGGGTGGAAGTAGATGTGGCGCTCGGACATCGCAGTGGCGAGCGTGGTCCGCCGCTTGATGTATCCCATTCCAGAGAAGAAGGCAGGGAGTCGCGGTCGATCCTTGCGGTACGCGACGAAATCCAGGTCCTGGAACTCTTGCATGTTCTTGGCTATGGGGCCGTGTCCGTTGCGGCCGAGCCGGGCCAGCAGATCGTCGTCGGGGCTGTGAAGAAGTATGGCCAGTCCCCCGACCACTCGGAGTGTCAGCCCATCACGAGCGGCGCGCTCCACGATCGCCTGGCATTCGTCGAGCAGCACCGAAGTAGGCACCACGCCATTCCAAGCTTCTGGAAGTCGTCGATTGTCAATCTCGAACACGAAGTCTTCGCTCATCGGATGATCCTTCGAAGTGGCACAGGCTCCCTAGGAGAAGACGGGGACCCGGACCAGCCGTTCGATTCGGCCGCGAAGCCTCTCGGCGTCGTGTGGGCTGGAGACGACCTCGGTCTCGATGCCTTCCCGCCTGCACACCCGCTGCCAGGCCCCGGCGATGCGGTTCAGGTTCAGCTGCCTGCTCAAGATGTAGAAGTACTCCCAGTCGTAGTCGAACAGCGCAACGAAGTGGCTGAGATCGAGAAGTGGTCCGTAGGAGCGCTCCGAATCATGACGGACGGCCATCTCCAGGTCTCCGGCGCGAGACGGATCCACGGCGAAGATTCGGATCTTGTCCAGGGATCCGTACCTTTGCACGGCCCACTCCAGATCTTCGCGATCAGAGGTCTGGAAGATGATCCGCGCATCCACCGTCCGCTTGGGGAGATACCGAGCCAAGGGCCCTTCCCTCGCTGTCCGGGTCTCTTTGATCCAGTAAGCGAGGCCCCTCTCCCGCCACGTTCGAGTCAGGCCGCGTGCCGCGCTGAACTTGTCGAGCGCGATCACGAACAGTGACTCGGGGGGCGCTAGATTGAGCAGGGCCTGAACCACCAGCCGCCCATCGAGAGGGGCGTGAAAATGCGGCGGGTTCACGTGGAGCGCTCCGAGGACTCCCAAGAACACCGTGCGGGAGCCACGGCGCGATCCTTCGGCGGCCCCAGGTCTTCCAAGGTAGAAGAAGATCTTGTTGATGCGGTTCATGGGGGCCCTCCCGAAAGATGACTTCTTCCGGGATACCGCTCAGGTGGTGGTGGAGATATCTCTGGCGCGGTAGGACTTTTCGGCTACCCGAAACTTGTCTCGATCCCCCGGAAGTCTCTGTGCCGCCGACTACCTCGGCGGCGGGAGATCGGGGAGGTCGAGAACCCAGAGGACTCTTCTGTCTTTCGGAGGAGGGAGGAACCGGCTACCGCGCGTCTAGGAGGAGAGGGCGAAACTTATACCCGTAGACAATGAGCCCTTCGGGGCCGTGGTCGCGCAACCGACGCGTCACCATCTCTACCTTCTGGTCGATCTCAGTCTGGCCAGGATCGATGTCGGTGAGCTGGGCTGTCACGAGGGGCCCTTCGTCCAGGCGGACCAGAGCCAGGGTGTAGGGGACTGACCCCTCGTATCCGCTCGGGGCCTCATAGACGGTGGTATGGGAGTACACGTGACCCTTCCCCGAGAAGGTGTAGGGCTCTGGGCCCGGGGTCTTGCAGTGGGGACAGATCTCGCGAGCGGGGAGCATTCGCTCGCCGCACACCGTGCACCGGGCGCCCACGAGCCGGTACCGCGCGTCGCGGAGCCGCCAGTGGCGGGGGAGACTCACTAGGCGGCCTCCAAGATGTGAGTGATGGCAGTGGCCCCAATGCCTCCGAGGCTCTGGGCCATGCCCACTCGACAGTCCGGGATCTGGTTGGGGCCGGCGTCACCCTGCAACTGCTGGACGACCTCCGCGATCTGGTAGACGCCGGTGGCGCCGGCCGGGTGGCCGCGGCCCTTCAGCCCGCCCATCGTGGAGATAGGGATGCTTCCGTCGAGCGCAATCTCGCCCTGCCGCGCCGGATCCAGCCCTCTCCCCCGATCGGCAAAGCCGGTGGCCTCAAGGGACAGGGCTGCGAGCACGGTGAAGGCATCGTGGAGCTCGAAGAGGTCGATGTCGTCGGGTCCCACCTCTGCCTGATGATAGGCCTCATAGGCCGAGCGGCGAGCCGCCTCGAAGGTGATGGGGTCGGTACGCTCGGCGAGCGAAACGGTGTCGGTGGCCACAGAGGAGGCCGCGATCCTAACTGCATTGCCGGAGATCTGGCGGGCCCGTTCCTCGCTGCAGAGGAGCAGCGCCGCCGCACCGTCGGCGATCGGGGCTGAATCCAGTAGATTGACCGGGTCCGAGATCATCCGGGCCTTTGCGAAGTCCTCGCTGGTGATCTGTCTGCGGAACATCGCGAACGGGTTTGAGACGGCATTCTGATGGGCGTTGACGGAAAAGGCAGCGAAGTCCTCGTGGACTGCATCAAACTCGTGCATGTATCTCTGCATCAGCAGAGCGCTCTGGTTCACAAGCGAGACGCCATGGGCTGCCTCGTGATCCCCGTCCGCTGCGAGGGCCATGGCGCTGGCAATCTCGCCGCTCTCGGCATCGGTGATCTTCTCCACTCCAAGGACAGCCACCAGCTCGTGCAGCCCGCTCCCCACTGCGAGGTACCCGACGCGGACCGCCGCTGCACCGGCCGCGGATCCTGCTTCCACCTTGAGCGCTTCCAGTCCTCGCCACCCCACGTGGTCGGAGAGAAGAGCGCCCAGGTGCTCCTGACTCGCCAGTTCCCCGGAGAGCATATTCCCCACGTACAGGGCTTCCACCCCATCGTGACCGACTCGGTCCAGAAGCGGAGAAAGCGCCTCTTGGGCCAGATCGCGAAGGGAGTCGTTCCAGCGCTCCCCCACCTGCGCCTGACCGACGCCGGCGATGAAGACGTCCCTCATCTAGCCCCCGGTCGGTGTGCCTCGGAACCTAGCGTAGGTTCCATAGTCGATAGCGCGCCGTCGGTCCACGTAGTTCGCTACGCGGGGAATGTCCGCCGGTCGGTCTTCGATGCGATCTGTGGCAACCAGGGAAATGGCGTCGCTTCCCGCGCCCGATCCGAAGGAGACCAGGAGAATCCGGTCGCCCGGTCGGGACTCATCCAGAACCGCCGCTAGGCCGAGCGGTGAAGATCCGGCGTAGGCGTTTCCGATAGCGGAAACGAGCAGTCCGGTTCTCCACTGGTCGGGCTGGAAGCCCAAGCTCTTCGCTGCCCTCTGTGGGAACTTGGCGTTGGGCTGGTGGAGGACAACTGCGGAGTAGTCCTCCGGGGCCGTGCCCAGAGATGCCATGAGCCCGGAGGCCGCCTCCAACGTGTGATGGAAGTAGGCGGGGGCGCCCGTGAAGCGGTTGCCGTGCTGAGGGTATCGTTCCGTCGGCCTGCGGAAGAAGTCGGGCGTGTCGGATACGTATGAGCACGAACCTTCCACCGTGGCGAGACTCTCCTCGCCAGGACCGATGATGAAAGCAGCCCCACCGGCACCGGCGGTGTATTCGAGATGGTCTCCCGGTCGGCCCTGGGCAGTGTCCATTCCAATGGCCATGGCGTAGTCGCCCATACCCGACCCCACCAGTGCAATGGCGGCTTGCATTGCCTCGGTCCCGGCTTTGCAGGCGAACTCCCAGTCGGATGCACTTAGGTGAGGGGTGGCGCCGAGGGCTTCCGCCACGATGGTGGCCGTGGGCTTGACCGCGTAGGGGTGGGACTCACTCCCCACCCAGAGGGCGGCGATGTGCTGTGGATCGAGAGAGGCTCGCCGCAGGGCGTTGCGGGCGGCCTCGATGGACATCGTGACCGTATCCTCGTCGAGGCTCGGCACCGCCTTCTCGTCCAGATGATGGTTGTCCTCGAGGCCATCTCTCCAGACGCGCGAAATCTCCGCTGCCGAGATCCGGTACCTTGGAACGTACGCGCCGTACCCCACAACCCCTACCGGACGCTCCGGCCGCATTAACCGCGTGCCATTTCCGACGATCGCCATCGTATGCTCCTTGTCAGCCCTCTCTTGAGAGGGCCTGCAGCTCTCTCATCAGCTCGACGGCGCGCTTGGCTCGCACATTCCCTTCGCCCGCCATCTGCTCGGCGACCCGCTCCACCCATTCTGGAGGCACGCCGGCGCTGACCGCCACCCGCCGGGCGTGCAAGGCCATGTGGCCCCTCTGGATCCCCTCTGTGGCGAGCGCGCGCAAGGCGGCCAGGTTCTGCGCTAGCCCCAAGGCCGCCATGATCCTGGCCAGCTCGACAGAGCTCGCCACGCCCAGGATCTTGAGGGAGACCCTCGCGGTCGGTAGCACCCTGGTGGCGCCGCCCACGATCCCCACCGGCATAGGCATCTTTAGCCGACCCACGAGCCCACGGTCGGTGATCCGCCAAAGACTCAGCGGGCCGTACCGACCGTCTCGGGAGGCGTAGGCATGTGCGCTGGCCTCGATGGCTCGCCAATCGTTTCCCGTGGCCACAGCGACGGCGTCGACTCCGTTGAGGATCCCCTTGTTGTGGGTGGTCGCTCGGTGCGGATCGAGTTCTGCGAGATGCTGAGCATCCATTATCCGGTCCGCCACCTCCGGTCCGGTCCAGTCCCCGAGGGCCAGACTCTCCAGGGGCACCTCCGCACGAGCATGGACCAGCCTCCGATCCGCCAAGTTGGATACGATCCTGAGGTTGATGCGCCCTCCGGCGATCCGCTCTACGGTCGGAGAGATGTACTCCAGAACCGTGTTCACGGCGTTGGCGCCCATGGCGTCGCGGACGTCGTAGAGGAGGCCCAAGAGGATCATGGGCCCGGTCTCCGTTCGCTCGTAGATTTCCAGTTGGACGCCCCGGGCTCCTCCACCCAGGCTGCGGATGGTGTTGTTGATGGTGTTGGCCGCCTGGAGAATCTCCGGCTCGGCTGCCTCCAGCCGCTTCTGGGCCGTCTGCACGTCTTCTACGTCCAGGATCTGGATCTGACCCAGCATCACCGGAGAAGCTGCTTCCGTTACAAACCCTCCCCCCTCACGTACGAGCCTTGCCGCGTGGCTGGCGGCGGCCACCACCGATGCCTCCTCGATGGCCATGGGGATCAGGTAATCGCGCCGATCAACCGTGAAGTTGACGGCGATTCCCAGGGGAAGCGCCGCTGTGGCCACCACGTTCTCGATCATCGCATCGGCCTCGGCGACACTCAGCGGGGGCTCTCCGCGAAGCACGGCCAGATCCTCGTCAGTCAGATTGGCCCTCTCCCGTACGGCGCTTAGCCGCGCTTCTAGGTCCAGGTTGTAGAAACCAGGAATTCGGGAATCGATGGAGAACCTCCTTGCAGCTCGGCCCCTTCCTCTGGCCCCTGCCGCGAGGCTAACTATATCAAAGCCCTCCTCCCAAAACCTATCAATATGCTGCGGCAAGCGGGAGCAGGGGTGACTCGAAGCGCAGGGGCTGTCCGAGGGCGCGGCTGCTGCGGGCTAGGAAGAGGCGGCCCGGAAGGCTTGGCTAGGAGCGACTCCTGAAACGAGCGATTCTGGCGAACGTCTTGGCATTGAGGGATGCGCCTCCTACTAGGCAACCGTCGACATCGGGCTGGGCCATCAGAGCATCCACGGTCTCAGGGGTGACGCTTCCTCCATATAGTATCCGGACACCTTCAGCTGCGTGGTCAGCGAACTGGCTGCGCAGTATGTCCCGCACCGCACGGTGCATCTCTCGGGCTTGCTCCGGAGTTGCCGTCCGGCCGGTTCCGATGGCCCAGACGGGCTCGTAGGCGACAGCGAGTTCTCGCAACCTTTCGGTTGTGATGCCCGCCAGTCCGTTCCGTAGCTGGCGGCTCACGACACGTACCGCTTGACCGGCTTCTCGCTCTTCGAGGGTTTCTCCGACACAGAGCAGCGGTCGTACTGAGTGCTGCAACGCTGCCCGAACCTTGCGATTTATGAAGCCGTCATCTTCACCAAGGCCATGTCGGCGCTCGCTGTGTCCTAGGATGACGTAGCGACACTTCAGATCAGCGAGCATCGCCGGGGAGATTTCCCCGGTGTGTGGTCCTTGGTCTGCGGGGTAGAGGTTCTGGGCGCCCAGTGCGATCGGGCTCCCCTCAAGAACGGCGCCCACAGGGAGCAGCGCAGTGAAGGGCGGACAGACCAGAACCTCGCGATCCCTCAGGTCGTCGAGGCCGGTCCGCAGAGCCTCTGCTAGGGAGACCGCCTCGCTGACGGTCATGTGCATCTTCCAGTTGCCTGCGACGAGCGGCACTCGTGTTCCCACCTGATCCATCCTGTTCTCTCCACGCATCCGCTGGTTCACCAGCGGGGCTGGCTGGGAGAATCGGTGCCAGCGAGAAGGGAGCCCCGATGGGCTCCCTAGATCATGTCGGGAGGGACGAGGGCCCTTCTCTATCCAAGATCCCGGACGATCCTCGTGTCAGTGAACTCCACGCCGTCGGTCTCCTGGATCGCGGCGATCACGCCGTCCAGGCCCCCTAGGTCCTCTGCCTCGATGAGGGCGATCACCTCGAGCGTGCCGTACAGACCATCGGCACGGCTGACCCCGCCGATTCCCCCAAGGTCAGCGACCACCGCAGCCGGATCTTCATCGCATTCCACGAACACGTAGGCCTGTACGCTCATGTCGTTTCTCCCTTCCCTCGAGTGGGCTCCGTCGGGCGCGCTCTTCCCAATACCGGAGCGCCCCATCCGGCAGGCGTGTCCATTATGCGAGCTCGGCCCTGTGGTGTCAATGCAGCGCAGTTCGGAATCCTCTGCGGAGTCAGTCTTTGACACGCCTGTTTGCGCTTCCCTAGAATCGCCGGGGTGAGCGATCGAGATCGAGGGCAGATATGACCCGGCAGGAAGGAATCAGCATCACGGCCAGCTCGGTAACGGTGACGATGGTCCTGGCCGCCATCATCGAGCTGCCCGTGCAGGTGGTTTCCTTCTGGATCTTCGGAACCAGAGTGGAGCTTTTTGTGACCCACTTCTGGTGGATGGGAGGCCTAGCGGTCGGACTGTCGGCTGCCGGTGCGGTGTCGATTGCCAGTTTGGCCATGGAGAGAGAAAGCGTTGGGCTCGTAGATCGGTGGGCGCGCGCCGGGCTTCCCGCGGCGGTCGTCGTTGTCGGCTTTGCCGCTCTGCCGGCGTTTCTCGGTAGCACGCTCGCCACGCTTTCCGCAGCAGTCGGAACGGGACTGGTCTTGGCGGCAGTGCTCTGGCTGCAGAACCGGCCTGCTGGGCCGGAGATGGAATCTCGGCTGAGCTCTCGGGTTCTCCAGATCGTGGCATATGCTCTGGCCCTCGCGGTCTTCCCAGCGATCTATGGACTGAAGGTACGGAGCCTCCTCTCCGCGACGGCGGTCGCCCTCGCGAGCGGGGCGCTGGGACTCGAGATCTTTCGCGTCGAGGCGGTGCCGCGGCGGGTGTGGCTCTATGGAGGCACGATCGGGCTCCTCATGGGTGAGCTTGCCTGGGCTCTGAACTACTGGGGGGTATCGGGGCTGGCAGGAGGGACGGCTCTGTTCTTCGGCTACTATCTCGTGACATCTCTGGCGCGACGCCAGCTCCGAGGAAGCCTGCGCAGATCTGCTCTGCTCGAGTTCGGTCTCGTCGCCCTCGCGGGCGTAGTGGGACTTGGCGCCGCGTTCTCCTGGTCGTGGTAGCCGGTATCACCAAGGGAGGGAGAGATGGTCTGGCTGAGACGGGAGGAGGAGCGAGAGATTCGAATGCCCGAGGAGTGGGGAGGCATAATCCCCACCGAGGTCTTCTTGGACGAGGCCAAACGCATCGTGCATGAGGCCAGCGAGCGAGGGCTCTCGCTGCGAGTTCTGGGTGGGGTGGGGATCCGACTCCTCACGCCGAACCACGTCGAAGTGGCCAAGCGGCTGGGCCGGCTGGGCGAGGGGCAGCAGGAATTCACCGATCTGGACTTCATGTCCTACAAGAACCAGCGTGATCAAATGAAGCCTCTTTTCGAAGAACTGGGCTACGGAAAGCGGAGGGCCACCCTGTCCACCGCTGCCTCCGAACGGCAGATCTACTTCCATCCGCAGGGTTGGTTTTTCGTCGACGTCTTCTTCGACAAGCTGCTGGTCGCGAACCACCCGCTGGATCTGCGCCGGAGGCTGGAGCTGACCTCACCTACCCTTTCTGCCGCGGATCTGCTCCTGGAGAAGCTGCAGATCGTGAACATGGGCGACAAGGACGTGAAGGACACGTTGGTGCTGCTGCTCGCGCACAGAGTGGGAGACTCTGATGGCAGCGGTAAGATCAACGGACAGTATGTCTCGCGGCTCCTGAGGGGCGATTGGGGGTTCTGGTACACGGTCACCACGAATCTTAGTGGACTGCGAGATCATGTTCCTCAGATGAGCGGTCTCTCTGAGGAGGAGGGGGACCTCCTTCGAGATCGAATCGGGGAGCTGCTCGATCGCTTGGAGTCCGAGCCCAAGAGCGTTCGCTGGAAGGCGAGGGCGCGCATAGGCCCGAAGGTCCGGTGGTACGAGCCGGTGGAGACCATCGATACCGTAGGCGGGTTTGGGATCTGGCGTGTGCCCGAGGAGAAAAGGGAGGCCGAGCGCTAGAGTCTGGACCTCGGTGCGTAGGGAGCGGGGTGGCCTCGCACGCATGCACGGGCAGCTCGGGGAGGCCAGCCAGGCCGCAGGCAGTGATGCGGCGGTCTGCCGGGCCTGATCCAGCGGGAGGGGATGACGAACATCTTCGTCTACAAGACCTTCCTCCTGGGGGTCCTTGGTCCGCACAGTCCCACGGACCCCTGACGTGTGGGGTATAATATTGGGCCCTTGTAGAGGTGCGCGACGAGATGGCGAAGACCAAGTTCCTGTTCTCATCTGACTTCCACGGATCGGAGACCGTCTGGAGAAAGTTCCTCAACGCCTCCCGTCACTTCGATCTTGACGCTCTGGTCCTAAGTGGAGATATGACTGGCAAGCTGATGGTGCCCATCATCGAGCAGCCGGAGGGTACCTACTATGCCTGGCATATGGGGGAGTATCACCAACTGACCAAGGACGAGCTGCCCGACTTCATGCACAAGCTCAGGATGATCACCTACATGCCGAAGATCATGGACGATGATGAGGTCAACCGCATTGCGGGCAGTTCGGAATACAAGGAGAAGGTGTTTGAGGAGCTGGAGCAGGAGACCATTCGATACTGGATCTCCTTGATTCCCGATCGTGTTCCCCCGAAGTGCAAGGTGATCATGAGTCCCGGCAACGACGACAAGCTGTCCGTCGACGACGTGATCCGAGCCGAGTCCAAGAAGGTCCCTCAGGTGATATTCGGGGAAGAGGAGGTCGTTGCCCTGGACGACGAGCACGAAGTCCTCTGCTTCGGGTGGTCGAATCCCACACCCTTCGATTCCCCGCGGGAGCTCTCAGAGGAGGAGATGGAGGTCCGCCTGGAGGCGACGGTTGCCAAGGTCAAGAACTTGGAGACCGCTGTCTTCTGCATCCACGTGCCTCCGTTCTCGAGCGTTATTGACGAAGCGCCGATGGTGGACGAGAACCTCAGCCTGGTGGTGAAAGGCGCCCACGTCCGGACCATCCCGGCCGGCTCCAAAGCGGTCCGCAAGATCATCGAGAAGTACCAGCCGCTCCTAGGTCTCCATGGGCACATCCACGAGAGTCCGGGATTCGTCAGGATAGGCCGGACCCAGTGCCTGAATCCGGGCAGTGAGTACACCGAGGGGATTTTCAAGGGCTTTCTGGTGGAGATCGACGGCCCGAAGATCACCCAGCTCCGAAGGGTAGAGGCGTAGAGGGTCTCCGTCTCCAGCCCATAACTCAAGGCCCTGCGAGCTGGACCCGCAGGGCCTTCACCTTGCGCCGAGGTGGTTGGCGGTTCAGGCGAGCACT
>CAYGBX010000038.1:16687-16909 GCA_964348195.1 uncultured Anaerolineales bacterium
GCTGGGCCTACACGGCCATATCCACGAGAGCCCGGGATTTGTGCACATCGGCCGCACCCAATGTCTCAATCCGGGCAGCGAGTACACCGAGGGAATCTTCAAGGGCTTCTTGGTGGAGATCGACGGCCCCAAGATCACTCAGCTTCGAAGGGTGGAGGCCTAGCTACCTCGGTCTCCAGTCGATAGCGCAAGGCCCTGCGACGGATAGCCGCAGGGCCTCTG
>CAYGBX010000039.1:0-16062 GCA_964348195.1 uncultured Anaerolineales bacterium
CTGGTACCACGACTGGTGCCTCTACTACCGAGAACGGCTTCAGAACATGTATCTGGCCCTCCTAGCCAAGCTCATGGGCTACTGCGAGACCCAGCAGGAATACGAGGCCGGGCTTGTGTACGGCGCCCGGATCCTGCAGGTCGACCGAGCCCAGGAGCGCGCCCACCGGAGGATGATGCGGCTCCACGCCCTCGCCGGGGACCGGACTGCTGCCTTGCGGCAGTACGAGCGCTGCCGCATCGCCCTTGAGGAAGAACTCGCGGTTGCTCCTGGCCGGCGATCTGAGGCCCTTCTGCGGCAGATCCAGGCCGACCGCATGCCCCGACCTGCCCTAGTACCGCCAAAGTCTGGAGTCGAGGAGAGCACCTCTCCACTCCTCCTGGTCCGGCTGAGGGAGCTTCGAGCAAGCATGGCCGAGATCCAGAGACAGATACATCGCGACATCCAGGCCATCGAACGGGCCCTGAACGGGCCACGATAGGCCCGCTTCCACCTGCGGGCCGCGCCGCGGCCCCGCTCCACCTTTGCCTTCCGGACCCCGCCCGGGGTCCGGCTCTCCGTCTGCCCCCCGATCAAGACGGCGCCACAGACGCCGCTGAGACTCCGCCGCGGACGCCGCGGTGGTATTGAGAGTAGGCGGCGTCAGGTCGAGGGAAGGATCGCATTCTCATGCAGTGGTCGGGGAATCGGGTTGAGGGGGACCTCCTCGAGTCCCACATCCATTCTTTCATAGTCAAGATCTGGCTTGAGGAACCGGCGAACGGCGCAGGCGACGCCGTCTGGCGGGGCCGCATCACCCACGTTCCTAGTGAGGAGTCGAGGTCCCTCCAGAATGTGGAGGAGATCCCGGCATTCGTGGTGCCGTACCTCAAGAGTATGGGCGTGAAGTTCCGTTTCGGTCCCCGTCTGGCCGATCGGCTTCGGCACTGGGCACGAGCCATTTTGGCTCGCATCACCGGGTGGCGTCCCGTCGCACCCGCCGAGATTGACGTGTCGAGCCGGCAGCTGCCGCTTGGCATCGAGCGGGACAGCGCGGTCCGGCGGCGCTCCGCTCAGCCGTCAGATTCCAAGGCGGGCGAAGGCGGGGTGCTATCACACAAGTCGTGAGATGGGCTATGGGTCGCAGGAAGCGCTGGCACGACCTTCTGGCCTTCGGCATCTGGGCCGTACTGGTTGGGATCAACCTGGCGGGCCTCGCGGCCGAGCCAACGCCGCTTCAGGCAGGCTTTGTTCTCTTCAACTTCATCGTGATGTCACTGTTCCTCTTCAGGCGTCCGGCGACCCTCCACGGCTCCCGGAGCGAGTTCGCGGTGGCGGCGGCGGCCAGTTTCATGCCGATACTGTTGCTGCGGCCAACAGAAACCGGATACCCCCTCCTGGGCCTCGTGGCCCAGGATTTCGGGCTCGCCCTGATGATCGTCTCGATTATCTTCCTCAATCGATCGTTCGGAATCGCCCCGGCGCACCGTGGCCTGGTGACGGGTGGAGCGTACCGGCTCCTCCGACACCCACTCTACGCGGGGGAGATCGTCTTCCTCGCCGGTTACTGCTTGGGCTATGCCTCGACCCGCAATTGGATCGTGTGGTTGGTCGTCGTGGCGGCCCAACTGGCGCGGATCGGAGCCGAGGAGAACCTGCTCTCGACGGATCCAGACTACCGTGCCTATCAGGCGCGGGTTCGGTGGCGTCTGGTGCCCGGTGTCTGGTAGCGAAGCGATGGGACCGGTCCAGGAAGCGGTCGGCACCTGGAGGAGAGAGTGCCGAACCTGTCACCTGAACCCGCAGAGGGAAGGAGGGAGACTATTGGGAGAGCTCTGAGCGGAGGACGAACCATCACCACATATGTCAAAGGAGAAGGTTGATGTTCTACAACATGACGACCGTGCTGATGACCCTCTTCAAGGACGAAAGGGGCCAGGACCTCGCCGAGTACGCCATGCTCATCGGCCTGATCGCGCTGTTCGTGGTTGCGGCCGTGACGCTGCTCGGCGGGTCGCTCGACACCGTTTTTCGGGCAATCGCAGCGGCAGTCGGCCCCTGGGTCCCGTAACGGGGTGCGCTTCAGCAATTGGTCATGCGGGGGATGGCCACCGGGATGGTACGGCACGAGGTCGGTGGCCGCCCCCGCTGCGATCCGGTTCGAGAACTGGCCCAAGAGCTGGTCGAGTTCGCGGCTCTGCTTCCGGTCCTCCTGCTGATCGCCTTCGGGGTGCTCGATCTTGGTCGCACGCTGCACGCCTCCATCACCGTAACCAACGCCGCACGAGAGGGAGCGCGCTACGGGATGCTGTACCCGACAGATCTTCCGGGCATCATCGCCGCCACCCAGCGAGAGGCCTCGGCCTCGGGGATTGACCTCTCCACCAGCATCATCGATGTGAGCTGCCCTGAAGGGTGTGGGAGCGGCCTTCCCGTTCGCGTGACCGTGACCTACGACTTCACCCTCATTATGGCGCTGGTCTTTGCCAGCCCCAACATGCAGCTCTTCGGTCACGCGGAAATGATGGTCCCATGACGCCGCGACGCTGGCCGTGGAAACGCGGACAGGACCTAGTGGAATTTGCCCTAGTACTGCCGGTGCTGTTGCTGGTGGTGATGAGTATTCTCGATCTGGGGCGCGCCATCTACTACTACAGCGCGGTGCACAACTCGGCCCGCGAAGGCGCCCGTTACGGAATCATCTATCCAGACGATTTTCCGGGAATCGAAGACGTGGTGCGGACAAGCGCGGTGGGACTGGACAGCGCGGAACTGACCGTTAGCCCGGCGCGCCCCGACGCCGAAACAATCGAAGTGACCGTGACGTTTCGCTTCGAGGTCGTCACGCCCATCGTCGGAGCCCTGCTGGGTTCGAACGAGATGACGCTGGGAACCCGATCGACTATGCAGATCGAAGGCTAGGATCTTGAATGAACCTCCACGCGACCGACTCGAGACCGGGAGGCGTGTCTTGAAGGAGATCCTGCGCCACTCCCACTCCGGACAGAGCATGGTTCTCGTGGCCCTGCTGGGAGTGGCATTGGTGGGCATGCTGGCCCTTGTGCTGGATGGCGGATTTGCCTACTTCAAACAGCGTGCTGCCCAGGTGGCGGCGGACGCCGGGGCACTGGCAGGCGCCCGCGAATACTGCATCACCGGCGATGCCACCTTGGCGGTAAACCGAGCCTTGGAATACGCCGTGGACCGAAACCAGGCCCTGGAGGCCGATGCCACGGTCGACGCTGGTGTCGTAACCGTGGCAACGCGGATCCCCTTCCCAACCTTCTTCGGCGGCATCTTCGGCCTCACATCCATTACGGCCGGCGCCGAAGCCGCCGCCGGGTGCTTCACGCCGAGCGCGGGCAACGGCATCCTCCCGGTGGCTTGGAACTGCTCGCCTCCTATCGAAGGATTCGATTGGGACAGCGACGACTGTGAGATCCTGTTCAACAAGCTATACGTGATCATGGACTCCAAATCGTCCGACGAGGATTTCTACTGCCAGGATCCGCCCAACTCAGGAGAGCCCGACGGCGCCCTCGACTGTGACTACGACGACGACGGGGTCAACGACTTGCTGGCCGCCGGCGACCGGAGCTGGCTGGACCTGGACGGTGGAGGCGGAGGCAGCAGTGAGCTGGTTGACTGGATCAACGGCGGCTTCCCAGGCGAGGTGTACATTCACACTTGGTTCGGCGGGCAGTCGGGCGTGGCCAACGACGTCTTTCAGGCCGCATACGATCGGACCGGAGACTACGTGCTCTTCCCGGTCTTCGATCAGTACTGCAACCAGCCAGGGATGCTGCCCGAGGACGCCTGCCCCACTCTTTACCACTGGGAGGACGACACCACAGTTCCGACCGGCGGCGCAGCGACCCTTTACTACCACATTATCACCTTCGCCCTCTTCTATATTGAATGCGTGGATGCGCCTCCGTATGGCCCCTGCCCGGGACACGAGGCGGCCGGACTTCCCAACAACGTGAAGACCATCGAGGGACACTTCGTCGGCGGCTTCGTGGCCGGCCTCAAGGGGAAGCTGGTCGACGGGGTGGACGCGGGGGCCTGGACCCTGTACCTGATCCGTTAACGGATCCGATGAGACGTCGCCAGCGACACGAGGGCGGATGATGGAGGGAAGGCTGAGTCGCCGTAGAGCAATCATCCTAGCGGTGGTGGGGATCGGGGCAGCCCTGATCGGGCTCCTGGTTCTCAGCGGGATCCTCCAGCAGGCAGTGCTTCCGCGCGCGGCACCCACTCCGGTGCCTCCCAGGACGGAACCTGTGGTGGTAGCCGCCCGGGACGTCCCACTGCGAGCCCTTCTGGGCCCAGGCGACCTGAGAGAGGTGGAGGTGCCAGTGGAACTGGTCCCGCTGAGAGCCCTCGACGAGATCGCGGCGGCCGCCGGGAGGATCACCAAGGTGCCGTTGATCGCCGGAGAGATGGTGTTGGAGCACCACCTGGCCGATCCCACCAACATCACACACGACCTGGCGTTCGTCATCGAAGACGAACAGGTGCTGATGGCCTTCCCCGCCACCGATCTGATGAGTCAGATCAACATCCTTCAGCCGGGGGACGTGGTCGATATCCTGGTCTCCATAGAGGAGCCTGTCTTGCCCGGACAGGCCGGGCCGACTGGCTTGGGCGGCCAGGAGGGGGAGCCTGATGAGGTTCTGTTTACCTTCGACGCGATCCAACGCATCGAGATCGCGGCAGTGGTGGTGGAGATCACCCCAGCGCGGGGCACCACATCCGCCTCGGGCTCTCGGACCCTTCCCACCTCTGCCGAGGCGACCCCACAGCCCACACCCACCCCGGAGCCGTCCGAGGTGGAGGCCCAGGCGATCCTGCTGGCCATTTCGCCGCAGGATGCCCTGGTTCTCAAGCACCTCAAGGATGCCGGCGGGATCGTGGATATCGTCCTGCGGGCTCCCACCTCGAGCCGTCTGTTCGAGCTCGACCCCGTCATGTCCGAGTACCTGAAAGATCGGTATGAACTGGTCATTACCCGATAGCCGTCGTTGCCCAGATAGGAACTGAAGGAAGGGAGGTGAACGGAGATGCCCGAGAGGAGTAACCCCACCAGTGTGGTGGCCATCGCCGAGAAGGGCCCTATCCAGGAACAGATTCGCTCTGCGCTCAATTCCGACTCCGAGTTCCATCTTGTGGACACCCTTCAGTCGCTGGAACGGGTGGTTCCTGAGATCCGGGCAGCGCAGCCGAATATGGTCGTGGTCGCCCACCAGGTCGGTGAGGAGTCCACTCTGGACACGATCGACTCGCTGGCACTCCAGTTTCCCGAGATCGCGATCATAGCCATCCTCCCCTCCGATGACCTGGTGCGGGCGCAGCAGGCGCTTCTGGCCGGTGTCCGGACCTTTCTCGTCCAGCCTTTCACCCAGGACCACATGCTGGCCACCTTGCTCCGGGTCCGCGATCTCGAAGCGCGTCGCGCCCAGTTCCATGCCGAGGAAGCCGCCCGCGCAGCCGAGGGATCGGAGCCGGTGCGCATCCTCACCGTGTTCAGTCCCCGGGGCGGAGTGGGATGCTCTACCCTGGCCGCCAATCTGGCTCTAGCCCTGCGGGACCACACGGCCGAGCGGGTGCTGCTCTTGGACGGCAAGCTCCTCTTCGGCCACATCGGCCTAATGCTCAACGTGCGGACCCCCAACAGCATCGCCGACCTCATTCCGCACGCTGCTACGCTGGACGACGAGCTGGTGGGCGAGGTGGTCGCCGAGCACGCCTCGGGAATCCACGTGCTGCTCCGTCCCAGCGAGGTGGAGGTCGCCCAGGGAATCCGTGCGGAGGACCTGTTCAACGTCCTGACAGGCGTCAGCCGGATGTACGACTTCATCGTGATAGACGCGGGCAGCACTCTCAACGAGACCACGGTGACCCTCATGGATGCCGCCGATCGGATCCTTCTGGTCGCCACGCCCGACCTGGCGGCGCTCTACGATGTCAGCCAGTTCGTCCAGGTGAGCGCGTCGCTGGCCTACCCCCAGAGCAAGCTCCTCGTCATCCTCAATCGCGCTGGCATGATGGGCGGGGTGAAAACCCACGACGTAGAGGCCGCCTTGCACCATCAGGTGTTTGCCCAGATCCCGGAGGACGGGCCCAACGCTCTCCGCAGCGTGAATCGTGGGATCCCACTGATGATGAAGTATCCCCGCAAGCCCGTAAGCAAGGCCATCCAGCAACTCGCCCGATCGCTGGCCGAGATGGCCGAAACCGAGTCCGCCGCTGAGGCCGCGTCCTCCATGGCCCTGCGGACCCGTGTTCGCGCGCGGGCTGGGCTGGCCCGAGCGGGCTAGCCGGGGCCGTGGCTAGGACTGTCCAGGAAGTGACATGAAAGCGAGAAAGGGAGCGATGTGACCTCGGGAACAATGCTTCTGCTGGCCATCGGCGTCCTGGGCATTCTCGCTCTGGGTGTCTCACTGTTCAGGGTCGCCGGCGCCCTGGCCGGGGCTGAGGCCATGGCCGAGCGGATTCGTGTCTACGCCCTGTTCCCCGAACTCGCCATCCCACGGCGGCGCCACGGGAGAGGGTCGGTCTTGGACAGAATGCGGATACGTCTGAACACCAGACTCTCCGCCCTTGCATCCGAGGGTCTCCGGCTGCAGCTACTGCGGGCCGATTGGCGGGTGACCGTCACCGAGTTTCTCGTGATCCGGATCGGACTGACCCTCGCCGGCCTGTTCCTCGGGTGGCTCTTGTCTCGGTCTTTCCTCTCCGGCGTAGGCTTGGCTGTCATTGCCTATATGGTTCCGGGGATCTATCTGCGGTGGAGCATCAACCGTCGGCAGATTCGGTTCGAACGGCAGCTGGTAGATGTGCTGGTGCTCCTCAGTGGGGCGGTGAGGGCTGGGGTGAGCCTCCTTCAGGCCATGGAGCTGGTGGTACGGGAGATGGAGCCCCCCGCTTCCGAGGAGTTCCGCCGGGTCCTCCACGAGGTGAACCTCGGCGTGACCCTGCCCCAGGCCCTGAGAAACCTGGCGGCTCGCATGGAGAACAAGGACCTCGACCTGGTGGTGACGGCCATCGACATCCAGTATCAGGTCGGCGGCAAGATGGCCACCATGCTGACAGCGGTAACCGAGAAGATCCGCCAGCGCGTGCGGCTCTTTGGCGAGGTCCGGGTGCTCACCACTCAGCAGCGCTACACCGGATATCTGCTGGCGGTGCTCCCGATCTTCGTGGGAGCGCTGATGTTCATGATCAACCCGGAGTACATGGGCCGCCTCTTCGAACCGGGACCCATGCTGGTGATCCCCATCGCCGCGGCTTTCGGGGTGATCGCAGGTCACCTCGTCATCAAGCGGATCGCCAAGATCGAGGTGTGATGGACCTTCGCAGCGTTGCCAGATCGGGGAAGGGTGTGGCCAAGGAGGCGACATGCCGCCGCTCCTGACCGCCCTCCTGGCCTCTGTCCTGGTGGTGGGCGGCGCCCTGTTCACGGCACTCACTCTCAAGTCCGCCACTGTCGACGCAGTTTCGCAGCGGCTGCACGTGTACGTCAGCGATCCGAAGAGAGGGAGGAGCGGCCAGGCAAACACCCTTGCGTTCCGGCGGTATGACCTCTCCGGCTCCTTCGCTTCGCGAATCGTTGTGCCGTGGATCAAGAGTATCGGCCGGCTGGTGGGCCGAATCACACCCGCTCAGACGATCGAGAACCTGGAGCGCCAGCTCGCGATCGCCGGAAACCCCATGGGCCTGGGGCCGCGCGAGTTCTACGGGATCCGATTGCTGTTCACCCTGGTGGGGTTCGGCCTGGCCATCAGCATGCTTCGAGCCGGTGTCAACGCGGCTCCGCCCGGCCCGGCCGGAGCCGCGACTCTTCAGCCAGTTACGGCCCCCTTGAACCTGACCAGTCTGATGGCCGCTGGCCTAGCCCTGGTGGTGTGCACCTCGCTGCCCAAGACATGGCTCCGTCGCCGCGTGAGGACGCGGCAGGATGGGATCCGCAAGGCATTGCCTGATGGCCTGGACATGCTCAGCGTTTCCGCCGAGGCCGGACTGGGCTTCGACCAGGCTCTACAGCGCGTCAGCGAGCGTTGGGATACCCCCCTCGGCGCGGAGTTCGGCCGAGTGGTGGCCGAGATGGGGATGGGTGTGCCCAGGCGGACGGCGCTCCGCAACCTGGCAGACCGATTGCAGGTCTCCGAGCTTTCCACCTTCGTGGCGGTGATCATCCAATCCGACGAACTGGGAATGAGCATCGCCCAGACCCTCCACAGTCAGGCAGAGCAGATGCAGATCGAGAGGCGATTCCGTGCCCAGGAGCAGGCGCGCAAGATGCCCCTCAAGATGCTGTTTCCTCTCCTTCTCCTCATTTTTCCTGCCATGTTTGCCGTGATCTTGGGGCCCCTGATCCCGGTTCTGGCCGAACTGTTCACCACCCTGAGGTCGAATATCGGATGAAGCAATCACGTCAAGGGCGATAGAGGAGTGAACGTGTTGACAGACGCGGCCAAGGCGTACGCGAAGGACCCCCTTTATCAGGCAGCGCTCAACAACCTTCAGCGAGGGGTGTGGGCCGAGGCCGCCCGGGCGCTGGACGAACTGGCAGAACGATACCCTCTCAGTGGCGACCTGCGGGCCCTCCGCCGGGAGATTCCCCTGCGAGCCAAGATCGACCGAACGGAGGAGACCGACGGCCTCCTCGAGAAGGGCCGCAAGGTCAGAACCCTCGCCATCCGCTTGGCAACCGCGCTCCTCGTGGTCGCCCTGGCCGTCCTGGCCGTCGGAATGTACGCCATCTGGGCCGGCTTCCCGCTCGACGTCTCCGGCGGCCGCCTGGATCAGCAGGCGCAGGAGATGGAGCTGTCCGCCAAGCTCCGCGATGTCGGCGTCTTGTTGCAGGCGGGCCGGATCGACGAGGCCCAAGACCTATTGGCCGAGATATCCGAAGTCGATCCCAACTTCCCCGGCCTGGAAGCCGCCCTATCCGTTGCCGAGGAGGCCGCTCTCGTCGAGCGCCTCTACGAGGACGCCATGACCATGGTGGAACTCGAAGAGTGGGCAGCGGCGCTCGCCTTTCTCCAGCAACTCTCTGCGAAGAATCCGAACTACCGGGACGTGTCGCTCCAGATCGAGAGCGTGGAGACCATGTACCTGATCAGCGAGATCCTGGCGGACGCCGAGGCGGACTACGAAGGCGGGATCTGGAGCACAGCGGTCACAGGGTACGAGAGCATCCGGGCCCTGGATCCCGGCTACAAGCCCCGGATCATCGAAGCACGGCTCTTCACCAGCTATGTCAACGCCGCCCGTGCCGCCCTCCTCGATCGCGCGGATTCGCTGGAGGCACTGGCCTCTGCCGAGGGGTACTTCCGGAAGGCGCTCACGATTCGCCCCCAGGACGCGGGGATCAAGACGGAGCGGGAGTTGGCGCGGCTGTATCTGGAGTCTCAGGAAAGCTTTACCGCGGGACGCTGGTCCGACGTCATCACCGCCCTGGAGATCGTGTTCGTCGAAGAACCGGACTACGCGGACGGCACGGCCCGCCAGACCCTCTACGAGGCCTATGTGGCGCGCGGGGATTCCAGCATGGCGGCCGGAGCCTACGAAGCAGCGCTGGATGACTTCCAGAGAGCGGCGACGGTGGCGGAGCAGGACCGAGACGCCGTGTTCCGCCTGTACGAGGCCCACACCATGATCGCCGCCGCCCTGGGCGCGCAGGGCGACTACGAGGCCGGGGTCGTCCACTATCGAACCGCAGCAGAGGTCGGCGAACTCCACAGTCGGGCCCGGAGCGGGAGCCCGGCCTTGGCGGCGGCCCTGGCGGAGGCGGAGCGTTACGCCGCCGCCGGCAACTTTGGCGTGGCGTACGAGCGGTACCGGCTTGCCACCCGCATCGCCAGCACCAGCCAATCCACGATCACCCACGTGGTGGAGGCTGGAGAGTACCTCACCATGCTTGCCAGCCGCTATCTCTCCACCGTGCGCGCCATCGTCGTGGCCAATGACATCGCCGATGCCAACCTGATCTTCCCCGGACAGCAGTTGCTCATCCCGGTGCTTTCCTAAGGAGGGACCCCAATCAGATGTTATTCAACAATCGCCCCGCGCTGAGGACGCAGCCCCGCGGGCCAGCCACCCGGGAGCTCCGGGCTTCCGACACCACCGGCCCGGCTGGCGGAAGGGTGACCTCCGAGGTCTACCGCATCCGCGACCGTGTCCAGCAGCGGTTGCTGGCGGAGACCGAGGGCGAGGTCGATCTGGAGCAGGATCCCAAGATCCGCCAGGTGATCGAGTCCTTCTTCAACCAAGTCCTCTCCGAAGACAACCTCCTCTACACCCGCGCCGATCGGGCTCGCCTGCTGGAGTGGGTGGTGGCCGATATCCTCGGCTTCGGGCCGCTCGAGCCGCTCCTCAACGACGAGTCGATCACCGAGGTGATGGTCAACGGCCACGACGACGTCTACATCGAGCGGCAGGGCATGATCGAGAAGTCCGCGGTCGTGTTCCAGGATCGGGCCCACCTGATGCGGATCATCGACCGGATCGTGTCTCCGTTGGGTCGACGGGTGGACGAATCCTCTCCGATGGTGGACGCACGGCTCCCCAACGGCTACCGGGTGAACGCCACCATCCCGCCGCTTTCTCTGGACGGTCCCCTCCTCACCATCCGCAAGTTCGCCCAGACTCCCTTCACCGCCCAGGACCTGATCGCCAACGGCACCCTGACCCCTCAGATCGTGACCTTCCTCCGGGCCTGCGTGGCGGCCCGGGTGAACATGATCATCTCCGGCGGGACCGGCTCCGGAAAGACCACCCTCCTGAATGTGGTCTCCGCCTTCGTGCCCGCCCAGGAGCGTATCATCACCATCGAGGACACCGCGGAGCTCCAGCTCAAACAGGAGCACGTGGCCCGGATGGAGTATCGGCCCCCCAACGTCGAAGGCGTGGGGGAAGTCACCATCCGCCGATTGGTGATCAACGCCCTCCGCATGCGCCCCGACCGGATCATCGTGGGGGAGGCCCGGGGCGGGGAGGCCCTGGACATGCTCCAGGCCATGAACACCGGCCACGACGGGTCGCTCACCACCATCCACTCCAACAGCCCGCGGGACACCCTGCGCCGCATTGAGACCATGGTCCTGATGGCGGGGATGGAGCTGCCTCTCCAGGCCATCCGGGAGCAGGTGGCCTCGGCCATCGATCTGGTGGTCCACATGGAGCGGCTACGGGATGGGAAGCGGAAGGTGGTCCAGGTCGCCGAGGTTCAGGGGATGGAGGGCGAGAGCATCGTGATGCAGGATCTCTTCCTCTTCGAGCAGACCGGCATCCAGAACGGCCGGGTGATGGGGTCGCTGAAACCCACCGGCCTCCGGCCCAAGTTCGCCGACAAGTTCGAGATCAACAACATCGAATTGCCGGCCGACGTCTTCGGCTCCCCCGATGACGGGCCCGCTTCGCGAAAGTCCTAGCCGGGCCTGAGTTCCGAGGTCGGCCGACATCTTCGACTCCCCAGACGGCTAGACGGCTTCCCCTGAACTCACGAAATCCACCTCGTCGCCCACCGCGATCCTCTCCAGAAGCTCCGGCGCGCCCTCGAGGACGTATCGAGCCGGCTCCGGCGTTGCGTAGTAGAGTCGAAACGGCTTCGCCAATTGCGCGCTGGTGACCCGTCCATCGCTGTTGATCCACACCGCGGCGATCGGGAAGAAGACAAAGAGCATGTGGATCGAGGTCATGCCCACGCTGTCGGCGGGATGGACCAGGACCAGGGCCTCCTCCGGGCCTAACCGGCGACGGAACTGAAAGCCCAACAGCCGACAGAGCCGGCTCTCGCACCACCGGGCCGACGGGATCAGCACCTCTCCCGTCTCCCGCAGAACCACCTGCACCCAGCCCCTCGTTGACATCTCACCACTCAAGATAGCACGCTTCATGCCGGAGGGCGCAACCCATCGATCGGTTTCCTCCCCGGCCACCTCCGGTCATCAACCGGCCCCAACTCCCTGCTCTGGACGGCGGTGCAAGGGCGGTATGGATTGCCGTGTGGGAAACTAGCACACCATAGGGGCGATCTCGACCTAGCGACCGAGACTAGGGAAATCCCCAGTGACACGAGGCGCAAGCACTGCTATAGTGATGTACAAGTGTTGAACGTAGTCTGCCGGCTACCGCGGTAGAGCGACTATCGGTCGCTTATCGGTTTCATGGCGGTGGTAGTGGTAGCTACCACGGCACTTGTCACGAGGGGAGGAAAGCAGGCGGCACGCGTCAAACCTGCGCGGCCCAGCAGGTTCGAGCGGGCCTCCTTTTCTTTTGCGCTAGCTGAGGATTTGGCTCCCTTGTCGGTCTCTCGGCCGATAGCCTAACGGCGGCAGATCCTAGCCCGGCCGAGGGCACCGGACGGAATCGGTGTGAGCCAGCCAACAGCACGAGCGGTCAGGAACCGGCTGGCCTCGAGTTTGCAAGCTGATGAAGAAGGGCGCCTCGGCGGGATAGGCCCCGCCGAGGCAGTGCACTTCGAGCTGGTGGGCTCGCTGTGCGTTTCTCACGATATCGCAGAGGGCCCACCCGCGCAACCCGACGGACTGGCGCCGACCGGGAAGGAGGTGAAGGCGGTGAGGCGGCGCCGGTGCACCGGCCGAAACGTGTTCGTCGGCCGGCCCGATCCTAGTCCGAAGGAGGTATGCCGTGAGTATCGCGGTAAGACAGGGGTGGGTTCTGGTCCTGGTGCTCGTGATGGCCCTTGGGCTCACTGGGGTGGGCTACTCGCTCTGGTCCCAACAGATGGAGATCCAGGGCGTCGTCGACATGGACGACATGGAGCTTGACTACCACGCTCCGTTCACCGACGACGACGGCACTGTTTCCGACACTAACCTAGACGATGGCGACACCGGCCCGGACCCGAGTTCTCGTGGGCCCAACCCGACTCGATACGCCTGGTCCACAGCCACCTGCAACGCCGCCGTCCACGCGCCGTCCACTGGTAGCAAGATCATCGCCAACGTCCGGAACGGCTATCCGAGCTACTGGTGCACCGTTTGGTTCGAGATCGAAAACGAAGGCACCGTGCCCGTGTTCCTGGCAGAAACCAAGCTTCAGGGCGCGGCGATCGACCCCAGCACTGACAACCTTGTAGACCTCGACCAAGACGGAGACAACGATGTGCTGGTGCACGTGTCCGAGCTCGAGGAGTGCGGCGCCGACCTGGCGCCAGGCGACAGCGTGCAGGGCAACATGGCCTTCCACATCGAGAACGGAGCCGACGAGGACGAGACCGTATCGTGGGAGGTGGAGCTGGTTTGGGCTATATCGACCGACAGAGCCACGTTCTGCCCCTAGCCTGAATGCGTCAGCAGAGCGGGGAGGCCGGGAGAATCCGGTCTCCCCGCCCGCCCCTCTGCCTGTCAGTAGAGTGGGTCGCGCAATCACTTGACATGATCCCGTGGGGTTTGCTGACCCGATCACCTTGACTCGCCGCCGGCAGGTGTATCTGGCAACTGAGATAGCCGGATGACGGGTCCCAGTCGTCGCCATGCCAGAGAAGGCTAGGCACCGGATGCGGCCCGGACCTCTGACTCAGGTTGGCATCGCCGGGGCGGAACTCGCTGCGGTGGTCTGGCTCATCAATCTGGGGCCTGCGAGGGGAGGGTTCGCCGAGACCTACATTGCTCAACCTCTCCTCTGGTTGGCTCTGGCCGTCCTCATCCTTGTTCTTTCCCGGTGGGGCGACCACCGGCTGCGCTTTCGTGGGCGGCTTCAGGGGATGGCGCTCCTCTGCGGGGGTTTTCATTTGGGCCTTCTGCTCCTCGCCGGGATGCTAGCCGGCTTCGGCAAGAGTCCCCTGGCACACACCCCCCCTAGCACGCTTCAAAATCTGACATGGGTCTTTTCCGCCCTCCTCGGAGTGGAGCTGACCCGCGCCTACCTCCTCAGCGCATTGGCTGCCCGACGAATCGGGCTGACGTTGGGTATCGCAACTCTTGTCTTCACCTTCGTCGGCACGCCCTTCGCGAGGCTGACCTCGATCGAGGGAGCCTCGGATGGGTTCGCCTTCCTTGGAAAGACTGCGCTCCCCCTCCTCTCAGAGAATCTGCTGGCCTCCTATCTGGCCCTTTTGGGCGGCCCGCTTCCGGCCATTGCCTATCGGAGCACACTCGCGGCCTTCGAATGGCTCTCCCCCGTGCTGCCCAATCTTTCCTGGGCGCTCGCGGCATTCGTGGGAACCGTCGCGCCGGCCATCGGCCTTTTGGCAGTGCGGAGCGTCTACGGGAGTGCCGGCGGCACGGCGGTGCCGAGAGTCCGCTCCAAGACTGGGCAGAGCGCCCCCGTCGTCTGGATTGCCCTCAGCATCTTCGCCGTAGGGCTGTCTTGGTTCTCCCTCGGGCTCTTCCCCATGTATCCCACAGTCGCCGTAGGCGACAGCATGAGTCCCACATTGGAGCATGGCGACCTAGCAATCCTGCGGAACTTGTCCTCGGACACCATCGAGGCGGGCGATGTCATCCACTACATAGGGACGGATAGATATGTGCTCCACCGGGTCGTCGAGGCCGGCGGCACTGGCCCAAATCGAGTCTTCACGACGAAGGGAGACGGCAACA
The DNA here is from genome assembly GCA_964348195.1 of uncultured Anaerolineales bacterium. GTDB lineage: Bacteria > Chloroflexota > Anaerolineae > UBA7937 > JACPPX01 > CAYGBX01. The sequence continues at coordinate 14,553 of CAYGBX010000039.1, forward strand.
ACGTGGAGGACCCTTCGCCGGTCCCGGCCAGGGCTGTCAGGGGCCGGCTCGTCGCACGCGTACCGCATCTGGGCTATGCGGTGATCGGCGTCAAGGAGGCCGCGGCGAGATTCTCCGGCGCAATTGCCAGCCTGGGGTGGAGAGGGATCATCCTCTTGGCAGGCTCGGCAGCCGTGCTTCTGTTGGCCCGAGCCAGACTTATCCGACGCAACTCTATGAACGGCAAGGCTGAATTCGTCCGGCTGCGCAGGGTCCCACAGCAGCCCGTGCCATTCGAAGGCCCAGGGTCAGCGTCGGACGGCAAGCCACCCACTGTCCCCCGGGAAGTGCGTCCACTGCTCGCGCCGCCCTATGTGTTCCGACCTCACAGGCTCCGGCCGCTTGCGCCGGACCGGGCCAGGTGGACACGGATACCACGTATCGTCGCTTCCCGGCGAGGCCGTGGCTAGTGGCCTTGCCGGCCCACATTCTTAGGCGCGGCACTCCAATCGTCCCCAATCGGATCGGCCGGGCCGCATGACCCGTTGGTTCGGCCGCCCTGGAAGGACAGCGCGGACGTCCGCGGGACTGCTGGTGGCGATGGCTCTGAGCAGTCTTCTCTTCCCTCTGAGCAAGGCTCTCTGGGCGGAGCGGCTCACCGTAGGAGTCACCGTACACACCGGCTCCCACCCGGCTACGCCATCGCCTGTGCTGACGGCCAGCGTTGAATGCACTCGAACGCATGATTTCTGGATGACACATCCGGATGACTGGCCCGTCGAATCCCTTGCGGTGGGCGAACAGGACTACGACACGACCCAACTGCTCGAGATCCTAGACGCCCCGCCGTCCGGTGATCCCACCCTGATTCTCGCCCACCAACTGATCGCCGCAAAGCTCAACCAAGCGTCCGGAGCAGATGCATCGAAAGTCGCGGATGCGATCGGCGCCGCAGACACGCTTCTAGGAGGATTCGAGGGAAGGCTCCCCCACGATATCGATCCGTCTTCGGAGGACGGCGTCGCTGCCGTCGAGTTGGCGACGAACCTCGAGGGATACAACACCGGTGAGATCGGGCCCGGCCCGTGCGACATCGACCCCTCACCGCCCGAGACGGCCGAAGTTCCAAGCCTCGCACCAGGCATCGAGGCGACTCCGTCGTCAACTCTTGGGCCGGAAGGCACGCCTACGGCCGAGGCGACAGGATCCTCGCCACCCGAGTCGACGGAGACCCCGACCATGGTGGCAACCGGCGCAACCCCGCCGCCCACAACCTCGACTCCCTGATCGAGTGGGACCAGATCTTCTACATCGAGGCCAAGCGCGACGACTCCCTGGTGCGCACAGCCAGGAAAGGGCCTCTCCGCCACCTTGAACCCCTCCACGACCTGGAGCCCCGCCTACCCTCCCCGCCCTTCTTCCGGATCCATCGCTCCTACATCGTCAACCTGGACCGAGCCTTCGAGCTGCGGGAACGCGGCGAGGGAGAGTACGAGGTCAAGATGGACCCGCCGGTGAACAAGGTCCTACC
>CAYGBX010000040.1:0-15280 GCA_964348195.1 uncultured Anaerolineales bacterium
TGCCGTGGTCTACATGGCCGATGGTTCCCACATTCACGTGGGGCTTGTCGCGTACAAACTTCTCCTTGGACATCGATCTCTTGCCTCAGATCAGCATTGGGGCCATGAGCGCCTGCGGAAGGGTCCCGCGCTGCTGCGCAGTCGTCCAACGAACTTCTCATTGGACATCTGTCCCTACCCTCAGCTCAGATTCAGGCCTATGAACGCGTTCCGACCGGCTCCGCGCTGCGAGCCACAGGCCAGTCGGCGAACAGATCAATTCTTGGACTCTGGGCTCCCCTTCCTCCTCCGGGGTGCTGGTAGCTGCGGCGATCCGCCGTTCGCTAGGCTGTCACACGCTCCCGGACACCTCCTCCACCCAAGCTGCGGGCCAACTCTGGGGAGACCTCGCTGTAGTGATCAAACTCCATGGTGAACGTGCCTCGCCCCTGGGTTAGGGACCGGATCGCCGTCGCGTACCCGAACATCTCAGCAAGCGGGACCCGAGCACGCACGACCTGGAAGTTGCGGCGGGGGGACATGCCTTCTATCTGGGCCCGACGGGCGCTCAGGTCGCCAACCACGTCTCCGGTGAACTCCTCGGGGACGACCGCCTCGAGCCGCATGATGGGCTCCAGTAGCAGGCTTCCGCCTCTTTCGAGGCCCTCCTTGACCGCCTTGGAAGCAGCGATCTTAAAAGCGATGTCACTGGAGTCCACTTCGTGGTAGGAGCCATCCACCAAGGCGACCCTCAAATCGGTGACCGGATATCCCGCCAAGATCCCGCTCTGCAGCGCCTCGGTCACCCCGCTCTCTACCGCCGGCACAAACTCCTTTGGAATCGTGCCCCCCGCAATGCGGCTCTGGAACTGCATGCCGGCACCTCGCTCTCGCGGCTCGAGCTCCAGCCAGACATGGCCGTACTGGCCGCGACCTCCTGTCTGACGGACGTACCGCCCCTCCACCCGGACGGGGCGGCTGATGCTCTCTCGGTAGGAGACCTGGGGACGGCCGACATTCGCCGAAACCCGGAACTCCCGGAACATTCGATCTACGAGGACCTCAAGGTGAAGCTCGCCCATGCCTGAGATGAGGGTCTGGCCGGTCTCCTCGTCCTGGCGGATCTGGAACGTGGGGTCCTCCTCAGCCAGCCGCCCGAGCGCCGTTGCCATCCGGTCCTGGTCGGCTTGGGTGCGGGGCTCGATGGCCACGGAGATCACCGGCTCCGGAAACTGGATGGCTTCCAGAATCAGCGGGTGGTCCACGTCGGCGAGCGTCTCTCCTGTGAACGTGTGCTCCAGCCCCACGACAGCGGCGATGTCGCCGGCCTCCACGCGCTCGATCACCTCCCGGTGGTTGGCATGCATCCGGAGGAGCCGGCCGATCCGTTCCTTCCTATCGCGAGTGGCGTTGAGGATCTTCTGTCCGGCCTGCAGAGTCCCCGAGTAAACGCGAACGTAGGCCAGCCTGCCCACGTAGGGGTCAGACACGATCTTGAATACCAGGGCGGCCAGCGGCTGCTCCTTGTCCACCGTGCGGACCTCTTCGTCCTCCGTCCCCGGAATCTGACCGATGATCGGGGGGACGTCGAGAGGAGAAGGCAGGTAGTCGATCACCGCGTCGAGGAGAGGCTGGACCCCCTTGTTGCGGAGGGCGGCACCACACAGCACCGGAACCAGCTCGGAGCGAAGGGTGGCCCTCCTGAGGGCGGCCTTTAGTTCCTCTGTCGAGATTTCCTCCCCCTCGAGGAACTTGACCGTGAGGGTCTCGTCGGTCTCCGCCACGCGCTCCTTGAGGAGGGTCCGGTAGATCTCCACCTCCTCGGCCAACTCCTCAGGGACCTGGGCTCGCTCCCGGCGGGTGCCCAAGTCATCGGTGTAGATGGTTGCTTCATTGGTCACCAGATCAACGAAACCGCGGAAGCTTTCCTCGATTCCGATCGGATACTGTACGGCAACCGGCCGGGCACTCAGGCGCTCCTCCATCATCTCGATAGTTCGGACGAGATCGGCTCCCGGGCGGTCCATCTTGTTCACAAAGGCGATCCGGGGAACCCGGTATCGGTCGGCCTGGTTCCACACCGTCTCCGACTGCGGCTCCACGCCGGCCACAGCGTCGAAGATTACGATCCCTCCATCCAGTACGCGCAGGGATCGCTGCACCTCCACCGTGAAGTCGATGTGACCGGGGGTGTCGATGATGTTGATCATGTGCTGGTCCGCCGCGTCGCGAGGCCAGTAGGTGGTCGTCGCGGCGGCGGTAATCGTGATCCCCCGCTCCTTCTCCTGCGCCATCCAGTCCATGGTGGCGGCGCCCTCGTGGACCTCGCCCATCCGATGAATCTTCCCAGCATAGAACAGGATCCGCTCGGAAGTGGTCGTCTTCCCGGCGTCGATGTGGGCGATGATCCCAATGTTCCTGATCCGTTCCCTGCGGAACTCTCGCGTCATCTTCAGAGTCTCTCGATCCCACTCACCAACGGTAGTGAGCGAAGGCGCGGTTGGCCTCCGCCATGCGGTGGGTGTCTTCCTTCTTCTTGATAGTGGCCCCGGTGTTCTGAGAGGCGTCCCAAAGCTCCGCGGCCAGCTTCTCCGCCATGGACTTGCCTGGACGGGATTGGGCGGCCGTCACCAGCCAGCGAATGGCTAGGGACTGGCGCCGCTCGCCTCGGATCTCGAGAGGGATCTGGTAGGTGGCGCCTCCGACCCGCCGGGGCCTCACCTCCAGGACCGGGGTGGCATTGCGGAGCGCCTGCTGGAACACCTCCAGGCCCGACAACCCGCCGTCTGCCCCGTGCCGCTCCTCGATCAGATCGAACGCATCGTACACGACGCGGCGGGCCAAGCTCTTCTTGCCTCGCTGCATCACCCGGTTGATGAAGCGGCTCAGGAGCTCGCTGTCGTACCTCGGATCCGGAGCCGGATGCCTCCTGGCCGGTCGGTCCCGCCTCGGCATTCCCTTGTCCCTCTAGGCCTCCGGCGGCGGCTCGGTCGCGGGCTCAGGGGCCGGCTCAGCAGCCAACTCCCCGGCCTCCTCCCCCAGAACAGGACGGGGCACGGCGCCGGCGCGTCCTCGCTTGGTCCCATACTTGGAGCGGCCACGAGAACGGCCCTCCACGCCACCAGCGTCGAGGGCACCTCTCACGATGTGATACCGGACCCCCGGGAGGTCCCTCACCCTGCCGCCTCTGACCAGCACAACCGAGTGCTCCTGCAAGGCGTGCCCTTCGCCGGGAATGTAGGCAGTCACCTCGATCCCGTTGGTCAAGCGGACGCGAGCCACCTTTCGCAGGGCGGAGTTGGGTTTCTTAGGCGTGACGGTCCGCACCTGAGTGCAAACCCCCCGCTTCTGGGGGTTTCCCTCGGTCTGGATCGTCCGACCTTTGAGAGCGTTGAACCGAAAGCGAAGCGCCGGTGCCTTGCTGCGCGAGCCCGGCTTCTTTCGTCCTTTTCTCACCAACTGGTTTATCGTTGGCAACCCAACCTCCCTATCCGCAACAAGGCTCCATCCCGACTCTCGCCCGGGAGGAGCCCGTGGCGCCGTTGAGACGTATGAACAAACGACTTAGTATATCACGCGCTCAGATACCGGTCAAGGAACCTAGTCGCGTCCCAGGCCCATCAGCCCCAGGCCGAATCGAGGGGGCTTGGAAGAGGAGTCCTCCTTACCGAATTCCATCCAATTCCCCTCCCGTCCCATCACCTCAACGGACAGGCCGAGGCTCTGGAGTTCCTTAACCAAGACACGGAAAGACTCGGGAAGCCCGCGCTCCGAGATCGCCTCTCCCTTAACGATCGCCTCGTATGTCTTGACCCGACCGGTCACATCGTCGGACTTGATGGTCAGCATCTCTTGGAGAGTGTGCGCCGCGCCGTAGGCCTCAAGCGCCCACACCTCCATCTCGCCGAAGCGCTGACCCCCGAACTGGGCCTTGCCGCCGAGCGGCTGCTGGGTGACGAGAGAGTAGGGACCGGTGGACCGGGCGTGGACCTTGTCCTCCACCAGGTGGGCCAGCTTCAGCATGTAGATGTTCCCCACGGTCACGGCCCGGTCGAAGGACTCGCCGGTCTTCCCGTCATAGAGGATACGGTGCCCCGAGGTGGGCAGAGGCCAGCCGATTTCCCGGCTGACGGCCTCGGCCCGCTCGACGAGCATCTCTCCCTCAAGGGAGTCCGAGTCCTCCACGGGATGTCCATGGTACTGCAGCCAAGCCCGAAGGCAGATCCCGACGATCTTCTGAGATGCCTCCACGCTGTCGGTTCCTTCCGCGCCTCCCTGGAAGTCAAGAACCGCGTCCGCGTCTATATCCTGCTCTATGAGCCACTGCCGCAGCACGCTCCTCCGTGCGTAGACCCGGTCATTCTCCAGCGCAGCGAGGTCGTACTCCTCTTCAGGAAGCCACTGGATGACGTAGCGCAGTCGCACGTCTTCGTCGTCCACCAGATCCTCGGCCGGGATCTCACTCTCCGACAGCCACGCCCATGCCCTCTCGGTGGAATCTTTCCACGCCAGGTCCGTAAGCCAGGCCCGAGCCAGCTCAGCCGCGATCTCTTCCTCGCGGGCACCGTCGAAGACAGGGGAGATGACCTTGATCCCCAGCCTCTCCGCCGCCCATCCAAGGTGGGTCTCGAGGACCTGGCCCAGGTTCATTCGGCCCGGGACACCAAGCGGGTTCAGGATCAGATCGATGGGCGTTCCATCCTCCAGGAAGGGCATGTCCTCCGTGGGGACTACCTTCGAGATCACACCCTTGTTGCCATGGCGGCCGGCCATCTTGTCGCCTTCGGTGATCTTTCGACGCTGGGCGATGGAGACCCGGACCATCCTTTCCACCCCAGCGGGGAGGTCCCTCTCCTGATCGCGAGTGAAGACCTTTACGTCTACAACCTTCCCTTTCTCACCGTGCGGGAGCCGCAGCGACGAGTCCTTCACCTCACGAGCCTTCTCTCCAAAGATGGCGCGCAAGAGCTTCTCCTCAGGGCTGAGATCGGTCTCGCCCTTGGGAGTGATCTTCCCGACCAGGATGTCTCCGGGATTGACGTCAGCCCCAACGCGGATGATCCCATCCTCGTCGAGATCCTTCAGGGCCTCCTCCCCAACGTTGGGGATGTCGCGGGTGATCTCCTCCGGACCGAGCTTGGTGTCGCGCGCCTCCACCTCGTGCTTCTCGATGTGGATCGAGGTGTAGGTGTCGTCGCGCACGAGACGCTCGTTGATGAGGACCGCGTCTTCGAAGTTGCCTCCCTCCCAGGACAGGAAGGCCACCACAACGTTCCGCCCCAACGCCAACTCCCCGTGATCCGTGGAAGAGGAGTCCGCCAGGACATCGCCGACCTGAACCGTCTGCCCCTTCTCCACGATGGGCCGTTGATCGATGCAGGATCCCTGGTTGGAGCGGTTGAACCGCCGGAGCGGGTAGGTCTGCTCCTCTCCATCGTCTGACACCACGATGATCCGCTCGCCGGTTACGCTGGTCACCTCCCCGTCGGTCTCGGCGAGGACGACCTGGCCGGAATCACGCGCCGCCTGAAACTCGATGCCGGTTCCCACAATGGGGGACTCGGGCTTGACCAGCGGCACCGCCTGCCGCTGCATGTTGGAGCCCATCAGGGCCCGGTTGGCATCATCATGCTCAAGAAAGGGGATCAGCGCCGCTGAGACGCTGACGATCTGCTTTGGGGAGACGTCCATGAAGTCCACATTGTCGGTCGCCTCGATGAGGAACTCCTGGCCGCGTCGCACCGACACGCGGTCGTGGACGAATTGGCCCTTGTCGTCCAGCTCGGCATTGGCCTGGGCGATGGTGTACTTCTCCTCTTCGTCGGCCGGGAGGAAGACAATCTCGTCAGTTACGGTGGGGACGATCTGGATCTCCTCCAGGTCTAGCGCGGCGATCTGCCTTGCGAGCTTGGTTGTGACGACCGTTCCCGCCTTGGCCACGACCCGATCCTTGGCGGGATCCACGACATCCTGCCGAAGGGTCTTGCCTTTGAGGGACTTGACTTTGTTCGGCGAGGTCTTGATGACTCGTCGGCTGGGGGTCTCGATGAATCCATACTCGTTTACATCGGCATAGGTCGCCAGAGATCCGATGAGCCCGATGTTGGGCCCCTCCGGGGTCTCGATCGGGCAGATCCTTCCGTAGTGGCTGTGATGCACATCGCGGACATCGAACCCAGCCCGTTCGCGCCGCAGCCCGCCCGGCCCCAGGGCACTCAGTCTGCGCTTGTGGGTCAGCTCCGCCAGGGGATTGGTCTGGTCCATGAACTGGGAGAGTTGGCTGCCCCCGAAGAACTCTCGAGTTGCGGCGACCACAGGTCGGATGTTGATCAGGCCCAGGGGATTGATCTGCTCTGGGTCGCGCGTGCTCATTCGCTCTCGAACGACCCGTTCCATTCGAAGCAGCCCGATCCGGAGCTGATTCTGAATCAGTTCGCCCACCGTCTTCACTCGACGGTTGCCCAGGTCGTCGATGTCGTCCGCAGTGTCCACCCCGTTGTTGACCAGGATCATGTGCTCCACGACTTTTGCCAGGTCTTGCTTGGTGAGGGTCAAGTGCTCAGGAGCCACTGCCAGGCCCAGTCGACGGTTCAGCTTGTAGCGGCCGACCCGCGCAAGGTCATAGCGACGGGGGTTGAAGAGCAGGTACTCCAGGTAGTTCCGCGCATTGTCCAGCGTCGCGGGATCGCCGGGCCGCATCTTGCGGAAGAACTCCAGCAGGCCTTCCTCCGCGTCCCCGGAGGGATCCTTCTCCAGGGTCACCTCGATGTAGCGATGGTCGGGCATGGTGTCCACTGCCGAGAAGAGCCCCAGAATCTCCTCGTCGGTTCCCTCCTGCACCAGATCGTTGGAGGGATCATCCGCCACGTCGAGGGCTCCCAGCGCCCGCAAGAGACTCGTCACCGGAATCTTCCGCCGGCGGTCGACCTTGACGGTGATGATGTCCTTCTTCGAGGTCTCGAATTCGAGCCATGCGCCACGGTTGGGAATCAGCTTGGCCAGGCAGAGGAGGCGACCCGTGGTTCGGTCCTCCTCAACCGTGAAGTAGACCCCTGAAGATCGGATGAGCTGACTCACCACCACCCGCTCCGCCCCGTTGATGATGAAGGTGGCATTCTCGGTCATCAGGGGGAAGTCCCCCATGTAGACGTCCTGCTCGAGCCGCTCCCCCGCCTCGTTGATCAGCCGGGCTCGGATGTAGAGGGGGGCGGCATAGGTCCGGTCCATGGTGCGGCACTCCTCCTCGGAGTACTTCGCGTCCTCGAACCAGTAGCGGACCAGCTCCAGCTTGATCTTCTTGTTGAAGGACTCAATGGGAAAGACTTCGGACAAGAGCTCGCCGAGGCCCGTGTCCTGAAACCAGCGGAAGGACCGGCGTTGGATCTCAATGAGTGAGGGGATGACCTCGACGTCAGAGATGCGGCCATAGGACTTCCGCCGGGCGGCGGCTCGGGCGAAGATCTCCGGTTCGAGCGCGTCCAGATCGAACAGTGTTCGCTGGACGTCAGGAGCTGCCTGCCCCACCTCGGCACGAGCCCTCGTGCGGACTGCGCCAGCCATGAAGCACTCCCTCCTCGGGGGAGCCGACAGGGGGTGTGGGAGGGGAAAACGGGACCCCGTCGGCGTGAGAAAGCAGAACGGACAAACCACCATTATACCATCCGCATTCCCTCTGGTCAAGAGCCGGTGGGGCTCAGCTTGACACGGGCCCGCCTCCTCTGCTACCGTTCCCCCCAACGTAGACCAGGACGGCATGCGCATCCCACCACATCTTGGGAATCGGAGAAGGGGCGCCCTGGCCCTCGCGGTGGCCGGGGCTCTCCTTGTGTTGACTGGTTCGGTCGTCGGTGCGGAGCCTCCCTGGCCATCCGGTCCTGTCTCACCGGAAGCGCGTCCCGTCGCCGACCTGTACTGGCTGGTCCTGTGGATCGCCCTCGCCGTCTTCGCAGTCGTGGAGGGCGTCCTCCTCTACTCCGTATTCCGCTTTCGGCGCCGCGACGACGTAGAGCCGGACCAGATCCACGGCCACACCGGACTCGAGATCGCATGGACGGTGGCGCCCGCGCTGATCGTTGCCTTTCTTGCGGTCCTGTCCGTTCAAACGATGTTCGCTGGTGGGACGGCTCGAGAGGATCCCTTGACGATCGAAGTGGTGGGGCATCAGTGGTTCTGGGAGTTGCGATACCCTGAGGCCGGGTTCACCACCGCCACCGACGTGGTGGTCCCCGCGGGAACCGCCGTTCGGTTGAAGGTCACCTCGGAGGATGTGATACACAGCTTCTGGGTCCCGCGGCTCGGAGGGAAGATCGATGCCAATCCCGGCTTCGCAAACGAGATTTGGTTCACTGTCGAGGAGCCGGGGGTTTTCGAAGGCCAGTGCGCGGAGTTCTGTGGCGTGGGCCACCCATACATGCCGGTACGGGTGATCGCCCTGACGCCGATCGAGTATGAGGCGTGGGTCCAGGCTCAGCGGGCCACGGCGCCTCCAGCCGTCGGGCTGGCCGCCGAAGGAGAGTCGCTGGTGACGGTCGGCGCATGTGCTGCCTGTCACACGGTGCGCGGGACAGCGGCTGCCGGCCTGATCGGACCCGACTTGACTCACTTCGCGAGCCGATCCCAGATTGGAGGCTTGGTCCCCAACACGCCGGAGAACCTCGCCCTTTGGCTGGAAGATCCCCAGGCGCTGAAGCCGGGAGCCAAGATGCCCAACCTCGGGCTCTCCGACGAGGAGATCGACGCGATCGTGACCTACCTGACCACGCTGGAGTGAGAACGACTGCAGAGGTGTGAGGAGGCGGGATGACCACTGCTGACGCCGCCTACGAGGGCGTTCGACGCTGGGAGACCGGCGTCTGGAGCTGGATCGCCACGGTAGATCACAAGCGCATTGGCATCCTGTACTTGTCAACAGGATTCATCTTCTTCCTCCTGGGCGGGGTGATGGCTCTCGTCATGCGACTCGAGCTCACGGCACCCGGTCGCAGCGTCGTGGATCCTGACACCTTCAACCAACTCTTCAGCATTCACGGGACCACTATGATCTTTCTGTGGGTGATCCCGGCGCTGATAGGAGGATTCGGTAACTACTTTGTGCCCCTTCAGATCGGGGCGCGTGATATGGCTTTCCCGCGGCTCAACGCCCTCAGCTACTGGTTCTTCCTGGCCTCGGGGCTCTTGATCTACAGCGGATTTCTGAGCCAGTCGGGGGCGGCGGCTGCTGGGTGGACCGGCTATGTCCCGCTGTCGAACAGCGTGTTTTCTCCAGGTCCGGGGATGGATTTCTGGATCGTCGGCTTGCTCGCCACCGGCACCTCATCCACGCTCGGCGCGATTAACTTCATAGCCACCGTTGCCAAGCTCCGGGCACCGGGCATGACCTTCCAGCGGTTGCCGCTGTTCGTCTGGTCGCTGCTGGTCACGGCCACGATGATCCTGTTCGCCACCCCCGTGCTCGCCGCCGCCCTCGTCATGCTCTTCCTGGATCGCCAGGTGGGAGCCGGATTCTTCGAGGCGGGCGGCGGCGACCCGATCATCTGGCAGCAGATGTTTTGGTTCTACTCACATCCGGCCGTGTACATCATGGTGCTCCCCGCCATGGGAATCGTCTCCGAGATCCTGCCTGTCTTTTCACGCAAGCCCATCTTCGGTTACAGGGCGATCGCCTTCTCTTCAGTGGCGATCGGATTGATGGGTTTTCTGGTCTGGGTCCACCACATGTTTACGGTAGGCCTGGCCCCCGAACTGCAGCTCTTCTTCATGCTCGCCACGATGTCCATCGCCGTACCGACGGGGGTGAAGGTGTTCAACTGGCTGGCTACCCTCTGGGGAGGCTCGCTCGACTTCAAGGCGCCGCTCCTGTTCACGCTCGGTTTCATCTCGATGTTTGTGATTGGTGGGCTCAGCGGCGTATTTCAGGCCTCCATCCCCTTGGACCGGCAGTTGCACGACACCTACTGGGTTGTGGCCCACCTCCACTACGTCCTGTTCGGAGGCAGCGTCTTCGGTATATTCGCCGGTCTGTACTACTGGCTCCCCAAGATGACCGGCTGGAAGCTGGATGAGAGGCTTGCCCAGCTGAACTTCGCCCTGACCTTCATCGGCTTCAACTTGGCCTTTTTTCCCATGCACGCGCTGGGACTCGCAGGAATGCCCCGCCGGATCGCCGACTACCCAGCCGGCCGCGGATGGGAGACGGGCAACCTTCTGGCCACGATCGGAGGGTTCACCATCGCCGTGGCCGTCTTGGCCTTCATGGTCAATTTCTGGGTTAGCCGAAATCGAGGCGAGCCCGCTGGGGAGGACCCTTGGGATGGAAACACCTTGGAGTGGATGACGGCGTCTCCGCCGCCGGCGCACAACTTCGGCCGAATTCCCCAGGTGTCGAGCCTCCGGCCCGCGCGGGATCATCGCGAAGGTAGGGACCCCGGTGGGTGATGCCCCGACGGGCAACATCTCGGTCCGCTATCGCGGCCTGCTAGTAGGCGCCGCGCTCGCCGCCTACGGTACCATCGTATTGGGCGGTGTAGTCCGGGTCTCGGGAGCGGGCCTGGCCTGCCCGGACTGGCCACTGTGCTACGGTCAGCTCGTCCCTCCACTAGAGGGCGGGGTGCTGATCGAGTACGGACACCGGCTGGCGGCTCTCCTCCTGACATTCCTGGTGCCGTCGGCCGCACTCTACGCCTGGCGGCGTCTCCGGAGCGACCGTTGGATCATCTTGCCCGTCGCGCTGGCGCTCCTCCTATTGATGGTGCAGGTTGTGCTCGGGGGGCTGACTGTCCTGCTCAGATTGCCCGCCGATCTAGTGCTTCTCCATCTGGCAACGGCCGAGGCCCTCTTTGCCGCACTCGTCGTAGCTTCGGTCGCGGCGTTCCGGCCTCAGCCGGATCTTGAGCGTCGGCCCGCAAGCGATGGGTTCCAGGCGATCGTGCTTGCCGCGGGTCTCGGCGTGTATGTCCTCATTCTGACGGGCGGCCTGGTGGCAGGCCGAGGAGCGGCTCTGGCCTGTCCCGACTGGCCGCTGTGTCTAGGGGAGCTTCTCCCCCTAGGCCGCTCTTCGGGTTCGGACCTTCAGCTGACCCACCGACTCATCGCCTTGGCGGCCGCGGGCCTGGTGGGGACGGTCGCAATCAGCGCCTGGCGAAATCGGAAGGACGATCGTCCGGCCTTGGCTGCGGCGACTCTCGCGGGGCTTCTGTTCCTAACCCAGGCCTTGGTGGGAGGGGCCACGGTCCTTCTGGGCCGTCCCGCTCCCCTGGCTGCGCTCCATCTGGGACTGGCGTCGGCCATCTGGGGCACCCTCGTGACGCTGGCCACCCTCGGTCTCCTGCCTACGGGCGCTCGTATCCGTACCGAGTCCGGTCGCTGCCACTTCGCAGGGACCAGCCCGGGGATCTACTTCAGTCTGATGAAGCCGCGGATTCTCGCCCTTCTCCTCTTCACGACCCTGTCCGGAATGCTCCTGGCAGAGGAGGGGATTCCCCCGGCGCGGCTGGTGGCGAGCACCCTGCTGGGCGGGGCCCTGGCCGCGGGGGGCGCCAGCGCGATCAACGCCTACCTGGACCGGGATCTGGACGCGTCGATGCGGCGCACTCGACGGCGACCGGTGCCTTCCGCATCCATCTCTCCGATGAAGGCCCTCTGGTTCGGCATCTCGCTCAGCCTACTCTCCATGGCCCTCCTGGCCAGCCAGGTGAACCCGCTGGCCGCGGCCTTGGCGGCGACGGGCAATGCCTACTACGTCCTGGTCTACACTGTGTGGCTCAAGCGGGCCACTCCAGGAGGCGCGGTGATCGGAGGCGCGGCGGGGGCCATTCCCCCTCTTGTCGGATGGGCGGCGGTGGCCAACGAGGTGAGCCTCTTCGGCCTCTTCTTATTCGCGATCATTCTCTTCTGGACCCCGCCCCACACCTGGGCCCTTGCGCTGCTGGTGCGAGATGACTATCGCCGAGCGGGCATTCCCGTGTTGCCGGCCGTCCGCGGCCGAGAGGAGACCCACCGACAGATCCTGCTTTACACCCTGCAATTGGGGGCGGTGACACTCCTTCCATTCGCCGTAGGTTGGATGGGACCCTTTTACCTGTCCTCCGCTGCCTTTCTCGGCGGGGTGTTTCTCATGCTGGCCCTCTTCCTGCGTGGAGATGGCAGCAAGGCGGCAGCCAGGCGGCTGTACAAGTACTCCTCCCTCTACCTGGCCGCACTCCTGATATCGATGTTGATCGACCGCGGTATGGTCCTCTGAGGGTCAAGAAGAACATGGCGGAGCCAGAGCGACACGAAGAATTGGAGGGGGCGGGAATCCACCTGCCTGCCCCCACGATAGGGCCGCCCCTTCTAGGACTGGGATCGGGGCTGATTCTGGCAGGGCTCGCCGTCGGCGGACTGCTCCTCCTGGCGTCAGGCGCAGTCGTCGCGGCGGTGGGACTGGGCATCTGGCTCCGTGACTCCGCGAGGGAGGCGGCATCCCATGAGGCGTCTCATGAATGAGTTGCCTGAGGATCGAATCTGATGGAGAGATCGGCCCACGCTTGGCCGGGGATCAGCAGCGTCAAGTTCGGGACGTGGCTGTTTATCGTCTCGGAGGCGATGCTGTTCACCGGCCTCATCGGGACCTACCTCGCCCTTCGGGTTGGGAGCGCCAGTTGGCCCGACGCCAGCGAGACTCTGGATATCCCACTGACAGCCGTGAACACCTTCATCCTCATAACGAGCAGTCTGACCATGGTGCAGTCGCTAGCGTCGATCGAGCGCGGTGACGCGGCCCGGCTCCGCTTGTGGCTGGGAGCGACGGCCCTGCTAGGACTGACCTTCCTCGGGATCAAGCTTCATGACTGGACGGAGCTCATCGCCCACGGCTATCCGCCTGACAGCGGGGTGTTTGCCGCCACGTTCTTCATGCTGACCGGATTCCATGCCGCCCACGTAGCCGGTGGGGTGATCGCCCTCGCCTATCTCATCGCGCGCTCCTTCGCGGGGGTCTACACTACCGACCGGCACGAAACGGTAGAATTGGTCGGCGTGTACTGGCACTTCGTGGACATCGTGTGGATCATCCTGTTTACGATCATCTACCTCATGTAGATGTAGCCGCGTACGAAGGAGCGAGCGGCTACCGCAAGCGAAGGGGAGCCGCGGAGGACGGGGAAGGATCGTTGAGCAGAGAGCTTGGAGGAGATTCGCCCATGGAGACCACACATCCGTCGAGAAGGCCCTATGTGACGGTCTTCGTCATTCTCGCCATTTTGACCGCGATCGAGGTGTGGGTGGGATCCCTGGCCGTGGCCAAGTCCCTGCAGATTGGAGTCCTCCTCGCCCTGGCGGCCGGCAAAGCGGCGCTAGTGGCCCTCTTCTACATGCACCTCCGGTACGATGACAGGGTGATCGTCCTCATCGCCGCATCGCCTCTCCTGTTCATGAGCATCCTGGTGATAGCTCTCCAGCCAGCGGTCTCCTACGGATAGGACGGCACACCGGAAGGTTCGACTCCGGGAGGACTGCTTGGTGGACCCGCAGGAGGAGACAAGACAGGGCGCCCGCAACGCCGTGCGCGTCTGCATGGACGTGAGGCCTGCCGATCGAGTCTGGATCCTGACCGATGAGGGGACGCGCGCCATCGGGGAGTTCTTGGCAGACGAGGCGGCTGCCGTCGGGTCCCAAGTTTCTCTACGGACTCTGGAGGAGTACGGTCCGCGGCCGATCACGGAGATGCCAGACCGGCTGGAGCGAGATCTGAGAGAGGCAGCTCCCACGGTTGGCTTCTATGCCTGTGAGAGCAGGGAGGGCGAGATTGGATTCCGAGTCCGTCTCAGGCCGCTGGCGACCGACGAACTCAAGATGCGGTGGGCCCACATGGTGAGCATCGAGCCCCGCGTCATGCGCGAGGGGATGCGGGCGGACTACCAGAAGGTGTCGGAACTCACCCATCAGGTGGAAGCGCGGGTCCGCGACGCCCGGGAGATCACGGTGAAATCGCCGCTCGGTACCGACGTGGTAGCCACATTCAATCCCGATTGGCGTTGGATCCCCAGCCACGGCCTGTACCACCAGCCTGGGGAATGGGGAAACCTCCCCGACGGAGAGACTTTCACCACCCCCAGAGGCCTTGAGGGGACGATCGTGGCGCAGGTGCTCGGAGACTACTTCAGCCCCAAGTATGGGGTCCTCGAACACCCGGTGACCCTCCTGGTGAAGGCCGGTTGGGTCACTGAGGTCCTATGCGAGGATCGGGCCCTAGCCGACGAGCTCTGGTCCTACCTGAGCCAGCACCCCAACGGGCGCCGAGCGGCTGAGTTTGCGATCGGCACCAACACCGCGGTGCAGGAGCTCTCAGGAAACCTTCTCCAAGACGAGAAGATTCCGGGGGTCCACATCGCCTTCGGCCACCCATACCCAGAGACTGGCGCCGAGTGGGCGGCCGACACCCACGTCGACGTCATACCGATAGATGTCTCCATCTCTGTGGACGGGCAACTCCTCTTCGAGGGGGGCAAGTTTCGCGCTGAGGCTCTCCGGTCCCCGGCAGCCGATTCTTGAATCCGTGAACGGAGCGGCCACAAAGCTTGGATTGATCTTCCTCTAGCGCACCAAGGCCCTGCCCCCGGACCGGCTGCCTATCTGGTGCCGGTCCGTTTCCATCTTTGGGGGCCTTGGTGGCTACCTTATAATAGGAGGACAGCAGGCCTTCGGCCGGAGGACAGCGGCCCTTCGGCCAGGGAAGAGCGTCCACAGGCCGGAGAACGGCGGACGGGGTCAGGGCAAGTCGCCCGGCCCGGTGAACGCACTCAGATGGAAGAGCAACTGAAGGCAATGGAGTCGCGGTACCGCGAGCTGGAGCGGCTCTTGGCGGATCCCCAGGTGGCCTCGAATCCAGACAAGCTCCGAGAGTACGGCCAGGAGATGCGGCGGCTAGCGGAGCCGGTTCGGATCTTCCAGCAGGCCCAGGCGATCGAGGCCGAGCTAGAAGACGCGCAGGGGCTTCTCTCGGACAGCGATCCGAAGGTTGCGGAACTGGCACGGCAAGAGATCGCCACCTTGGAGGAGCGGCGCGACGCTGCTCGGGCCGATCTGGAACGGCTTCTCAGCCCGGAGGATCGGGAGGGGCAGCGGAACGTCATCATGGAGATTCGCGCCGGTACAGGTGGAGAGGAGGCCGCGCTGTTCGCCGCCGATCTGTATCGCATGTACACCCGATTCGCCGAGGGGGCCAGCTGGGAAACGGAGCTTCTCAGCACCAACCAGACCGGCGTCGGTGGGCTCAAAGAAGTTGTGCTGGCTTTGCGCGGCCCCGAAGCATTCGCTCGGCTCC
>CAYGBX010000041.1:0-14168 GCA_964348195.1 uncultured Anaerolineales bacterium
TCTGGATCGTCGGCTTGGGCTCGCTGGATCAGGCGTTCTTCGTCCGGCGGCACAGATGCTGCCTGGTCCTCGGGCCCCGAAGCCCGTATAAACACCGATAAGTGCACATGATAGATACGGTATACCTATCTTATGGCCGGGGTCCGACCCCGGCCTATAGTACCGTGCTCCCATCGCTTTCTAGGCGTGCGGCAGCGCTCACGAAGTTTTAAGGTTCGCGCCAGTATCTGGAGAGCCTCCTATGCGATGAGATGAGGATCGCCATGAAAGCCGCTACCACAGCCCAACCTGCCCGCACCCAGACGCTTGCTTTCCTCCAAACCCCGGGGTGGCCGTTCCGACGGCTACACTTCTATCTCGTTTTGGCGCTCCCGCAGACCCCCCGGCTCACCACCGTCAACCCTCCACACGAAAAGAAGCCCCCCTCATAGCAGAACGGGAGGCTGATCTCTGCCGCCAGGGCACCGATGCCCTGGCGCTTCTGTATCTCAGTGCAGCCGCGGTACCCGCGCGAGGATGGCCGAGACGACCTCGTAGTTGATGGTGCCAAGGTTGTCGGCGACGTCCTCGGCGGTGATCCGATCCTCCCCCTGCTCTCCGATCAGAATGACCTCGTCTCCCGGCCGCACTCCTTGGATGTCGGTGACGTCCAGCATTGACTGATCCATGGTAACGCGACCCACTACCTTGGCCCGCTCTCCGCGAACCAGCACCTCCCCCCAATTCCTGGGAGACCGGCGGAATCCGTCCCCGTAGCCGACCGGGATCACTGCGATCCGGGAGGGCCGCTCCGTGCGAAACTCGGCTCCGTAGCTGACATAGGCCCCTTCTGGGAGCTCCTTAACCTGGGCCACCTGTGTTTTGAAGACGAGAACGGGCCGGTAGTCCGGCGGGCATTTCACGTCGGGCGACGGATCGAGACCATAGAGGGCGATCCCCGGCCGGACCATGTTGAATCGACTGTGAGGAAAGGCGAAGAGTGCAGCACTGTTGGCCGCGTGCACCAGCGGGATCTCGAAGCCGGCCTCCCTTGCCTCCTCCAAGACCTGGGTGAAGGTGGCGATCTGACCCTCGGTGTAGTCGCGGGCCCAGCCGGCCTGTCCCCAAGCGTCCTCGGTGTCTGCCACCGCGAAATGGGTGAACAGGCCTTCGAGACGGATCCGCGGGAGCGCCGCCACCTTCTGCAGAATCGGCACGACCTCCTCGGGCTTCAAGCCCAGGCGGCCCATCCCCGTGTCTACCTTGACGTGGACGATCGCCTCACGG
Source organism: uncultured Anaerolineales bacterium (assembly GCA_964348195.1). GTDB lineage: Bacteria > Chloroflexota > Anaerolineae > UBA7937 > JACPPX01 > CAYGBX01. Next base: position 1,267 of record CAYGBX010000041.1, read on the forward strand.
TCCAGACCGTCCGCAGCACGGGACAATGCCTCGGCGGCATCTGTCGAAAAGACCGTGGTGCGAAGGTCGATCAGGAGCGCATCGCGCGCCTGCCAAGGCGGTGTGTAGCCGAGGACCAAGATGGGGGCATCGATCCCGGCACGCCTGAGTTCCTGAGCCTCAGGCAGACACGCCACGCCCAGCATGGCCGCTCCATTGGCCATTGCCGTGCGAGCTACCTGGACGGCCCCGTGGCCATAGGCGTCTGCCTTGAGCGCGGCCAGCACCTGAACGTCCGGACCCACCTCCTCGACGATCCTTCGCACATTGTGGGCCACGGCGCTGAGGTCGATCTCCACCCATGTGGGACGATGGGCGGCGATGACCTGAACCTGCCTCCAGGCGGGGCTCTGCCGCTCCAGCACGTCCACGGCCTGGTCAGGATCCACCAGAAGCCTCTGGGCGATGAGCTCCATGCGGGCCACCAGCGATCCCTTGACCAGAACGATGTCGCCGGGACGCACGATGTTGCGCACGCTGCGCTCTGCCTCCTCGGGGGTATAGGTGATGGCCACGCGGTCCTGGGGCATTCCCGCCCGCAGCGCCTCCTGGGCAGCAATCTCGGCTCGCTCGCCCTTGGTCACCAAGAAATCCACTGAGGTCGCCGCCTTCCGGCCGACCTCTCGGTGACCCTCGTCCTCGAAGTGGCCTAGCTCCGCCATGTCTCCCAGCACGGCGACCTTGCGGTGGCCGTCAAGTCCGGCCAGGAAGTCCAGGGCTGCAGAGACCGAGCGCGGGTTCGCGCTGTAGGAATCGTCGAGGAGGAGGGTCCCCTCGACTCCGTCCAGGAGGTTGAGCCTTCCTCTCAGAGGCGAAAGGCTCTCCAGCCGCTCGATCGCCGTTTCCAGGGGGACGCCGTAGACCTTCGCCACAGCCGCGCCAGCGAGCGCCGTATACACACTGTGGCGCCCGAGGAGACCGAGCCTGACCTGGTAGGTGTCGCCGTCAGAGTGTAGCCGAAAGCGGGTACCGTCGAGGCCCGGTTCGATCTGGTCCGCCCAGAGATCCGCGTCCTCGCTTGTCCCGAAGGTCACCACCTGGGCGTCGGTGCGCGAGGCCATCCCTCGCACACGGGGGTCGTCGCCATTGAGGATCGCGTACCCGTCAGGCGGCAGCGCCTCGACCAACCGGCCCTTCTCTTGGGCAATGTTGTCCAGAGACCCCAGGAACTCCAGGTGCACGGGAGCCACGCTCATCACCACGCCCACCCAGGGCCGAGTCAGCCGCGCCATCTCCTCAATCTCGTGGAATGAGTCGCAGGCCATTTCCAGCACTGCGATCCGATGCTCCGGCTCGAGCCTCCCCAAGGCGATCGGTAGCCCGTAGCGCCCGTTGTAGTTGGCGTGATTGCGGAAGACGGGCCGTTCGGACGCCAATACATGGGCGATGGCTTCTTTGGCACCGGTCTTGCCCACGCTGCCCGTGATCCCGATCACCTCGGTCTCGTACTTGCGGAGGACGAAGCCCGCCCATTCGGAGAGGGCATGCTGGGTGTTGGGGACCACGAGGGAGGTGGCCTCGTAGCCTGACAGGTCCACCTCACGTTGGCCCAGGACACCCTTCGCCCCGCCCCGGCAGGCGTCGTCGATGTAGTCGTGGCCGTCGCCCTTCTCGCTCTTGACAGCCAGAAACAACTGTCCGGGCTCCACGATTCGGGAGTCGTAGCAGAAATCTGGGAAAGCCTCGTTGAAGACGGGACCAAAGGTCCGCCCGCCCGTTGCCTCAATAAGATCCTGAAGTTGGATCACCGCCTCCGCCGCTCCTGAATCCATTCTACCACCCACGCTTGGGGCTCAGAAAGGGGCGGGAAGCCGCCGCTCCTTGTAGGCGCAGGAGGCGGTTGCTAGAATCGATCCTTGGACCTGCGATGGCCAAGCAAGAGACGCGCGTGGGCGTAATATTCGGGGGAATCTCGTCAGAGAGAGAGGCCTCTCTGGCCAGTGGCCGCCAGGTGTATTCCCACCTTGATCGGACCAAGTACACACCGGTGGCCGTGTTCATGGACACCGAGGGGCGGCTTTGGGAGCTACCTCAGAAGCTGGTGCTGCTCAACACCACTCCTGACATCGAGCAGCGGCTGGGCGAAGCCACCCGGATCCACTATCAAGGACTGCCCGAGCGGATCGACCTCGCTTTCATCGCCCTCCACGGAAAGTACGGCGACGATGGGTGCATCCAGGGGCTCCTGGAGCTTCTCGCGATCCCCTACACCGGGTCCGGAGTGCTGGCCTCGGCAGTCTGCATGGACAAGCCCATGGCGCACCGGGTTCTTGCACACTATGGCGTCGCGATCGCGCGCGAGATCGTGGTGGATCAGGAGAGCTTCCGAAGGAACGACGATGCTGCACGGAAGCGGATTGCTGCCGAGATCGGGCTCCCCTGTGTGATCAAGCCGACTCGCGAGGGATCCAGCATCGGTGTCTCCGTGGTGGAGTCAGAAGAAGACATCGATGGCGCCCTGGAGGCAGCCTTCGTCTGGGACACGGCAGCCATTGTGGAGGAGCGGCTGGAGGGGTTGGAGTTCTCCGCCATCGTCCTCGGGACGGAGGACCCGGAGGTGCTGCCGCCAACAGAGACGGTGACTCGCAACCCCTACCTCACCTACGATGACAAGTACATGCCGGGCCGGTCCCAGAAGATCACCCCGGCGCGGGTACCCCCAGCGACGCTGGTGCGCCTCCAGGAAGAGGTTCTCAAGGCCTACCAGAAGCTGGGCTTCTCCAACTACGGGCGGATCGACGGATTCCTTATGAACGGGGATCGCGTGCTTATCACAGACCCCAACACCACCTCAGGGATGGCGCCGTCCTCGTTCATGTTTCATCAGGCAGCGGAGATCGGACTCACCGCGCCGGCGCTGTTCGACCGGATCCTCCAAGACGCGCTTGAGCTGCACCGCCAGAAGAGAGGTCCGCTGTAGGATGGCCAAAGGGAACGCTGGCCAGCCCTCGGGAAATGGCCGCATGCGAGTGGGCGTGATCCTCGGCGGGATGTCCTCGGAGCGAGAGATCTCCCTGGAGAGCGGCCGGCACGTGTTCCACAACCTGGACCCAGCCAAGTACGTGGGTGTCCCCATCTTCATGGACTTGGAGGGTCGGCTCTGGGAGATCGCCCTGACGCATCTGGTCCAGAACACGACCTCAGACATCGCGGACCGTCTGGATGAGGCCACGCCCATTCCCTACGAAGATCTGAGGGAGCGGATCGACTTCGCCTTCATCGGGCTGCACGGCAAGTATGGGGAGGATGGGTGTCTGCAGGGGATGCTGGAGTTGATCGGCGTCCCCTATAACGGCTCAGGGGTGCTTGGGTCGGCGATCGGCATGGACAAGGCCTTCCAACGTCGGGTCCTGGCCGCGGCGGGACTCCGCGTCCCCAAGCACCTCGCGGTCTCGGAAGAGGACTGGGAACAGCGCAACGGGGACACCGTGGAGATCATCGAGGACACCATCGGCTATCCGTGCGTGGTCAAACCGACCCGCGAAGGATGCAGCACGGGGCTCTCCGTGGTCCGAGAAGCCGGCCAACTGGCGCCGGCCGTGGAGGCGGCACTGGCCTGGGACCGGGCCTGCCTGATCGAGGAGCTCCTACAGGGCATAGAGGTAACGACCACCGTCATTGGCAACCAAGAACTCGAAGCGCTCTTGCCCACCGAGACCCCGGCTCAAGGGGAGTTCCTGACGGTGGAAGAGAAGTTCCTCCCAGGCGAGGGGGAGATGATCACCCCTGCCCGGTTGCCCGACGAGCTGCTGCGCAAGGTCCAGAACACGGCCGTGGAGGCCTTCCGCGCCCTCGGGTTGCGGGTCTATGCGCGGTTCGATGCCTTCGTGGAGGACGGAGAGGTCGTCATCACCGAGCCCAACACCCTGCCCGGGCTCACCCCTTCCACCATGGTGTTCCACCAAGCGGCCGAGGCGGGCATGGATCCCATCCAGTTCATCGATCGCGTCATCCAGCTCTCGCTGCAGGCCCACGCCGAAAAGAAGGGCCCGCTCGCCTGACGGGCACGTCCGCGGGCGTGCCCTTGGTGGATCCTCGGAGGACCGTTCGTTGCCTCCCGAACTGATCGCCCTCGAAGATGTATTGGCTGCCCGCCAGGTGGTGTCGAGCCGGCTGCATCTCACACCGACTACCGGCTCCTCCTACCTGGGCGACCAGCTGGGCCACAGACTTCAGCTCAAGCTGGAGCTATTTCAGAAGACGGGCTCCTTCAAACCTCGCGGTGTTCTGAACAAGCTCAATCACTTGACGGACGAAGCGAGGGCGCGCGGGGTCATCGGCTTTTCGTCGGGCAATCACGCCCAAGCGCTGGCATGGGCGGCGCAGAGAGGGCATCCCGAGCACCGTAGTGATGCCGTCAACCAGCGTGCAATCGAAGGTCGAGGCGACTCGAGGATACGGCGCAGAGGTCGTGCTGACCGAAGGCCATCTGTTGGAGGTCTCCCGCGCGATCGAGGAGGAGCGCGACCTCGCCCAGGTCCATCCGTTCAACGACCCGCTGATCATCGCGGGACAGGGCACCCTGGGCCTGGAGATCCTGGATCAGGCCCCCGAGGTGGATGCCCTGGTGGTTGGCGTCGGAGGAGGCGGGTTGATCTCGGGGATCGCCGCGGCCATCAAGGCGGCCCAGCCTCGGGTCAAGATCTTCGGAGTGGAACCTATCGGGGCGGCTGCCATGACCCAGAGCCTTGAAAGAGGCGAACCGGTTCTGCTGGACTCCGTGGACACGGTCGCCGACGGACTGGCTGCGCCCTTCGCAGGCGAACACACGTTGGCGCACGTACAAGTATACGTAGACGACGTGGTGGCGGTCAGCGATGGCCAGATTCTGGAGGCCATGGCCCTGCTGCTGGAACGATGCAAGGTGGTAGCCGAACCGGCGGGCGCCGCACCTCTCGCCGGTCTGCTGTCGGGCCAAGTGAAGCTTCCGGCAGGATCAGGCGTGGTCTGTGTCGTAAGCGGCGGAAATGTCGATTGAGAGAGGCTGAAGGACCTCCTGTAGCCGCTGAGCGGTCGACCGGCTAGGGGATCAAAAGCATCCCGCCCAGCCCAAGCAAGCCCCCGGTCACAGGAAGCGCGACGCCACCCGCGACCAGGCCGGACAGCCGCTCGGGATGGAGGTAGTCGGCCCTCCTCAGGGCGAGGTAGTTTCGCATCGCGATGGGGAGAGTCAAGAAGAACAGCGCCACGATGGCCGGGGGGAGGGCCCCATCACATGACCCCGAGGGAAGCCAGATACCCCAGCGGCAAGATTGCCACATAGAGCGCCGCGGCCCTCGGCTGCCCGAGCCGGACCACCAACGTTCTCTTGCCCCATCTTCGATCGGCATCATGGTCCGGCATATGGACCATGAGCATCATCGCGAACACGAGAAGGGCGAAGGGGAGACAGGCGGCGATTGGAACCGCGCTGATGCGCCCCGTCTGAAGGAAGTGGCCGGTCACGGGCACCAGAAAGGCCACGACCCCCGCCGTCGCGAATTCGCCCAGCCCACGCGGAGCAAGGGCGACCGGCGGGCTCGAGTAGAACCACCCCACCAAGATCCCCAAGGCGAAGAGGGCGTAAACTCCGCGCCCGGCGCCCAGCCCTAGGTGCAGGAAGATCGCCACCCCTATCGCGATCCCCAGCCATACGAGTCCTGCCCCAAGGGCGACCCACCGCGCGTAGATGCCCTGCCCCAGCACCCCACTGCCGCCGGAGAACGGGGTTCGAGTCGTGACTGCGCGATTCGCCTGACGGTCGAAGGACTCTCTACTGTCCACCTCGGCGTCGCAGAACTCATTAGCGTACTGGGTCATCAACTGGGCGGAGACGACGCCCAGCCACCCCACGACGAGGAGCCCGAGGTGTAGCGTGGCTCCCTCGCGCCATGCGAAGACCGCCCCCAGGAGGTACGGCAATGCTGGGCCGAGGAGAAAGAGGGGCCTCCCCATGGCAATCATGGCGCGGAGACGACGACCCATCGACGTACCCAGTATCAAGCGCGCGAAGCGTACACGAGATCGAGGTTCAGGTGGGCCGGGCCAGGGCTTGAACCGCTTCGCCTTCCCTGCAAGCGGAGCCCGACCGCGACCTGCCCCTCGGAAAGGCGTCCGTCGCCATCAACACAGGGGCGAGAGGGAACTACCCGCTGGGTGCGTGGAAGACAGTGATCCCGGGCTCCGACGCGACAAGGGAGAACCAGAAGCCGGTCTTGGCAGGAACACGTTCCAACTGAGATCCTTTCAGGGGTCCGTCGATTGCCCGGCCGGCGAGATCCCACAGAGATCCCGTCTCCAGATCGGTGATCTGACGCCCCGGTCCCGAGAAGGTCAGAGCCTGATCCTCCACCGAGGGAACGAAGGCGGCCCCGTACCAGCCGTCGGGATCCGTGAACACCACGACATCCCGGCCGGCCATGGTGTCCACGAAGGCCCCTCGGGCCAATTCTGAGAGTGGATAGGCACGTGCCTCGTCCCCCATCCGGACCGAGAGGACCCCAGTCCCGGGCAGCAACCTGCCGTCCTGGCTCGCTTCGCCCACCGGGAAGGCGAAGAGTCCTTCGTTGACGCGCCGATCGTATCCCACGAAGGGATCCCGATCGTAGCTTCGCGCATGCCCCGTTTCGCGCGAAAGCACGAGCGTGTCTGGATGAAGACGACGCCACTCCTCCCATGCGGACATCGTGCTGGCAAGCACGGGCAGCCGCTCTCCGGTCAGCGAGCCAACGATCGCCTCGCCCGCCACCTGCCACCAGTAGCTACCAGTCCCCTAGTCCAACATCACCAGGTCGGATTCATACAGAGTGCTGGTATTGCCGAAGGTCAGGACCCGGTCACCCAGGCTGCGACTGAAGACGATCCCGCTGAAGCAGAGAGGGCAATAGGAGATCAGAACGGGCTCGCCGGCAAGCTCATCGTTCACGATCTCATGCAGGTTCAGAATGCGGACCGGATACGCCCATGCCTGTTCGTTGAGCACGTAGCCCAGGATCACATCGTCCGGCCGCAGCCAGTCGGCGTCCTCAGCCGCCTCATACTTCGGATTGTGAATAGGCGGGAGGGCGTCGCGGAGCCCCTCGATGAGCTCGGGCGACGCCTCGGTCAGCGGGACGGCGCGATCTATATGGGCTTGAAGGTGTCGAAGTAGATCTGATCCAGCGGCACGCTGTGCTGGGAGATGTCGAGGGCTGGAATGCCTTCCGGCACGACCAAGACCTCCTCCTGCGATTGACCGGCGAGCGGCTCCGCCGGAGGCGCCACCTCGGCCGTAGGAGCCTGGGCCACACATGCCGAAATCGCGATCGCCGAGATGAGCCACCACCGGGTTCGCATCTGCCGCCTCGGCTCATTTATAGTAACAGGGCCCGGGACCGCTCTGTAGCCTGCCACCGATGCCAGATTCCGAGACCAAGAATCCAGGTCGTCGCCTGCTGGTGGTTTCCAACCGGCTCCCCGTCCGCGTCCACCGGAGCGCGGATGGCTTCTCCTATGAGCCCGTAGCCGGTGGTCTGGCCACAAGCCTCGAGTCCGTCCGCCAGATGGAGGATATGGTGTGGCTTGGGTGGCCAGGGGTTCACGTGCGGGGCAATGACGCCCAGCAGGAGATAGAGCGCCACCTCCAGGAATCCTACGGGAGCGTGCCTCTCTTCCTTCCGAAGGCCAAGTTCGACCAATACTACGAGGGATTCTCCAACGGCACGATCTGGCCGCTGTTCCACTACTTCCCTCAGAACGCTCACTACGACGCCGCGGAGTGGCAGGCCTACCAGGACATCAATGCCCTCTTCTGCAAGAGGATCGTAAAGATCGCGGAGCCCGGGGATCGGCTCTGGATCCACGACTACCAGCTTCTGCTCCTCCCTCAGATGGTCCGGGAGGCGGTTCCGGACATGCCCATTGGGTTCTTCCTCCACATCCCCTTTCCGTCATCAGAGCTGTTCCGAATGCTTCCCTGGAGAGAGGAAATCCTGCGGGGACTCCTAGGCGCCGACGTCATCGGTTTCCACAGCTTCAGCTACGCTCGGCACTTCTTGAGCAGCCTGCTACGGCTGCTGGGGATAGAGCAGGAGTTCGGCGAGGTCTTCGTGGGCGAGCGTCGCGTAACGATCGACACGTTTCCCCTGGGTGTGGACTTGAAGCGGTTCACCTCTGCGCTGAAGACGCCCCACGTCCGCGCCGAGCTGGAGGATCTGAGGAAGACCACGCAGGGACGCAAGGTGGTCCTCACGGTGGATCGATTGGATTTCACCAAGGGCATCCCCCGCCGGCTTGAGACCTTCGAGCACTTTCTCGCGGCACACCCGGAGTGGCACGGTCGCGTGACGCTGATCTCGTTGACCGTCCCCTCCCGAACTGGCGTCCCCGAGTACCAGATCCTCAAGCGTGAGGTCGATGAACTGGTGGGTCGGATCAACGGGCGCTTCGGCCAGCTAGGCTGGGCCCCGATCTGGTACCTGTATCGGTACCTGCCCTTCGAGCGCCTCCTGGCGCTCTATCGGCTGGCAGATGTGGCACTCGTGACCCCGCTGCGGGACGGCATGAATCTGGTGGCGAAGGAGTACCTGGCAGCCCGTCCCGATGGCACCGGGGTGCTCGTCCTGAGCGAGACGGCCGGTGCCGCCGAAGAGTTGGGCGAAGCGCTGATCGTCAATCCCCACGACACCGAGGGGATGAGCGACGCCCTCCTGGCCGCCCTGGACATGCCCGTCGGCGAGCAGAAGTCGCGAAACGAGCCCATGCTGGCCCGGCTCCGCCGGTACGACGTGGTTCACTGGGCCGAGGACTTCCTGCGGCAGCTGGATGCCGCAGGCGAGAGCGTGGATCGTCGCGTGCAGGAGACGCTGGAAGGCGAATGGGCGGCGCGGCTTCGCGAAGCATACCGGGATGCGCAGCGGCGCCTCCTGCTGCTTGACTACGATGGCACTCTGGTTCGGTTCGCTCCCCGACCTGAGGATGCATCGCCGGACGCGGAGTTGATCGAGGTCCTGCGCGGGCTCGCGTCAGACGGGAAGAACACGCTGGTGATCATAAGCGGACGGGACCAGGCGACTCTGGAGGCCTGGGTGGGAGACGTGGGTGCCGCGCTGGTCGCCGAGCACGGGGCCCATATCCGGGCCTCGGCAGATGGTCCGTGGCTCCCGGCGCAGGGCGGGTTATCGCGTGGGTGGCAGGACCAACTTCGGCCACTCCTCGAGGTATACGTGGACCGCACCCCTGGCGCGATGCTGGAGGAGAAGACGGCGTCGCTGGCCTGGCACTACCGGCGCGCCGAGCCTGACTTGGGTGAGTTGCGTGCCAAAGAGCTGATGGAGAACCTGGAGAGCATCGTGGCCAACACGCCGCTAGTCGTGTTGCAGGGCGACAAAGTCGTCGAGGTGAAGCAGAGCGCCATTGGCAAGGGCAAGGCAGCCGAGCAGTGGCTGGGGCAGGAGCCTCCCTACGACTTCGTGCTGGCCCTGGGCGATGACGCCACCGACGAGGAGATGTTCCAGGTGCTTCCTGACTCTGCTTGGACGGTCAAGGTTCGTCAGGCGCCTCAGTCGAGCGGTAGATTCTACCTGCCGGGCCCGGATGCGGTCCGCCGGCTGCTGAGGCAACTCCTCTGACTTCACTGCCCAGCGGAAAGCCCCACCGTCTGGCCACTAGGAGGGGCTGGGCTCGCCCTATCGGCAAGACTGATCAGAAGGCTGTCGCCAGGCAGGCTCTCGCTCTTCCGTTCGGCGCTCCCGTAGGGTGATCCCTCGTCGTCTCGCCCGGGGTCAACGCCAGTCGATATCGACGACGGCAACCTCCCCAGAGATCCCCTTCAGACGGACTGTTCGGGGTTGCCCGAGCGGGTAGCGGGGGGCCAGCCCCTCCAGAGTCGTCGCAGAGGAGATGATCTCCTCGGCACCGGCCACTTCTGCCACGCGTCGAGCGGCGTGAACCCCTTTGCCCGTGTATCGCCTACCTCTCAGGCTTGCGTCGGCGGAGTGGAGTCCAATTCGCACCTGGGGCGAGAAGCCATGTTCGCGACGATGGTCGGCCAGGCTCCGCTGGATGTCCACCGCAGCCTCAACGGCTGCGGCCGGATCGTCGAACGCTATGAAGAACCCGTCACCCGCGTGGTCGATCTCCTGGCCCCCATGCCTCGCGAACAGGGACCTAAGGGTCCGATCGTGCCAGGCGAGGAGCTGTTGCCACGCGTCGTCGCCCAAAGCCTCGGCCAGAGGGGTGGACCCAACGACATCCGTGAACATGAAGGTCTTGGTGACTTCGGCGGAAGGCACCGCCACGGCAGGCCCGCGGTCCTCCCCCGCATCCTCAAGAGCCGCCTCTACACGCTGCAGAGCAGGGACCGCGCCCAATCGCTCGAAGGCTGATCGAGCCGCCTCCAGCTCCAAGATCGCGGCCTCGTCGTCGCCCAGGACTCGATAGGCGGAGGCCATCTCGACCCTGGTTCGCGCTGACTCGTAGGGAAGGTCCACTTCCTGCCACAAGCTCCACGCCTGCTTCAGGGTGTCTACCGCTGCCCGGGCGTCGGCTTCCGCCAGCTGAACAGAGCCGCGCGCTGACAGCGCGCTGGCTTCTAGGGTCGAGGTCCCGTACTTCGCGGCAACCTCTTCGAGCTCTGCCGCGGCCGCGCGGGCTATCTCCTGGTCATCCGCCGCCAGGGCGATCTCCACCTGTGCCGGCAAGACGCGGGCACGCGACAAGCCGTCCTTTCGATGGTCTAGCGCCCGCTGGACGCCTGCCGCCGCAGCGTCCACGTTCCCCTCCGCCAGGTGGAGAAGAGCGAGGCCAGGCTGCGGGTCACGGCCCAGAGCGTGGGCGTGCCGGAAGGCGTCCTCGGCCCCGTCAAGATCGCCGAGCCGAAGCCTAATCTCTCCAACCTCATTGAAGCCCGACGCCTCGTAGGACAACATGCCGAACCGGTGCAACTCGTCGCAGGCCTTGCGAGCCTCCTGCTCCGCCTCCGACCACGCCCCGCGCAAGCGGATGATCTCGGCCCGATAGACGCGACACACGCCTGGGAAGCCCGAGATGGACTGACGCTTGCACCAACGACTCGCAGCCTCAGTCCAGTCGCTCGCCCGCCGGTAGTCGCCGAGGTTGCGGCATGTGGAGATGGTTCCGCAGTAGATGTCGCCTGTGACGCGGGGGGAAACCTCACCGCTCACGGCCGCGACGGTGGCCTCATCCATCAAGGCCAGCCCCTCCTCGCGCTGACCCATCGCAACCCGGATCCACCCTTGACCTGCCAGAGCAAAGGCCTGTACGTCCGGATCGCCGGTCCGCATCCCGATCTCCACGGCCTCCTCGGCCGCGGCCAGAGCACCTTCCAGATCACCGCGATCCGCCAACATGGACCCTTTGATTGCTTCCACGAAACCGTGCTCGGGTGATTCTGGCTCGCCTTGGAGCAGCCGAGTCGCCCGGGCGAGCCAAGCCGCACCGACGTTCCGGGCAACGCGATCGAAGTGCTCCCGTGCCAGCTTGAGGGCCATGCGGGCAGCGGCCCGTCGATCTCGTGCCTCTTGGTACGCCCCGTAGGATCTCTCGAGGGCGTCAAGACTTTCCTCGGGCTGGGCGTTCCACCACGCCGCCTCCGCCAGCCACTCCAGATCCTCGCCCGACTCCAGCGCCCCTTCCGCGTCGGCGGCCTTCAGATGCTCGAAGGCCTCTCGCCACGCATGGCGCGAGGCGGCCTCACGGCCGGCCTCCAAGGTGCCTTCTACAACCTGGCTCATCGGGTCTCTAGGTCCGCGGGAGAAGTATTAAGAAGGAAAATGTATCACGGGGCATAGGTGCAGGTCAATAGTCACCGGTGATCGCGGAGAGGATGCCGCCTGCCGAGCATTTGGCGATCCTGTCCGGGGAGGGACACCGAGGCCAGAGTCCTTGATGGTGCTCCTCTGTTCTGGGAGGGGCGTTTTTGTTTTCAGTGGTGCCTGTGTGTCGTGAGTGGGGCATTTTCGCCTTGTGGCGTCCTTCGGGGTCTTAGGTGGGAGGCCCATCGCTCTTGACAAATTAGGACATCTGTTCTATTATAGAACGTAGGTTCTAGTAAGAGCCTAGAGACGAGCCGAGCGGAGCCTACAATTGAAGATCGCGCACGTCCTCGTCCCGGACTTCCCTGTCCAGGTCGAGGTCACGGACGACCCCTCCCTCAGAAAGGTGGCGGTGGTCATCGGCGGAAAGCCCCACGAGGATGGCACCGTCTATGCCTGCTCCCCCAAGGCCCAAAGGCACGGGGTTCGGATCGGCATCCCCCTCCGCCAGGCGGAGCAGCTCTCCCCCCAGGCCACCTTCCTCCCCACCGACCTAGAGAGATACCGAGAGGCCCACAAGGGGCTGCTCCGGACCCTCTCCCCCTTCTCTCCCCAGAAGGAGACGGTGGCGCTGGGCGAGGTGAGCCTGGAGGCCTCGGGGCTGGAGCGGCTCCACGGTCCCGACCAGGAGCTGGCCCGGGGAATCGTCCAGGCGGTCGAGGAGGAGACCGGCCTCCTCTCTCAGGTGGGGGTCGCCGCCAACAAGTTCGTGGCCGCCGTCGCCGCCCGGCTGGTCCCGCCCAGCGGGGCCGCAGCCGTCCCCACGGGGGAGGAGGCCTCCTTCCTGGCCCCCCTCCCCCTCGACCACCTCCCCGCCTCGGAGGAGACCCGGAGGCTCCTGGGTCGGTTGGGGCTCTCCACAATCGGTCAGGTGGCCCAGATGCCGGCGGGCTCTTTGACCCGGACCCTGGGGCTCGAGGGACAGCTCCTCCACAACCTGTCCCGGGGGCGGGATGCCCGGCCTCTCCATCCTCAGTACGAGGCCTCTCCCCTCTCCGGGGAGATTCCCCTGCATTTCGCGGTGGAGGACCTGGGGACGCTTCTGGCCTACGCCGAGCGGCTGATCGGGCC
>CAYGBX010000042.1:0-13224 GCA_964348195.1 uncultured Anaerolineales bacterium
GCTAGAGAGCAGTCCTGCGAGGCAGAGCCGAGCAGAGAGCTGCGGAGCCGCAGGCGGAGCTAGAGAGCCCCAGCGCAGCCGCCCTACGAGGCGAAGTTGAGTTCTAGCGCCAAGGTAGAGAGCCGAGAGCCGGCGAGTCCCGAAGGCCGTCCATTGCAGCGGCCAGCCGAGGTCAGGGGATTGCCCAGGCAGACTGGCCGGGCCTCGCCGACGTGTCGATTCAAGGGATTGGAACGGTGGTACCGATTGACCATTGACCCTGCTCTGACGCGAACCATACAATGTGGACGTGTCGGGGCTGGATGGAAGCACCTCCGCTGGGTCAGGCGGCTCGGGCGGGGGTGGTGTTTTCTCTGGGCTGCGTCGGGAGCTGGAGCTAGAGCTCGCGACGATCCGCGAATTCCTCGGTTCTCCGGGAGGCGAGTGGGGCCGCCTGGCGGCGACCGCCCAGGCGGAAGCTCGGTGGGGCGCGACCCCCGCAGCACCGGTTCCGAGGGAGCAGGGTCGGACGAGACGATGGTTTCTCGTCAGCGCCAATGGCGCCCTCGTCGTGCTCGTCCTCATCTTGTGGCGGCTGTTCCCCTCAGCAGCCAGTGGAGCCTTCCTGTTGGGCGCTGCTGCCGTGGCCGGGGTCCTCTTCCTGGCGAACGTGTACGACCTGGCCCTGGGATCGCGGGTCGCCCTCCACAGGCCAACCGACAGTCGGTTTCTCCCGGTTCACAAGAGGCGCTGGCTGGGCCGCTCGGTCCGGCTTCGCGTGCGTATGGGCGTGATGTGGATGCTCCTCTCCAACGAGTTCACATCGGAGATGACTGTTCTGGGACCCTACTGTCCGAACTGCCGGCCCCGGCAGAAGCTGACACCGCGCGAGCAGAGGTTCATGGGACTGACCTGGTTTGGGATGGTCCGGTCCTACGAGTGGGCGTGCCCGCGGTGTCGGAGCCGGTACGAGCGACCGGCCATGTCGGAGCGCGATATCGCAGACTGGGTCCAGGGCGAGTTGGCCGACTCGGACGACTAGAACCGCCTCCCCAATGACCGCCGCTGTCTCCACCTCGGGACTGTCAAAGTCCTTTGGGTCACTCATGGCGGTGGACCAGCTTCAAATCGACGTCTTCCCGGGCGAGATCCTGGCGATCCTCGGCCCCAACGGCGCTGGCAAGACCACGACCGTGCGCATGCTGGGCTCAGTTTTGCAGCCCACGGCCGGGACTGCAGCGGTGGCGGGGCTGGACGTAGTCGTCCATGCACAGGAGGTTCGGCGTCGCGTGGGCCTGCTCACAGAGTTCCCCGGCCTCTACCTCCGGATGCCGACTCTGGAGTACCTGATCTTCTTCGGTGGCATGTACGGCCTTCCCCCTGAGGAAACCGCCCGTCGCGGCCGGCGGCTGCTCGCCGAGGTGGGTCTATACGGAGTCGAGACGGAGCGGCTCGGTACCTTCTCCAAGGGGATGCGTCAGAAGGTCGCCTTGGTTCGGGCGCTCCTGCACGACCCCCCCGTGCTCCTCCTTGACGAGCCCACATCCGCCATGGATCCACACAGCGCCAAAACCGTCCGGGATCTGATCCGCGAGTTCCGCGCGACGGGCCGGTGCATCGTCCTTTGTACCCACAACCTTTCCGAAGCCGAGACTCTCGCTGACCGGATCGCGATCATCAGTAGGGGTCAGGTCGTCGCCCAGGGAACGGTTCCGGAGCTCGAGCGACGGCTGCTCGGGCCCCCAGTCTACGAGGTCGAACTGGTCCGCCCTGCGGAGGGACTAAGAGAGACCGTCGCCGATCTGGTGGAGATCGAGTCTTCAGATGGGACTTGGATCCGCTACCGGACCACCGCGCCGGAGGAGACCAATCCCCAGGTGGTGGAGCGGCTGGCGAATCTGGGTGCCGAGCTCGTCAGCCTCAGTCGCGTGTCGCGCAGCCTCGAGGATGTATACCTTCGCATCGTGGAGGAGGCTGATGCCGGCTGAGGCCACCGGCCTGGCCAAGCGTGGAGCAGCCGCGACAGCCGGTCCTGCTCAGCGCAGCTGGCTGCGAACGCCCTTCGTCCTGGTACTTCGGCGGGAGCTCAGAGACTCGTTTCGGGATTGGAGGATCACTGCCCCCATCGCGGTCCTTACTGCAATATTCCCTTGGCTGATGAACGTTGCCTCCATCCTGGCCTCGAACTTCGCTGTGAGCTATGGGGTCGCCGACAACGCGGCGGTCATCATGTCCCAGCTCGTGCCCTTCTCGCTGTTGATCGTAGGGTTCTTTCCCATCTCCTTTTCGTTGGTGATCGCCCTCGAGACGTTCGTTGGCGAGAGGGAGCGGCACACCCTGGAGCCGCTCCTGGCAACGCCGATATCAGATCGGCAGCTCTACCTGGGCAAGCTGTTCGCCGCGGTGCTCCTGCCGCTGACGGCCAGCTATCTGGGGGTCGTCATCCACATCGGAGCGCTCTACCTCTCCTCCGACTACCGGATCGATGCCCTTCCCCTGGTCCAGATCTTGGCTCTGATCAACCTGGAAGCGCTGGCGATGGTGGCTGGAGCCGTGGTCGTCTCTAGCCACTCCACCAGCGTTCGAGCCTCGAATCTCCTGGCAAGCTTCATCATCATCCCTATGGCGCTGCTGATCCAGGCTGAGGCCGCTCTCCTCTTCTGGAGGCAGTACGATGCCATATGGGCAGTGATCGTTGGGCTGGCGGTCGTGGATATCGCCCTGGTCCGATCCGGTATGAGCGTGTTCAACCGAGAGGAGATTCTGGCCCGCGACTTCGATACCTTCAGCGTGCGACGGATGTGGTCCCGCGTGCGGTTCTACTGGTCTGCACCGCCCGGGACGATTCCAACCGACGGCGGAGCGCCTACAAGGGTTACCCTGGGGCGGCTCTACTCCGAACACTTGCCCGGTCTGTTGGCGAGCCACCGGGGAGCGCTGGCGACTTCACTCCTAGTCATGGTCGGTGGGACCTTGTTGGGCGCGGCCGTCGCAGGATTGTTCCCGCTTCCCTCCGAGATTCAACTCAGCGGATTCAGCGCTGCCGACTTCTCCCGCGACTGGCCGGAGTTGTCCTTCCTACCCAGGCTGGCAGTCCTGGATGTTTTCGTGCACAACACACGCGCTCTGGTCCTCGGCGCCGCCTTTGCAGCTGTGTCCTTTGGGGTGGTTCCTCTGCTGCTCCTCGTCCTGCCCATGGGGGTGGTGGGATTCATGACCGCCCAGGCGCCCCTCCTCGGAGCCAGTCCGGGCGCCTTTCTGGCCGGCTTCATCATGCCCCACGGGATCGTGGAGCTGCCCGCCGCTTTGCTCGCCACCGCGTTCGCGCTCCAGATCGGGGCCTCTCTCATGGCTCCGCACCCCGGGAGGACGATCGGCGAGACCATCCTCCTGGGATTGGTAAACTTCACCAAAGTCTTCCTGCTACTGGTCCTCCCACTCCTGTTTGCCGCCGCGGCGCTCGAGGTGTTGGTGACTCCTCGTGTCGTCGTTTGGCTGTTCGGCGGCTGATCCCCAGCCGCTGACCCCTCGTCTCCTGGAGACCGCCCCGGCGCCCTCTCGTCGCGTCGGGTCCTGCGGCTCCGGGTAGAGGCCGCTCGGCATCTGGACGCGTTGCTCGGCGGACCACGGGTTCGAGCGCTGCTCCACGGTATGTCACTGCGCCCTGGGCAGGAGCTGCTAGCCGGCCTCTCCGAGGCTCGGTGCTCCGCCCTGCGCAGCAGCTGCTCAGTGGCTGCTCGGGGGGACGCTCCTCACACTGCGCAGCAGCCGTTCGGGGGCTCCTCCGCTGCACGCTGCTCAGTAGCTGCTCGGGGAGAGGACGCTCGCACAGGGCCTGCTCCGCAGCATGCTGCTCCGCGGTGATATAATTCTCGCTGGGTGCCGTGCGATGCCGGTAAGGAATGCGCGAGAGGCCGCCGCCCGCGCGGAGAAACTATGGGATCTCCTGTACTACCACGCGCACCGCTACCATGTCCTCGATGACCCGGAAATCTCCGACGCCGAGTACGATGCGCTGATGCGCGAGCTCGTGAGTCTCGAGGAGGCCCATCCGCAGATCGTCGTCCCGGAGTCCCCCACTCAACGGGTCGGGGGGGAGCCGGTGGCCGAGTTCGGCCAGGCGACGCATCGCGTCCCCATGCTGAGTCTGGACAATGCGTTCGACGAGGCCGAGCTTCGTGCCTGGCAGGGGCGCATCGCGCGGCTCCTGGAGCCTGGTGAGGAAACTGAGTACGTCCTGGAGCCGAAGGTGGATGGCCTCGCCGTATCCCTGACCTACCTGGACGGCCGTCTGGACCGCGGAGCCACTCGAGGGGACGGCTTCGCGGGTGAAGACGTCACGTTCAACCTTCGGACCATCCCCAGCATCCCGCTGCGCATCCCTGTCGCGAACGATGGCCCCCCTCCTGCCGCTCTGGAGGTACGGGGGGAAGTCTACATGCCGGTGGAGGCCTTCAGCCGGCTCAACGAACAACTCGTGGCCGAGGAAAAGAAGCCCTACGCCAATCCGCGAAACACGGCGGCGGGATCCGTAAGGCAGCTCGACCCGCAGATCACGGCCAGCCGCCCGCTGACCATTTGGGCCTACGGAGTGGGATTTCAGGAGGGACTGGAGGTGGGCAGCCAGTGGGAGGCGCTCGCCTTTCTCCGGCAAATGGGATTCCGAGTCTCCCCGGACATCTCGCTGCACCGCGACTTTGAGGAAGTTGTGGCACGCTGCCTTGAGTGGTCCGAGAAGCACGAGCGGGGGACGGGATGGGACTACGAGGCAGATGGCCTCGTTGTCAAGATCAACGACCTCCAGCAGCAGCAGAGGTTGGGGATAGTGGGCCGCTCGCCGCGCTGGGCTATCGCCTACAAGTTTCCCGCGGAGGAGGCGGTGACTCGGCTCTTGAAGATTGGCATCAATGTGGGCCGCACAGGCGCCCTCAATCCCTACGCCATCCTGGAGCCCGTCCAGGTAGGAGGGGTCACCGTCCGCCAGGCGACTCTACATAACGAGGATGACATCCGCCGCAAGGATCTCCGAGAGGGAGACACGGTGGTGGTGCAGAGGGCGGGGAAGCTCATCCCCCAGGTGGTGCGTCCTGTGGCCGAGCTCCGGACAGGAGGGGAGAAGCGGTTCCGGATTCCTAGCTCCTGCCCCGCCTGCGGGGAATCCGTGGTGAGGCCAGCCAACGAGGTGACGACCTACTGCATCAATGCCAGCTGCCCAGCTCAACTCGTTCGCACTATCGAGCACTACGTGTCGCGCGGGGCGATGGATATCGAAGGATTTGGTGCCCGACGGGCGGAGGCCCTCGTGGAAAAGGGGCTCCTGTCCACCCCAGCGGACCTCTATCACCTGGATCCCGAGGTCGTGCTGGCTCTGGATGGATACGGGGAGGTAAGCGTTGATCATCTCATGCAGGCCATCGAAGCGTCGAAGAGAAGGCCCCTCTGGAGACTGCTTGTGGCCCTGGGCATACGGCACGTCGGGTCCACTGTGGCGCGGCTCCTTGCGCGGCAGTATGCGTCATTGGAGATACTGATGGCGGCAAGCTCTGAGGAGCTTGAGGCTCTCGAAGGGATTGGGCCACACACGGCGGGAAGCCTGGTCGAGTACTTCTCCAGGAAGCGAAACAGGGAGATGATCCGACGACTGTCCGAGTCGGGGGTCAACACCACCCGTACTGCCGAGGACTCCGTTGCAGCGGCGGGAGGTCTCCGTGATCTCACCTTCGTGCTGACCGGCTCCCTCAAGAGCACGAGCCGACGGGCGGCGAGGGAGGAGATAGAGATCCGAGGTGGGAAGGTCACGTCTTCGGTGAGCGGTCGGACAGACTACCTCGTCGTAGGGAGCCGGCCCGGCCGCGCGAAGCAGGACAAAGCGCGAAGACTTGGCGTCAAAGAGCTGGATGAGCAGGGTCTGATGGACCTGCTCGATCGGTAGCGGGTCCTCCGTGTGCCGGAGTGCGCTGGTCAGCTGTCTTCCGGGTGCGGCCCTGAAGGGGTACTAGCCGGTTGCATTGGACCCTTTAGATCTCCACGGCTTGTCAGACTGCACATCGAGGTCGGTGCCGGAAGACAGCCGGGGGAGAATCGGGAGCGCTAGGGCCTCCCTATCTCCTGGACAACCGGGATGAGGAACGCGGCGACGAGAATCACTGCGCACAGCACCAGGAAGAGCACCACGGCACCGGGGAGGAGAACCACCACCGCGGCTCTTCCCGTAGTCATCCGGTGAGCCGATTGAATGGCGAATACCCCAAGCACGATTCCGTAGACCCAGACCCCGATGTTCAGGCATCCGCCGGCAATCGGTATCAAGCCCAACACTGACGTTACGATGTTGAGCGGCGCCTGAAACAGGGACAGGAGGTAGCTCTGCTCAGTGAAGCTGCCTTCGCCCCCCAGGATCATCGCGACAACATAGAGAACTCCAGATAGGATCAGGAACCCCGCGACCGTCACCACGGGTCCCAGCACGATCCCTACGCCACTCCCGAAGACGGACATGAACGTGGGGAGCACAGCCTCTGCGAAGTCCTCACCCGGGATCAGCCCGGCCAGCCCCATGACAGTCGCTCCGAACACAATGGTGGACAGGAAGTTCAATACTGCCGCGACAAGACCCGCAAGAGCGATCCCGAGCACGGCAAGGCCCAGATCGGAGTGAGGACGCGCCTCGTCAAAGCTGGCCCGGCCGGGCTGTGTGGTGACCGAAACCCATTGTCTGATCACCCTCTCCATTGAACCCTCCTCATGGTCTGCTACACCTCGGAGCAGTACCTCTCTCTGATCACTCCATTCCCTGCGCCTGCGGTGACCCCGTTCTGCTACGTATCTTCAGGTCACGGAGTCCAGCCATTCGTAGACGCGGTAGTTTAGCATAACCCGGTTCAAGAATTCGCGGGGCTCGCCCAGGGTGAGCCACCGGTAGAAGTCGTCGCGCGATGAGACTAGCGGATCCGCCAATGAGCGACTGACTGTTCCGCCGCCGCCGTTGTAGGCTGCCACCGCCAGTTCCACGTCTCCCCCGAATCTCTGTAGCATTTGGCTCAGGAAGAATGCGCCGAAACGGATGCTAGTGGCGGGATCGAACATAGACTCATGGTCTGTTGGGATTCCCAGGGCGCGCGCGATTTCGTCGCGAGTCGAGGGCACGACCTGCATGAGCCCGTGAGCGTTGGCTCGAGATATCGCATTCGGGTTGTAGCGGCTCTCCTGGCGCATCACCGACCAGATGAGGATTGGCTCGAGTCCGAACTCGGCCGATGAGGCTCGAACGGCCTCAGGATACGCCTTGGGATAGGACAGTCTCCACGCCAGCAGGGGAGCGGCGCCGTTTGCCAGCACGTCTCGTTCAGCGATCCGCTGCGAGTCGGCATACGCCCCTAGCTCGAAGAGCGCCTCGGAGAACTGCAACAGCAGGGAGAGATCCTGTGTATCTCGACTGGCCAGCACGAGCTCGCGCGCGGCCCACTCTGGGCGGCCCAATACCTCCAGGGCCCGGGATCGGCGAAGGGCCGGGTGATCCACGAATGGAATTGGCGGAGCAGGCGTACTTGAGAAGGGTTGACCCCGCGCCAGGAGAGTGTAGTAGTTGGGCCACATGTTCTCGAGGTGGGAGCGCGCCTCCGACTCGTACCCGGCGATGCCGTGGGTCCGAGCCAGCACCAACAGCCGGTAGGCGGCATCGTCGGCCAAGGACGATTGGGACGAAGCGGTCAGGCTGTAGTTGGGCAGCGCCTCGCCTGCCCGGCCCATGCGCTCCAGCAGCCCGGCCGCCGACCACCAGCCAACGGGGGAAGAGAGGGCGACGAAGCGGTCAAATGCATCTTCCCGTCGGCCGAGGGCGGACAGAACCTGCGCTTCGCCCAATCTCCCAGTCGCGCTGGACACCGAGCCGTAGGCTAGGAGCGCCTCCTCCAGGCGGCCGAGCCGGACCAAGTTCTGGGCTCGCCCGAGCCGAGCCTCCTGTGATTCAGGCTCAAGCAGGAGCCACCGCTCGTACTCGGCGAGCGCTTCGCTGTACCGTCGCAGCCGGGTGAGGGCCTCGGCCCGCAGTCTGAGCTCCGTCGAGGATCCGCCAGGGGGCACTGCGGCCAGGGCCTCCCCATAGAATCCGAGTCCGAGGAGGTCGCCCGCAAGTGCAATGGGGTCGGCCGCCAGCCGGAGCATGGCGGGGACGCCTTCCGCGGTGAAGCGACGCGCCACGTCCTTGAACGCGGCGTAGGCGTCCCCTCCGCGTCCAACCGATTCAAGATGGGCTGCCCACTCGAGCCGCACGTCCAGGGGGCGGTCCAGGGCCAAGGCGGCCTCGTAGCGGGCAGTGGCCCTGGGGTCTCCCTGATCCCGGTAGTACCGAGCGAGGGTCAGATGAGCCTCGTAGGCTGCCGCGGTGCCGGACCACGCCGCAGCCACGGAGGCAAGCTCCTCTGCCGCAGCGTCGCTCGGCATGGCCTCCAGCGCTCCCAACAGGCGGAGATAGGGCTCCATCTCGGGATCGTCGGGAACAGGGTCTTCCGCTGGCGCTTCCGGAGCGGTGGGAGTCGGAGCTGGGGTTGGCGGGTTCAGAGTCTCGGTCGGAGTGGAAGTAGCTAGGGCGACGCTCCGCGGAGAGGGGAGCGCTGCCAGCGCCGCTTGGGTGGGTCGCTGACGAGGTGGCTCCGGCTCGACCGGGTCGATGTCGAGCGATGATGCGGTGACCGTCAGAAGAACCAACTGGGCCAGTACCGCGCCTGCAGCAATCAGAAGGGTTGTCCAGGCGACCGTAATGGATCCTCGGAGGGGCGCTCGCATGCCAGACAACGGTCTGAGTCGGGCGGCTCGCGGCTTGAAGCGCGGCGTCGGCCTTCGTCCCCCATCTCCGCTTCCCGCAACGATCACAATGCCTCCAACCAGCTGTACACAGCGTAGTTGGCCATCACGCGGGCCACGAACTCCCGGGTCTCCACCAAGCCGATCCACCGGAGGAAATCCGCTTGGTCTGATACCAAGCCATCCTCCAGCCAAGATCGTACGTTTCCGGGGCCGCCGTTGTAGGCGGCGACGGCGAGAAGCGAATCACCGTCGAAGACGTCGAGCATGGTTCGTAGGTACGAGGCGCCGAATCGGATGTTCACCGCTGGATCGAACATGTCGAGTGGGTCCACTGACACGGCGAGCCGAGACGCGATGTCATCGCGGGTGGAGGGAATGATCTGCATCAGTCCTTGCGCATCGGCTGAGGACAGGGCCATCGGATCGAACTGGCTTTCCTGCCGCATGACGGACCACACCAGCAGCGGATCGATTCCGAACTCGGCAGCCGCGGCTTCCACCTCGGCCCGATAGGCGGAGGGATAGGACAGCCGCCAGGCCTCGAGAGGAGCCGGGTTGGGTCCAGAGAGGATCCGGGTCTGGGCGATTCGATGGGCCTCGGTGATGTGGCCTCGATCGTGAAGGGCCGCCGCCATGGCCAGCCGCAGGCCCGTGCCCTGGCCCAGTCGAGCCGCGAAGCGTAGCTCCTCCAGCGCCCAATCGACCATCCCCATCTCTTCCAGCGTCTCGGCCTTGGTGAGAATCTCCGCTCCATCACCTTCCGTAGGCGCGGACGACCCCAGGCTGAGCCCGCCGTCTACCGACTGTTGCCAGAAGAAGTTCGGCCATCCGATCTCCTCCAGCCGCACCAGCGCCTGAGCCTCCCACTGAGGCTGGCTCAGCCGTCTCGCCAGAACCAGGAGTCGGTAGGATGCATCGTCCGCCAACGCCGACTCGGAGGCTGCGATCCGATCGTAGATTTCCAACGTCTCCTCGTCCCGACCCTCCCGCTCCAGGATCTCGGTCGCTCGCCAGAGGGCGATCGGATAGACGTGCTCGCGGTAGACGGCGAGAGCGGCCTCCGTCTCTCCCATAAGCTCCAACAGCCCGGCCTCGGCCAATCGGGTGTCTTGCGAATCCACGGCGCGATACAGCGACAGTGCTTCATCCAGTCGGCCAAGCCGGGAGAGGACCCGTGCCAGGCCTTCCTTGGCCTCGATCGAGTCGGGTTCCAGCTCCAACCACTGCTCGAAGAGCGGGAGCGCTTCCTCGAACCGGCCCAGGCCCGAGAGCGCCCTTGCCCGCAACCGGTCCGCGTCCGGCCCCCGTGTTCCTCGAAGCACCTCCAGTGCGTCACTGAAGAAGGTGGCCGAAACGAGATCCTGTGCGAGAACGATCGGATCCTGCGCCAGGCGGCGCATGCCAACAAACGCCTCGGGGTACTCGCGCAGCATCTGGGCATACACCTCGTACGCCTCGTCGGGACGGCCCGTGGACTCCAAGTGGTCAGCCCACTCCAGTTGGGTTTCCAGGTTGGCGTTGAGCTCCAATGCGGCTCCGTACGCTTCATCAGCCTCAGGATCGCCGAGAACCGCCCAGTGGCGTGCCAGTGTGAGGTGTGCCTCGTACGCTGCCGGACTTCTGGGACGCAGATCGATGATTCCATTCAGCGTCGTCACGGCATCCAGGCTCGGCATCTCCATTCGCGCCTGAAGGAGGAGCAGGTACTCCTCTGCTTCTGGGAATTCGATCGCCAGCCGCGCCCACGCGGATGGGTCGACGTTGGGCTGAATGCTGCCGACCGTCTCCCGAACTTCGGATATGAGAAGCCGGGCTGGCCTGAGCGACGAACCCCGGGCCAGCAGGAGGAGGAGCACCAGACCCACGGCCACCAGTGTCGCGCGGGTGAAGGCAGAGGCGCCTCTCACGGCTCTCCCTCAGAGGCGGCCAGTCGAAGAGCGTAGATCCTTCGGTCGAGCGAGCCGAACAACAGCATGTCGCCGGCCATCACAGGTGTCGTAGGGTCTCCTCTGGTGGGGAAGGACCACAGAAGGCGTCCGTCGTCGAGCGAGGCGGCGTAGAGGCGGTTGTTGTCGCCCGCGAACACCACCAGGCCCGAGCCGATGTGCGGAGTGCGCCGGAGAGGAGTGTCTACACGGGTGGACCAGAGCGAGGCGCCGGTCTTGGCATCGAAGCCCCGCAGATTCCCGCCCAGGTCTGCGAGGAACACTGCGTCCTCCTCTGCCGAGGGACCCGCGATCGCTCCATGCTCCAGGGTCCTAGTCCAGACTAGCGCCCCGTCGGATACGTGTACCGCGTGCAACCTGCGATCCGCTGCGACGGTGTACACGGTGCCATCGAGAACGGCGGGATTGCCCCGAGGAGCTCCTCCCCCCGAAAAGGACCAGTTGAGCTCACCGCTGGTCCGATCGATAGCGTACAGTCGTCCGTCCTCCGAACTGGCAAGGACAGAATCACCGCCGATGGCAGGCGCGGTCCGGAATCCGCCGACTGGCCCCCAGCGCCAGAGCAGTTCTCCCTCGGTCAAAGTGAGTGCGTGGAGAAAGCCGTCGCTGGAGGCGACGTACGCGCGTGGAGGCTCGCTGGAGGCATCTATGGCAGCCGCCCCCGTGATCCATCCATCCGTTACATAGCGCCACTTCAGAGCCCCCGACGCGGCTTCGAGGGCGTAGAAGACTCCATCCCAGGAGCCAACGAACACCGTACCGCCCTGCACCCGCGCCGACGCAGACACGTTGTCGGCGGTCTCGAATCTCCACAGGACGGTACCGCCGGACTCCTCGATCGCATAGAGGTGGTTGTCATCCGACCCGACGAAGACTGTGCCCTCCGCCGAAATCGGGGTTGAGCGGACGTAGTCTCCGGCGCTGAAACTCCAGACCAACTCCGTGGGCCGCAGTACGGGCTCCGCAGGGGTCTGACAGGCCGTCAGCGCGAGTGCGAGCAGCAGTGGTCCTGGCCAGAGATGGCGAGCTAGGCTCAGGATTCCTGCCAAGGAAGGATCTGGTGGATCAGGGGCGGGGCCGGGACCTCATGCTCGCTCCAGCCATAGGCCTCTAGCAGCCTCGCCTCTGCTCGCTCCGAATCATCGACCGACAGAGAATGGATCGAGAACAGGGGGTCCCCTGTCGAAACGTGTTCTCCGACTTTCCGATGCAGGACCAACCCGACCCGATGATCCACCGGTCCACCTTTCTTGGCCCGCCCCGCGCCCAAAGCAACCGCGACGAGGCCGACCTCTCGGGCGTCCAATCCTGCGATGAATCCGTCTCGAGGCGCACCAATATCCCGGACGACGGGAGCCGACGGGAACTTCCCGGGATCAGACACGAAGGAGGCGTCCCCGCCCTGACCGGACACGAGGTCTTGGAGCTTCGCCAGCCCCGTTCCTTCCTCGAGGTAGGAGTGAACCATCGCCCTGGCGCGTGCCTCGTCTTCGGCCGCTTGCCCCAGCACGAGCATCTGAGAGGCGACGGCCATCGTGTGCTCGGTGAAATCCTCGGGCCCTCCGCCCTGCAAGGTGTCGATGGCTTCCCGAACCTCCAGAATGTTTCCTACGGTTCGGCCAAGAGGCTGAGACATGTCTGCGATTACTGCGGCCACCCGCCGTCCGAATCGCCGTCCGATGCCAATCATCAATCGGGCGAGATCCAGTGCCTCATCCAGGGTCTGCATGGAGGTCCCCCGACCAACCTTTACGTCGAGGACGATGGCGTTTCCACCGGCGGCGATCTTCTTGCTCATGATGCTCGACGCGATCAGGGGGATCGAACTCACCGTTGCCGTCACATCGCGCAGGGCATAGAGAACAGCGTCTGCAGGGGCCAGATCTGCGGTCTGTCCGGCCACGACGATCCCCTTTTTCCTAAGCGTATTCAGAAATCGCTTTCGCTCCAGGTCAACCTGGAACCCCGGGAAGGACTCCAGCTTGTCCAGCGTCCCCCCGGTGAAGCCAAGACCGCGTCCCGACATCTTGCCGACCGGAAGCCCTGCCGCGGCAACGAGTGGCGCCACAGTCAGAGTGGTCTTGTCCCCAACCCCGCCACTGCTGTGCTTGTCAAGGACAATGGGCGCGACCTCGCTCAGATCCAAGATCTCCCCGCTCTCGGCCATTGCGCGCGTGAGGGCGACGGTCTCCTCCTCGTCCATGCCTTGGATCACGACCGCCATCAGCCAGGCGGCAATCTGGTAGTCGGGGATTTCCTTGGACGTTGCCCCTGCGACAACGAACTCGATCTCGTCCCGGGACAACGACAGGCCGTCCCGCTTCTTGGCGATGATCTCTACTGGGAGCATCAAGGTGACCGCATCTCTGGGCGCTGTCTCGTCGAAGTGGTCTTCCGGCGCTCCCTGGCGCTACCGGATAGGCCGGTGCCGATCCTAGTGTCGCGATCTTCCGACGCCGGTCCTAGCGTCGCGATCTTCCGACGCCGGTCCTAG
>CAYGBX010000043.1:0-12754 GCA_964348195.1 uncultured Anaerolineales bacterium
CATGCCGAGGCCTCCCCCAAAAGACCAGCCCCAACTGCCTCCCCATGTAGAGAGCGGTGAGGAAGGCCGCCAGGGCGCCTGTCACAAAGACCAGGAGGGGAAGGGTGCCCAACCCTCCCTCCGTGGCCTGGGAGAAAGCCTCGCTCAAGATCTCATCCTTGCTCCAGAACCCGGCCAGAGGGAACACTCCAGAGAGAGCCAAGGCCCCGATGAGAAAGGTCCAGAAGGTGACCGGCATCCGGTCTCTCAACCCTCCCATCAGGGTCATGTCGTTGGGGTCGAACTCGGCCTCCGTTTCCCCTTCCGATGAGGGGTTGCCGTGGGCGAGAGCGTGTTCCCCTCCCTCCACCCCGTGGATCACCGACCCAGCCCCCAAGAACAGCAGGGCCTTGAAGAAGGCATGGGTGAGGAGATGAAACACCCCGGCTACGAGAGAGCCGATCCCCAGGGCCATCATCATGTACCCCAGCTGGCTGATGGTGGAGTAGGCCAAGACCCGCTTGATGTCGTCCTGGGCCAGCCCCATGGTGGCGGCCAACAACGCGGTGAGGGCCCCGATCCCAGCTACCCAGATCAGAGCGGGGGAGCCGGCAGCGGCCAGGAACACCGGCAAGGTGCGGGCCACCAGATACACCCCTGCTGCCACCATGGTGGCAGCGTGAATCAGAGCGCTCACCGGGGTGGGTCCCTCCATGGCGTCAGGAAGCCAGACGTGGAGAGGGAACTGCGCACTCTTCCCCACCGCCCCAGCGAAGATCAACAGCCCCGCCGCCACCAAGGTCTCCTGACCCATCCCACCGAGCTGGGAGAAGATCTCCCCAAACCCCAAAGACCCTGTCTCCACATAGAGGAGAAGGATCCCCAGAAGAAGCAGCACATCCCCCACCCGGGTGGTGAGGAAGGCCTTGACCCCCGCCTGGCGAGGGGTGATGCGATCGGGATCAGGATAGATCTTGGTGTCCCAGAAGCCTATGAGAAGGTACGAGCACAGCCCCATGATCTCCCAAGAGACAAACAGGATGAGGAGGTTGTCAGCCGTGACCAGCCCCAACATGCCGGCAGCGAAGAGACTGACGTAGGCGAAGAACCGGGCATAACGAGGGTCGATGTCCTTCCGGGCAGCCTCCCGATAGCGGGGATCTTCCCTGTTCATATGGGAGGGGAACCGCATGTACCCCTGGGAGTAGATGAAGATCAAGAGGCAGACGAAGGTGACCATGACCACCATGACCGAGGTCAGAGGATCTGCCTGGAACCCCAAAGAGAGCGAGGTGCCACCGGTGGGGATCCAATCGAGCGTCACCCGGACAGGATGAGAGGCCAACTCAGGACGGGAGAGGGCCTCGAGGAAGATGCCCGCCCCCACCAACCCCGAGACGGAGATGCCCCCGATGGCGAGATACCCACTGAGCCTGGCCCAGCGGTGGAGGTAGAACACGATGGCGGCGAAGGCAGCCAGAGGGAGGAGAGGAACCAGCCAGACGAGTCCGAGCACAGGTCAGCCTTTCATCAGATCGAGTTCTTCGATGTTGATGGTTTGACGCTGTCTGTAGACGGCGAGAACCAGCGCCAGCCCGATCGCCACCTCGGCGGCAGCGACCGTGATGACCATGATGGCGAAGACTTGGCCGGACAGATTCTGGGGCGTGATATGGCGCCAGAAGGCCACCAGGTTGATGTTGACGGCATTGAGGAGCAGCTCCACAGACATCAGGACCATGACCGCGTTTCGGTTGGATAGGGCCCCGTAGAGGCCGATGGCGAAGAGGAGCGCGGCCAGGACCAGGTACCAGGTGAGGGGCACCATCAGGATATGTCCCCGGCGGGTCTTGTGGGCGCGGCTCCCTGATCTTGCTCTCGGGACGCGTCAGATGTTCGGCTGCGTTGTGAGGGAGGGTCCGAATCCGCGGTGGAGCCGGCCGGCTGGAGGGGAGTCTTTGCCTCGTCGCTCTCCGATTCTGCCACGCCTTCACGCGCGATGATGATGGCGCCCACCAAGGCCATCAGGAGAAGCACGGAGGCGACCTCGAAAGGCAGCACGTAGGTGGTGAGCAGGGCCTCGCCCAGACCCCGGATGGGATCTGCCAGGGGTGGTGCGTCGGAGACGACCCAATCTGCTCGGACCAGGAGGAGAGGGAATACGGCGGCAAGGACGGTGATGGCGCCGAAGACGTAGGCCCATTGCTGATTACGCATGCGAGCGGGACCTTGGACCGATCGCTGTGTCAGCATGATTCCGAACAGAAACAGCACTGAGATCGCACCTATGTAGATGAGGACCTGCACCGCCGCGAGGAAAGGGGCCTCGAGGAGCACATAGATGCCTGCTACGCCGGCGAAGGAGACGATCATCATCAGCGCGGCATAGACGATGCTGCGTACGGTGACCATGGCGATGGCGCCCAAGAGCGTCACCGCCGACACGATGAGGAAGACGATATGGGGAACGCTCGCCAGGAGGGTGGGCTCGAAGTCTACCATGCCGTGGTTCGGCGCGCGGGTTCGAAGGCGAGACCTCGGA
Organism: uncultured Anaerolineales bacterium; assembly: GCA_964348195.1. Classification (GTDB taxonomy): domain Bacteria; phylum Chloroflexota; class Anaerolineae; order UBA7937; family JACPPX01; genus CAYGBX01. The sequence continues at coordinate 2,522 of CAYGBX010000043.1, forward strand.
CGTGGAGACGCTGGCGGCGCGACCAGAGGGCAATCGCCACAGTTGCGAGAAGGAGGAGGGCCCCATTGGCGGCGAGGGAGACGAGGGTGAAGGTAACGATCTGGCCTCGGTCGACCAGTCCCTGGATCAGCGCCGCGACGAGCAGGTTGGCCAGAGCTAGGGGGACCAGGAACTTCCAGGCGAAGCCCATCAGCTGGTCCACTCTGAATCGAGGCAGGGTACCACGGATCCACACCAGCACCATATAGATGAAGAATGCCTTGATGAAGACCCAAGCCCAGGAGGGTAGGATCGGACCATGCCAACCACCGAGGAAGACGAGGGCGGCGATGAGGGACATGGCGAAGGCGCCGACATATTGGGCAAGGTAAAACATGGCAAACTTCATGCCCGAGTATTCGATGTGGTGGCCTGCGACGAGCTCGGACTCGGCCTCCATGATGTCAAATGGTGTGCGCTCCACTTCGGCTAGGGTGGCGATGAGGAAGATTACGAATCCCAGCGGCTGCAGGACGACGTACCAAACCTGGCTCTGGCCCTCAACAATCTGCACTACGGACAAGGACCCCGCCAGGAGAAGAATCCCAACGATTGAGAGGAGCAGAGGGACCTCGTAGCTGATCAGCTGAGCGATGCCTCGCATAGCACCGAGCAGTGCGTACTTGTTGCGCGACCCCCATCCGGCCATGAGGATCCCGATGGTTTCGGCGGACGAGACGGCAAGGACATACAGGATCCCGATGTTGAGATCGGCAGGGTACATTCCCCTTCCGAACGGGATGACAGCGAACACCGCCAGCACAGGAACGACGATCACGATTGGGGCCAGGTTGTACACCAGACGGTCGGCCTGTTCTGGTGTGGTGTCCTCCTTGGTGAACAGCTTGATGGCGTCGGCCGGCCCCTGCAGGATGCCCAGCGGCCCAACGCGGTTGGGGCCCGGCCGATCCTGGATCCGCCCCAGCACCTTCCGCTCGGCCCAGTTGATGAGGATGAGGACCACCATAGAGGTGAAGGTCACCACGATGAGGATCGACGCCAGGGCCAGGATCAGGTCCACCAGCCATCCGGGCAGGAACCTTCCCAGGAGGGATGCCAGCGTGGCGCTGAGATTGACGAAGAGATTCTCCAGCATCCTGGGGAGGCTTCTTAGCAGGGCGGAAGGTGGGATGGGTCGGGTCGCTTGGGGGCTAGACCCACCTCAAGACCCCCTTGCGCCAGGCGTATATGAGGCCCGCCACCAGGATCGCGAGGAAGATGAACATTTCGACGAGGGCGAACAGGCCGAGCTGGTCGTAGGCCACCGCCCAAGGGTAGAGGAAGACAATCTCGATGTCGAAGATTAGGAATATCAGGGCGAAGATGTAGTACTGGACCTTGAACTGGATCCAGGTTTCTCCGATGGTTTGGAGGCCGCACTCGTAGGTTGACTTCTTGATGGGGTTGGGGCGCTTGGGGCGGATGACCCACGCCAGGAGAATGGGCGCGACGGGAAAGGCGATGGCCATCAGGACGAACAGGCCGACGACCGCGTAGTCAGAGAGCAACTGCCATCTCCGGGGCGCCCAGCGGGGCGCGGCCGCGGATGATAGCATAGCTCCCAGGGGAAGACAACGGAGAGGGTTGCGACTCATCTGGGCAGCGCGCACGGGTGGCCTATAATGCCGCTGGCAGGCAGATGATGGGTGAGAGGGATATGGCGTCCGTGGGTGGAGATTCTGGTCTGGCCGTCGATCTGTCCACAGACGAGGAGAGTTGGGAGGAGTGGGCCGAGGCCATGGGTGGACACCTCCTGCAATCGTACCGGTGGGGGGAATTCAAGTCCGGCTTCGGCTGGCGGCCCCATCGGGTGCTGATCTCGTCGGACGGTGGGGCGGCGGCGCAGATCTTGATACGTTCCTGGGCTTGGGGGAGCATGGCCTATGTCCCTCGGGGACCTGTAGCCGACCCGGGAGACGAGGAAGTGCTGGACGCACTGTTGGCGGCTCTGCATGACGTGGCTCGGGGGGATCGGGCCATCTGGTTGCGCGTGGAGCCTGACGCGGAAGCGCCCTCGGGATGGCGTGATGCTCTCCTGAGGCGTGGATTCCAGGAAGTGGAGGCCACGATCCAGCCCCGGAGCACCCTGACAGTGGACCTGCGGGGCGATGAACGGGAGATCCTGGCCCGAATGAAATCCAAGACCCGATACAACATCCGCCTCAGCGAGCGGAGGGGTGTGAGGGTGCGTCAGGGCGGTCAGGCGGACCTACCCCAGTTCCATGGGCTCCTGGTGGAGACGAGCCGGCGGGACGGATTCTTCATTCGGGACCTTGCCTACTACCGCGCTGCGTGGGAGGCTTTCTCCCCCTCGGACCGCTGCGTGCTCCTGATGGCCGAATACAGAGGCGAGACGTTGGCAGGGCTCATGAGCTTCGCCCACGGCTCGCGGGCCTGGTATCTCTATGGGGCCTCTTCTGGAAGACACAGGGAGGCCATGCCCAACCACCTCCTCCAGTGGGAGGCCATGCGCTGGGCCAGGGAGCGGGGATGCGAGGTCTACGATCTCTGGGGGATCCCGGACGAGGTGGGCCGAAGCGGGGAGCCGCAGGATTTCGCGGAACGCAGGGGAGAGCTGTGGGGGGTCTATCGCTTCAAGCGCGGTTTTGGAGGTCGTCCTCTGCGATTTGAGCCTGCCTACGAGTTCCTGTATCGACCTTGGTTGTATCGATTGCTGATGCTGGCCGGCTCGCGGCTCCGGCCCACCGTGCGCGGTCTGTGGGAGGGTTTCTAGCCGAGCTGCGCCAGACTGTGCCGTGAGTGGATGGGCAAGGGCTCACGAGGTGGCGGGGCTGCCTCGGGTTGAGAGCGGCTCTGACGGCTGCGCCAATCGCCACGTTATCGCCCTAGCCTCTTGCTTCTTGATGTAGGCATCCTTGCCACGCATGTACGACTCCATGTGGTATGGATGTTCTCGGGCCAATCTTTGCTTCAGAGCGCTGTATGCTAGGGCTTCGCGAGGATGCGCAATCATGTAGTCGCGAAAGGCGAGGTGGCGCTCAACCTCGTCGCTGTTGGCGCGGAATGCGTGTACCTGGAGGGTCCTAACACTCGAAGCGTCGTTCTTTCTGAAGTATCGGCGCCCTGGAATGCCAAGCTCACCCATGGCCCGATAGCCAAGCTTCTCGATGGCTGGAGTCCTGTCATCCAGTTCCTGGACATCCTCAACCTCCACAAGGAAGTCGATGGATGATAGGCTTGGCAGAAATGCCGGGAATGGCGGTGCTTCCGATGTGATGGAGACGAACGACGAGATCCCCCAGCTCCCGGGCAATCGGCCTTGCCTCTGCCTGGAACACGCCCGCCCATGTGGGGTCGTATGGGACAACCTGTATTCGTGTGGTCAACAGGTTCTCCGTGGTAGGGGGGTTTGCCAGGCGGGCTAGCCAGCAGACAGGTAGACACGGGCTAGGGTGACGTGGCTTCTGATGGGTGGTGAGAAGAGGATGTCTGTGCTACCTCACGAGGTAGGTCGGTGCAAGCGCAGGCGGACCGCGCCCCGGACATCTAGGTAGATCGCTTCAGGGGTCTCTAGGATCCGCATCACCACATTCTCGCACACTGAGCATCGGAGCACGGCACCCATCTCCTGACCGTACATAGGAAGCGTCCCGATCTCGGCGACGTTGCCGCAGTGGACGCATTCGGCCGGGCTGTCCGTCATCTCCAGCCCGAATATCTCCTGCAATACGGCTGCCGCCGAGTTGCCGTCCAGCACCAGTTTCCGAGTCGACTCGCTCGGGTGCTCGCTCATTTCGCAACGTTCCTCATTTGGCGCTGCCGGTAGGCCCAAACCGCTCCGTGCGGATTTGTGATGCCGGGAGACCGATCTCGACGAGGGCGTTGGCGACCGCCTCGACGAGAAGGGTCGGGCCGCAAATGTAGGTCCGAGCGCTGGTGCCGAACGGCTCGATCACCTCGCTCAGCATCTGGCGGTCGATCCGCCGGGCATAGCCTGTCCAGTCCGGTGGCTGGTCCCGCGTGAAAGTGTGAAACACCTCCAGCCCGCTATTGGAGATGCTCAATTCCTCCAGTTCGTTGGCGTAGATCACCTCCTCGGGTGAGCGGGAGCTGTACAGGAGTCGGGTCGGGATGTTGGAGTCGGTCGCGGCTCGGTGGCGGATCATGGCCATGAGGGGCACGACTCCTGACCCACCAGCGATTAGCAGCAGGGGCCCGCCCTGGCTGGCTTCCCAGACGAAATAGCCGCCGATAGGGCCACGGACCTCGATCTGATCCCCGATTACCAGTACATCGTGTAGGTAGGTAGAGATCTCCCCGTCCGGGAGCCGTTCGACGGTGAGATCGATCTCACCAGTCCTTTCCGGCTCCGATGCGACTGAGTAGCTCCTCTGGGCTTGGTATCCGTCGGGAGCGGTCAGCCGGACGTCGTAGTGTTGGCCGGCCCTGTGCCGCGTCCAGCGGGGAAGGCTGAGCGTGAAAGTGCTGACTCTGGGGGTCTCCGGCTGGATCGCCGTGACGGTCGCAATCTGCCACTCGAGGGGTCGTTCCACCTTCAGAGCGCCCAGAGACCTGTCTGATTCAAGGAGTCATGCATGGGCACGGTTGCTCAGTCTCCACTGTACCGCTCCTCTTTCCAGGGGTCTCCGCGATTGTGGTATCCGAGAGACTCCCAGAAGCCGGGCTTGTCCTCGGCCATGAGGTGGAGTCCGCGCACCCATTTCGCACTCTTCCAAAAGTAGAGATGGGGCACCAGCAGGCGGGCAGGGCCTCCGTGCTCGGGAGCCAGAGGCGCACCATCGAATCCGTAGGCGACAAATGCCTGGCCATTGACCACATCTGTAAGGGGAAGATTGGTGGTGTAGCCGCCGTCGCAGATCGCGGTCACGTACTTGGCGGAGGGATCCAAGTGAACATGCTCGATGAGGGTGTCGAGGCTTACGCCTTCCCAGCGGGTGTCGAGCCTGCTCCATTTCGTGACACAGTGGATGTCGGCGATGATCTCCTGCGACGGAAGTGCGGCGAATTCCTCCCAGGTCCACGTGACGGGCTCGCGAACCAGGCCGTCGATAGTGAAGGTCCACTGGTCGAGCGGTGTGCGGGGGGTTGGTCCAGCTGAGAGCACTGGGAAGTCGGGCGTGACATGCTGGCCGGGCGGAAGCCGCTCAGGCTCGGTGGGCTGACGTTTCCTGCCCACGAAGCCGCGCGAGATGAACGACTGCGTCACCCTTGCCTCCTCCGAACATTCGCATCGGGACTCGCCGGCCAGTTCGGCCCAGCTATGGCTCTTCTCGGCGCATCCATGCGGGCCAGGCCATTCACCTGATATTGTAGCGGCACCATCAGCGATGCGCCCTCCCATCCGGTGGAAGGTCAGAGTCCTCGAAAGCCCGGTTCTGGCGCAGGTTGTGGCCCGAGCGTAGGATAAGCAGGGGTCGATGGGGAAAGGGCGGCGCGGCCGAAGTGAATGGGACTCCGATCAGCTTGCGCGTGAGGTGATGGAGGCCATCGCGGATCGGAAGGGTTCAGACATTGTGATTTTGGACCTCCGTGCCGTGAGCGTTCTCGCGGACTTCTTTGTGATCGCCTCGGGGACGAGCCAGCGTCAGATGCGGGCGATCTCCGGCGCTGTCCTGGAGCGGTGCCGCGCAGGACGATCCAAGCCGTTGAGGACAGAAGGGACTGCCGAGTCAGGATGGATGATCCTGGATTTCGGGAGTGTCATCGTTCATCTCTTCGCGCCGAGCCATCGCGAGTACTTCGATCTGGAGAACCTTTGGTCCGATGCTGCGGTTGTGGTCCGGATGCAGTAGCGAAGAGGCGTCGCGCTGCTAGCACAGGAGCCGAAGGTCGCGGCGCTGCTAGCGCAGGGAGGACAGCTGCTGGTGCAGAGGCGAGAAGTTGTCGCGCTGCTGATGCAGGGAAGACTCCCGCTGCGACACAACAAGAAGCTGAGGCGCTAGCCTCAGCCTTTGTAAGATCCCGCTAGGTCCTGAAGCGAAAGACCGTCACGCTGCCTAGGCAGCTAGAACAGAGCCGGTTCGTCTGCGCTATCGAATTGCACCAACTCCTCATGACCGAACCAATGGGCGATCTCGTGCTCCGCCTCCTCCTGCGTGCTGGAGGCGTGAATCAGGTTGCGCACTGCCCGCTTGAGCAGGTTGGCGGCGATGGGGGAGGCCACGGAGAAGTCGCTCCGGATGGTGCCAGGATCAGCGAGGTAGGGGAGTGTGTGGCCACACATCTTTCGAACCACCTGGATGGCATGAAGACCCTCCACCACACAGGCAGCTACCGGGCCCGAGGTGAGGTAGTCCACGTTCCAGTCCTTCACCATCTCTCCGATGGCTTGCGGGTCATCAGTGCCGACTTCCTCGATGGGGTCCTTTCCGTGTTCTTTGTAGGAAGCGAGGGTCTTCTCTCCCATGCCCCGGATCCACTCAGGCGTGTTGGGGTAGTGGGCCGATATGAACTTTCGATCGACCTGGACCAGCTTGAGGGCGACAATCTTGAGGCCCGCTTCTTCGAAGCGGGCCATGATCCTGCCTATGAGGCCTCGTTGGACAGCATCGGGCTTCAGGAGAACCAGGGTTCTCTCATACAGCTCGGAAGCATCCACCTGGAGGCGCTCTAGCCGGGAACGAGTTGGCTGCGGACCTCGCGGTACAGGTGCAGCGCTTCCTGCAGGCGGCCCGTGCGCATATAGGCGTCGCCCAGCAGCTGCTGGATCTCCAACTGGTCGGAAGCGCGTTGCACCAGGTCCTCGAGATCCTCCACAGCCTCCGCGGGGACGCCGGCTGGCCCGTGAACCAATCGGTGGTAGTGCTCGACCGAACCATCCACATTGCCTGCTTCTAGATGGCTGCGGGCGACTTGCAGGAGCGATTCTGTATCTTCCGGGGCCTCCTCGACCGGCTCCACCGACACGCTGTCCGCCGGCACCATTTCGGGAATCTCCTCCGCGGCGATCGGCGATGGGGGCTCTCGCTCCTCCGGTTCAGTGGGGGCCGCGGTCGGAGCCTCGGGGGCAGTGGGCCAGAGAAGCTCCGCCTCCTCACCTGTTACGGCTACTGGCTCTTCCTCGCCCAGCTCATCCGGCGGCTCCGAGAGGGAGCGCGGGGCAAAGGCCGGTTCTCCGTCCACAGGGGCCGCAGGTTCGGGCTGAGCGGGCCATGCAGGTGGCTCAGGTTCACCGATCTCGGGTACGGTGGGCGGCTCGGATTCCGCCTCAGCGACCAGTTCCGCAGGCTCGGTGGGGGGAGGCTCCTCAGTCGGGACGCGGGCGGGCCAGGCCGGCAGCGGCTCTGCCTCGGGCTCTGGTACGGACGGTTCGGTATCGAGCTGGGCTATCTCCGCATCGGTGACGGGGGCCCACTCCTCTTCGGCCTCGACGGGCTCTGGCTCGGCAACTTCTTCCCGAGTCTCGGCGGGGGGACTCGGCTCGGTCTCGTGGGATAGCCCCCTCAGGCCTAGGAGCCAATCCGGGATACCCTCTGCAACCTGCCCACCTCCGGCCTGGCTTTGCGCTTTCTGCTCGAGTGAGACCAGCCATGTGGGCTCGTCCTGTGGGACTGGCTCGGGCTCTGCATGGACGGGCTCCACGTCCGGTTCCATTGCCGGGACCTCCGAGATGGGGGTCTCTGGCGGGCTCTCAAGCGAGGGTTCCCTCTCAACTGCGCCCTCCGGGAGGACCGCAGGCTCGGGTGGCGCCGACTCAGGCTCGATGGCAGGCATCTCAGGTGAGATGGGGGTGGGAACATGAAGAGGCGGCGGCTCGGGAGCCAGGACTTCGCCCAACCTTGCGATGTGGACCGGCTCCGGCCGGAGGGGAGAGTGTTCTCCGAACAGCCTTCCCGCCAGCACGTTCTCGGGATCGAGCGCGCGGGCCCTCTCCAAGTGGGGACGTGCCTCGTCTGGGCGCCCGCCTTGCAGGAGAAGCGCACCTTGAATGAGGTTGGCCTTGAGGGAGTAGGGAAGGTCGGCCAGGACCTGCTGATAGTACTCGGAAGCCTCCCAGCGGCGATCCTGGCGCCAGAGGGCTTCGGCCACCGCCAGGCTGAGATCCAATCGATCGGATTCTACCTGGAGTAGGGGCTCAAGCTCGGCAACGGCGCGATCGTACAGCCCCTCGGTGAGGTAGAGGCGGCCAAGGGCGGCTGGAGTGAGTTTCAGGCGCTGAGGAGGCGAGCCGTCGCGCTCAGTATATAGCCGGATGAGTTCGTGCCTGATCTCCGCATTGCCGGGCGCCAGTTCGAATGCGATTTCCAGATGCCAAATGGCCTCGTCGAGGGCACGGGTCTCGTCGTGAACTACCGCCAGGGCAACATGAGAGACGACATCTTCGGGGTCCGCTCCCAGCACGCGGCGGAACAGATCGGCTGCTTCGTCGTAGCTCTCTCGCTCTAGGGCGGCCTCGCCCAAGAGTCGGTACGGCGAGATGTACTTTGGGTAGAACGAAAGGATATGGCGCCCGACGGCGATGGCCTCATCCAATGCACCCTGACGAATGAGGCCCTTGATCTCCTCACAGTACTCGCGGAGGCTGACGGAACTCAATCCGGGGGTTTCCACGCTGGGACTCAGGGCTGATTATCCGGGGGATTCGGGGCGGTGTCAATGGCCCGGTTGGGCTATGGAAACGGAGGGGAAGCCGAAAGAGAACCTCAGAGACTGTGGGTTCGGCGGAGTTGGACGACCAGGTGATCCAGCGACGGCTCATCGGCCGTCGGTGGGGGTCCGAGGGGGTCCTCGGGCTCCCGACCGCTCAGCACAGAGAGGGTCGCCAGAACCGAGGCTGCCAGAGCTTTAGGGTGGTATCCCCCTTCGAGAAGAAGGACCAGACGACTATCGGCGTGGCGCCGGGCGAGATCGACCAGCCGGGTGGTCAGAGTCGCGAAGCCGGAGGTGGTGAGCCTCATCGAGGCCAGAGGATCTGCCCAGTGCGCGTCGTAGCCGGCCGAGACCAGGATCAGCTGAGGGCGGAAGCGGTCGGCCATGGGGACCAGAATGTCGCGGAAGGCGCGCTCGTACCCAGCGTCGCCCGTTCCTGCGGGGAGTGGCACGTTGACCGTGAACCCTCTCCCCTCTTCAGCGCCTATCTCCGTCAGGCTTCCGGTGCCCGGATACCAGGGATACTGGTGGGTGGAGAAGTAGAGCACCTTGTCTGAGCGGTAGAAGATCTCCTGGGTGCCGTTGCCGTGGTGGACGTCAAAGTCGGCGATCAGTATGCGCTCCAGACCGGCGCTATCCAGAGCGTGCCGGGCCGCGATGGCCACGTTGTTGAGGAGACAGAATCCCATGGCTCGTGCGGGCAGCGCGTGGTGACCAGGGGGACGGATCAGGCCAAAGGCCTGGGCTACTATGCCAGAAAGGACCGCATCTACACAGGCGATGGCGCCGCCCGCGGCAAGGACGGCGACGTCGTAGGACCCGGAAGCGAGGTAGGTGTCAGGATCGAGGAATCTGCCCCCTGCTTCTGATTCTGCGCGCAGCCGGTGCAGATAATCGGGGTCGTGGACTGCGGCCAAGAGGCCGGGGTCAGCGGGGGCGGGAGCGAGGGAAGAGAGCCGGTCGATCAGATCGGACGCCCGCAAGGCGTCCAGGATCGCCTCGAGTCTCTCCGGTCGCTCGGGGTGGCCGGCCCTTTGGTGATCAAGATACCGGGGGTGGGACAGGTAGCCGACGCTCACATCGGCTCAGGCAGAGGACCGGGGGCTCCGGGAGAGCAGGATCTGAGGACAGCGGGGACGGCCTCTCGCCGACTGTCCCTGGTTCGCCGCCGGAGACGCTCCTCAGGTGTCAGTCGAGGGAGCTGGAGGTTCAGTCCGCTGTCCGGATGCGCCAGATGCCCTTCGATTGAGATAGGTGGAATAGCCGAAAAAGATGAGGGCGGACACGATCCCGCTGGCTACCACGAACACAACTGTCCAGCGCGCGATGATGTCCAGTGCCGCCAGCGGGGCCAGAGCGACGTAGTAGGCGGTGAGGCTGACAGAAAGGGCGATGGCCATGAAGACCAGAAGCCCGTAGCGAAGCCTTCGGAGCCTTCGTTCATTGGTGTCCTGATTCATCGTCCCCCTCCTCCGATGGAGCTCCTCTCAATGCCTGCATACCCTCGACTGGGATGCTCCTTCCTACATCGTACCAAGTGCGAGGGAGGATACGGCTGCTGGCGCAGAACGGCTGCTGGCGCAGAACGGCTGCTGGCGCAGAACGGCTGCTGGCGCAGAACGG
>CAYGBX010000043.1:12854-13076 GCA_964348195.1 uncultured Anaerolineales bacterium
CTGCTCACCAAGAACAGCTGTACGCTCAGGTCGTCCCCAGCCAGGTGCCCAGCAGATCGCCAAACCTCGCCACCAGCCCGGCGAAGACCACGGAGACCATCGACATCAGCTTGATCAAGATGTTGAGAGAGGGCCCCGAGGTGTCCTTGAACGGATCTCCGACCGTGTCGCCAACCACCGAGGCCTTGTGCGCTTCGGAGCCCTTCCCGCCGTATTCCCCAG
>CAYGBX010000044.1:0-1361 GCA_964348195.1 uncultured Anaerolineales bacterium
GCGGCGCTGGGAGCGAATGGCCTGGCACCTGGCGTTGATCGCCAGCCTGGCCGGACTCCTCTACTGGCCCTTCTTCGCGAACTACCAGGCGCTCCATGTGGGCATGGGCCTCGTGCGGGAGCGCACTGATTTGGCTCCGTTCCTGACGATGTGGGGAGGACTGCTCTTTGTGGCCGTGAGCGTGCTTGCCGTCGGACTCGGCTCGGGCCGAGCCCGGGAGGGTCCGATTCGGTTTCTCCGGCTCCTGTGGAAGCGGTGGCGCCGGCTGCCGAGGTTGATCGACCACTATGCCTCTCTCGTCCTCAAACCGCGGGCGGGCCACAGCTTGGCGCTGGGGCTGATGGGTACCGCCGGCCTGGTCGGAGTCCTTCTGCTATTGAGCGGTGAGATGGTCCTGGCCGTGATGGTGCCGTTGGTGGTGATGGCGGCGGTGATGGCGGCGCGCCGAAACACGACGGCCGCCCACCGGTTCCGCGGCCTGCTGCTTTTCCTGGGGTTCGGGATCCTGCTGGGCGTCGAGGTCGTGTATCTGAGAGACTTCCTCGGCGGGAGCGACTTCTATCGAATGAACACGCTCTTCAAGTTCTACATCCAGGCCTGGGTGCTCCTGGGGCTCGCGGGTGCGGCCGGGCTTCCCAGCGTGCTGGCCTGGTTGCGCGAACGGTCCAGCCCCCGCCGGCGCGCAGTATGGATCGCGTCTTTCGTCTTGCTGATGGCCGGCTCCTCAATCTTCCTCGTGGCGGGCACCCGGGCCAGGGTGAGCGACCGCTTCCCCGGCGAGCGACCTCCGCTGGGTACGTTGGACGGGATGGCCTACATGACGGTTGGGACCTACTCCTGGCCCGACCCCAGCAATGAGATGGACATGGCCTACGACCACGCGGCCATAGAGTGGCTGCTGGCCAACGTCACCGGGAGCCCAGTAATCGCTGAGGCCCCGCTGCCGTACTACCGGGAGTGGGGGGTACGGGTGGCCTCCTACACCGGCTTCCCGACGCTCCTCGGAGCTCACCAGAGCGAGCAGCGCTACAGCAGTCAGGTCGGCGAGCGGGACGGACTGGCGCGACGTCTTTTCGACACGCCGGATAGCGCGGAGGCGATGGATCTGATCGTTCAGAAGGCCGCAGAACTCGGCGTAAGGAGCCTATCGCCCGTATTGACGGATTTCAGTGTGGTGCGTTGGATGGCATTGAAGAGGATCCTGAAAGTGCTGTGTGGTTGGCCGCGGTGCTGGACACCAAAGGCGATCAGATCGATGTAGCCGTCGCCGTAATCGACCTCGACAATGGCAGGTTGGTCGGCGATGAGTTCGCCGCCGCGAATCCAGCCGCTTTCGAGCAGGATCGTGTCGGAGTAGCGGG
>CAYGBX010000044.1:1371-12820 GCA_964348195.1 uncultured Anaerolineales bacterium
GTCTCCTACATCTACATCGGCCAGTTGGAGCGGACCGCCTATCCCCAGGAGGGGATCGAGAAGTTCGAGGAGTTGTCGGAACGGGATCTTCTCACCCTCATCTACGAGAACCCTAGGGTCCAGATCTACCGGGTGACGGAGACCATCTGAAGGTGGAGATCTTCGGTCCCGTTCTCCTCTGGTGGATCCTGCTCCAGATTATGGGGCTGGCCGCACTCCCCATCGCCTTCTCCCTCTTCCGTGGGCTTGGCGACCGGGGCTACGCGTTCGCCAAGCCCCTCGGTCTCCTTCTCTCTGCCTATCTACTGTGGCTTCTCGCCAGCCTGGGGTTCATGGAGAACAGTCGATCGGCGGCCGCGTTCGCCGTGCTGGCCATTGGCGCCCTGGGCTGGGGCTACCACGTCCTGTATCGCGATCGTGCCTCTGAGACCGAGCGGCTGGTCCAAGTCCTGCTGCGTCGGTGGAGGACGATCCTGGCGGTCGAGGTCCTGTTCGCCTCTGCGTTTCTGCTCTGGGCTGTGATCAGAGCCTACAACCCTGATATCGAAGCCACCGAGAAGCCGATGGAGATCGCGTTCTTGAACGCGATCCTTCGCAGCGACCGGTTCCCGCCCCACGATCCGTGGCTGTCGGGATTCGCCATCTCCTACTACTACTTCGGGTACGTGATGATGGCGATGTTGACTCGGCTCTCCGGAGTGGCCTCCGGCGTGGCTTTCAACCTGGGGATCGCGCTCTTGTTCGCAATGACGGCAACGGGAGCGTTCGGGGTCATCTACAACTTGCTTGCTAGGGGCAGCGACACGCTTCGCGAAGATTCTAGAGACCGAGAGACTCTGGGCGAGGACCTGGATAGGCCTCGGGAAGCGTCGGCGATCCGGTACGGGCTTCTCGGGTCCCTCTTCGTCGCCGGCATCGGAAATCTCGAGGGGCTGCTCGAGCTACTGCACAGCCGGGGCCTGGGGAGCGACGCGTTCTGGAACTGGATCGACGTCAAGAACCTCGCCGCCGCGCCCCGAACAGGGGGAGTCCCGACCGACAACTGGTGGTGGTGGCGGGCCTCGCGGGTGGTCCATGACAAGATCGGGGACTTCTCCATCGAGGTGATCGATGAGTTCCCGTTCTTCTCTTTCCTGCTGGGGGACATGCATCCCCACGTGCTCGCGCTTCCCTTCGTGTTCATCGTCCTCGCGCTGGCCGTGGGCCTGATGCGCCGAGGGTTTCCTCCGTCGGGGCGCGAGATGCTCCTGATTGGAGTGGTCGTGGGGTCGCTGGGCTTCCTCAACGCCTGGGACCTCCCCACCTACGGACTGATCGTGGTGGCCGGGTACGCGGTAGGTCGCCGTCGGAGCAGCGAGGCACCCAACATGCAGTGGCTCCAGCCTGTGTTCGGGTGGATCGTCGCCGCGTTCTACCGGGTGGCTGGCTCTCAGAGGCGCGACTCGGGGGATCGGGGGTGGGTTCGCGATGCGGTCGGGTTCGCCGTCGTGCTGGTCCTGCTGAGCATAGTCCTGTATCTGCCCTTCTACATCGGGCTCCGTTCACAAGCCCGGGGACTGCTCCCAGTTCTGTTCGTCAAGACCAGGCTCCACCAGTACCTGATCATGTTCGGGCCGTTTCTGGCTGTGATGGTCGCCTTCCTGGTTGTCCGGTGGCGTGAGCTCGGGTTGGGCCAAAGGGCGATCCGGGACTGGGCGGGTTGGACGGTGGGGATCCTGGCGGTCCCCCTCGCGCTGCTTGCCGCCGCCTTGGCTCCCATCGCCGTGAGCGCCCAGCAGCGGGAGTATCTGATGGGCCGGATCCGTGAGGCGGAGCGGATGCTGCCACCCGACGTGACGGCCGGTCTTCCGTTGGGCGATCTGGCGGCGCTCCTGCGGCAGGGACTCACCGACCCACTTCTTGCCCATCCCTGGCTCGTGCTCCTCCTGGCCGGCCTGATCGCGGCCAGCCTTCTCCTGCTGCGGCGCCATGCCGATGAACTGTCGGCGTCCGCTGCGGACGGCTCCGGACAGCGGGAGAGCCTCGTATCCGGTGCCGAGCCGGCATCCTCCGATTCGGTCTCGGCCCCGCGCAACGAGGGAGCGCTCTCCGCCCGCCGGGGCGAGAGCTCGACCTTCGTGTTCGGGCTGTTCGCCGTCGCCCTGGCGCTTACCTTCGTTGTGGAATTCATCTACCTGCACGACACCTTCGGAACCCGCATGAACACCGTCTTCAAGCTCTGGTACCAGGCCTGGGTGCTCCTGGCGGTGGCGTCCGCTTTCGCACTGTCGCAGATCCTCCCCCGGCTGCGAGCGGCGGTCACGCGCGAACGCCTGGCTCTGGGTGGTTGGTTGGGCGTTGTCGGGCTTCTGTTCCTAGGCACGCTTGTCTATCCTCCGCTCTCCATCGGGGACAAGACGCGCAGCTTCGCCGGTCCCGCTACCCTCGACGGCACGGCGTATCTGGCCCGACGAAGCCCGGACGACAGCTCTGCGATCTCGTGGCTGAGGTACGCCGTGGACGGATCCCCAGTGATCTTGGAGGCGACCGGAGGCTCCTACACTTATGCCGGCCGGATCTCGGCGTTCACGGGGCTCCCTACGCTCCTGGGCTGGGGGGGCCACGAGCTGCAGTGGCGCGGCAACTACGACGAGCCCTCCCGACGCGAGCCGCTGATCGACACCCTGTACACAGGCAGGGACGCGACCTCGGGCCGGGTCCTGGATCAGTTCGAGCTGGGAACACTGATGGACGAGAGCGGAGTGACCTACCTCTACGTCGGCCGGCTGGAGGAAGACCAGTACGGAGCACGGGCGGCGCTCGCCTCCCGGTGGGAGGGACTCGTGCGGCTCGTCTACGATAGCGGCGGGGCGGCCATCTTCATGCGGATCGGGGCTCTAGGTCCGGAATCGCTCGGTGGCTGAAGCCGCCGTGGCGCACCTGCCTCGCCCGGCCCTCGCCGGGAGGGTTCTCACTCGCGAGGCCGGCCTGTACTTACTCCTTGCCACGGCTGGCGCCGCCCTCCGTCTGTGGGCTCTTGGAGGCGCCCCTCTCTCAGCGGAGGAGGCCGAGCTCGCCTCCGGTGCCTGGCGGCTCGCAGAGGGCATCGGCGCGCCAGCCCCTTCCGAAAGCCCTCTACTCCTGCACGCGGAAGCCCTTGTCATCTTGGTTCTGGGGTCGGGCGACGCGCTTGCCCGGATAGTGCCCGCTCTGGCCGGGTCGCTGGTTGTGCTGTTGCCCTATCTTGGCCGGCGCGACCTGGGCCGAATCGAGGCGCTGTGGATGGCAGGGCTCCTGGCGGTGTCGCCCACTCTCATCCATGCCTCCCGTCGACTGGACGGCCAGATCCTGGTGGTTGCAGCGGCGCTGTGTCTGTGGATCGGGCTGCGGAGGTGGGCGCTGCGAGGGGACCGGCTGGCGATCTGGCTCGTGGCTGGATCGGTTGCCGTGGGGTTGCCGGCGGGCAGAGAGATGTATCTGATCCTGCTGATCTTCGCGGCATACGCGGCGATCGGCCCGCTGCGCCGGATTCGGGACAGGGGTGTCCTCGGGGTGGTGGAACGCTGGAGAAACGGCCTTCCCGAGCGCGATGAGGCCCTGCCGGCTCTGTTGTTCGGGAGCGGTCTGTTCTTAGCGTTGGCGACGGGACTCCTGAGCCGGCCGCTGGGAATCCAGGATGCATGGAGCTTCGTTCCCGTTCTGGGCAGTCCTGCAGACGTCCTGATGCTTTCCAACCCTATGGGGCTCCTCGTCTGGCATGAGCCCGTGGTTCTGGTGGCGGGCGTGGCCGGAGCCGTGGCGCTGCGCGAGCGCGGAATCATGCGCTTCGCCACGTTCTGGGCATTGGGGACGCTCCTCCTCCAGGCTCCTATGGGCGCTGAACTCGGGGGTCTGCCGCTGACGGTGGTCCCGCTTGCGATTCTGGCCGGAGGGTACCTGGCGAGGCGAACGGAGGAACTGATGGGTGTGGGACTGGGCCGAGGCGAGGCGGCTCTGTTCTTCTCGTTCCTGGTCGTCGTCGGATTCTCCCTGTTCCTGCTGGGGGCATACGCGGCAGGCGGTGGGGATGCGGCCGCGGTGTTCGCAGTGTATCTCCTGGTGGGCCTCGTCTCAGTGGCCGTCATATTCTCCTCGATTCCGCAGGGCGCGCGTGGGCCTTCTGTCGCCACCTTCGCCCTCCTTGTCCTCGGGGCTGGGCTGATCATGCGCGGCGGCGGCCGATTGAACTACGGTCCGCCCACTGCCACGGAGCCTCTACTGCGAACCGTCACCTCGCCGGATGTGCGTAACCTGGCCGCTGACGTGGAGACTGCCTCGCTGCAGCAGACGAGGGAGCCCGATCGCCTTAGGGTAGCGCTCTCCGTCGACGAACCTGCCCTGCGTTGGTATCTCAGGAACTTCCCAGTCGTGGTCGTTGGGGAGGAGCCGCCGCCCGCGTCGCTGCCGGCTGCCGTGGTCTCCGAAGAGACTCTGTCGGCCGAGGGGTACCTGGGCCAGCGGTACAGACTGGACGAAACGTGGCGTGCCCCGGGGCCGTGGTCGGCCCAGCAGATCCTTGCCTGGTATCTCTTTGGGGAGCCGCCGGTGGCTCCTGACCCCCGTGATATAATCCTCTGGATCCGGACCCCGGAGACGAGCTGAGGCCGAGCGTGGGAGAGGCGGAGGAGCCCCGAGGATCCTGGTTGGACCGGCCCCTTGCCCTACCGGCCGGCCTCACCTGGGAGCGACTCCTGTGGGTCGGGGTCATCCTCCTCGCCGTCGTCACGCGCTTCTGGGACCTGGGCTCTCGTGCTCAGCACCACGACGAGAGCATGCACGCCTTTTACTCCTGGGAGCTTTATCGAGGCAGCGGGTACGTCCACAACCCGCTCCTCCACGGGCCCCTTCTCTTCCATGTGACGGCGTTCGTGTACTTCCTGCTCGGGGCGAGCGACGTCACCTCGCGGGTGGCGCCCGCCGCGATCGGGGTGGCGCTGGTCGCGTCGCCGATCCTGCTCCGGCGCTGGCTCGGCCGGGCAGGGGCTCTGGCAGCGGGGACCATGCTGGCCATCTCGCCGGGGATGCTCTACTTCTCCCGCTTCATCCGGCACGACATCTTCGCCATCCTTCCCGAGATGGTCCTGTTTATCGCCGCCGTGCGGTATCTCGACGAGCGCCGCGACCGCTGGCTGTACGCGGCCGCCGTGGCTCTAGCCTTCCTGTTCTCCAGCAAGGAAGTGGCTTTCATCACGACCTTTCTCTTCGGGTTGTTCGTGTGGCTGGCGCTGGCCTATCGATATTGGAGCGATCCCGACTCCGCTCTCGGGCGTCTCCGTGCCCCGGAGCCCGTGGGCGAGCGAATCCGGTACTGGCCCCTCGTCTCGGTTCCGGTCTTCGCGATCGGACTGAGCGTGCTCCTCCTGGCGCCCGACCTGGCACGCGCTGCCGTGGCTCTGATGAGCCTTGCGGCGCCCGGAGCTCTGCTCTTCGTGCTCTTCCCAGTGGGGGCGATGGTGCAGAGGTTGGTGGGCCAGGCCCAACCCGAGAGAGGCGAGAGGGCGCTCCAGAACCTCGCGCTCCTGGTGGCCACGCTGGCCCTGCCCTTGACCTCGGGGCTGTTCCTTGAGTTCAGCGGGCGGGGGCCGGCGGAGTACACGCCGGAGGGGCTCCGGGCGGCGGGCGGTGATGCGGTGGCGGTGGCGGGCATCATCGTGGCAGTGTTGGTGGGCCTCTCGATAGTGGTTGGTCTGCTCTGGGATCGCCGGCGATATCTGATCTCACTCGGGGTCTTCTACGGAATCTTCCTGTTGCTGCACACCACCTTTCTCACCAACATCGCCGGAGCCGTGACGGGGCTGGTGGGCTCTCTTGGCTACTGGTTGAGCCAGCACGACGTCCGGCGCGGCACCCAGCCAGGGTACTACTACTTCATCCTGATCCCGCTATACGAGTTCCTGCCGGTCGCGCTGGCCCTCATCGGGGGAGGGTGGTTCTTCCTTCGCCGGCTGCGCGTCTCTGCCCAGCGGAGCGCTGAAGCCACCCCAACGGGGACGTTCTTCGTCCCTTGGCTGCTCTTCTGGATTGCCGGCGCCTTCGCCATCTACAGCTGGGCCGGCGAGAAGATGCCGTGGCTGTCCATCCACATGACCCTGCCCATCGTGCTCCTGGCAGGCTACGGGTTCGACCGGATCTGGAAGGCGACCGATTGGCGCCGGCTGGCCCGGCCCCAATCGGGTCTGATGGCAGCGGTGATGCTGGCTGCGGTCCTGGTGGGGCTCGGCGCGCTCACCGCGCCCTCCTCGGTGGAGGGGATGATCGACATCGGGTCGGAGCTGGAGGCGCTGCGGAGCCGGCTCCAGCAGCTCGGGTTCGCGCTGCTTCTGGTGGGGCTGCTGATCCTGGCTTTCCGGGTGGGGGTCGAGCTGGGCGGGAGGCGGGTGCTACAGGTCGCCCTGTATTCCCTGCTGGGCGTGGCCTCCTTATTCACTGTGCGCTACGCGGTGCTGGCCTCCTACATCCACGGGGACGTGGCGCGGGAGATCCTGATCTACACACAGACCTCTCCCGACGTGACCCTGGTGGTGGAGGAGATCGAGGATCTGTCCGAGCGGCTGGTCGGCGGGAAGGATATGCAGGTGGCATTCGACTCGTTCACGAGTTGGCCCTTCCTCTGGTACCTGAGGGACTACCCCAACCAGCAATTCTTCGGCCGGGAGCTGTTCGCGACGCCGGAGGCCCCGGTGGTGCTGGTGGGGCTGGAGAACGAGTCTGCCGTCCGTCCCTTCCTGAGCGACTACATTCGTCAGCAGTACCCGCTGCGCTGGTGGTTCCCCGAGGACTACCGAGTCCAGGAGGGGGCCGGATGGCCGCGCAGGGTCGTCGAGCGGATCGTGCAGACCTTCACAACCCCTGAGCTTCGCTCCAGCCTGGTCCGCTTCCTCCTCTATCGCGATCTGGAGAGGCCGCTGGGATCGTCAGACTTCGCCTTCTATCTGAGGCGGGACGTGGCCACTCAACTGTGGCGCTCCAGCGCGGTGCCGCTCACGCCAGATCTGGTGGCTGATCCGTACCAGGAGCAGAGGATTGAGGTAACGAGCGTCCTCACCTGGGGCGAGCCGGGGCAGGGCGAGGGAGAGTTCAACCTCCCGCGGGACCTCGACTTCGATGCGGAGGGGAACCTCTACGTGGCCGACAGCCTCAACCACCGCATCCAGGTGTTCGATCTCGATGGCCGGTTCGCGCGGGCCTGGGGAGGGGCCGGATCCGGTCCAGGAGAGTTCACCGAACCGTGGGGGGTCGCCGTGGACCGGGAGAGGGACCGGCTCTATGTGGCCGACACCTGGAACCACCGGATCCAGGCCTTCACCCTCGAGGGCGGATTTGTCACCGCCTGGGGGTTTCACAACGATTCGCGGGACGATCCCGCCGCGGATCCCTTGGGCTTCTTCGGACCCCGGGACGTGGCGGTCGATGCCAACGGAGACGTCTGGGTTGCGGATACGGGGAACAAGCGGATCGTCAAGTTCACGCGGGATGGCACGCCCGTCGGGCAGTGGGGCGGTGGGGGCGCCGCCGCGGGCGAGTTTCAAGAGCCGGTAGGGATCGCTTTGGACGAATCGGGGCGGATCTACGTGGCCGACACCTGGAACCGGCGCATCCAGGTCTTCGACGCCGACTTCAACCCCTTGGGCCAGTGGCATCTGCGGGCCTGGAGCGGAGAAGCGCCCGCCAACAAGCCCTTCCTGACGGTGAACGCCGCAGGACAAGTCTTCGCGACGGATCCCGAAGGGTACCGGGTCCTGGTCCTCTCGGGAGAGGGGGAGCTGTTGGCCGTCTTCGGCCACTTCGGAGATGACGAGGGATCCTTCAACGTGCCCACTGGGCTGGTTGTGGACGCCCAAGGGGCCCTGTTCGTGGCCGATTCGGGCAATCACCGGATCATGAAGTTCTCGCCCCTCGCTGTAGTGGACTGATCGGGACCCAGCCCTTCCACCATGAAGCCGCTTCCTGATCTGCGCCGGCTCGCCGGAGCGGGCGCTGCGGTCGCCGTAGGTGTGCTGGCCCAGCGGACACTGACCTCCGGTAGCAACCCTTGGGACGGCGTCCTCCTGTACGCCCTGGCTGCGTTCCTGTTCGTCCGCGTTGTCCGAGGAGTCGATCCGGGGGAACCCTCATCGCCGGTTGGTCCTGGGTCGCGTCCGGGACTTCGAGCGCACCCTCTGGCGCTTGGGCTTCTCGCCGCCTCGCTGATCCTGGCTGGGGGATCGCTGTATCTCTTCAATTCTGGCCCCTCTCTATGGTCCTGGACCGCTTTCCTGGGAAGCCTGGTGTGCTTCGTGGCCGGTCTTGCGGCGCTGGAAAACCTTCCGCGTCGGCTAGGCGGGTGGGAGGAGGTTCCGGGCCTGGTGCGGCAATGGGCTGGGGGCCTGCGGCGGGACCGGATCCCGAGGCGAGAGGCAGCCATCCTCCTCGGGATAGTGGGCCTGGCGTTGGCGGTCCGTGGGTTAGGGCTGGAGACCCAGCCCTTCGGTCTGTTCTTCGACGAGGCCGTGAACGGGCTGGATGCTCGCGAGGTGCTGGCTACGGGGAAGACGCCCGTCTACTTCCCCCAGAACTTCGGGCGCGGTGCGCCTTTCATCTACGGAGTAGCGATTGCGTTCCGCACCTTGGGCGAGAGCGTGCCGACACTCCGGGCCGTCGCGGCACTGATCGGTGTCGCGACCGTCGTGGCCTTCTACGCGCTGGGCCGAGCGCTGTTCAGAGGCCCCTATCTCCCACTCGCGGGAGCCTTTCTTCTTGCGACGTCCCGTTGGCACATCAACTTCAGCCGGATCGCCTTCGATGCCATTCTGGTTCCGTTGTTCCTTGTTCTGACGCTTCTCTTCCTGTGGAGGGGGCTCCGTTCCGGAAGCCTGACCCAGATGGGCCTATCGGGGATCGCCTTGGGGCTGGGGCTCCACACCTACGCATCGGCGAGGCTGGTGCCTCTGGCTCTGGGGCTGTTTGCCGCCGTTTGGCTGATCGCCCACAGGGACCGATGGCGCCGCGACGTCCCAGGATGGGTCGTGTTGGCAACGGCCGCCCTCCTGGCCTTTGCCCCCCTGGGGCTGTACGCGTATCAGGAGACCGACGCGTTCCTGGAGCGCACCCGATCGGCGTCGATCTTCAATCAGCGGGAGACCACCGATCTGGGGCAGGCCTTGATCTCCAACACCGCGGCCCACGTCGGGATGTTCAACCTCAAGGGGGATCGCAACGGCCGACACAATATTCCCGGGGAACCTATGCTCGACCCTCTCGCCAGCCTGTTCTTGGTCCTCGGTGGCGGCGCAGCGGTGGCCCGGATCCGAGATCCTCGGTATCAGCTCATCCTCGTGACCTTCGCGGTCATGCTGCTGGGGGGAATCCTCTCCCTGGACTTCGAGGCCCCTCAGTCGCTGCGGGCGATCGGGGTCCTGCCGCCCGTCTATCTGCTGGTGCTCTCGGCCGTTGCCACATTGGCCGAGCTGTATCGCAGCGACCTGGCGCCACGGTGGTGGCAGGGAGCGTTCGTCATGGCCGGCCTGGCGCTGGCCTTCGTCGCCGCCCACAACGGATACACCTACTTCATGCGACAGGCCCGCGACTTCGCCTCCTGGAACGCCTTCTCGACAGCGCAGACCATCGTGGCACGCGAGATGGCTGCGTTGGGCAGAGGAGTTCGGTTCCATGTATCCAACCATTTCGCGGGGCACCCGACGCTGCGCTTCTTGGCCCCTGACCCGGGAGCGGTGCAGGTGTGGCGGGAGGGGGATCACGTGCCGATCTCCGAGGGTGGCCCGAACGGGGCAGCACTGTATCTCGACGAACGGCGTGAGTCGGAGTTTCTCCGTGGCCGTGAGTGGTACCCGGACGCCGAGGCCGAGACCGTCCGCCCACCTTTCGGAGGTCCCCCGATCCTATACCGCATGGTGTTCAGCCCGGGGGATGTGGCCGGTCCCCAAGGTCTGTTGGCGAGAATCTTTGCGGAGGGAGCCGATGAACCTGCGATCTCGCGTCGAGAAGGCCCTATCGACTTCGATTGGTCCGTCGACCCGCCGCTCTCCGAACCATTCTTGGCGCGGTGGGAAGGGATTCTTAGGGCCCCGGTATATGGGGCCTACCGGCTGGGGCTGCAGGCGCCGGGGGAAGCCGATCTCTGGCTCGACGGCGCGTCCGTGGCGAGCGGGTCGGGGGCGCTCGTCGCCGAGCTGACCCTGGCCGAGGGGCTACACCCGATCGCTGTGGAGGCGCAGGGTGGCGTGGGACCTCTGCGGCTCTCCTGGCAGCGCCCCGACAGCGACGAGGTAGAGACGGTGCCACTGTCGGCCTTGTATGGTCCGCCGATCCGACCGGAGGGACTCCTGGGGAGATACTTCTCAAACGCGGACTGGGAGGGTCCGCCCACACTGGAGCGGATCGATCCCGACCTGTCGATTTACTGGCAGCAGGTTCCTCTTCCGCGCCCCTACACGGTGGAATGGTCCGGAATGCTCCTTGCCCCCTCCGATGGTGTGTACCAGTTCGACACGGATTCGAAGGACGGCTCGACCTTGACCGTCGGCGGCCAGCCCGTCGTCCGAAACCCTGGAGGCGGTCGAGTCTCGGGGACGGCGACCCTGCAGGCAGGCCTGCATCCCATCTCCCTCCGCTACGCTGATGAGACTCACCACACCTACGTGGCCCTGGCTTGGATTCCTCCGGGCGGCGGACCGGAGGTGATCCCCCGCTCCTATCTGCTCCCGCCGCGCGAGTCCTATCCACCGCTGGAGACGCTGTTGGCGGAGTTGGGTATCGTCCCGCCTCCCTCCTCTGTTCCGTTGGACTTGGATGTCCAGGCCTCGTGGGGCGGATTCGATGAAGACACCCCCTTCGAAGATCCTCGAGCGGTGGCTGCCGCTGCTGATGGAACCGTCTACGTCATGGACACCGCCCTTCGGCAACTAGGCCGTTTCGGTCCGCAGGGCGAGCTCCTGAGCGGGTGGTCGGACCCCGACTGGATCGAGCCGGCGGATCTCGTCATCGATGGTTCGGGGAATGTCTACGTGGTGGACGCGGGCCTGGAGGCCATTCTTGTGTACGACGATGGTGGGGACCTCCAGGCGGTCTGGGGCGCTGGCATGGGCCTTTTCCGCCCCCGGGGGATCGGGCTTGGCGCGGCTGAGCTGTTGGTGGCAGACACGGGCGGAGCGCGGTTGGTCCGGATCTCCCTGGAGGGAGCGCCCCTCGGCGAGATCCCGATCCCGCCTGGCCTAGAGGGTCAGACCGCCCAGCCCACGGACGCCGCCGTCGACGGGGCCGGCCGAGTCTACGTGTCCGACCCAGAGAGCCAGCGGCTCCACGTACTGGAGTCGACGGGTCGGCTGATCCGGAGCTGGCCCAGCCCCCGGTCCGACACCGTGCGAGCCACGCACCTGGCGCTGGGGCCGGATGGTGCGATCTATCTCACCGATCCCTGGGGTGGAAGGGTCCT
>CAYGBX010000045.1:0-6715 GCA_964348195.1 uncultured Anaerolineales bacterium
TGCAGGCGACCGATGAACCAGGTCCCGGTGTTGGACAGCCCTTTGTAGTCGAGGTCCACCGGGTTCTGGGTGGCCAAGACGGTTCCCAACCCGAAGGCTCGCCCTTGTTTGAGAAGGGTCAGGAGCGGAGCCTTGGAGGGTGGGTTGGCCACGGGTGGGAAGTAGCCGAATATTTCGTCCATGTAGAGGAGGGCCCGCAGGCTCGTGGTGCCCGACTGCCCGCGCATCCAGCCCACTGTCTGGTTCAGAAGGAGCGAGACGAAGAACATGCGCTCGGCATCGTTCAGGTGGGCAATGGAGAAGATCGAAACCCGCGGCCTTCCCTCTGCGGTGTAGAGCATCCGATCGATCTCTAGGGGTTCTCCCTCCAGCCAGGTGGCGAAGCCCGGCGCGGCGAGGAGGTTGTTGAGGGCCATGGCCAGCTCGAAGCGATCGTCGGCCGGAGAGAAGGACTCGAGATCCAGGACGCCCACCCGCGACACCGGCGGAGTCTGGATCTCTTGAATCAAAGAGGGGAGATCGAGGTTCCTTCCCGCTGTCCACGCTTGGTTGAGAATGGTGGAGAGGAGGATGTGCTCTCGGCTCTGGATCGGGTCTGCCTCGATGCCCAGGAGACCCAGGAGGCTTGTCACCGTGGTGTTGATGCGATCAGCTAGGAGTTCTTCGTCCTGCACCAAGCCCGGCGGGGGAGCGGCGAAGGACGATAGGATGGAGACCGGCAGTCCCGACGTGCTGCCCGGAGTGTACACGGCGAAGTCGGCCGACCCCCGTAGCCGCCGGATCCTCTCACCGTCCTGCCCCCACTCGGCAAGCCCTGACTTCCATAGCTCGGCCTGCTGCCGGCCGTACTCCTCTACGGAGACCCCCTTCTTGCGCGCGTCGTCGGGGTTGACCCAGGGGGTGAAGTCCTGGGGACGCAGTTCAGGAAAGGTCAAGAGCAGGTTGGGGAGATCGCCCTTGGGATCGATGACGATGGCGGGGATCCCGTCGATGGCCGCCTCCTCTAGCAACCCGATGCAGAGACCGGTCTTCCCGCTGCCTGTCATGCCCACGCAGACCGCGTGGGTGACGAGGTCCTTCGAGTCATAAAGGAGGATTCCCTCCCCCGGCTTCTTCTGGTCCAGATCGTACGGTCGGCCGATGTAGAAGACGCCTAACTTCTCGTATTCGTTCACTTCACCCATCTACCCCCTTTGGTGGAATCTGGATGGCATTATGATCTCCGCTACCCGGCGAGACCGTTTGGCTGGTGGTTGACCGACGGCGCGAGCTGCCTCGCCTTGGGCGGTTGTCATCGGGTTGACCTCTTCTTCACTTTGGGTGGCCCGCGGCTTTTGGTGCAGGCTCCGTGTCATTCGCTGGCGCGGCTCGGGAATTGTATCGACCGCCGGTAGCTCGCCGACGCAGCCAGCCGGCCCCGTCATCCTCTTGATGCAGTGCCCGCGCAAGCTCAGCCAGCCTGCTCGGGAACCATAGCGCCCCCTTCCGCTACGCGGGGGCGAGTTGGGAGGTGCAATTGGGACAGCGGGTGGCCTTGATCGGGATCTCAGTTATGCAATACGGGCAGTCTTTTACCGTTGGCTCGGGGGGAGCCTCGTCCTCTGCCGCTCGAGCGCGATTGACCTGCCGAATGAGGAGGAAAATCACAAGCGCCACGATCAGGAACTCTAGGACCGTGTTCAGGAAGACGCCGTAGTTCACTGTGGCGGCACCCGCCTCCTGGGCCTCAGCTAGAGTCGCGTAGGGAGTCCCAGAGAGATTGATGAACAGGTTCGAAAAGTCAACGTTGCCGAGCAGCAGCCCGATGGGTGGCATCACGACATCATTGACCATCGATGTCACAATCCTGCCGAACGCGACCCCAATGATGATGCCAACCGCCATGTCAAGGACATTTCCTCTCATGGCGAAGTCCTTGAACTCCCTCAGCACTAGTATCCTCCCTTCCTCAGCAGCGGTCCGGGGGTTCGTGGCCTGCCAGGAGGCCCATCCGGCTTCAGGTCATGTGGCCCGAACCGCAGGAACAGTGATTGTACTCACTGTTCTCCGCTCCGACAAGGGCGGGCGGAGGCCTCAGGTGCCGCGGGTGGCTCATCCTCGTGGGACCCCGATCTCGGTGGTCAATGGTCCACCTGTTGGAGCATGGCGTTGAGGTTCAGAGGCATGGACTAACAGGGCCGGTTGATCACCGACGCCTGGTCAACCCCTGCGAGGTCGCCCGCATGGTCGGCAGCAGCTGGAGCCGGCTTCGACCCCGATGGTAGCCGCGGCCGAGCGAGGTCGGTCATCCAGTGCACACTGCTACGGGACAGACCGCGTCCACGCCTAGCCGGTCTGCGTGTACTCTCGGCGGACCCAGTCCGCCCACGTCACTGATGCGTCCGTCTGCCTGGGGGTGGTATTGAGTCCTTGGCGAAACGCCTCCGCCGCCTTGCCCGGCATCGGCAAGTGCAGAATCCGTTGCTCCCTGCCGCGCGCCTGTAGCCAGATTTCGGCCAGCTCGCCCAGACTGCGCACCTCCGGCCCCCCCACTTCGGGGAGCATACCTGAGGCACCCTTCTCGATCGCGTCTCGCAGCCATACCGCGACCTCAGAAGGATCAATCGGCTGAAACTGCAAATCGGTCGGGATGACCATCACTGGGACTCGCGCCGCAGCCCTGAGCATGCTGTCGATCAGTTGGTGAAACTGCGTGGCTCTCAGTATCGCCCAATCCAGCTGTGACGCGGTGACCAGCTCCTCTGCATGAACCTTGAATCGGTAGTACTCGAGCGGAATGTGCTCGATGCCGACGATAGAGACGTAGACAAGCCTGGGTACCCCGGCAGAGTGAGCCGCCTCGATGAGGCGGGAGGTCCC
The DNA here is from genome assembly GCA_964348195.1 of uncultured Anaerolineales bacterium. Lineage (GTDB taxonomy): Bacteria > Chloroflexota > Anaerolineae > UBA7937 > JACPPX01 > CAYGBX01. Next base: position 2,860 of record CAYGBX010000045.1, read on the forward strand.
GTCCACATCGACGGCAGGGGAGGGCAGAAGCGCTGTCCGCAAGTCCACCCCGTAGGAGGTGAAGGCTGAGGTCGTGGCGGCGTGGACCACCACGTCGGTCCCCTTGGCGGCCTCGACTACCCCGGCTCCCGTCGCCAGGTCCGCTTTAGCCCACTCGGCATCCTGCCAGGGGTTGGCCTGGGCCTCCCTGCGGCTCATCACGCGGACGCCAAACCCAGCCGCCATCAGGGCATCGACGAGCCGCCGGCCGAGGACTCCCGTGCCCCCGGCGACCAGGATCCGAGCCACCCTGCCCTCTGGGCCCTAGGAGCCTAGAAGGGCTTGAACATCATCAGCCAAGTGATGATTACGATACCCGCCACGCCGATCCCGAGCAGTTCCCAGGGTCGTAGAGTGTCTATCGCGGCGGCGAGCTCCTCGGATGTGCCGGGAGGAAGTGCAGGATTGTCGTAGACCCGGCCTTCCGCATAGGGGAGGCCCGCCACCTTTCGCACTCGGCCCAGGGCCAGCGAGCCGAGGGGATACATCACTACAGAGACGACTATCAGAATCGCCGTGGACACCCAGATCCACCACTGACCCCACCAGTTCAACATGAAGCCTGCAATGATCCCGCTTCCGAGCAGTATGAGCACGAACACATACATCCAAATCAAGGACCGCTGGGATAGTTCCAGGAGCGCCTTCACGCGCTCCATGTCGCGTTCATTTCGCAGCTGCAGCACCACAGCGGTCGAGATGCCGTGCACGATTAGAAAGCCGAAGGCTCCCAGGACATGTACGAGAACCACCCATCGATACATCATTCCTCCTCTTCGGGGCGTGTGTTGGAGATCGCGCAGGAATATAGCACACGCCTGGATGCAGCGTGCAGGGATTCGGGGCGCTCAGGTGGGCCCCGACCATTGAGCCCTTGCGAAATGTCGACTAGAGTGTCGCCCGTCAGTTCGAGGCAGAGGTACCCAGCGTGACCCCAGAGATAGCCACCGTCCTCTTTATCCTGGCCATCGCGGTCGTCCTTTTCGTCACCGAACGGATCCGGATCGACGTGGTGGCGCTCCTTGTGTTGGTCAGCCTGGCCGTCACCGGCCTCGTCACTCCCGGCGAGGCCCTCTCCGGACTGAGCAACCCGGCCGTGGTGACAGTGTGGGCGGTGCTGATCCTCAGCGGCGGGCTCTCTAGGACCGGGGTGGCCGGGATCATAGGGCGCCAGGTGCTTAGACTGGCGGGCTCAGGCGAGATCCGACTGCTGGTGATCATCATGGCGACCGTGGGGATCCTGTCCGGTTTCATGAATGACATCGGTGTGGCCTCTCTCTTCATGCCCGTCGCCATGGACATCGCGCGACGAACTGGGATCGCGCCCTCCAAGCTTCTCATTCCCCTGGCCTTTGCGTCGCTGCTGGGCGGGCTCAATACCCTCATTGGAACCCCACCCAACATCCTCATCAGCGAGGCTCTGAGGGGCGCGGGGCTGGAGCCCTTCAGTCTCTTCGATTACACCCCCGTGGGGATCTTCGTCACCGCTAGCGGCATCGCCTTCATGGCGCTCGTGGGCCGGCGCCTCCTTCCCTCTCGAGGCCTGGCAGGGGAGGTCGGTGAAGGGGCGGGTCCCGACCTGAGGGAAGTCTACGAGCTCGGCGCACACTTGTTCACCATCCGAGTGCCCGAAGGCTCCTCGCTTGCGGGGATGACCCTCGCGCAGAGTCGCATCGGCGCAGCGTTGGGGCTCAACGTCCTCGCGGTGCTGCGAGATACCCACACGGCTCTGTCCCCAGCGCCCAACACGTTGCTCAGGGAGGGCGATCGGCTTCTGGTGGAAGGGCAGCCGGATCGGCTCGCTGCGGAGCAGGATCATGAGCACCTCATCGTGGAGGAGATCACTCCGAGGATCAGTTGGCTTTCCTCGCGTGGCGTCGAATTCGCGGAGGCGGAAGTGGGTGCCGACGCGTCCCTCATTGGGCAAACACTCCCAGAGATCCGCTTCCGCCAGCGGTTCGGGGCCATCGTTCTCGCCATCCGACGCGGAGAAGACACCCGACTGACAGATCTTGCCAGGATTTCGCTCAAGGCTGGCGACCGGCTCCTGGTGGAGGGATCGCCCGAGACTATCGAGGCGATGCGCGGCGCCCCCGAGTTCGTTCGGCTCGAGAGGATGTCGGAGGATGAGGTAGCCGCATCCTACCGGCTGCAGGAGCGGCTCTTTTCGCTCCGTGTGCCGGAGGGGTCCGGACTGGCCGGCCGGACCCTCACGGAGAGCCGGCTGGGAGCGGCCTATGGGCTGGCGGTCTTGGGGATCCTGAGGGATGAGGATACCTTGTTGGTGCCCGATACGGCGGAACGGTTGGAGCCGGGGGACGTCCTGGTCGTGAAAGGACGCCAGGAGGTTCTGGAGGCAATGCGCGATCTGGAGGACTTGGAGATCGACCAGCAGGCGGCGCTCGACCTAGGAGCACTTGAGTCCGACCGGGTGGGCATGGTGGAGGCCGTGCTTTCGCCGCACACTACCTTGGCCGGACAGACCCTCCGGGAGCTGCGCTTTCGCGAGAAGTACGGACTTTCTGTGCTGGCCTTCTGGAGGGAGGGCCGCGCCTACCGCGCTGACCTGCAGGACATCGCCATCCGGATGGGCGATGCGCTACTGATCCATGGGCCACGGGAGAAGATCAAGCTCCTGGGGGCAGAGCCCGACTTCCTGGTGCTCACCGAGGCGGCCCAGGAGGTGCCCCGGGCGAGCCGGGCGCCGGCTGCCGTCCTGGTGATGGCGGCGGTCCTCGTCCCTGTGATCCTAGGCTGGCTGCCTATCTCCATCGCGGCGGTGATGGGGGTGACTCTCATGGTCCTGACTGGCAGCCTGACCATGGAGGAGGCGTACCGCTACATTGAGTGGCGGGCGATATTCCTCATCGCCGGGATGCTCCCTCTGGGGATCGCGATGGAGCAGACCGGCGCGGCGCAGTTCCTCGCGGAGGGCATGGTGGCCGCCATCGGAGGGCTGGGCCCATTGGCCGTGGTGGCGGGGTTCTACATCATAGCGGCTTTGGCCTCCCAAGTCATGCCGAACCCGGCGGTCGCTGTGCTTCTTGCACCCGTCGCCCTCAGCACGGCCGGAGATCTGGGCATTTCCCCCTACCCCCTGATGATGACGGTCGCTGTCTCTGCCTCAGCCGCGTTTCTTAGTCCGGTGGCCCACCCCGCCAACTTGCTGGTGATGGGGCCGGGAGGGTACCGTTTCGCGGACTATCTCAAAGTCGGCGTGCCTTTGACGTTGGTGGTGATGGCAGTAGTTCTGGTGGTCCTGCCGATAGTCTGGCCTTTCAACCCGTAGTCAAATATCAGGAGGAAGAAGATGACAGACAACCCCCCGGACGAAGTGCTGCGCCGCATCTACGGTGATACCAAGACGGTTGCGGTGGTCGGGCTGTCTGACAAACCCGATCGGTACAGCTACTCTGTAGCTGGCTACCTGCAGCAGTTCGGCTACCGGATCATCCCCGTCAATCCCTTTGTGGACGAGGTCCTCGGCGAGAAGTCCTACGCCAGTCTTGAGGAGATACCTGACAAGATCGACGTGGTGGACGTGTTCCGGGGTCGGCGACATGTCCCCGGCATCGTGGAGTCGGCCATCAAGATTGGCGCCCCGGTGGTCTGGATGCAGGAGGAGATCATCCACGAGGAGGCGGCGCAGAAGGGCCGCGAGGCCGGGCTGACGGTAGTGATGGATCGCTGCATGAAGAAGGAGCACTACCGAGTCGTCGTCGAGCACGAGCACTAGCGAGTCGAAGGCGAGGTAGAGAGCAGTACCGAGTCGTCGTCGAGCACGAGCACTAGCGAGTCGAAGGCGAGGTAGAGAGCA
>CAYGBX010000045.1:6815-10633 GCA_964348195.1 uncultured Anaerolineales bacterium
TACCGAGTCGTCGTCGAGCACGAGCACTAGCGAGTCGAAGGCGAGGTAGAGAGCAGTACCGAGTCGTCGTCGAGCACGAGCACTAGCGAGTCGAAGGCGAGGTCCTGGCGCAGCCAGAGAGCCGAGAGCCCCACCGCCTCTTCGCCGACCACCATCCCCAGCGTGCCGCCACAAGCTGGCGGCGAGGCTTCTAGCCGCAGCTCCTAGCGGGGGCTAGAGAGCTGAGAGCCGTTCTGCGAGGCGCAGCCGCGCCCTGGCATCAGCCAGAGAGCCGAGAGCTGAGAGCCGAGACCCATCCCGCCCCCGGAGCCTCCGGAGCCGCATGGCCGCGGCTGCATTCCCATCCCTCCCTACACCTGGCATCGAGTCCGACATCTGGGCCATGACCGCGCCGCGCGGCTCCACGCCCTACATGTCGCGAACACTCTGAGACGCGGTCTCTCGCCGCGAATCTGGGCAAGAATCACCCCGCGGTTCCGCCCAAATCACCCCTCCGGGAGGATGGAAGGACGTCCTTCCCCCGGTAGACTGGACTTGCGGGAACCTCATCGAGTCATGAAAACCGCCAGTCGGCTAGGCTTGCTCCTGGTGCTCCCGCTTGCGGTCGCGTGTGCCGCGGGAGAGTCATCGCCTGCCCCTCCGACTTCGCAACCGACCTGGACCCCCGTCGCGTCGCTGCAAGACATCGTCTATGACGCCGCGGTCCCGGATTCGGTCTTGGTTCGCGGTGAGCGCACCTTTCAAAACGCCTGCTCCGCCTGTCACGAGCTCCCCACGCTGGAGCGGATGAAGCTATTCCCGAGCGACTCCGCCATGGTGGAGTTCACCGCAGGAATGGCGGAGGCGGCACATATGCCCATGGACCGGGCCGCGGACGTGATCCGATACCTTCTCGCGGTTCGGCACGATGCGGCACCCTGACTGCGTGTAGAGGTGTGGGGAGAGGAGGTGGTTCCTTGTCAAGCGGAGGGTGGAGAGCGCGGTGATGGTGGCGGACAGAGTGAATGAGCCTGAAGACCCAAAGGAGGGCAGAAACAATGGATAGACGAGGCATCAGTGTCTTGGCCGCGGCCGTCGCGGCAATCTTGTTGGTCGTGGGCTGCGCCCAAGCGGCCGCGCCGGCTCCGGCGGCTCTCACCATCGAGATGGAACCACCGGGTCACTGGCACGTGACGCGGGCCAAGACCCTGACCTTCACCGTGATGGATGGCGCCGGCAACCCGGTGACCGGACTGAGCCCGATGGTAACGGTGAAGACCCTGCAGGGCAGCGTGGACGAGGTGGCCGCGACTGATGACGGCGACGGGATCTACTCTGCGGAGTATGCGGCCTTCGACATCGGCGGGGGGTACGCGTCCGCCTACTCTGTGGCCTTCTTGTTCGAGTACGAGGGATCTCGGTACTTCGAGGCTTGGCCCGCCGAGGTGGTTCGGGACGGCAACGAGGGGATCATGCCCACCATCGGCGGCACCATGCACGCCTACCAGGTGAGGTACGGGTGGGATCCCGCCGGCGCCATGGCTGGCGAGGAGGTCACGATGTACCTCGAGCCCCGCCGATCGATCCAGACGGGCGACGAGATCAACACGGAGCAGCCCTGGAGGAACACCTTCAACCACATCTCCGATCTGGAAGATGTTTCGGTCCTGGTCGAGACGGCTGATGGCGAGTTCGTGGCTTCCCTCGACGCCACCTACGCCGGGCTAGGGATCTACCGCGCCACTTTCACGCCGGCCTCGGCAGGCGAGTTCAAGGTCAGCTTCCTGTTCACCGACCCCGCGAATGGGTTCACCATCGACAAGGGGGAAACCTCCTACCCGCTCATGGTCGGATAGCTGATCTCCAACCTTCCTGAAGACAGGCTCGGGAGCCTCTGCGCTTCCGAGCCTGTCGCGCGATTCTGAGAAAAGTTCCGCTGCTGCGGGATGCTGGCCCTTGGCGACCTGGCCCGGTCTGGATCCAGCCAAGCCGAGCGTGTCGTCTTGCGTCAGCCCGGCTCGCTTGGGTACGATCGGGGTGAGACGAAAGGGAGGTTTCTCTGGGAGCGCCTGCCATGACGAGCGGCGACGGAACCAAGAGCCACTTCTTGGCCAGCCAGGACTTCGAGCCGGCCTACATGGCGCTTCACCGCACGGGCGAGCTCCGGCGCCGCGCCGAGGCGGCTCTCGAGCGCCTCAACGATTGTCGTGTCTGCCCACGGGACTGCGGCGTGGATCGGATGGCGGACAAGGTAGGTGTCTGTCGCACCGGTCGCCACGCCATCGTCTCCAGCTACTTTCCCCATTTCGGTGAGGAGGACTGCCTCCGCGGCTGGAGGGGGTCCGGAACGATCTTCTTCTCCCTCTGCAACCTCCGTTGCGTCTTCTGCCAGAACTACGACATCAGTCAGGTCAAGTCCGGCTCGGAGACCCCGCCCAGGCGACTGGCGGAGATGATGCTGGAGCTCCAGGCGGTCGGCTGCCACAACATCAACTTCGTCACCCCCGAGCACGTGGTTCCCCAAGTCCTCGAGGCTCTCGCCATCGCCGTCGAGGCCGGTCTCAGACTTCCCATCGTCTACAACACGTCGTCCTACGATTCGATGGACAGTCTGATGCTCCTCGACGGGATCGTGGATATCTACATGCCGGACTTCAAGTTCTGGGACGAGGATCTCGCCTTTCTGTACCTCAAGGCCAGGAACTACCCGGAGGCCGCACGCCGGGCCATCAAGGAGATGCACCGCCAGGTCGGGCCACTGAAGATGGACGAGGACGGACTGGCGAAACGCGGTGTCTTGGTGCGCCACTTGGTCATGCCGGGGGAGATCGCCGGAACGACAGAGGTCATGCGCTTTCTAGCGGAGGAGGTTTCCCCGGATACCTACGTCAATGTAATGGACCAGTACCGGCCCGCCGGAAGGGTGGGTGCCGACCAATATGAGGAGATCAACCGACCCCCGGGACGGGAGGAGCAGCGGGAGGCGATCCGTCTGGCCCAAGACGCTGGCCTGTGGAGGATCGACGAGCGGCGTTCCCGCCCGATTCTGGTGGTGCGGGCGTTCACATAGTCTCCCATGAACATCCTCGCGGTCGTCGTCGTCGCGTTTGGCGTGTTCGCCATGATCGCTGCGATCCAGGACTGGGACTTCTTCCTCAACGCCCGAAGAGCCGGACTCTTCGTTCAACTCTTCGGCCGGAGAGGTGCCCGGGTGGTGTACTTTCTGCTTGGGGCGGTCCTGATGCTCGCCGGCTTGGCGATGAGCTTCGGGACGGTCAGCTAGTCCCTTTCGGCTCCACCGCTGCGCCTTCCGCACCAGTCCGTCATCCCCGGGCGGAGTGGCTCTGCTCTGGGCGTCGGACTTCCCGCTCCGCTTGACAACGGTCCTTGAGCGCGATATGCTTGTGTCAGAGTATATTGAGTTCAATAGTCATCCGTCAAGGAGTGTGGGAGTTGCCGGGAAGGAAGAGAAAGGGACCGTTCTGGCAGGCGTGGACCCAGGCCCAGCAATCGGAGGCAGCGGACGCGTCTATTGACACCGATGCCCGAGCGGCCTGGCGCCAGCACTTTGCTGCCTTTCTTGGCGTGGCACCGGAGAAGCACTGGCTCTTCGGGGGCCGCCGCTTCAAGCCCTGGATCTCGGGGAGGTGGGGTCATCCAGGCCTGTTCAATCCGTTCGTGGCCACCATTCTCAGCAAGGGCGGTGGGCTGCTGTCCCTGTTCGTCCTGCACCTGCTCGCCGAGAAGCCGCGATACGGCAACGACATCATGCGTGAGATTGAGGACAGGACCCGCGGCCGCTGGGCGTCCAATCCGGGAGCCGTCTACCCTCTTCTCGA
>CAYGBX010000046.1:0-9485 GCA_964348195.1 uncultured Anaerolineales bacterium
TCGGGGAGCCCATCGAGAGCATCGTCAATCACTCGATCTTCCAGACGCTGGACCGGTCGATCAACACCCAGCTCACGGTAGTCTTCACGCTGGTGGCCCTGCTTCTCTTCGGGGGTGTGACGATCCGGTTCTTCATCCTCACACTACTGATCGGGATCGTGACCGGAACCTACTCCTCGATTTTCAACGCCAGCCAGCTGCTAGTGGACTGGGAGCGGAATCCGGACAAGATGCTCTACGCTCTTGGGTTCTTCTTGCCGCCATTGGGCGCCGCGCTGGGTGTGTGGCAGTTGATACGGCGCCGGGCGGCGGCCGCGGCCCGCCCCTATCTCCTCGCTTCGGGAGCAGGGGGAGGGCTGCTTGTGCTGTTGCTGTTTGCGAGGGGCCTGCTCGCTTGACGAGGGCGAGAGGGCTGCTCGCTTGACGGAGGGCCGAGAGACCCGCTTGGCTGAGGGGTCTAGGCTTGCCTTTCCAGGTGCTTGAGCAGCATCCGGAGAGCCCGCTCTACGGTCTGTGTCTTGTTCTGGAGCCGGTCGCCGCTCCAGATGTGCTCCTCCACCTCGGTCTCGTCCGCAGAGGCCAGAGCGATGAAGTGGAGTCCGACGGGCTTCTCTTCGGTCCCTCCGGTGGGGCCGGCGATGCCGGTGATGGCGACGGCGAGATCTGTCGAGAAGAGTCGCCGGCAACCCTCGGCCATGGCCTTCGCCGTCTCCCCGCTCACCGCTCCATGATCGATCATCGTCTGGTGGGGGACCTGTACGAGATTCTCCTTGGCCTCGTTGGAGTAGGTGACGGCGCCGCCCATGAAGTAGGCACTGCTTCCCGAGACGTTCGTGATGCGGTTGGCCAACATCCCCGCTGTGGAGGACTCGGCGACCGAGAGGCTCAGCGTTCGCTGGGTCAGGACGGCTCCAAGCTCGTCCTCGAGGGCCATGGCATCTCTCCTAGGAGAAGGGCCGCCAACGGCGGCCCGTAGGTGGCGCATAGGGGATTCGAACCCCTGTTACCGGCTTGAGAGGCCGGCGTCCTAGGCCTCTAGACGAATGCGCCATCATAAGTGATTCTAAGGGCGGCTAGCAGGACGGTCAAGCGACGGCGTGGGGACGCACTGACCAGGGAGGAGGGGAAGGACATGATTGAGACACTGCAGGTTTCCACGCGCGAGCGGGCGCAACTAGTCGACATAGGCGCTCAGGTGCAGAAGGCGGTCTCGGGAAGCGGCGTGGCGCAGGGAATCTGCCATCTGTTCGTACCACATACCACGGCCGGAATCGTGATCAATGAGAACTACGATCCGGCGGTGGCGCGGGATATCGAGGATGTTCTCGCGGAGATCGCTCCGCGCGGGCGCTCCTACCAGCACACCGAGGGGAACGCCGACTCGCACGTGAAGGTGGGCCTGGCAGGCTCGTCAGCCACCGTGCCGATTCTGGACGGCAAGCTGGCCCTGGGCACCTGGCAGGGGATCTTCTTCGCTGAGTTCGACGGCCCTCGCTCCCGCCGCCTCATCCTTGCCGTCCAGCCGCTGTGACGGCGAGCGTAGGCACGCCTGAGAGAACACCTTGGACCGGGCAACGGCCGTTCGAGCTGCTAGCAAGGGGCGTACAAGCGAGCGGCTGCCCCCAGAGGGTGCTGCGCGGAGCCTCGCCTCCTAGGGCGACGAGTTGAGCATCCGGGTAGGCATAGAGAGGGCCTCACGGATCCTCGTCTCGCAGCAGTCCGCCTCGCGCCGCCCGCCAGACGGCATCTGCCCTGCCCGGGGCCGGACGGGGTGTCCGGGGCACACCCACTCCTTAGATCGGATGTCTATTGGGCTTCTATTGTGAAGTAGTCGAAGTCTGCTACGGTCTCCGCCTGGTAGGCCTGAGAAGCGACGAGGCCGACCTGTAGCGGTGTGATCCCCGTTGTATGCCGCCCGATCTCGCGCCAGCTGGTGCCGTCGTCGCTGTAGTAGGCAATGTAGGTCGTACCCTCTCTTCTCAGTCTCAGGAACGCGAGGGAAGTGCTCGCAGTGCCGGTCGGATAGTTGGATGCCTCCGACGGGGTGCCGCCTTCCAGGGGAGGATCGAAGTACACGCCATTGCCAACGCAGATGTCGGGCCTGTCGCAGAAAGCGCGACCGAATTGCAGGCCGTTCGAATCGTTCTGATAGATCAGCAGCCCAGCGAACTGGAAGTTGCTGAATGGCTCGAAGCGAACAAGCGTGGAGATCTCGAAGTTGCCCGAAGGCGCCGGGCGGAGGAGCAGGTTCTCTGCTACGCTGAAGCTCCCCGAAGTGAGGGTGATTCGGAGGGAGCCCGGCGCTGCCGCGAGACTCCACCGGCTGGGGTTCTGTCGGACCCAGTTCCAGCCCGGCTTGAGCGCTCCGTCAAAGTCGTCCCTGAACGGGAACGGCGGTGTGGGAGCAGCAGCAACAGTGGGAGTGGGGGGCACTGGGGTGTCCGTAGGCACGGGCGTGTCGGTGGGCGTGTCGGTCGGCCCAGGGGTCGCGGTGGACGTCTCGGTCGGTGCCGGTGTCGAAGTGCCGGTCGATGTCGGCGTGTCGGCGATCTCGAGAGTGTCGGTCGGCTCAGGTGCAGTCGGAGCAGCATCCTCTGCTGCCTGGGGCGTACCACACGCCGTGGAAAGGACTACTAAGAGGCCGACTAGCAGCGCACGTCTCCTCATTCTGCTCTTCCTCCCTTCAGAGGCTGCGCGGACCCTGTCGAATTGGTACTCCACTGCTCGTGCAGCAATCGGACGGAGCGTAGTGGTGCTGGGCGGTCAGGATACGAAGTGAAGGGGGCAATTCTATCCTGAGTGGTAGTTCCAAGCCACTAGCGAGGCAGACTGGTCTCGAGGGCGGCCGTTTCGCCTGCTAGGACTGTGGTTTCCGGAGCTGTGGCGGCTCATGGGTCGAAGTCGTTCAGACTCAAGTCCAGCCTCTCTAGCTCGTGCTCTGTCCATGCTAGATCGAACTGATCGTTCCTCTGGTGGAAGAAGCGGATCGCCTCGCCGAGCTGCTCGCGTCCGAGGGCCGGAGAGCACTTCACCCCTCAACTTCCCCAGGCACCGGCCTCGCGCCTGCCATAGTTTGACACGGCCCGAGCGGGAAGAGTATAATGACCGCCGGTCGAAGGGAGGACGAACTGGGGAGCGCCGCGGACGAGCACCGTCCGCTTTTTTGGGTCTGAACTCGTTCTCCTCACTCTAGACCCATGTATGCAGTGATCGAGATCTCAGGCAAGCAGTACCGGGCCACGGAAGGCGCGCGCATCCGGGTGGACCATCTCGACCTGGAGGAAGGTGAGGTCTTGGACGTCGATCGCGTCCTGCTGCTGCGTACCAACGGCCAGGTTAAGGTGGGTACGCCAACGGTCCCTGGCGCAATGGTGCGGACCAGCGTGGTGGGTCACGGCCTCGGTCGAAAGGTGGTTGTGTTCAAGTTCATTCCCAAAGAGCGGTACAAGCGTACGCGCGGCCACAGACAGGCCTTCACCGAGCTGGAAGTCGAGAAGATCTACCAGCGCGCGCCCAAGACGAAGCCGGCCGCTGTACGCAAGGAGAAGGCTCCGAAGAAGCCATCGGCGAGGCCCAGCACCCCGAAGCCCCGGGCAACGAAGGCTCCCGCGGTGAAGAAGGAGCGGTCCAAGGCGACGCCTTTGGCCGAGCTAGGGCTCTCGACCCGAGTGGAGGGGCTTCTGAAGGACGCAGGGATCGGCACTGTTGAGAAGCTCCTCGCCTCACTCGAGAAGGGAGAGGAGGAGGTTCTGGGGATCGCCGGCTTCGGCCCGAAGGCTCTGGACGAGGTCCGAGGCCAACTGAAGAGGAAGGGATTCGAGAAGTAGGAGAGAACCATGGCGCACAAGAAGGGTGGCGGCTCCAGCCGCAACGTTCGCGACAGCGCTGGCAAGCGGCTGGGGGTGAAGAGATCCGATGGCCAGTGGGTCAGTTCTGGAAGCATCCTCGTCCGTCAGCGTGGAACGAAGATCCATCCTGGTGCAAACGTGGGTGTGGGCAAGGACTACACCTTGTTCGCGACGTCAGATGGCTACGTCAGATTCGAGAACGCGCCAGGACGCAAGAAGAGGGTGAAGGTGGAACCCACGCCGAAGCCCGGTGAGAACCCCGCCGCGCCGAAGGCAGAGGGGAGTTGAAGCCCGACATCCACCCCGAGTGGCATCCCCAGTCCCAAGTGATCTGCGGATGCGGCAACACCTGGACCACGGGTGCGACTGTGCCCGTGATCCGCACCGATGTGTGCTCGAATTGCCATCCGTTCTTCACTGGCGAGCAGCGGATCGTTGACACCGCTGGCCAAGTGGAGCGGTTCATGCGCCGGCTGGAGAAGCGGGAGGAGAAGGCGGCACCGGTCGGGACCAAGCGAAGCGGCAACGGAGCGAAGAAGAAGGCTCGACGCACACGGCCGCAGGCCCGCAGGACGCGCAAATCCGGGGAGTCCGGAGGAAGTGCATCTTCTTCGCGGCCCAGCCGCGCCGCGCAAACCGGGAACGCTGACGGGGAGGGCGGCCAGGCACCCGCGGAGTCAGACGAAGGCTAGGATTCGCCTAGGGCCGGGAGGAATCCCGGCCCGATCTGCGTCAGGGGAGGGCGCAATGACGGATCGCGCCTCCGGCGAGGGCCGGGTGGAGGTGATCTGCGGCACGATGTTCAGCGGCAAGACCGAGGAGCTCCTGAGGCGTCTTCGGCGGGCCCAGATCGCTCGGCAGAAGGTTCAGGTCTTCAAGCCGGCGCTGGACACCCGATACGGTGAGGGCAAGGTAACCTCCCACAACGGGGTTGGGTTCGAAGCCCTACGGGTGGAGCGGCCGGCCCAGATCCTGGAGGCCCTCGCCCCCGACACGACGGTGGTGGCGATAGATGAGGTGCAGTTCTTCGAGGACGACATCGGACATGTATGCCGGTCCCTGGCCGAGCAAGGGGTGCGCGTGATCGTCACCGGCCTGGACGTGGATTTCCGTGGAGAACCCTTCGGGCCGGTACCCCTCCTGATGGCGCAGGCGGAGCGAGTCGACAAGCTGCATGCCATCTGCGTGGTCTGCGGCGCGCCGGCCAGCCGCAGCCAGAGACTGATCAACGGAAAGCCGGCGAGATATGACGACCCCGTCATTCTGGTGGGAGCAACGGAAGTCTACGAGGCACGATGCCGGACCCATCACGAGGTGCTCGATCCTCCAGTGCGCAAGGAACCAGCGGGGGGCGGACCCGCCTGAGACCGAGGGCTTCGGAAGGCGCCAACTGCCCCCCCGGAGTCGATGCTCGGGGGGGCCTGTGTGTGGGGACTGGAATTCCTTCCGTGCGCGCTGCTGGTGGAGGGATTTGGTGAGGAGGCTGTTCGTCCGGGAGGGGAGACTGCTTCCCGCCTGGCGCGTGATCCTCTACCTGGTAGCGTTCCAGGTTGCCGGCCTTCTGGCCCAGCTTCCACTTGGCGCCGTGCTGGCTCTCTACGCCGTCGCATCGGGACAGCGAGATCTGCTCATCGCCGGGGCGTCCGGCCTTCCAGTAGCCATCCTCCTGGCTTCTTCGGCTGCGACGCTCGCCTCGACCCTCGTCGTCACCTGGTTCTTCCGGACGCGGCTGGACGGGGGGTCGCTGTCGGGGTTGGGGTTGATGTGGATCAGGGAATCGCTGCGTCAACTGGCAGGAGGGATGGCCGTCGGGGGCCTCGCGATGGCTGGGATCTTTGCCGTCTCCTGGGGGGCGGGATGGATTGCGTCGGTTAGACTCGGCTGGGGGGCAGGGTTCCCAGCGGATCTCTTGGCAGCGGTGATACTGCTGGCGGTGACCCACTGGTTCGTGGCGCTCTCCGAGGAGATCGCGTTCCGGGGCTACGTGCTTCAGAACCTCCGGCTGCAGGGAGGGTGGGCGGTTGCCATCCTCGGCTCGTCGCTTCTCTTCGCTGTGTTTCACGGGCTGAACCCCAGCTTTGGGCTGGGTGCTCTGTCCGGGATCGCGTCCGCAGGGCTCTTCCTGGCGCTGGGATACCGCGTGAGCGGGGCTCTGTGGTTCCCAATCGGTCTGCATTTCGCCTGGAACACCGCGGAGGGGCCGATCTTCGGGTTTCCGGTGAGTGGGCTGGTGACTCCGAGCCTCCTGATCCTGGAGCCCGGGCCTGCGGATCCGCTGATCACGGGAGGAGCCTTCGGTCCTGAGGCGGGTCTTCTGGGGATCGGTGCGGCGCTTCTGGGGGCGATTGCCCTCTGGCTGTGGCGTCCTCCCGGTCTGCCGGGGGAGAGCCTCTCTGACGCATCAGGCGAGGGGCTCGACAGCACCGGGGCCGCACTATAGAATGTTGCGCAATTACGCATATTCGCATTCAGAACCCGTGCGCCTGCAGGGAGGACAAGATGCCTGTTGAGGTGGCCGTTGTAGAGGCGGAGGCCGATGTCCGGACTCTGCTCCAGTTTCGGACGTCGGTGGTGTACGAACTGCTCCTCAGCCTGCATGCCCTGACCCGACCCAGCCCGAGGCATCGGGATTGGGCGGAAGCGGCCTCACCGAAGGTCCCCGAGGAGCTGATCCAGGAGAATCGCGAATGGGAGAAGCGGTTCACCAACCCCCTGCACTTGGCCGAGCTGGCCGTCGGGTGGGAGGACCATCACGATGTGGAAGGGTTCTTCGGCTACCTGGAATCCATGAGCGCAAACGATGTTCTCTTCTACGTGTTGGGACGGGTCTACGCTCGAGAGGAGATTGCGGGCCTTCCCCGAGACGAGGAAGCACTTGAGGAGGCCCTCTGGGCACGATCGCCCTGGGAACGCGGCGATGATCGGTGGCTCTCACCTGGAGACATGGACTTTGTTCGAGATCCTGAGGCCAGCCGGGACCGGCTGGTGAGGATCTGGCGAGGCTACTGGCAGGCCTTCTTCGAGGAAGAGTGGGAGTCGCTCCGCTCCGGCTGGCAGGAGAGCATTCGGGAGAAGGAGGCCGCTCTCAAACAAGCCGGGGATGCAGAGGAGTTCCTCCGGGATGTGCTCGAGGGCGAGGACATGATGGAGATGATCCCCAAAGGGCATCCCACCGAAGAGATCGTTCTGGTGCCGTCCCACTTCGTGACCCGAAGGCCGGTGCGGATCTGGGGGTATGGCAACGTCACGATAATCTACGACATTGAGATGACCGCCGCCCGGAGAGAGGCGTTGTCAGAGATGGCTTGGGAGATAGCCCGTACGACAAAGGCCCTCGGCGACCGCAGCCGTCTCGCCCTTCTGCGAGAGATCGCCCGCGATCCGGAAATGTATGGTCAGCGCCTGGCAAAGATCCTGGGGATCTCCCAGCCGGCGGTCTCGCGTCACCTGGCGGTCCTCCGCGATGCGGGGTTCCTTGAGGAGCGTCGAGCCAACAACAGGATCATCTACACGCTTCGATGGGATCAGGTGGAGCGGGTGTCCGAGGTCTTGGCCGACTACCTTCAGTCCTGACCAAGCGAGACTAGAGACGCGCCAGGCCGGGAAAGAAGGGCCTGCTGTGAATCGGTTGAGGAGAGGGTAGGGGTGAGCGCGATCGAGGTTGAGGAACTTAGGCGAGTCTTCACCCCGACCGTCGGAACAATCCGGCGCCGCAAGCGGAAAGTCGTGGCTGTGGACGGGATTTCTTTCGAGATCGAGCCGGGCGAGGTGTTCGGGCTGCTCGGTCCGAACGGCGCTGGGAAGACTACCACGGTCAAGATGCTCACAACCCTCCTGATTCCTACTTCGGGGACCGCCCGGATCTTGGGATACGACATAGTCTCCGAATCCGATGAGGTCCGTCCCCGGATCGGGTTCATATTCGGTGGCGAGCGGGGGCTGTACTGGCGGCTCTCGGGGCGCGACAACCTGCGCTACTTCGCCGACCTCTACAGGGTGGAGCCCGAGGTAACCGAGCGGCGGATACCTGAACTTCTGGATCTGGTGGGGCTCAGCGGGCGGGAGGACGAGCGCGTGGAAGGGTATTCCAGGGGAATGCGCCAGAGGCTGCACGTCGCACGAAGCCTTCTGCACGATCCGGAGGTCCTGTTCCTGGATGAGCCGACCATGGGATTGGACCCGGTAGGGGCTCGGAATCTCCGCCGGGTGATCCGGGATTTGCAGGCTCAGGAGGGCAAGTCCGTGCTCCTCACCACCCACTACATGTTCGAGGCCGACTTCCTCTGCGACCGGATCGCGGTGATCAACCACGGGAAGATCGTGGCCCTGGACACTCCGGAAGGATTGAAGCAGCACGTGGGCGATCTATCCGTCATTGAGGTCGAGGTGTTCGGGATCGCGGAGGAGGTCCTGGAGAGGCTGCGTCGCTTGCCGGAGGTGGACACGGTGTCGGTGGAGGACCGGGACCAAAAGCAGGCTCTGTTGGTGCAGTCGGCCAACGGAAGCGGCGCGATGCCGGCGATCATGCAGGTGCTGGGGGAGACGAGAACCGGGAAGGTCATCGTGAGAGAACCCACCTTGGAGGACGCCTACGTGAGGTTGGTGGAAGGCGAGGCATAGCTGTTGGTTGTCGCGAACCGCGGCCGTACCGCGGGAGAGGGGTCCGGGTGAGAGCGCTTTTGCGCGGCCGGATCCCTTCCTATCCTCGGCAGTTCTGGATAATCGTCGCCGGCGGACTGATCAGCTCCAGCGGCGGGAGCATGGTCTGGCCGTTCCTGTTTCTGTACGTGAGGGAGCAGCTGGGCGTGCCCCTGGCCGAGGTTGGGTTGGTTCTTGGTCTGAGCAGCATCGCCACCCTTATCTCCCAGCCGGTGGCGGGCTCCCTTGTGGATCGATTTGGCCGACGCAGGGCGATGCTCTTCAGTCTAGGGGGTGGAGCCCTGACCACCCTGGGGCTCATCTTCGCATCATCGCTCCAGGAGTACCTCCTGCTGGCGATACTGGGCGGGGCCCTCTGGCCGGTGGGAGGTGTTGCCACACAAGCCATGGTGGCAGACCTCATTCCGCCCTCGGATCGCCCACGCGGGTTCGCCATCCTGCGCATCGGCCACAACGTAGGCTTCTCCCTGGGACCTTTCGTCGGGGGCTTCCTGGCGGCCCGCTCTTTCGCCTATTCCTTCGGGTCTGCGGCTGCCGCCTCATTCATCGTTCTCCTGCTCTTCGCCGCGACGGTTTCCGAGACGATGCCGACCGCGGCCTCTGCTTCATCGGTCGGGCCCGCGGCCGGAGGTGGCCAGGCCTCGCGGCGAGGGTACGGGCGGATCCTGCGGGACCTTCCCTACATGTCGTTCGCCTTCGGCTATGCACTCCTGAGCATCGCCTACATGCCCATGCTGAGCCTGCTGGCGGTGACTCTGAAAGAGGTCCACGGCATCTCGGAGAGTGGATTCGGGCTCCTGGCCGGCCTCAATGGAGCCATGGTTGTGTTGTTTCAGCTTCCGGTGACGGGGGTCACCGACCGGTTCGCCCGGCTCCCGGTGATGGCGGCGGGGGCAGTTCTGGTGGCGGTGGGGAGCGGGAGCGTGGCGTATGTCTCCACCATGCCCATGTTCGTAGCTGCCATGGCCGTGTACACCA
>CAYGBX010000047.1:0-9444 GCA_964348195.1 uncultured Anaerolineales bacterium
TTCGGGATCATCGGCGTGGAGATGAGCCTCCCGCTCAGCATCTCTCTGCGGCAACTCCTTCCCCTGTTCGGCCCTCACGCCCTCTTCCTGGCCGGCCGCTTCGCCTTGGAGCCAAGTGTGGTTGGCCCGGTGCTTCGTGCCATCGGTTGGGCCGCCGGCCTGTCCGCGATCGCGATTCTGCTGTGGACCTGGCGGGTGCGCATCTTCCAGGAACCGGAGGCGGCTGGGGCGCGCGCGACCGCGAGCCTGTCCAACCGATGATCGGGATCATCCGTTGTCTATGAGGTAGGAGGCACAGGCCATTAACGCGGATTGGTGGAGCACGGAGAAAGCCGCGGGGGCCGCACTCACCGCGAGCACGCTGATCCTGGTCGGCGCCGGTGCTCTCTTGATTGCGCGCAGAGCCCTTCCGGCCTTTTTCGCGCTGCTGGAAGGCTCCCCGCTGGAGCTTGCCGAGCATGTCTCGACGTTTCGCTCAGTCAACCTGATGTACGGAGCGGGATGGATCCTCCTGCTTCTAGGATTCGGCATGCTCACGATTCGGCTAAGGGAGGCCGGTGAGGTGAGAGTATCCAGCATGGCACTCATCTTGCTCGGCTTCGCCGCCATCCTCGGAGTGCTGGAAGGGACTTTTCACATGAGCGTGACCACCTGGGCAGCCCAGGAAGCCGCCCGAACCTCCAGCGTGCCATCGACCTACGAGCCGCTGCGTCACTGGGTCAATGTGTCCATTCAGCTGTTCTACACCGCTCTTGGCCTCTTGGCACTCACTGGCTACGGCTGGGCCCTGATTCGGAGTGAGCTCATCCCCCTGTGGGTCGGGTGGGGTTCGGTGGGGTGGGGCCTGGTCTGGATAGTCATACTGCTGCTGACGCGCGGCACGGTGCCGGCTGTGCTCTTCATCATGCCGCCCCTAATTGGAATCGCGCTGCTGATTGGGAGATAGCGTCCTGGCTCCCTATGCGGCCCGATGGTGAGGAGCGGAGCGGGATCGGAACTTGCACAACCTATCAAGAGGAGGAGAACGGTGAAGGAGTCACGTCTGGAGAGGCTGGCGCCGCTAAGTGGCGTGGTGTTTGTCGTGCTGGCGGTCATTGGGATCCTGCTCACCGGCGCCGTCGACTACAAGCCGTCTGCAGAGAGGGCCGTGGAGATCTTCGCCGCCAACCCCGGGAATGTGTCCCTAGGAGGGAACATCGGTGACTATGCGGCCTTCTTCTTCATCTGGTTCGCAGGCATCGTTTTCGCCGCGTTGCGTGAACGGGAAGGGGGCGCTGGGCGGGTGTCTACGGTGGCTTTCGGTGGCGGGGTGGCGGCAGCCCTCGCCGTGGCCGTGGGCATGACGTTCCTCGGGGCCGGAGGGGTGCGAGCCGGCTCCCCAGGCGGGATCACCCCGGAGGGAGCCGTCACGTTGTACGATCTCTATTCGGGGTTAATGGGGGGAGTGCTTTCGATCGCGCTGGCGGCGTTCATCGGGGCCACTGCCGTGGTCTCGTTGCGCACGATGATGTTCCCGGCTTGGTTCGGCTGGGCGAGTGCGCTGATCGCGGTCGGGCTTCTCACGCCCATTCACTATATCTTCGAAGGCGTGGCCCTGGTATGGACAGTCGTAATGAGCGTCTGGCTGTACAGGCGGGGCACGTCTCCACCGTAGAGGGTCCCGGGCCAGAGGGGATTGGCGGACGGCTGCTGTCAGCGGCGCGACCACTGATGAGCGGCACCACCGGAGGATGGCCCACAAGAGTGGAAGAAGGGAGAAGGTGAGATGGCAAGGATCGAAGCAAGCGCGGTGATCGACCGGCCCATTGATGAGGTCTTTGCGTATGTGACCGATTTCGCGAACACGCCGCTGTGGAACGCAGAGGTGGTGGAATCGAAGAAGACCTCCGAGGGCCCTGTGGGCGTGGGTGCGAAGTTCGATTTCGCGGTCAAGTTGCTGGGCCGACAAGTCGAGACCGCCGGTGAGGTTGCTGAGTACGAGCCAAACCGCAAGTACGCCCTCAAGCACGAGGGAGGGCCCATATCGATCCTCTCCGATGTGTTCACCTTCGAGCCCGTGGAGGGCGGCACCAAGATCACTCACGTGGCTGAGGTGGAGACAGGCGGCTTCTTCAGGTTGGCCGAGCCCGTGGTCGCCCGTCTGACCAAGCGGCAGTGGGAGACCAATTTCGCCACCCTGCAGGATCTCCTGGAAGCCCAAGCTGAGGCCGGCGCCTAGCGCCTCACGTGGGACCAGCGTGTCTGGGAAGACCTGTGGGCCACCCTCCCGCCGTTTCCAGGCGGTGCTGCTGAGGTAGTGAGCTGGCCCTTGGCGTGCTGGCGTCGGAAATGGAGGTGACATGATCATCATGTGGATGCGAAGGGGGTATCTGGCCGTCGCCTGGCTTTTCGTGGTCGGGGTGGTGATTCAAGTTTTCCTGGCGGGGTTGGGTCTCTTTGACACCCCCAGCTACTGGCCCACCCACGTCGAGTTCGGCTATGCGATCGGGTGGCTCCTGGGGATCATGTTCGTCCTAGCGCTGGTGGGCCGGATCCCCCGCTCCGCCTGGGGTCGCTTTGGATTGCTCTTTCTGGTCTACGTGGTCCAGACAGTGTTGCCGCTCTTCCAGAGCGCCGCGCCGTTCGTTGCGGCGCTGCATCCCGCCAACGCTCTGATCGTCTTCGGGGTGGCCGTCGTTGTGGCGCGCGGCGCCCCGAGCCTGATCGCCGAGCCGGCCAGGAGGGTAAGGCCCACTCCTGTCGCGGTAACCGGGTCGGCCGAAGAGTAAGGCACTGCCAAACACAACATGGCGAAGGAAGTCAAGCGCCGGCGAACCGGCGCGTGCCGATCCGGGGGGATTCCCTGGACGGCTTGGCCCCCGTACGGTGGAACGCGAAGCGTCAGGTAGGGCGCTGGGTACGTGGTCCATTGCCTGGCAATGAGTGAGTTGTTGCATAAGAGGACGGGGTCTATGATGACGCGGAAGCCTCAAGGCCCCTTCTTGTCAGAGGCTAGGCTGTGGAGATGGTGACTGCCCGACGCTTGGCGTGGTGGATTGCGGCGGGAGCGATGGGGCTGGCGGCCACCGGCCTGGTGCTCAGCCTCGTCGGGTTGGCTGCCAGCGGGGGAGAGCTGAGCCCTGCTCCCCACCAGCTCTTCAATCCGGTACTCACGGTCGCGTTTTCCATCGTGGGTGCCCTGGTGGCGTCCCGTCATCCCCGCAACCCCATCGGATGGATCCTCGGCGGTACCGGGGCCCTGTCGGGAGCCAACCTCTTCGTGCTGGGATACAGCATGTACGGTCAGTCCGGGGCGGTCGCGGGCTCGCTCCCTGGCACCGAAGTCGCGCGTTGGATGAGCATGTGGATTTGGATCCTGGGTTATACGCTCCCGATGACCTTCCTATTCCTGCTGTTCCCGCATGGGCACCTGTTGTCGCCTCGGTGGCGGGGTGTCGCCTGGGCAGCTGCTCTCGGGACGGTGGGTGCAGTTGCCTTTGTGGCCTTCCATCCGCAGGCGCCAGAGATGATAGGGGAGGAGGTCGCACACCCGTTTGTGATCCCGGAGGCGGCCTCGTTCCTCGAGCTCATCGTCATACCGGCCGTTGGCCTTGTCGTGGTAGGTCTGCTCGGCGCCGTGGCTTCCCTGATCATTCGGTTCCGACGCTCCGCCGCTGCGGAACGCCAGCAGTTGAAGTGGCTGGCCTACGCCAGCGTCCTGATGATCCTCGGCATCGTGGTAAGCAGTGTCATCTACGCCGTCTGGTCCCCCGATCCCATGGCCGAGGAGGTGGGTATCATCATCGGCGATGCTGCGTTGGTCGGCATCGTGATGGCCACTGGGATCGCGATCCTCCGCTATCGTCTCTACGACATTGACGTCATCATCAACCGCTCGCTGGTCTACGGCGCGCTCACGGTCCTAGTGGTTGGGCTCTACGTTGTCGTGGTTGGGACTCTAGGGGTCGTACTACAGGCCCGTGGGAGCCTGAGCGTATCCCTGTTCGCCGCCGGTCTGGTGGCTGTGCTGTTCCAGCCCCTGCGAGAGCGGCTCGAGGGCGGGGTCAACCGCCTGATGTACGGCGAGCGTGACGACCCGTATCTGGTGCTCTCACGACTGGGTCAACGTCTCGAAGCGACTTTGGCCCCCGAAGCGGTGTTGCCGACGATCGCGGAAACGCTGGCGCAAACACTGCGGCTACCCTATGTGGCGATCGAACTAGGAGAAGCGGCGGACTTTCGAATCGCCACCGAATTTGGGCGGCCTATGGAAGACCCGACAGTCTTGCCGCTCACCTATCAGGCCGAGACCGTCGGGCGATTGATCTGCGGGCCGCGTGGCCGCGGAGAGCCGTTCAGTGGGTCCGAGAGACGACTGCTGGAGGACGTGGCACACCAGGCGGGTGTCGCCGTGCACGCGGTGCGTCTGACTGCGGATCTGCAGCGCTCCCGAGAGCGCCTGGTCTCGGCCCGGGAGGAGGAACGCCGCCGCCTGCGTCGGGATCTGCACGATGGTCTCGGACCCCAGCTCGCCAGTATGGCCCTCAAGATCGACGCGGTGCGCAACCATCTTCTGAACGATGCCGAATCTGCAGAGGCCGGTCTGGTGCAGCTGAAGGGGGAGATGCACGCAGCCATCGCCGAGATCCGGCGGCTGGTCTACGAGCTGCGGCCTCCCGCCCTGGATGAGCTCGGTCTGGTCTCGGCCATCCGGGAACACGTAGCGGGAACCGAGGCCGTCGGACGGGACGTGTTGGGCAACGGGCTGAAGGTCTCGGTGGAAGCGCCCGATCCCCTGCCCCCGCTGCCGGCGGCGGTAGAGGTAGCCGCGTATCGAATCGCCCTCGAGGCATTCACCAATGTCGTCCGCCATGCACGGGCCGCCGAATGCGTTGTGAGGATCACCCTCACCGATGCCCTCGAAGTGGAGATCACAGACGACGGCGTCGGCCTGCCTCGGGATGTCCGTGTCGGGGTGGGGCTGGCCTCAATGCGGGAGCGCGCAGAGGAACTCGGCGGTAGGTACGCGGTGGAACCGACGCCCGGGGGCGGGACACGGGTGCGTGCAAGGTTGCCTTTGCGGGCCGCGGAGGACGATGACTGAGCGGGTCCGGATTCTCATCGCCGATGACCACACTCTGTTTCGGGACGGGCTGCGAGCGCTCCTGGAGTCGATCGCGGACGCCGAGGTGGTGGGGGAGGCGGGGACAGGGGAGGAGGCCATTGCGCGGGCCGAGAGCCTTCAACCTGACGTGGTTCTGATGGACATCCAGATGCCGGGAGGCAACGGGATTGAGGCTACTCGTCAGATCCTCCGAGCGAGCCCTCACATTGGGGTCATCGTCGTCACAATGTACGAGGACACAGATTCGGTCTTTGCCGCGATGCGGGCCGGGGCCCGCGGCTACATCCTGAAAGGCGCTGATCAGGAGGAGATGCTCCGGGCAATCCGCGCGGTGGCCGAGGGCGAGGCTCTGTTCGGCCCCGCCATCGCCAAACGACTCATCAACTACTTCGCTTCCCCGCAGCCCCGCGTTTCGGACGAAGCCTTCCCGGAGCTGACGGACAGAGAGCGCGAGGTTCTGGATCTAATCGCCCAGGGACTCAACAACTCTGAGATCGCGGAGCGTCTCGTCATCAGCCCCAAGACGGTCCGGAACCACGTCTCGAACATCTTCAGCAAGCTCCAGGTGGCGGACCGAGCTCAGGCCATTGTGCGGGCCCGCCGGGCCGGAATGGGGGAGGAGAGAGGGCAGGAAGGCTAGCGCCGGAGTATCCGGTGCAGATCGTGACTCTGGGGCACTTGACTACCTGGCTACCCCGTTCGTAGCAGGTTCGAATCCTGTCCGGGGAGCCTGTTGGCGAAGAAGCGTGACGCCCTCTCCGCGCGAGGGCGTTTGCTGTACCTGTCACCCGGCGTCTCTGGGTCCTAGATCTCGGCCGCGACCTGGGAAGGATCGGAGACCCAGTCGCGGGTTAGAAACAGCCAGAAGGCAAGGCCGGCATACTGACCGTAGCGGCGAAAACGTCTCTCGATGGCCGAATCCTTCACGGCGGACCGGCCCATCAGGCGGGCGTACTTGGGACGCGTCCAGGAATCAAGCACGAGCCGCGAGTAGCGACCCAGAATCAGCATGATGTGGCTGGCGGCGTAGGGTCCGATCCCCGGCAACGCCAGCAGATGGTCGGCCAACTCCGCGTCGGGCAGTTCCTCTGGAGTTGCGCGTCCCAGAGCCTCGAGATCGACAGACCCGTCGGCTTCGGCTCGGGCCACCGCCACCAGGTACTTACTGCGATATCCCGCCCGGGCGACCTTCCTGTAGAAGTCCTCGCTGGCCTTCGACATGTCTGCTGCGGAGGGGAAGGCGCGATCCCTCCAGCCCGCGTCCGGGGCTCCGGGCGCCCTCTCTCCCAGGTGTTCCACGATCGCCGCAACCATCCTCTCCGTCGCCGACCACGTGCAATTCGTAGTGCAAATGGTCTTGACGACGTCCTCGAATACGGTTGGACTCCGAATCATCCGTCCGGCACCTTTGGTTGCCCAGTCGAGGTTGGGATCCTGAGCTGCCTGGGCATAGAACTCGGAGAGGTCTTCATCCAATCGAAGGACGTGACGCACCGTGGCCATCAGCGATTGTTGAACCTGCTGCCCTGGACGGCGTCCGAGGACAGTGATCTCTCCGAAGCCGCGTCGGCCCGACCCGATCCGTACGGTACGAGGCCGGGTCCCGTCCACGGAGAGGGTGATCTCGAGGGTCCTGGCCTCATCGTCGGGGTTCATCGGGGGCAGGTAGGCCAGGCCGTGTGAGATCAGGGTCCGCCAGAGGTCGATGGTCTCGCCTCCTGGCCCGACGAGCGGGAATTCGGCCCTCCACGAGTTGGGAGGTGAGCGCCGCATCTCCCGAGCGGCTCGCCGGCTCATGGGTATGTGCTCGGCGGTCCCACGGCCTGCACCAGGTCCCTAGTTAGCTTGGTGCTAAGCTCTTCTGACGATGGTAGTGCCGACGGACCTTGGCCCGATTGCCGCAGTCCTTCATAGAGCACCAGCGGCGGCTGCGGTTGCGGCTCCGATCGACGAACAGCCATCCGCAGCCACGGTCATCCGCGCACTCTCCGACCCTCCGGAATTCCTCGGAGGTCAGAAGTTCTCCGGCCGAGCGCGCGATGGGCCAGAGCATTCGCTGGAGGTGGTGCCCGTTTCCAGTCCAGTCCCATTCAAACCCCGTCTCCTTTGGGACGATCTGGGACCGTGCCATCGCGTCTGCGACGGCAGAGTTCACGGTGGCCAGGTCTTCCTTGGCGGGGAGCCGCCCATGGCTCCCCGCGGAGAATATCCGGTAGAGAGCCTCGCGCAGGGCGATCGCGCGGTCGAAGGCTCTTCTGCTCTCGCCAGGGCGTCGGTCGGCCTCGTGCAGGAGGCTCCGGACGTCTGCGTCGGTGATGAGACCGGCATGACTGCTCCACCTCACCAGATCCCCATAGCTAGTCAGCCGGTCGGTGGGGTGTTCACTGGCATGCCAGTCGGCGGTGTTGGCGAAGTCTAGGCACAGCCACCCCGTCTCTAGACTCGCAAACTTGTAGTCGGACTCCCCCGGTGCCATCTCCTCACCCTCCAGGAGCCGCGCGCTCAACCTCGACCGGCGACTCCGGACATAGCCACCAAAACTCACTTGACAGATTGGGGATTTCCCTATAAACTGTAACCATCAAAACAAATATAGCAGGTTATACAGTTCGTGTCAACCCCAGGGGGTTGGTCGCCGGAGAGGGCGAGATGGATTCACAGTACACTTGGTGGCGATTCGCCCGAGAGCGGAATCACGAACTCCGTCGGGCCGCCGAAAGGACGCGATTGGAGCGGGCGCTGGTCCAGCGGCGGCGGACATGGCTATGTGGTGCTCTCCAGCGGTGGTCCAAGTGGTTTGGGCAGCGACTGGTGTCCTGGGGCGCACGCCTTCAGCGGCGCTACGGAGGGATTCCGGTGACGCATCCGGCTCAGCGTACTCTTCGAACTCGCGGACCCCAGCTCCCCTGAAGCCTGAGAGTTGACACGAGCTGTAGGGATCCCTAGAGGACGCAGTCTGCGGTGAGATCCCGAATCGGTCAGATCGCGCGCGCTGCGCCTGGGGCCACCGGAGAGGATCAATCTTCCCGGCTTTCCCCTGTTGGCCTCTTGAACCTCTCGGTTGTGTACGTGGCCTGGGGGAGCACCTACCTGGCCATTCGCGTTGCGGTGGGACCGGGGGCGGGATTCCCCCCCTTCACCCTCGGGGCGATGCGCGTGATCGTCGCCGGGGCGGTGCTTCTTGTTTGGGCCTGGCTCAGCCGAGAGCACCTGCGACTTGCCCGCAGGGAGCTGGCCGTCCTTGCGGGATCCGGGCTGCTACTCTGGCTGGGGGGCAACGGGCTCGTTGTGTGGGCGGAGCAGCGTGCCGATTCGGGGCTGGCGGCCCTGCTTGTGGCGACGGCGCCGTTGTGGGCGGCCGTCACCGAGGGGATCATCGATCGTCGCTTGCCCTCAGGGCTGCTGTTGGGATCTCTGGCGCTTGGACTGGCAGGGACTGGGCTGCTCAGTGCACCCGTGGTGACGTCAGGTTTACGAGTCGACCTCCTCACGATAGCGGCCCTCATTGTGGCGCCTGTCCTCTGGTCCGTGGGGGCTGTTCTTCAGAGAAGGCACTCGCAGACGGAGAGCGGTCGAGTGCGATCGGCGTACCAGCACCTATTCGGGGCGGTGGGATTCATATTCCTGGTCCTGTTGGCAGGAGAGCCGGCTCCGACGCCTACGCCGGAGGCCTGGGTCGCTTGGGGCTACCTCGTGGTGTTCGGGTCGATCTTCGGTTTCACTGCGTTCATCACCGCGATCAAGCTGTTGCCAATGAGCGTGGCGATGACCTACGCATACGTGAATCCCGTGATCGCGGTTGCGCTGGGGGCCATCATCCTGAACGAGCCGATCACGCTTTGGACCCTCTCCGGAGCCGCCCTGATACTTCTGGGAGTTGCAGGCGTCTTCCAGGATCGCAGAATCGGAGGAGCAAGCTAGGCAGCGGCACGTGTCAAGCCCAAGCAACGCCACAGCCCTCCATATCGGAGGGCTGTGTCATTCGCTCGCGGAACAAGGACCGGGAACTGAGCCTAGCTACTCCGGCACAGTTCGCATAGTGCTATAGAGCGCAAAGCTCACTCGTGACCCGGCTATACAACTCCCCAACCTGAGGCCCCAAGACAACTAGAATAAGCAGGACTACCAGAGCTACAAAAAGCAAGATCATCGAGTATTCGACCAGTCCCTGCCCTTCCTCCGCTCGGAGGAACAGCACCTCTTCTCACCTCCTTTCTTCTGTGATCGGGGCCGAACCGAGAATTGCCTATGATGTCAAGGTACTCCGTCGCTCCCCGGGGCGCATCCGCCTCCCGTAGGGCCACCCCCGTCGGCAGGTTGGGATCGGTCACCGAGTCCAT
>CAYGBX010000048.1:0-8658 GCA_964348195.1 uncultured Anaerolineales bacterium
GGACCGGAGGCACGAACGTGCTCCGGGCCCTGGGTCCAGGGCCGGCGGTGATCACGGCCGCAGTGGATGTGGCCAAAGGAGCCATCGCCGTCGTGGTCGCCCACACGATGTTCCCGTCCCCACTAGCGGCTGCCGCAGCCGGAACCGCCGCGGTGATCGGACACAATTGGTCGGTGTTCATCGGTTGGCGGGGAGGAGCGGGGACGGCGCCTGCTATGGGAGCGCTCCTCGCCATCGCGCCGCCCTTCGGTCTGGTGCTGGCGTTGATCGTGGGCGGGCTGGCGCTCGGCACCCGGTATGCCTCGGTCGGATCCCTGGCCTTCGCGACCCTGGCGCCCCTCGCGCTCACAGGAACCGCCGCGGCGAGCCAGGTGGCTTGGGAGACCGCAGGATTCGGATGTGCGGCGTCGCTCTTGATCCTGTTCTCCCACCGCCCGAACATCGGTCGACTGCTGCGTGGCCAGGAGCGGCGGCTGTGGGACCCCGCTGAGCCGCCGGAGGCCGCAGCGTGAGGTCGGCTCGCGCGTGCGTCATTGGCACGGGAGCCTGGGGGACGACTCTGGCAGCGCTCCTCGCGGAGAAGGGCATTCCAGTTAGGCTCTGGGCGCGGACCGAGGAGGAAGCTCGGACGCTCCAGGTGCGCCGCGAGAACCGGCGCTTTCTCCCCGGCAAGGTCTTCCCGGACGCACTTTCCGTTACCCACGATCCGGAGCAGGGGCTAGAAGGGGCGGATCTGGTCCTTCTGGTGGTTCCGGCCCAGACCATGCGGGAGAACGCGGAGCGGATCGCACCGTTGCTGCCGGTTGGCGCGACAGTGGTGAGCGCCGCCAAAGGACTCGAGATCGACACCCGGCTCCGCATCTCTCAGGTCCTGGAGCAAGCATGGGGTGCGGAGCGATCCCGAGGGGTCTGCGCACTTTCCGGCCCCAATCTCGCACGGGAGATCGCGGCGGGACTGCCGGCCAGCACCGTTGTCGCTTCAAGAGATGCGGCCGCGGCGGCCGCCGTCCAGGAGGCGCTCACTACCCCTCGGTTCCGAGTCTACGCGCACGATGACATCGTCGGCGTGGAGTTGGCCGGCGCGCTCAAGAACATCGTCGCCTTGGGGGCCGGAGCGGCCGATGCCTTCGGCTTCGGAGACAACGCCAAAGCTGCTCTGATGAGCAGGGGCCTGGCGGAGATCGCGAGGCTGGGAGTGGCGGCGGGCGCCAACCCACTCACCTTTGCTGGGCTGGCCGGATTCGGGGACTTGGTGTGTACCTGCACTAGCCGGCACAGCCGCAACCGGCATGTCGGGGAGGAGCTCGCCAAGGGTCGGACCTGGGACGAGATTCGAAGATCTATGCACCAGGTGGCGGAAGGGGTCTACACAGCCGTGGCCGCACGCCAGCTTGCCCAGGACCATGGGGTGGAGATGCCCATCACTGAGACTATCTATCAGGTGATCTTCCGAGGACTGGAGCCGCAGCAGGCCGTCGATGCTTTCTTCGCGCGGCCCTCCAAGAGGGAGCTGGAGGGGCATCTGGAGGCGTGGCTGGAACGGGTGGAGGGGTGATCGCCAGTCAGAAGCCTCCGTCACACGGCAAGATATGATAAGATTTGCATAGATTGGACGGGGAAGTGGCACGGGAACGAACCCAGACCCGGGATTGGTTCACGCTGAGCCAGGCGAGCCGCGTGTTGGGAGTCCACCCGGTGACACTGAGGCGGTGGGCAGACGCGGGGGAGATTCCAGTTGTCCGCACGCCGGGCGGCCACCGGCGGTTTCTGCATTCCGATCTTGAGACCTTCCTTCGCAAGAGCGGGGCGGAACTGGTGCTGCCCGAGGGGAAGCTGGTGGAGCGGATGCTGGACGTCACGCGGCAGGGTATCCAGAGCCCGGCTGTAGAGGACCAGGACTGGTACCTAGCATACGACGAGGAGGCTCGAGCCAGGCAGCGGGAGATGGGAAGGCGTCTCGTGGGGCTCCTGATGACCTACCTTTCGGGACACGAGGACGAGGGAGCCGCTTTGGAGGAGGCACGGGCCGTGGGACGAGCGTCGGGAAGAGAGGCCCGGGCCCGCGGGCTGCGATCCTCGGATGCGGCCCAGGCCTTTCTGTTCTTTCGGGACTTCCTCCTGGAGGCGACCTTTCAGGCCCCAGCAGGTCCAGGTCTCCCCGATCGCAGCCTTCACACCTACCGGCGCGTCAATCTCTTCATGAACGAGGTGCTGCTCGCGACCCTCTCCGCCCACGAGGCTTCAAAGAACTGAGGGTCTGGTGCCAGCATCTTTGCGCAAGAGAATCGGGGAGCTACTGATTGCTGGCGGAGTCCTGGCCTGGGTCCCGTATTTTGCGCTCCAGCTGGATCCGATTCGTGAGGTACCGTTCCTTCCGTTCTTGATGGCCCACCTCGGTGGGGTCATCCCAGGCGCGGCGCTCGTGGGCCGCGGTCGCTTTGCTCTCCTTCTGCGCCGACTGTCTGCCGGGGAGCGGCGGGGGCGAGACTCGCCGCAGCCCTAATGGCGCGGGCGACCGCGCACGGTTTCGGCTTGTCCTCTTGCCCCCTTGCCAGATAGCTGTTAGTATCTCCGGTAGAGACTACGAACGGGAAGAGTAGGCGCGCATCGGAGGCCAGAGAGAGCCGGGGCTGGTGGGAGCCCGGTGCTGAGGGCGCGCTGAATGGGCCCGGGAGTCTCGGACCGAACGGGACCAAGTTCCTCAGTAGGCGCCGACGGTTGGCCCCGTTAGAAGCCACCGAGCGCGGTTCGCCGAGTAGCAGGCGAGCCGAAACAGGGTGGCACCGCGGAAAGGCCCGTCCCTGAGGGACGGGTTTCGTGATTCTGGGGATTTGGCGGACTGGGTGGGGGAGGTCTCGATGGCGAAGAAGGGCATCATCCTGACTGGGCACAGGGCCTCGGGCCCGCGGCACATTGGCCACTTGGTGGGAACCCTGCGCAACTGGGCGATGCTGCAGGATGACTACGAATGCTTCTTCCTTATCGCCGACTGGCACGCCCTCACCACCGATCCGGAGCACACCGATCGCATCGAAGAGACTGCCGAGCAGATGATGTACGACTGGCTCGCGGCGGGGATCGACCCCGAGCGGAGCACCATCGTCATGCAGTCCATGGTGCCCGAGCACGCCGAGCTGGCGCTGCTGTTCGGGATGCTGGTAACCGTGGCGCGGTTGGAGCGGAACCCCAGCTACAAGGACCAGGTCCAGCAGCTTGGGCTGAAGGAGAAGGCCTCCGCGGGGCTTCTCCTATACCCGGTGCTGCAGGCCGCCGACATCCTGATCTACAAAGGGGACACGGTTCCGGTAGGGGAGGACCAGGCGCCGCACATAGAACTTAGTCGCGAGATCGCCCGACGCTTCAACCGGATCTACGGTGACACCTTTCCCGAGCCTCAGGTACTCCTCTCCGAGTCACCCCGGCTTCCCGGCATAGACAACCGGACGATGCATGCGAGCTACGGGAACTCGATCCCTCTTTCCTCCAGCGAGAACGAGATCCGGGAGCTGGTGATGCAGATGTACACCGATCCCACTCGGATCCACCCCACTGACCCGGGCCACGTGGAGGGGAACCCGGTGTTCGCCTACCACGACCTGTTCAACCCCGACACCGAACAGGTGGCGGAGTTCAAGGAGCGGTACCGGAAAGGCACGATCGGGGACGTCGAGGTGAAGAAGGTCCTGGCTGATGTGTTGGTCGAGGAACTCCGGCCGTTCCGGGAGGTGCGTGCCCAGCGGACCCCCCAAGAGATCCGAGACATCGTGGAGGCCGGATCCAGGAAGGCGCGAGAGGTCGCGCAAGCGACGATGGCCGAGGTCCACCGGGCGATGTCAAAGCCGTACCTGGCCTGATTGGTGGGAGCCTGCTCTCAAGACTCTGCCTAGGCTTCTCTCCGCAGGCAGGGCGGAAGGGTCATCCGCCGCAATTCGCCATTGGGGTGCCCTGGGCACCCCTCAGCACTCTACATCGGCATCTCTCCGCAGGCAGGGCGGACGGACTTCCCGCCAGAATGCCCCTTGCGGCGGCGGGTGAAAGGGCAGGCCGCCGTGCTGCGCGGCGCTAGGTTTTGGGAGGGGCCCGGTCCAGGAGTCTATCTAGGAGCGTCAGGAGGGACAGGCGGACCAGAGCCCCAACCCGTCCAGCCTCGCCCGGTGCGCCAGCTGGGTGAACAGCTGCTGAAACCGTAGGTTCGGTGCGAACGACCGGGCCTCAGCGTATCCCAGCCGGGCCAGTTCCGCGTTGACGAACACTCCATCCGCGAAGACGTAGCGGAGGAGCCGACCGTGTTGGTCCCGGTCCTCCGCGTCCGGAAGTAGCTCGACGGTCTTCCCAGCCACCAGCTCTTGGTTCTTCCGCGCGGCTTCCGCGGCGAAGCAGTCCGGGCCTTCGGGTTCGGCCCCCGTCTCGGGGGCGTCGATCCCAATGTAGCGGATTCTCTCCCCGCCTTCGATCTCAATGGTGTCCCCGTCGATGGCTCGCAGGACCTCGGCCGACCGCCAGTGGGGAGGCTTGCTCGGCGCGCTCAATCGGCCCCACCAGAGGCCGACGGCGCTCCCAAGCAGGACCAGCATCAAAAGCAGGCTGCGAGGCAGCGAAGCTAGGAGGGGGAGATCAGGGAATCCAGACCTGGGCCGGGTCACGGAGGATGATCTCCGGCGCGCCACGGAACTCCTCGATGAGCCCGGACACACAGATGAGTCGATCGAGGAAAGTGTCCTCTGGGGGGCCGTAGGCGCTCACGAAGCGGGACCGATCGTCTCCCCAGATGAGGGCGGTGAAGTACCCCTCGAATGGATCGTGATAGTTGAGGAAGGTTGGGCCACCGGAGATCTCGGGTCGATAGGAAGCGAGGACGACCTCTCCGGCTACGATCCGGAGCTCTCCCACGTGATCCGCGGCCTGGTCCCAGGCAATGGCGTCAGCTCCGCACGACTCCGTTCGAAGATCGGCCGCCTGCTCCTGAGGGCCGGCTTCACGCGGGCCTACCTCCTGGGGGGCGGCTCCGGCGGGGAGCGGGTCGGCGTACTGCAGGGCATCGATCTTGCCCTCCAGCCTGGCCACATCCTCTCGTAGGAAGGAGAGTTCGTCCTCCAGTCGGCTCAGCCGATCGTCCGACACGCCCGCCTGCGGGGCACACGACACCAGGGCGGCGAGGATGAGTCCGGACGCCAGGAAGATCGAGGCTTGAGCCCTCCTAGCTCTCTTGAAGAGGATCTCTGGAGATACGAGGGTGGGAGCTGGTCAGGAAATCTCGACGGCCACGCAGGTCGTCGTGCGGGTGACTCCCTCGGCACCCTGTATTCCGTCGGCGACCGCGGTCCCGACGGCATTGAGGTCGTCTCCCTCTATGACGGCAACGAGATCGTAGGGGCCGGTTACCGCGTCGGCCGAGAGGAGCCGGGCTCCCGCGAGCTTCAGCGCCTTGACGTGTCCCAAGGCCTCTTTGGCCTTGCCGGGCGCGGTCTGGACCAGGACGTACGCCTTGATCGCCACCAGTCCTCCTTCCGGCGGTCGGTACCGGCAATAGCGACCGCCCAGCCTCCGCATCGGAGCGGGCGTGGATTATAGCAGGACCCCCACCCATCTCTCAACGGTCTTGGCCTCTTGACCGAGTTGCTAGGCTGGACCTAGGATGGTCGTGGGCAGCGGTCGGAGCCTGGGATGGCTGGGCCGCTCATCTCACGGCGGCAGGGATCGGACCGTGGAGTCGATAGTAGGCCTCCTCTTGGTTGTTTTGCTCGGCCTCTGGATCCTCGGCCTGATCCGGAGAATCGGCGGCTGCCTGATCCACCTCCTCCTGCTTATCGCTGGCCTCATTCTGGCGGTCTACCTTCTGGCGTCTGTCCTCGGCGGCTGAGCACCCCCGGCCAGCGGCTCGGTACGAACTGGAAGATCGATTACATTCTTTCGCTCCCCGCCGGGCGTACCATTGCGTTTACGCGCGAAGGGAGCGAGCCGATTCCAGTCTTCGAATTCCCGCACTTTGCGGCGGAGCGAAAGCGGAAGGAGAACTCGGATGTACAAGGAAAGACGGACAAGACTTCTCATCTCGGTGTCGAGCCTGTTCATCGCCGCGTGCACAAGCGCGCTACCGGCCGAGCCAACCCGAACTGTCCCGCCAACCACTGCCCCGGCGGAGGAGGAGACTGTGAGCCCGGAGCCGAGCCTGACGTCGGTTCAAGAGGAAAGCGACGAGGCGCTCATCGCAAGAGTAGCCGCACGCTTTGCCAACGCCCCCTGGACGACAAACTTCGCTCTGCACAGCGTGCCCTACGAGGAAATCATATTCGCGGGTCCGCCGCGGAATGGAATCCGACCGCTCTACAATCCAATCTTCGAGTCTGTTGCGTCGGCCGACCAGTGGCTGGCTCCCCAGGAGCCGGTGATCCATGTCTCCGTGAATGGGGAAGCAAAGGCATATCCGCTCCGGATTCTCACCCGACACGAGATCGTGAATGATGTGGTGGGCGGAGAGGGCGTGGCCGTGACTTTCTGCCCCCTGTGCAACACCGCCATCGCGTTCTCCCGGGAGGTCGAGGGACAGACTCTCGCGTTCGGGGTCAGCGGCTTCTTGCGGAACAGCGATCTCATCATGTGGGACGACGTGACGGAGTCCTGGTGGCAGCAGATAACGGGCGAGGCAATCATGGGGGACCTCACGGGCACGCGTCTGGAAATGCTCCCCTCATCGATCATCTCCTGGGAAGACTACAGGGTCGCCAGTCCGGAGGGCTCGGTCCTCTCCCTTGAGAACGAATACGGCTTCCCTCCGGAGGCCTACATCAATCCCTACGTTGGCTACGACACGCCCAACCGACGGCCCTTCCTGTTCGATGGACAGATCGACGACCGGCTCCCGCCCATGGAACGGGTGGTGGGATTGACCGTGGGCGAGGTGGCCGTAGCGTATCCGTTCATGACCCTGGCCGAAGAGCGCGTCGTCCACGACACCGTGAACGGCCAAGAAGTGGTCGTCCTGTGGTTCGCGGGCACGACGTCAGCGCTGGACCAGCGGGTCCTTGCCGAGTCCCGGGACGTGGGTTCCGCTGTGGCGTTCGACCCAGTGGTTGATGGAGAGCGGCTGACGCTGCGCCGGGACGGCGAGCGGTTCGTGGACGAGGCTAGCGGCAGCGAGTGGAACAACCTGGGCGAGGCGATCTCCGGTCCTCTCGCCGGCGCTCGGTTGGAGCCGGTCATTCACGCCAACCACTTCTGGTTCGCCTGGGCGGCCTTCTATCCCGAAACAGAGATCTACGCTCCCTAGAGCTAGAGCATCGACTCGTCTCCTCATAGGGGTCTCCTGCTCCTTCGGCTGGCCGATCCCGTGTCGCGTCTTCCGATCGCGAGCTTTGACTTGGCCTGGGAGCGGGCCTAGAATGGCGCTCCAGAGCCGTCCCTCCCCACCGACTCCATGGCGGAGAAACTCGTCCTTGTCGATGGCCACGCCCTAGCCTACCGGGCGTTTTTTGCGCTCCCGGTGGGCAGCTTTTCAACCTCCAGGGGCGAACTCACCAACGCTGTATACGGATTCGCGGCGATGTTGATCCGAGCGCTGGAGGGGGAACGCCCGGAATACATTGCGGTGGCTTTCGACGCGCCTGGCGAGACATTCCGGCACCAGGAGTTCGAGGCCTACAAGGCGCAGAGAGGGCCGATGCCGGATGAGCTTCGCGACCAGATGGGGCGCATCCGCGAGGTTGTTGAGAGCTTCAACATCCCCATCTTCGAGCTGGAGGGGTACGAGGCGGACGATCTGATCGGGACCCTAGCTCGCCAAGCCGGGAAGCACGGGGTGGAGACGATGATCGTCACCGGGGACTACGATACCTTCCAGTTGGTGTCGCCTGAGGTCAAGGTCTTGACTACCGTTGGGAGGCAGGCGTTTGCGAACGCCAAGGTCTTCGACGAGGAAGCGATCCAGGAGCGCTACGGAATCGAACCGGCCCGACTCGTAGACTACAAAGCGCTGGTCGGAGACCCCTCCGACAACATCCCGGGAATAGCGGGGATCGGAAAGAAGTATGCCACCGCCCTTGTCCAGGAATTTGGCACGGTCGAGAACATCTACGAGCATCTCGACGAGGTCCAGCCGCCTCGCGCCCGCTCGGCGCTGGACGGGAAGCGGGAGGAGGCGCTTTTCAACAAGCGACTGGCCACGATCCGAACCGACGCTCCCGTGGCTCTGGGGCTCGATGACTGTCGCGCCAGCGAGTACGACCCCCAGGAGGTCTTGAGCCTCATGCGGGAGCTGGAGTTCCGCAGCCTGGCCGAGCGGCTGTCGGAGCTGTTGCGCGATGGGGCTGAGACACCGGACGTGGCGACAGTGGGGCAGGAGGCAGCGGTCTCGCACCACGTGGTGGCGGATCGGAAGGAGTTCGAGGGGCTGGTGCAGGTCCTCTCCGAGGCAGATCACATCACGCTCGATGTGGAGACCACCAGCACGGACCCGATGAAGGCGGAGCTGGTGGGGATAGCTTTGGCCGTGGGCCCCGAAGAGGGCTACTACGTTCCGGTTGGCCACGTCGGCGTGGACACCGAGGGTCAGATGCCGCTGGAGGAGGTGTTGGATGGCCTGCGGCCGGTCTTGGAGGACCCGTCAGTTCCCAAGTGGGCCCACAACGCCATCTACGATCTGGGCGTGCTGAGCCGCTATGG
>CAYGBX010000049.1:0-7953 GCA_964348195.1 uncultured Anaerolineales bacterium
GTGAGACCGATGAAGGCCGCGAACTCGTGGCGATCCAGCGTGTCCTCGGCCGCCAACCTCGCCAGGTGGCTCCACTTCACCCAGTCCCATCGGGACTCTTCCATGCGGGCGCGGAGAAGAGGGGCTGCTTCCAGCTTCGCGGCCATCAGGCCGGCTCGCGCATCCGGGATGGCGATCACGTGCACGGCTCCCTCGACCGGGGAGTCCGTCCACTGGTACAGATCCCCTATCAGGGCAGTGGAGCGGACCACGAATACGTACTGGGGCTCGTGAGGCTCTCCCCACCGGACCTCAACGAAGCTTGCGACGGCCAGTTCTCCGGGCAGTGCAGCCTTGACGACGGCCGAGGTCTGTCCCTTCACGCCATCAGCCTGGTAGCCCATGAGCTGCCCGATTCGTACCAGGCGCGCCCGAACCTCTTCCCGCGCGCGGGAGGACATACCGGCCTCTCCAGGATGAAGTCTCCAGCTGCCGTTGCTCTCTTCGCCGTAGGCCCGCAGTGCCTCCTCCACCAATCCCTCGGCTGGAACGCGCATTCCCGTGAAGCCGGCCAATACCTCCTCCCGATCCGTACCTTCGCCCAGGAGCGCGCGGACCTTCTCCTCCACCTCATCGAGCAGCGACGCGTTGGGTGCCCGGTCGGGAAGCCACCAGTGGGTCGGCAGGGGTGGCGGTTCGCCGTTTCCTGATGGAGCGATGCTGGTTGAGACATCCGCTCCAGTGAGCTCCCGGCTGTCTAAGCCATCTCTCAGCCCCGCGCCGAGAAAGCTCTCCAGTGCTTCGGGATCCGTCTTCTGCTCCAGAGCAGCTCGACGCAGAAGTCCTCGATCAGCCCATTCCTGGAGCGCGGCCGCCTTGAGCCTCGCGGTGGGGGCGGCCTCGCCGTATTCCTGCAGGAGTCGGCGGCTGGCGATCACCACGGCGCGACGCATGGCATCTTCGGCGTCGGACCCGCCGGCCACGCTGTCCTGAGGTACAGACCGGCGCAGTGTGATGCGCGCCCTCCATCTGGAACGGTCTCCATCCAGCGTGGGGCGGGGCTGGAGCAGGATCCCCTCCCACTCGAGTCCGGAGGAGGCGGCGGCGAAGCAAAGGCCCAGCCACTGTCCAGATGGGGCGCGTTCGAGCAGAAGGATGATCCGAGCCTTCGGCTTCAGCAGCGGCGCCAACGCGCGAAAGGCGGTGGTCATGGCCCGCGTGTACCATCGCCAGTCCAGGGACCGGGGACGGAGAAGCGGGCCAAATGCGGCGGCTGCCTCGGGGCCGAAGAGCCAGCCAGACCATAGGTAGCTCAGGGACCAATAGGTGCGCATCGGAGACGGAGGAACGGTGAGAATGAGATCTGCTCTTCCGCGTCCCAGATCATGGACCAAGGCACGGATGGCGAGACCTCGGACCATCGCGGATGCCTCCTCCGAGGAGGTCGACCCGGAGGAGGCTTTGACCTGCGCCACCGATTCCTCAAACGCCTCCCAGACGTTGTGTTCCGTCCAACTCTGAGGAGCACGGGGCCGGGCCCAGGGGCCTGGCAGAGGTGCTGCGGCCAGCTTGCTGCAGCGCTCTAGGCATAGAAGCAGAATGAGTCTCAGATGCTGCTCTAGGTCGGAACCGGCGAACAGAGCCTCCGCCTTGATGGTGAGCGTGGCCAAAGCGTAGAGGCTTCGCGACGGGTACAGCTCCAGAAGCGACTCTGCCCGATCTCTATCCCGATCATCGGTAGGGGCCAGCCGCTCCATGATGTACCAGTAGTGCACACCGCGAGGATCCACCGGTCTAGCCGCCTCACGATCGGCCTCGTCGCAGGGCGCGGGCCCCTCATGGCCGCAGGCGGGGCATGCATATCCCTTTTCCACGGGGCTATCGCGGTCCCAGGCGATCCAGAGGAGCTCAATTGAATCGCCACATCTCTGGCAGTGGGACCGGTACAGGTCCTTGAGGTGCTGCCGCAAGGGCTGGCCCCTCTTCGGCGTGTCCCCCAGGCGGACGGCCAGGGCATCGAGC
Organism: uncultured Anaerolineales bacterium; assembly: GCA_964348195.1. Taxonomy (GTDB): domain Bacteria; phylum Chloroflexota; class Anaerolineae; order UBA7937; family JACPPX01; genus CAYGBX01. Next base: position 2,002 of record CAYGBX010000049.1, read on the forward strand.
GCAGCGGGATCGGGGTCGGTCAGGGTCCCTCGAGTCAGAAGCACGTTGATGGGATTGAAGTGGGCCAGCACGGGGATGCGGCCCAGGGCCTCGGCCTCCCGCACCAGGCTCGCGGATTGACAGAAGGGGTCCACGATGAGCTCACCGGGTTCGCTGTGCGCCTCGAGATAGTGCCGTAGGACGTTTGAGGCTACAGGCTCCAGATACCGCGAGAGGGGCAGCCAGCGCTGGTCGGACAGTGCGGGCACGATGTGATTGACGGTGGCCACGCTCCCTATCTCCCTGCGTCGAATCTTAGCCCTGGCACTGACCCAGTGGAAACCTCTTGACATAGAACGGCTGTTCTGGTAGAATGGCGGAGAATCTGAGGCCTCGGCGGAGGTAGGTAGGGGGCCGAAACTTGTCTCAGGCATTCGGCCTCGATAGACTCGGACCGAACAGGGGAAAGGAGAGGGGGATGGGCCGCGAAGGGGCGGGAGCCGAACCCACAGAGAAGGCGAAGGCTCTGGAGACCACGGTCTCGCAGATCCAGAAGCAGTACGGCGATGGCGCCATCATGCGGCTGGGCGAGGCGGCCGGGATGGATGTGGACGTGATCCCCACCGGCTCCCTCGGGCTGGACATCGCGCTTGGCGTTGGAGGGATCCCCAAGGGCCGGGTGACCGAGATCTACGGACCGGAGGCTTCCGGAAAGACGACCCTGTGCCAACACATCATTGCCGAGGCCCAGCGATTGGGGGGGATCGCCTCGTTCATCGACACCGAGCACGCCCTCGACCCTTCCTATGCAGCTCGGTGCGGTGTGAACGTCGACGACCTCTACATCTCTCAGCCCGATCACGGAGAACAGGCGCTGGAAATCGCGGAGGCGCTGGTCCACAGTCGTGCGTTGGACGTGGTCGTCATCGATTCTGTGGCAGCCCTCATCCCGCGTGCCGAGCTCGAGGGCGACATGTCCGAGCCCCACATGGCCCTGCAGGCCCGGCTGATGTCGAAGGCTCTGCGTAAGCTGGCCGGGGCTATCAAGCGATCCAACACTTCAGTTATCTTCACAAATCAGCTCCGCATGAAACTTGGGGTGATGTTTGGAAGCCCAGAGACCACCTCTGGCGGCAGAGCATTGAAGTTCTATGCTTCGGTCCGGCTGGACATCCGCCGCGTCCAGGCGCTCAAGGAGGCGGGAACCATCATCGGCAACCGAACCCGCGTCAGAGTGACCAAGAATAAAGTCGCCCCTCCATTCCGGACGACTGAGTTCGACATCATGTACAACGAAGGCATCTCCCGGGAGGGAGACCTGCTGGATGTGGGCGTGGAGCTGGGTCTGGTCGAGAAGCGCGGCGCCCACTTCTCGATCGGAGAGACTAGGCTGGGCCAGGGGCGCGAGAATGCCAAAGCCACACTTCGGGACTCCGCCGAGCTGGCGGACGAGTTGGAGGTAGCCATTCGGGAAGCGGCGGGTCTCCCCGCACCGTCCCGAATTCCGGTGGTGAAGGAGGCACTGGAGTCGGAGCCTCTGCTGGAGGCGGCCTAGGCCGTCGGCGCTGAAGTTTCCGCTGGCTTGTGCTATAATGGGCGAGCATCGGGTTATCAACCTATATGGTGGCTGAAAGCCACGGCCCGCAACAATGGACGATGGACGCCTGCCCTGGGGCTTCCGGGCAGGACATATAGAATCTACGACTCGGACATCGGGTTCTGCTGTCTAGACTAGTGCAGATGAGAGGTCAGCGATTGGCTGGTGGGGAGCCAGAGCGGGCTCCCCGCGCGCTCTCACGCTAGCTGGAACAGCCGAATAGCTGAAGCCGGCCGCGTCCCTTTGGGGAGGCGGCAAGCAGCCAGGCCGTGGCCGCTCGGTCACGGTCCGTTTGCGTTATGGGGGAAGAAGGGACCAGCGGTCGCATCACCGCGATCACTAGGCAGAAGCGACGGCCCGATCGAGCGAACATCTTCATCGATGGTCGCTTTGCCCTCAGTGTGCAGGCCTCGCTAGCGCTCGGGCTAGCGGAGGGAGATTGGCTTACGGCCGAGGCGCTCTCGGCCCTGGAGCGAGAGGACTCTGAGGGGGAGGCGTACCGTCGGGGTTTGGGATTCCTCGCCCATCGGCCGCGGAGCCGATGGGAGGTGCGCCGTCGCCTGCTTCGCCATGGTGTGTCTGAGGAGGCGGCGGACGCAGCCCTGGCCCGACTGACGGACGAGGGGCTTCTGGACGATGACGAGTTTGCCCGAGCATGGGTAGAGAACCGGGAGCAGTTCCGCCCACGCAGTCACGCCCTCCTGCGCTCGGAGCTTCGCGGAAAGCGGGTGGACGAGGAAGCCATCGAGGCTGCTCTCGTGGAGGTGCGTGAAGAGGACAGCTGCCGCCGAGCGGCTCTTCTGGTCGCTCGGCGGTACGCTAGCTTGGACGACGAGCCTCTTTCCGAGAAGCTGATCCCCTATCTGCGTCGGCGTGGCTTTCGGTGGGACCTAGCCCAAGAGACGGTGGCCTGGGTCCTGGAAGCACGGTCCGCTGGAAACCTACTTGCAGTCGAGACTCACAGTGATGGGAGCGTTTGAGATGGCAGGCAACCTTCTTGAATCGGGCACGTGGGCCATCATCCTGGCCACTGGGCTCGCCGGGCTAGTGGTCGGGTATCTAGCCCGCCACTATCTGGGATCGCGCCGGGTTCGCGACGCAGAATCGCGGGCTCGGAGAATCGAAGAAGAGACTGAGACCCGCCAGAAGGAGCTTCTTCTTGAGGCGCAGGAGGCGGCGCTCCGGATCAGGCGGGAGGCGGAGGAAGAGAACGAGCGACGGCGGGCGGCGACCCAGCGTCGGGAGTCGCGGCTACAACGACGACGCGAGAGCCTGGATCGCAAGATCGAGTCTCTGGACAAGAGGCGATCTCGGCTCGACAAGAGGCAGACGCGGCTGAAGCAGATGACCCACGAGGTTGAGGAACTGCGGGCGCAGCAGATCGAGGCCCTGGAGCGGCTTTCCAGCTTGACTACGGAAGAGGCGAAGGAGCTCCTTCTCCAGCGGGTGGAGGAGGAGTCCCGGCAGGATATGGCGCGGGTCCTACGGGAGGTAGAACATGAGCTCAAGGAAGACGCCGACCGCGTGGCTCAGAAGATCATCTCGGTGGCGGTTCAGCGGGCCGCCTCTGAACACGTGGCCGAGTCGACCGTCGCCACAGTTCCCCTCCCCTCCGACGACATGAAGGGACGGATCATTGGAAAACAGGGCCGGAACATCCGGGCGATGGAGGCGGCTCTCGGCGTCGATCTGATCGTCGACGACACACCCGAGGCGGTGACCATATCCTGCTTCGATCCGGTGCGCCGGGAGACGGCGCGGCTGGCTCTGACCAAGCTGATTCTCGATGGCCGAATCCACCCCGCTCGCATCGAGGAGCTGGTGGCGAAGACCAAGGAAGAGATGCACGCGACGCTCATGGAGGAGGGGGAACGCGCGCTCTATGAACTGGGACTCCCGCGACTTCCTGACGAGATGGTCGAGCTCCTGGGTCGGCTGAAGTACCGGACCTCCTATGGTCAGAACCAGCTGAGCCACGCCCTGGAGACGGCGCGCATCGCCGCCACTCTGGCGGCCGAGCTGGGCGCCAACGTTGAGTGGGTAAAAGAAGGAGCGCTGCTCCACGACATCGGCAAGGCGATCAGCCACGAGACAGAGGGACCGCACGCCTTGATAGGCGCGGAGATCGCCCGGCGCCACAGGCGACCGGAGGCCGTCGTGAATTCCATCGAGTCACACCATCACGAAGTCGATCAGCGCTTCGTCGAGTCGGTGATTGTGGAGTCTGCCGACGCCATCTCCGGGGCGCGACCAGGGGCGCGACGCGAAAGTCTGGAGCAATATCTCAAGCGTCTTCGGGCTCTCGAGGACGTGGCGACATCGTTTGACGGCGTCAAGACCGCCTACGCCATCCAAGCCGGACGTGAGGTCCGCATCATTGTCAAGCCTGAAGAAATCGACGATCTGGCCGCGATTCACCTCTCCAAGGACGTCGCCCGGAAGATCGAGGAGAGTCTGGAGTACCCGGGACAGGTGAAGGTGATGGTGATCCGGGAAACACGGGCTGTGGATCACGCCAAGTAGCCGTCCGGGTCAGGAGGCCGACCCCGGGGACGGTGCCCCGCAGAGGGGGACCGTCCCTTTGTCATTCCCGATTCCCAGCCCCTGCCGAATGGCGACAACGGTTGACAAGCCAGACGGACTTCCTGTACTTTTCGCCGGCGAGGGGCCTTGTGTCTGTCATCGATGATGTGAAGGAGCGGGTCGACATTGTCGACCTTGTGTCCTCCTATTTGCCTCTGAAGAAGGCAGGGAGGAACTACAAGGCCCTCTGCCCCTTCCATCAGGAGAAGACTCCCTCATTCATCGTGTTTCCTGACGGGGGGCGGTGGCACTGCTTTGGAGCCTGTGCCTCCGGGGGCGACGTCTTCACCTTCGTGGAACGGATGGAGAACGTCGATTTCGGCGAGGCCCTCCGCATTCTGGCCGACCGCGCTGGTGTCACCCTGGCGTCACCGAGTCCAGAGGCGAGGGAGCGAGATCGGCAGCGTGAGCGGCTCTGGCAGATGAACGGCCGAGCCGCACAGTACTTCCACGATCGTCTGCGTAGGTCCAAAGAGGGGTCGGTGGCCCGCGACCACCTCAAGGCTCGCGAGCTGGCTCCCGAGACCTGGGACACCTTCCAACTGGGATTCTCACCGAAGGATGGTACCTCGCTCCTCTCCTATCTCAGAGACAAGGGGTACCGTCAGAAGGAGATCGTTGAAGGTGGGCTGGCCCTCGAGCGGGACGGAGGAAGGACAGTCGATCAGTTCCGAGGACGCCTCATGTTTCCGATCCGCGACATCCGGGGACGCGTGCTCGGATTCGGCGCAAGAGCGCTGGGAGGTGAGGAGCCCAAGTACCTGAATTCCCCGGACACGTTGGTGTTTCGGAAGGGACGAGGGCTTTACGGTATCGACCTGGCGCGAGAAGCCATCCGGCGCTCCGACCAGGCGGTGATCACCGAAGGCTACACCGATGTGATCATGGCGCATCAGAGAGGCTTCCACAACGTGGTCGCCTCCATGGGCACCTCACTCACCGAGGATCAGGTGGGCAGCCTCAAGCGGCTCACTCGTCGGATGGTATTGGCCTTGGATGCCGATCAGGCGGGGGTGTCGGCCACCGAGCGCGGATTGGAGGTGGCGAGGGAGGCCCTGCGTGGGAGATCCGCGCCGGTTCCACTCGCAAAGAATCTGATCCGCTTCGAGTCACGGCTGGAGGCAGAGATTGAGATAGCCGTGCTACCATCAGGAAAGGATCCCGACGAACTGCTGAGGGAGGATCCCGAGGAGTGGCCTCGGCTGATGGAGAGCGCCCTCCCGATCCTCGACTACCACCTGGGCCAGGCGGCCTCGAAGTGGGACCTGGAAACGGCCAGAGGCAAGGCCGCCGCGGCGCGTGGCCTGCTGCCTCTGATCTACGAGCTGGGCCCTGGGATCCAGCGCGCACACTACCTGCAGCGGCTGGCAAGGATGCTGCAGGTCGAGGAGAGGAGGCTAGAGGAGGAGCTATTCTCGGCAGATGATGCGCGACGTCGGCCGGAGTCTCAAGGGGCGGAGTCGCAGGGACGCCTCTCCCGGGTCCCAGGCTACACCTTCGGCCCTGAGCGCCGGCTGCTCAGCCTGCTGCTGGAGGCGCCGTCTCGACTGGAGGTGGTCAACGGAATCCTGGCCCAGATGGCCATCGCTCCCCTAGAGGACTCCGACTTCGACGAGGTGGAGAACCGCGAAATCTTTGCCGCTTTGGTTCGCAGCGGGGCGGAGGCTTCCTGGTCGGAGATTCCGGCCTCATTGCCCGAAGTCCTTCATGACGCCTATGTCTCGCTTATGGAACTCCGGAGGCGGACTGAGGCGCTATCGCGGTCGGAGGATGTGGCCGAGGCGATCCATTGC
>CAYGBX010000050.1:0-7568 GCA_964348195.1 uncultured Anaerolineales bacterium
TTGGCCGGTCCCGGCTCGGCTGATAGACTGCGCCCTTAGCTCTGGCGCTACACGCTATCGGGTCACGGAGCACTCCATGGATGAGTCAACCCAAATCCCCTATGAAGCCAAGATCAAGGACCTACCTCCTGGAGAGAGGCCCCGGGAGAGGCTCCAGCGGTACGGCGCCCAGGTCCTCAACACAGCGGAGCTCCTGGCTATCGTCATCGGGACCGGCGCTGCTGGGGAGGGTGTGCTCAGCCTCGCTCAGAGGCTGCAGGCCGAGTTCCAGGGCCTCCCCGGTTTGGCGAGAGCAAGTTTCGCAGAGGTGAGCCAGGTTCGGGGGATGGCCGTCGCCAAGACGGCGCGTCTCAAAGCCGCCCTAGAGTTGGGACGCCGCCTCCTAGCGGCCTCACCGGACGAGCGCCCTCAGGTTCGGTCTCCGTCCGATGTTGCCCGCCTCCTCCAGGGGGAGATGGTGATTCTCGAACAGGAAGAGATGCGGGTCTTGCTCCTCGATACTCGGTCACGGGTCCTGGCGATCCACACCGCGTACAAAGGGAGCCTGAACACTACCCTGGTTCGGATCGGGGAACTCTTTCGGGAGGCCATCCGCACCAACGCCGCAGCTGTGATCCTGGCCCACAACCACCCCTCAGGTGACCCCTCCCCCTCTCCGGACGACGTCGAGATCACCCGCCACGTGGCAGAGGCGGGGAGGCTCCTGGACATCCGGCTTCTCGACCACGTGATCCTGGCTCAGGGTGGCTACGTGTCCCTCAAGGAGCGCAGGCTCGGTTTTGGATCCCCCTGAACAGCGGTCCCACGCCTGGAAACCTTAACCGAGGCTTAACCCTCTGCCTCGGTATCTTCCCGCAGGGTCGGCAGGTTTACCCCAGGTACAGCTGCACGCTCAAGGGGCCTCCGAAAGGGCAAACCCGCCGAAAGGCGGGGGCGCAAAGCCACGGGTCTAACGCCCCCTGGGGCACCAGAACGCGGTCCCAGCGAATCCAGGGAGGCCAAGGCTGCCGGGCTGCCGAAGGGGCTGTGGACCTCCCGCCCGGCATGAGTACCCGCCATCCGCCGGAAAGGGGATGGCGGGTCTCATTTGGAGGAGGGAGGGACAGGCGGTGGAGACCTCTTGGAAACGCAGGCGCGGTGGAGGCCGTGGTCCTCCCCCGACGCTAGCTCGATAGGGAAGCAGGCCAGCGCATCCTCAGACGAGGAAGGCTCCTGGCGTGAGGCTGCTGCTTCCGCGCTGACGAGCCTGCGCGGTCAGCTCACCATTCCCTTTGTCCTGCCCAACCTACTCGTTGCCTTCCTCGTCAGCCTGGCCGTGACCCGCCTCATCACCGTCTCCCTCGAGGACCGGCTGGTGACATTCCTCGTGGAGGCGGGGCGCACTAGCCAGGAGCGGATAGCCATGCAGGAGGCCGACCGCACCGATGCCCTCCGCGTCATAGCCAGCACGGCGGGGGTAGGGGAGGCCGCCGCCGCCAACGACCTTTCCCGTCTCCAGGAGATCCTGGTGCCCCTAAAGATGAACTACGGCAACGACAGCGTGGTCGTACTCGATCTCGGCGGCCAGGAGATCGTGGGGCTCTGGCACCTTCCGGACTCCACTCGCGTTGAGGATTTCGCGCTCTCCACCGGTCGATCCTTCTCCGAGTGGCCTCCCTTCGAGCGCGTCCGTGCTGGGCAGATCGATGAGCACGGCATCATTCACGGGGGGCTCGCCCCCACCGAGAGCGGCCAGGCACTCTTCGCGGCGGGTCCCCTCTACTTTCAGGGCAATCTGGTGGGGGCACTCTTGGTGGGCGATTACCTCGACCGCACGCTCCAAGAGGCCAGCCGAGATCGCGTTGCCGCTCTCGCCGCGTACGGATCCGACAGCAGCGCGATCGCCAGCAGCCTCTCCCTGGACCTTGCTTCCCTCTCGCCTCTGACCGGCAACGCCGGCAAGTCCGATGCAGTGAACATCTGGATGTCCTCCGCAGTCCACGACGGGACAGACTATCGAGCGCTCTACGTTCCCCTCCAGCTCCGGGGAGAGGAGATCGGAACCCTGGAGGTAGTCCTACCCACGGAGTCCATCCTGGCTGCAAACCGAGCCGCCCGCTATCCGATGATCGCGCTGTCAGCTCTCGTGGGCCTAGCCACTCTAGTCCTAGGTGCCGCGCTTTCCCGACGCGTTGCAGAGCCCCTCACTAGGCTGACCGAGTCGGCGGCGCGGGTGGCAGAGGGGCATCTCGGCGAGCAAGTCTCGATTCGGAGCAGTGACGAGATCGGAATCCTCGCCGAGGGCTTCAACACCATGACTGGGGCCCTGAGAGACTTCACCGATGAGTTGCGCCGCAAGATCGCCGAGCTTGCCCACCTCCACGACGCTACGCACGAGCTCACCGGGGAACTCGACCTCGATAGGGTGGTGAGCGCCTCTACAGAACAGATCTACCTCGCGGGACAGCTCGATCTGGCCGCGCTGTTCCTCCATGAGGAAGGAGGCAGCTTCGTGTGCCACGGGATCCGCGCCGCGCGCGCGGATCTGGCCGCCTCACTGGCAGGCCGCGCCTACCATCCGCGATCGGACCTCGATCGTGCCAGCCTGCAGGACTTGGAACCCACGATCCTGGACGGCCGGCTTCAATGGCGCGGACTCAAGATGCAGCTCGGCCTTGAGGATTACTCGGGCCAGGTGGCCCTCATCCCCCTGGTCGCTGGCGAGGCGCAGGGCTTCCTGCTGGCCGCTCTGCAGGATGGTCGAGGAAAGTTTGACAGCGACCGCGTCCGTCTGATCTCCACCATGGCCGGCGGCGCTGCACGCGCCGTGCACAATGCGCGCCTCTATGAGGAGGGTGTCGACCGGGTCCACGAACTCATGGCCGTAGGGGAGATGAGCCGGACCATAAGCTCCTATCTCTCACTGGACCAGGTTCTAGAGCAGGCCGTCCGAGAGATTCGAGCCGCCGTGAAGCCGGGAGCCCTGCAGGTGGCCCTGGTAGATGACGGCAGCGGAGACCTCCAGATCCAGGCAGGCTACGGCCTCGGTCGAACGCTTTCCTTCCCCAGGCGAATGCAGGACCGACTCGCTACCCGCGCACTGGACACCGGGCAGCCGGAGCTCCACCGGCAACAAGCGGCCGAGGACAACGGCCGGGCGGAGGACCGGCTCTACGTGCCGCTCCTCGTGGACGGCGAGCCGGTAGGCGTCATCGCCGCCGTCCAAGGGCCGGACAACCGACGGTTGGGAGAAGCGGACGTCCGGGTCCTCTCGACCATCGCCAACGAAATCGCCGTCGCTGTCCGCAACGCTCGGCTGTACGAAGACCTGCGCGCCCTCTACGAAAGCGCCGTCCGGTCCTTGGCACTGGCCATCGATGCCCGGGATCCGCACACTCACGGCCACTCCGTCCGAGTGATCGAGAACTCCCTGACCGTAGGCCGCCACTTGGATCTCTCCCACTCTGCCCTCCAGAATCTCGAGATCGCGGCCCACCTGCACGACATCGGCAAGATAGGCGTGCCCGACGGCATCCTGAAGAAGCCTGGCGCTCTAAGTCGAGAGGAGAAGCGGAAGGTAGACCAGCACCCCAAGGTGGGTGCCCAGATCCTTGGTCCCTTGGACTTCCACCCCGAGGTGGTCCAGGCCGTCATGCACCACCACGAGCGTTTCGACGGGAAGGGATACCCAGACGGCCTGAAGGGCGAGAAGATCCCGATCGGCGCGCGAGTCCTCGCCGTAGTGGACGCCTTCGACGCCATGGTATCTGATCGTCCCTACCGTTCGGCTCTGACCCTCTACGAGGCCATTCAGGAGCTGGAGGAGAACTCTGGCTCGCAGTTCGACCCGGTCGTGGTCGAGGCGGTGCTGGAGCTGGTGGAGCGGGGTGCCCTCCGCACACCGGATACCGAGGGCCGCGCGATGACCCAACCCGAAGCAGCAGAAGACACGCGCGAGAAATAGCCGGCGATGGTGGTCCAAGCTTCGTGATGGAAGATCGGGATCTCGGCCCAGCCCAGCGCAGACCAGGCTTCTCACCAGACTTGGAGGAGAAGCAGAACCGGCTCTGGCGGATCCTGACTCCCGTTCTGCTCTCGCTGCAGCTCCTCCTGGTCTCCGCGGGCGTTGAGCTGGGCCTCGCCCGCCAGGACTCGCGCTGGTTGCCGGCAGTCCGGGCAGCGACCCTTGCCGACTACACGGGACTCTGGCCTGACCAGCCGGAGCGGGAACCGCTGTCTCCGGAGATCATCGGAGAGATCATCGCCGACGAGATGGAGGCGGACGAGACAAAGCCGACGGAAGCCACATCGTCCCAGGAGGAGCGCGAAGCCGCCGCAGAAAGTCTTCTCGATGTTGCCCCTGTCCCCGTGACGCCCACACCCACGCCCTCGCCGACTCCCACTCCGGGTGCAACTGCCTCCCCGGGAACCAGCCCTTCCGCGACGGCCACGCCCTCCCGCACTCCTACTCCGACCCCCTCCCGAACGCCGCCACCATCGGCAACCGTCTCTTTGACGCCGACCTCGTCCCCCAGCCCCACGTCAAGCCTTACACCGACGCCCAGCCCTTCCCCGACTCCCACTGCGACGCCGTCGCCGTCGCCTACGCTCCCGCCTGCCGGTCACTGCATCTCGGGGGGCGGATTCCAGATATCGGGGAAGGAGCTCCGATGGCACCTCGCCAACTATTGCGACACTGACATCTACATCACGGAGATCTTCATCCACTGGCCCGAGACCAACGAGGAACTCGAGGAGGTGAGGCTGGACGGCACCCCGATATGGAGTCTGGGGGGCGAGGATCCGCCCACGATCATCAATTCCAATTGGGAGGGCGACCGCTCATTCGCCCCCAAAGAGACGCGCACTCTGAAGTTCCGCTTCGATGACAAGGCCGCGCCGGGCCCCTATGACGTCACGGTATCCTTCAGCAACGGGGACACGGTGTCGCTCTATGTTCCCGGAGCGTCGAGTACCCCCACATCATCTCCAACCAGCACCCCTACGAACACGCCGACCCCTACGGTCGAACCCTCTCCGACGCCCAGCCCCAACGCGACCGGTGTCGCGCAGTCGGAACCATCCCCGCCACCTGTCACGCCCACCCCAGAGGCTACGCCCTAGGAGATGTAATCCCCCACACTGGCCTGGCCCGCGACCCGCGGTATGATATGCGTCGCAGAGGAATCGGAGCGCGGACACATGCAGGAACAGCTTGCGACTGCAGCCAGGCCCGTCCGAGAGATGATCTCCGAGTTCCGTGACCTTCGGACTTGGGCCCTGGTAGGGTTCTCCAAGGATCCGACAAAGTACGGGAACCGCATCTACCACAGCCTGACGGGCGCCGGGTACAAGATCTACCCCGTGAATCCGAAGGGTGGAACCTACGAGTTCGACGGAGCGCAGATCTACCCCACTCTGAAAGACCTGCCCGAGGCGCCGGATGTGGTAGATATCGTGGTGCCCCCGCGCATCACGGAAGGGGTGATTCGAGAGGCTGCCGAGCTCGGGCTGCGCCGGATCTGGATCCAGCCCGGCGCTGCATCAGAGGATGCGGTGCGGTACGCGCAGGAGGAGGGGATCGAGGTGGTGTACGGGGGCCCCTGCGCCATGGTGCACAAGCGCTTCTGGAACTAGGCCGCTACAGAGCTGGGAAAACAGATGGCCCCGGTGCTGTTGCACCGGGGCCGATTACATTCCAACGTAGGCTGTTTACTTTGCGGGCTTGGAAGGCTTTCGGGTCGCCGGCTTCGGCTTCCGCGTCTTCGCCATCGGTCTCACCTCCTAATGAGGTATTGTGGTGCCAGAAAGATTGTAAGTCCGATCAATCTGCTGTCAATACCCAGTTTGGTGGATCCCGATGGCTCCAAAGAGAGGGCCCCGGCGCCTTCGCACCGGGGCCCTTCCGTGTCTGAATCGAGGATCTAGCCGATTCGAACCACGTTCGCAGCCTGAGGACCGCGGGGACTCTGCTCGATGTCAAACTGGACCCGGTCGCCCTCGTTGAGTGTGCGATAGCCCTCAGCCTGGATCGCCGAGAAGTGGACGAACACGTCGGACCCTTCATCAGGAGTGATGAAGCCGTAGCCCTTGGTCGCGCTGAACCACTTCACGGTGCCCGTAGTGGGCTCAGCCATCCCTGACCACACCTCCTTTCACTTCAGATTGTGGAGCGGGCGGTTCAGGGGTGGCTGGCTGTACACGACACCGCCCGGAACTTGGTACGTCCGGGCGGCTGAGCTGCTTCTCATCCTATCCCTAGGTCCCCAACGAACCAAAGGACCCGAACCTGCCTCGTTCTACAGCGAGAATGGTAGCACGGGGCTGTGCGGGTGTCAAGGAACCCCGGCTGCGTGGAGCAGGAGACAGAGGCATCTATGATATACTCCGTCGATCTCGGACCGCTCGATCCTCGGGTGGCTACATGACGACCAACATTGGCATCTTCGTCGCCTGGCCATACGCGAACGGCGACCTGCACCTGGGCCACGTGGCCGGTACCTTCGTGCCCGCCGACATCTTTGCGCGCTACCATCGCATGGCGGGGAACAACGTCCTGATGGTCTCCGGTTCCGATTCCCACGGCACCCCCGTGACAGTTGCGGCCGAAGCGGAGGGCGTGCCCCCGGAGGAGTTCTTCCTTCGCTACCACGGGCGCATCCTGCAGTCTCTGCTCGACCTGGGAATCACCTTCGATTTGTTTACCCACACCGACACGGAGAATCACCACGCCGTGGCCCAGGACATCTTCACCCGGCTTCTCGAGCAGGAGTATCTCTACAAGGAGAAGCAGAACCTCCTCTACTGCGAGGAGGAGGAGCGATTCCTCCCTGATCGATACGTCGAGGGCACATGCCCCTACTGCGGCTACGGCGAGGCGCGCGGGGATCAGTGCGACAACTGCGGCCGGCTCCTGGACGCCGTGGAGTTGATCGAGCCCCGCTGCAAGCGCGACGGCTCGACTCCCGTCGTACGCGAAACCGAGCACTTCTTCCTGGACTTGGCCGCCTTCTCTGAGCGGCTTCTGGAGTGGATGGCCGACAAGGACCACTGGCGGCCCAACGTGATCAAGTTCAGCCGAAACATGATCGAGGAGGGGCTCCGGGGACGGCCCATCACGCGCGATATTCAGTGGGGAGTGCCGGTTCCCCTCGACGGCTACGACGACAAGCGAATCTACGTCTGGTTTGAGGCTGTCATCGGCTATCTCTCTGCGGCCGTGGAGTGGGCGAACAGCCATGGTGATGCAGACGGCTGGCATCCCTGGTGGAAGGACGAATCAGCCAAGGGGTACTACTTCATCGGCAAGGACAACATCCCGTTCCACACTGTGATCTGGCCCGCCATACTGATGGGATACGGCGGGCTCAACCTTCCCTATGACGTCCCCGCCAATGAATTCTTGAATCTCGAGGGACGGGCCTTCTCGACGAGCCGCAACTGGGCGGTCTGGCTCCCCGACTACCTGAACCGGTACGACCCAGACCCGCTCCGCTACTACCTGACGACCAATATGCCGGAGACCCGCGACTCGGACTTCTCCTGGCACGAGTTCCTTCGGCGCAACAACGACGAGCTGGTGGCGACCT
>CAYGBX010000051.1:0-7024 GCA_964348195.1 uncultured Anaerolineales bacterium
ACGCCGAGACGATCGCCAAAGCAGTCTCGAACACCGGCGCGGCCAGAAGATTGAACACAGGCGCATCACCATCCCCGGCCACGTAGCGGTCATCTCAGGCGAGTTGGAGGAGGAGCTGCCGGACTGGGAGGTCCTCGTGGGTCCGAAGGAGGCGGTCAACCTGCCAGCATACCTGAAGATGGGATCGTAGGATGGGGCACCGCCGACCGGATCCGCAGGACATCGACCGCAAGGCCCGCATGAAGATTCCCCATCAGCCGGTCTCCAAGCAGCCCGTGGAGGAACGCATCCGGAACTTCCGTGAGGTGTATCTGGGCTACGATGCCAGCGCCGCCGTAGTCGAGGCGTCCCGATGCATCCAGTGCCCCAAACCCAAGTGCGTTGAAGCCTGCCCGGCAAACAACGATATCCCCCTCGCCCTCTGGCTGATCGAGCAACAGGATTTCGTCGGAGCCGCAGAGGTCTTCCGCGAGACTAGCAACCTGCCTGAGATCTGCGGTCGCGTCTGTCCGCAGGAGCGGCTGTGTCAGGGGGCCTGCATCGTGGGCAAGCGCGGGGAGCCGGTGGCGATTGGAAAGCTTGAGGCCTTTGCCGCCGACTTCCAGCGTCGCAAGCACGGCTACCCGGTGCCGGAACGGGCCGCTCCGACCGGCAAGCGGGTCGCGGTGGTCGGATCCGGACCTGCCGGACTGGTGGTGGCGGAAGAACTGGCCAGCGAAGGCCACGCGGTGACCGTTTTCGAGGTTTGGCCTCGTCCCGGTGGGATACTCACCTACGGCATCCCCAGCTTCAAGTTGGACAAGGGGATGGTGGAGGAGAAGATCGCCCATCTGGGGGAGCTGGGCATCCGGTTCGTGACCGAAACGCGGATCGGCGAGGACACCACAGTGGACGATCTCCTCTCTAGGGATGGGTTCGATGCCGTCTTCCTCGGTACCGGTGCCGGGCTGTCTGCGAAGCTGGAAGCGCCCGGCGTGGACCTGGAGGGTGTCTACGAAGCCACCGAGTTTCTCGTGCGGGCCAACCTCGAGGACGACGCGCTTCCGCCTGCCCTCAGAGGGCCTCCGAGGGTGGGGCGCCGGGTGGCCGTGATCGGGGGTGGAGACACGGCGATTGACTGCGTCCGCACGGCCGTGCGACTCGGCGCCGAGGAGGTGACCTGCGTCTACCGGCGAACGGAGGCCGAGATGCCGGGAGTGGCCGCAGACCGGAACCTCGCCCTGGAGGAGGGGGTGAAGTTCCAGTTCCTGTGCGCGCCGGTGCGTTTTCTGGGGGATCCCGGGGGACGCGTCACGGCCATGGAGTGCACGTTGATGGATCTTGGGGAGCCCGACGATTCCGGCAGGCCGCGACCCATACGGATCCAGGGTTCTGAGTTCACCACAAGTGTGGACACAGTGATCTTGGCCATCGGCTACTGGCCCGATCCTCTGATGGGGGAGACGACGCCGGGCCTGGAGACTCACCGGTGGGGGCTGATCGTCGTTGACGAAGAGACCGGACAGACGAGCCGAAGGGGGGTCTTTGCCGCGGGTGACAACGTCCGAGGGCCCGACCTGGTGGTGACTGCCATGGCTGGGGCCCGACGGGCCGCAGCCGCCATCGCTCGGTATCTGCGTGAGGAAGCCGTGGAGGAGTTCGGCACGGGCCAGATAGCCCTAGCCGCCTAGCTTGGGGAGGGAATGATGTTCATCAGCAATCCGAGCCAACACCCAGACGTGGACATCGCAGAGGTGATGGAGCAGGCAAGGCGATGCCTGGAGTGCGGGGAGCCATGGCCCTGTGTCAGCGCCTGTCCTCACGGGGCCGATATCCAGGCCGCAATGCGATTCCTGGCCGAAGGTGCCGTGGTGTCCCCGCCATCGCCCGAAGGCGCCTTGGACGCGGCAGTGGGTGATGCCTTCGCACGGGACGGTATCGACCGTAGCTTCCGGTAGGAGGGGGTTGGCATCGCCAGCTTTCGAATCCGATTCGATCCGGATGGGGATCCGGTCGAGATCCCCGCCGGTGCGCTGATCCACGAGGCAGCGCGGGCCGCTGGCATCGATCTCAACATGCCCTGCGGGGGCCAGGGCCGCTGCGGAAGGTGCGCGGTGCTCGTGCAGGACGGGCACGTCCGGCGCCGGTCCAGTCTGCGCCTGACCCCTGCCGACATTCGGAAGGGATACGCTCTCGCCTGCCAGACCGTGATCGAGGGCGACCTGGTCGTCAAGGTTCCGCCTCAGGAGAGGATCGAGAGACGGCTGGTCACGGACAAGACTGCGGCTGATGTCGTTCTGCCCTTTCCGTACGATCCAAGCCGGGACCAGACCGTTGTCGCCGTGTATCTGGAGATCGATCCCCCCGCGCTGGATGACCAGGCCGATGACTGGACCAGGCTCCAGGCCGCTCTGCGCCAACAGCACGGCGTCGACGGCGCGGTCGCCGGGCTCTCCGCGCTGCGCGGGCTAGGCGGGGCCCTTCGCGAGGGGGATTGGCAGGTCACCGCGGTGCTCGAGACCGGTGCCTGGCACCTGCCGGAGGGGGTGGCCAGGATCATCGACGTCATTCCCGGAGATCAAAGGGATGGGATCTACGGGGCCGCGATCGACATCGGGACCACCAGCAATGTTGTGTATCTCGTGGATCTGGCCACGGGCCAGGTGGTGGATCAGAGGGCCGACTACAATGAGCAGATCTCCCGCGGTGAGGATGTCATCTCCCGGATCATCTACGCCGGCAAGGACGGGGGCCTGGCCGAACTCCAGGGGCTGGTGATCGGGACGCTGAATCGGCTCTTGGCTCGGGCTGCCCAGCGGGCCGGGATTGAGACCCGACAGATCTACAAGGTGTCGGTATCGGGGAACAGCACGATGATCCACCTCTTCCTGGCGATCCCTCCAGAGTCCATCCGCCTCGCTCCCTACATCACCGCCGCCAGCCAGCCGCCCGCAATCACGGGTGGCGAACTGGGCCTTGATGTCCATCCCCAAGCAACCGTCGACTGTCTGCCGGGCGTAGCCAGCTACGTGGGAGCCGATATCACCGCTGGTGCCGTGAGCTCCGGGCTGGCCGAGAGCGACCGGCTCAGCCTCTTCATGGACATCGGCACCAACGGGGAGACGGTGCTGGGCACGCGGGAGTGGATGGTGGCCTGCGCCTGCTCCGCCGGTCCCGCTTTCGAGGGGGCCGGGGTTCAGCACGGCATGCGAGCCGACTTGGGTGCCATCGAAGAGGTGTGGCTCAACGGGACAACCTTCGAGCCGACCTATCGGACCATCGGCAATCGACCGCCCGAGGGGATCTGTGGTTCGGGACTGATCTCTCTCTTGGCCGAACTGTTTGTCACCGGCGTGATGGATAAAGGGGGAAACCTTCGCCGTGACTTGGGCACTCCCCGGATCCGAGAAGGCGCACACGGCTGGGAGTACGTGGTGGCCTGGGCGGGGGAGACGAAGCGCAACCAGGACCTTGCCCTGACCGAGGTGGACATCGACAACCTGCTGCGGGCCAAAGCGGCAATCTACGCAGGCTGCACTGTGTTGACCACGCAGGTGGGAGTGGAGCTGGATGATGTCGAGCAGGTGCTCATCGGCGGAGCCTTTGGTCAGTATCTGAACGTGGAGAAGGCGGTACAGATCGGACTGCTCCTGGACATGCCCTGGGACCGCTTTCACTTCTTGGGAAACACCTCAGTGCGGGGGGCCTACATGGCCCTGCTGAGCCGGGAGTCGCGGCGGAAGATCGAAGAGGCAGCGAGAAAAATGACCTACCTCGAACTGTCCGCCGACAACACCTTCTACAACGAGTTCACCTCGGCCCTGTTCCTCCCCCACACCGACGAGGCGAGGTTCCCCTCAGTCCAGCGAGTGCTCGGCAACGGCCAAGAGGTCGTGGAGACCGCCGTCGATGAGGGGTGAGGCCGGTTCGATGGAGAAGGGCGGGACCTTCACCGTTGCGGCTTCCGCAGGTGGGTCTGGCTGGGCGGAGACTCTGGAGCCCGTGCTGGATCAGCTGCGTGAAGGGCTGAGATATCTGCGGCCGAACCGGATCGCGACGCTCTCTGGGGTGGACTGGATTCCCAACAGATCCGTTTTCCGCACCCGTTCGCTCGACCAGGAATTCGATATCACGTGGCCGGAGCTGATCGCCTACCCGGCCGGCGCCTCGCAGACCTCCCCTGCCGGGCTGCAGGCTCTGTTTCTCTACTACCTGTCAACGGCCGACGGGTCCCCGCCGAGAGGTGTTTGGATCGGCTTCCGGGAGTTGCCGGATGGCTGGCTGTATCACGAGGCTTTTCAGGGATACACGGGGGACGCTCTCGTCCGGGAGATGGGCGACGATCCGGAGGGCTTCGCTGCCGCCTCGCAGGGCATCGGCGGTCGGCCGGTTCCTCTAGGAGATGTGGGGTACGCGTTCGATGGGCTGCCTCGAGTACCCCTGGCGGCGGCCTACTGGCGGGCGGACGAGGAGTTCCCCCCGCGCGCCCAGGTGCTGTTCGATGCGGTGTCAGGTCACTACCTGCCCATCGATGGGCTTGCGTTCCTGGGCCGACGCCTCATCGGGCGGCTGCTGAACCGACGCGAAAGGAGCTCCTCGAGATGACCACCACCATCGCTGTGGCGGGGAAGGGAGGCACCGGCAAGACGACCTTGGCGTGCCTCTTGATTCGGTATCTGATCGACGAGGGCAGGGGCTCGGTCTTGGCGATCGACGCCGATCCAAGCGCGAACCTGAACCTGGTCCTGGGCCTCCCGCTGGAGAAGACCATAGGAGACCTCCGGGAGGGAATGCTGGCGGAGGTGGGCGGAGGAGGGTCCCTCGCTTCAGGTTCGGGGATGACCAAACAGGAGTACCTGGACTACCAGATCGAGTACGCGTTGGCAGAGGGCCAAGAAGTGGATCTTCTTGCCATGGGGCGCCCCGAGGGACGGGGCTGTTACTGCTCGGTCAACCACATCCTTCGGGACATCCTGGACCGGGTGGGGCGATCCTACGATTACGTGGTCATGGACAATGAAGCTGGAATGGAGCATCTGAGCCGCCGCACCACCCGCGACGTCGATCTGCTGTACATCACCACCGATCCCACGGTGAGGGGTGTCGTCGCGGCGGGACGCATCGAACGTCTCAGCCAGGAGCTGGACGTGAACGTCGGCCAGAGCTACCTGGTGCTCAACCGTTCGCACGGTCAGCTCCCTCCCGCCGTCGAGGAGGCTCTGAATTCGCTGGGCAGGCGACCCGCCGCCGTCCTTCCTGAGGACCCGGAGATTGCGGCACTAGACGCGGCAGGGCGACCGTTGCTGGAGTTGAGCCAGGGCGCTCCTGTCTATCGGGCGGTGAGGGAGCTTGCCGGGGAGACCTTCTCCACGGCCACCCGGTCGGGGAGGGAGGAGATGCGCCTCGAGAGCGAGGCAGGGCGACCGGGAGTCGCTGGGTAGGTTTCCATGTACATCATTGGAGAGAACATCCACATCATCTCATCGGAGGTGAAGCAGGCCCTGATCGATCGTGATGAGGCGATCATCCGAGACCTGGCCAGGTGCCAGGTCGAGAGCGGGGCGCAGGCCCTGGACCTCGCCATTGGTCCGCGGAAGAAGGATGGGCCCGAGGTGATGGCCTGGCTCGCCGAGTGCGTGAAGGATGAGACACCCGAAGCAGTCCTGTCCTTTGATACCACCAATCTGTCCGCTATCGAGGCCGGCCTCAAGACAGTGCCTCGGGGCATGGCTATCGTGAACTCGACCTCCGCCGAAGCGGAGAGGCTGGAGAAGGTGCCGCCGTTGGCAAGCGAGTACGGCGCCAAGCTGATCGCTCTCACCATCGGGGCGGGCATCATACCGGTCCAGGCCGATGCCCGGGTCGAGATAGCCCTCGAGAAGTTGATCCCGCGGGCCCTGGAAGTAGGTCTGGACATCGGAGACTTGATCTTCGATCCCCTGGCCCTGACGGTCGTAGGTTGCCAGGAGTACTGCCCGGAATGCGTCGAGGCGGTTCGAACGCTCAAGTTTGCATGGGATCCGCCGCCGCTGGTGAGCGTGGGGTTGTCAAACGTCTCCAACCGGGTTCCAGCGGATATGCGCCCGCTGATCAACCGTGTCTACCTGGTGATGCTCATGGGGGCAGGACTCGACATGGCCATTGCGAATCCACTGGACAGGGATCTCCTTGAAACCATCCGCATCGTCGAGGAGCGGGACGACTCCACTCCCCTCGGGCAGCTGTACCTGAAGATCTACGACGCCACACTGGCTATGGAGAGGCTGGATCCCGCAGAAGTGGACTTGGCCGACGATGACCAGGCGGCAGTGTACAAGACCTGGCAGGTCTTGATGAACGAAGTCATCTACACGGACTCGTACCTGCGGGTCTAGTGTCCAGCGCGAGGGCCTGCACTGGAACGGGCGTTTGAGTTTAGGAGGGGCAACTGTGCCCACGAAGGAGATCCGCCTCACGGAAGAAGAGCTGCTCGCCAAGGCCAGGAAGCCCGCCGAGGACGCCATGCTGCTGCACCCCTTCTACCGCGGGAAAGTCCAGACGGCGCTCAAGTGTCCAGTGAGGGATTTTGGTGATTTTGCCATCTGGTATACGCCAGGGGTGGCAGAGCCTTGCAGGGCCATTGCTGAAGATCCGGAACTCGCGTACGAGCACACGAACAAGTGGAACACGGTCGCGGTGATCAGCGATGGAAGCCGAGTGCTGGGGCTGGGCGACATCGGCCCCAAGGCAGGCCTCCCGGTGATGGAGGGCAAGGCGCTGCTCTACAAGTATCTGGGCGGCGTGGACGGGGTTCCCGTGATGCTGGGGACCAAGGACCCGGACGAGATCATCCGGACCGTCAAGATACTCCAGCCTGGGTTCGGCGGCGTCAATCTGGAGGACATCGCGCAGCCGAAGTGCTTCCGCATCCTGGACACGCTCCGGGCCGAATGCGAGATCCCCATCTGGCACGATGACCAGCAGGGGACAGCGACCGTTACTCTGGCCGGCCTCCTGAATGCCTTGAGGGTTGTGGGCAAGGAATTGGAGACGGCGCGCATCACCT
>CAYGBX010000052.1:0-6902 GCA_964348195.1 uncultured Anaerolineales bacterium
TTCAAGGTAGCGCTCGTGCCGTTCCACATGTGGACGCCCGACGTCTACGAGGGTGCCCCTACGTCGGTAGCGGCCTTCATGTCGGTAGCGGCCAAGGCTGCAGGATTCGCCGCTCTGGTGCGGGTCTTCGTGTACGGCCTTGGGACACTGGCCAGCGCCTGGGTGCCCCTCCTCGTGCTGCTGGCGGCCGTCACCATGTCCGTGGGAAACGTCGTGGCCCTCGCCCAGACGAACCTCAAGCGACTGCTGGCCTACTCGAGCATCGCCCACGCGGGCTATGTGATGATTGGGGTCGTATCTGGAGACAATTGGGGAGTGAGCAGCGCGCTCTTCTATCTCCTTGCCTACACCTTCAGCAACCTGGGCGCCTTCGCCGTGGTCGCAGCGATGCGTGAGGGCGAACATGAGCTGCTTTCGCTCAACCAGTATGCCGGACTCGCCTCACGCCGACCCCTCCTGGCAGCGGCGATGGCCCTCTTCCTGCTCTCGCTCGCGGGCGTACCTCCCACCGCTGGCTTTCTGGCGAAGCTGTATGTCCTGGGAGCTGCGGTGCAGTCGGGGCAGATAGTCCTGGCTATCGTGGCGGTCGTGAACAGCGCCGTCGCAGCGTTCTACTACCTTCGAGTGATCCTGATCATGTACATGCGGCCCGCCCCGCCAGTCGAGTTGAAACTGGCGACCGCGCCCAGCCTTGCCCTAGCCCTGCTGCTGGCCGCGTGGGGCACGCTTCAGCTGGGGATCCTTCCTCACGCAGCGATTGAGTTCGCTCAGCAAACGTTTGTAGCGGCCTTGGGGCCGTGATAGCATCTCCGGCCATGAGGCCGCGGCCGCTGGTCACATGTTCCGCCTGATCCTATTCCCCTTTGTCTTTGTCCTGGTCCTCGGATTCTTCGTGATCCGGGTTCGACCGGGGCCGGAGGCGACGCGCGCTTTGATTCTCGCGCCGATGCTCGCCGCTTCCGCGCTGGTCTTCGTCTACCGGGCGGGACGGCTCGGCCTGTATCTTGCCAAAGGTCAACCGGAGATGCGGTGGGACCTGCCGCTCGAGAGGATCAGAAACCTTGTGCTCTACGTATTCGGACACAAGAGACTTCTTGCGTGGCGATACTCTGGCATACTCCATTTCTTCATATTCTGGGGTTTCGTGATCCTCTTCGCCACCATCGTCGAGCAGTTCTGGGATGGTTTCTTCCCCAACAGTTCCCTTCCCCTTCTGTCCGACAATGCCCCTCTCGATCTGCTGCAGGAGGTGTTCATCGTCCTCGTCCTGGTGGGGGTCGGGATGGCGCTTTTCAATCGACTGGTCTGGCGTCCCGACCGATTTGAGGGTAGCGATCAGAGGGACGCCTACGTGATTCTGAGCATGATCGCGGGGATCGTGATCACTCTCCTCGGGGTGCGCGGCCTTGAGATGGGCCTCGCCTCTCGACCGCTCAACCTATGGATGCCCGTCTCGTGGTGGGCCGGAGCCGCCTTGGGGGGGCTCCCCGAGGTGGCTCAGCAAAACGTCTTCGCCCTCGCCTGGTGGGCTCATGCAGCCCTGGTGTTGGGCTTCCTGGCCTATCTGCCCTTCAGCAAGCACCTTCACATCGTAGTGGCGGCTCCAAACGTCTTCTTCGGCTCTCTACGTCCGAAGGGTGCACTTCGAACCATCGATCTGGAGGAGACGGAGACCTTTGGCGTTGGAGCGATTCAGGATTTCACATGGCCCCAGCTCCTGGATCTCTATTCCTGCACCGAGTGCGGCCGGTGCCAGGCGGTCTGCCCTGCCTACGAGGCCGGGCTCCCTCTCTCCCCGAAGATGCTCATCATCAATCTGCGAGATCATCTTCTTGCCGAAGGAGAAGGCTTGCTGAGAGGGGAGGTGGCAGAGACTCCTCTCGTGGGTGGGGCTATTCGGGAGGATACGCTCTGGGCTTGCACTACCTGTCGGGCCTGCGTGTACGAGTGCCCAGTGCACATCGAGCACATCGATGAGATCGCGGACATGCGCCGCCATTTGGTCCTTTCAGAAGGCCGGATGGCTCCGGAAGTGGCCGGTACCCTGCGCAGCATCCAGAGCCAGGGGAACCCGTGGGGGATGCCCCAGGCTGCGCGGGCCGATTGGGCTGAGGGCAGCGGGGTTCAGACGCTGCAGCCGGGGGATGAGGTGCAGGTGCTGTATTGGGTTGGGTGCGCCGGCTCCTACGATGGGCGCAACCAGAGAGTCACCCGATCTGTGGTGACGCTGCTCCAGGCGGCTGGGGTTGAGTTCGCCATCCTGGGGAACCGGGAGCGCTGTAGCGGGGACCCGGCGCGGCGGCTCGGAGAGGAGTACCTGTTCCAGACCCTGGCACAGGCCAACATCGAGACCCTATCCCAGGTCCGCTTTCAGAGGATCATCACCCATTGTCCCCACTGCTTCAATACCCTCTTGAACGAGTATCCCGATCTGGGAGGGGAGTACGACGTCCAGCACCACTCAACGTTCCTCGCTGACCTCGTGGAGCAGGGGCGGCTGCGGCCGGGTCGAGTGAATGAGGAGGCCGTCACGTTTCACGACCCCTGCTATCTGGGCCGCCACAATGAGATCTACGATGCCCCCCGACAGATGGTGGCCGGCGTCCCGGGAGTTGAGCTGGTGGAGATGGGCCGTTCCAAGGAAAAGGCTCTGTGTTGTGGTGCCGGTGGGGGACTGATGTGGATGGAATTCCCACCGGAGCACCGGATCAACCGTATCCGATTTGGAGATGCCCGTGATGTGCGGCCTCAAACGGTGGCCACGGCCTGTCCTTTCTGTCTCCTGCAGCTGGACGAAGCGGCGGGCGCGGAGGCCGCGGGCGAGCAGGGGATCGCGGGGCCCGTGGACGGGGCTGAGGGACTTCTGGACGCCGCCTCAACCACCGAGGCGGTCCCTGCCGGCGACCTGCCAGCAGCCGCAGAGGGTGGCATTCGAGTTCTGGATGTGGCGGAGATGCTGGCCGACGCTTTGCCTCAGGAATCCGTCTCGGAGGCTGATCTGATTCCATTGGAGGAAGAAGCCATTGCCCGTCGACAATGGGAGGATCAGCAGCCAGCGGACCTCCGCCGAGGCGAATCGTGACGGGGCACCAGGCTGCCATCCGCCGGGGAGAGGGGAACCACGGGTCGTTTGGGTAATTTTGTCCAGATTTTGACCAGATTTGGACGCCTTTTGGACCTGGGGCGGCTAGAATCGGGCTGGCGAATGTTCAGCCAGCGGAGGAGAAGGTGATCAAGAAGAGCTACGTCGCGACCGAGGCCAACAAGTGGAGATCTCCAGGGAGAGCCAAGTTCGTCGTCGGAGGCGCCATCATCCTGGCGGCAATGGCATACTTGATATTCTCGGCCACTGCTGGGTCAGAGGTGTACTGGAAGTCCATCACTGAGCTCCGCGCTGAGGGTCCCGCCCTGGCAGGGGAGAGGCTGAGGGTCGGGGGGCCGGTCGACTTCGACACCGTGAGTTGGGATGCAGACACGCTGACTCTCCGCTTCAACCTGCTGGATCTGGAGGATCGCGGCATATCGCTCCCCGTCGTGTATCGAGACGTGGTTCCCGACACCTTCCACACTAGCAGCGGGGTGATCCTGGAAGGCGAGTACCGCGCGGACGGTGTCTTCGACGCCGACACGATGTTGATCCAGTGTGCATCCAAGTATGAAAAGGTCCTGGAGGGCGAGGCCTAGAGGTCAGGCGTGCATTGTCTGAGGAGGCGTATGTAGTTTGGCAGATCTAGGATATCTCTCATTGGTTGTGGCCTTGGCCCTGTCCTCCTACGGGGCCGCTGCCTCATTCTGGGGAAGGAAGCGGGGCTACGAGGAGTTGGTCGCCAGCGGGCGCAACGCTGCCTACGCGGCCGGGGGGCTGGTGACGCTAGCCACGGGGGTCCTTGTCTACGCCTTTGTGACCCACGATTTCGGCATCCGCTTCGTGGCAGAGAACTCCAGTCTCGATCTCCCGCTCTTCTACCGGTTCACGGCGCTGTGGGGAGGGCATGCCGGCTCCCTTCTGTTGTGGGCCTGGGTCCTCACGCTCTTCATCGTCGGGGCCGTGTATCTCACCCGCAACCGGAACCAGGAGCTCATTGCCTACGCAACAAGCGTCCTTCTGGCAAACCTGGTGTTCTTCCTCCTGCTGCTGGTGTTCCTTTCCAACCCCTTTGAGAAGCTGGGATTCGTGCCCGCCGATGGTCTGGGCCTCAATCCGCTCTTGCAGAACCCGGCCATGGCGATCCATCCGCCGCTCCTGTATTTGGGATTCGTCGGATTCACCGTGCCGTACGCGTTTGCCATGGCTGCCTTGATCAGCGGTCGGCTGGACGCCAGCTGGGTCAAGCTGACGCGCCGGTGGACGCTGGCGGCGTGGGCCTTTCTATCACTGGGGATCACTCTGGGGGCGATGTGGGCCTACATGGAGCTGGGCTGGGGAGGGTTCTGGGGGTGGGACCCTGTTGAGAACTCGTCGTTCCTGCCATGGCTGAGCGGCACCGCGTTCCTTCACTCCATCATGATCCAGGAGCGGCGCGGGATGCTCAAGGTCTGGAATATGGTCCTGATCATCCTTACCTACGAACTGGCCCTTTTCGGCACGTTCATCACCCGCAGTGGAATCATCGATTCCGTCCACGCTTTCGCAGAATCTCTGATAGGGCCGGCGTTCCTGGCCTACATCGGGGTCTCGCTGTTGGCCTCGATCCTTCTTCTCTACAGTCAGCTTCCGCGACTCAAGAGCCAGAATCGTCTGGAGTCCCTCGTCTCCCGGGAGGTGACCTTCCTGCTCAACAACCTCCTGTTTCTCGGCGCAGCATTCGCCATATTCTGGGGGAACATCTACCCCATGGTCTCTGAGGCTGTCCGAGGGATCAAGGTGACGGTGGGAGCTCCGTTCTTCAACCAGGTCTCCGCCCCGATTTTTGGCGCCCTCATCCTGCTGGTTGGCCTTTGCACACTGATCGGATGGCGTCGCACGGCACTGGCCAGATTGGGGCGGGAGACCCTGGGGCCCTCGATAGTGGCGCTCGTCGCCGCCGGCGTTCTTCTCCTGGTCGGTGTGCGGTTGGTCGTGGCCCTGGTTGGCTTTGCCATCATCGCCTTTGCTCTCGCCGTGATGGTGCGGGAGTTCATCGCGGGGGCGCGCGCGAGACGGTCCATGACGGGAGAGCCGCCGATCCGGGCTCTGGTGTGGCTCGTGGGGCGGAACCGCCGCCGATACGGGGGCTATGTGGTTCACCTCGGAGTGCTGTTCATGGCGATCGGCATTCTGGGCTCCTACCTGTATCAGGAGGACACCGTGGCGGTCCTACAACCCGGAGAGTCGATGTCCGTCGGGGAGTACACCTTGGTCTACGACGATCTGACCCAGTACCGGACCCGGACCATCGAGGTGCTGGAGGCGCGTCTGACCGTCTTCAGCGGAGGTGTACCACTAGGCGTCGTGGAGCCCCAGAAGAACTTTCACCAGAACGCCGATCAACCAATGACCGAGGTTGACATCCTCAGATCCCCGCGCAGCTGGCGAACCCTTGTCCTGGAAGACCTCTACGTCATTCTAGCCGGCCTCGAGGACGGCGGAGCGGCAGCTACGTTCCGGGTGTTCGTCAATCCTCTTGTGAGCTGGATCTGGTTTGGGGCCCTGGGCGTCTTGCTCGGTGTGCTGGTGGCCGCCTGGCCCGACGCTCGGCAGCCGGTACGCGTCCGGGCGCCAGTTGCCGGCCATCCGGCTGGGGCGGACTGATGCGACGGGTTGCGTTGCGAAGCTTGGTCGTTGCGATTCTGATTCTGATCTTGAGCGTAGCGACGGCGCTGGCTCAAGACGGAATCGAGGAGGCGGTCAAGGAGATCTCCGAGAATCTGAACTGCCCGCTTTGCCGGGGCCTGACGCTGTACGATTGCCCTCTCACCATCTGCGAGCAGATGCGGGGGGTGATCCGAGACAAGCTGGTGGCAGGGGAATCTAGGGAGGCGATCGTTCAGTACTTTGTCGAGCAGTACGGCGAGGAGGTGCTGAACGCACCTCCAAAGTCGGGGTTCAACCTTGCGGCCTGGGTTCTTCCGATCGCTGCGCTCGGGGCCGGCGGCCTGTTCCTGGCGTTCGTGTTGACTGGCTGGTTTCGCGGCCGACCACCCACCACCCAACAGGTTCCCCCGGCGTCGGAAGCAGGAACCGATCCCTATCTCGACCAGGTAGAGCGCGAGCTGGAGGATCTTGGGTGACGGCCGCCGAAACCGCGGTTCTCATCACCCGGCGCCGCGTCGGACTTGCGCTGATACTCCTAGCCCTAGGTGTGCTCTTTCTTCTCCTCCTCTACGGCCTGGGGACCCGCGTCCCTGGGGGTCTGGAGGGTCAGCCCGCTCCGGAGTTCACTCTCGCCCTGTTCGATGGAGGAGAGATTTCCCTATCCGACCTGCGAGGGCAGGTCGTGGTGGTGAACTTCTGGGCATCGTGGTGTCCCCCTTGCCGGGATGAAGCGCCGCTCCTCGAGGATGCCTGGCGATCCTATCGGGACCGTGGCGCCGTATTCCTTGGGGTGGACTACGTGGACACGGAATCGGAGGCCAGAGCCTACTTGAAGGAATTCGACGTTACGTATCCCAACGGTCCGGACCGGGGTTCGCTGATCGGCCGCGCCTACGGCATTACGGGGGTCCCCGAGACATTCTTCATCGATCGTCAGGGCACGGTGGCGTTCGCCTTCCCGATTCCTATCGATAGGGCGTCCCTGATCACCACCCTCGAGGAGCTGCTGGCCTAAAGAAGCCGGCGTCACACAGGAATCGCTGGCGCGCGGAGGCCTGCACGTACAGGGGCTGTTGACACACGGAGGCTGCTAGCCTAGGGGGGCTACTGACCTACGGAGGCTACTGACGTACGGAGGCTACTGACGTAGTGGAGCTGGTATTCGGGA
>CAYGBX010000053.1:0-6457 GCA_964348195.1 uncultured Anaerolineales bacterium
CGATCAAGTACACGCTCCATGTGGTGGGAGGCCTCCCCCAGGCCTACATCCGGCCACCTCTCGTCAACCTGAACGAGAAGCAGCAGGACCGCATCTGGAAGGAGTTCGAGGAGATGGGACTCCTCTAGGGGATCTCTCCCGGTTTCGCGCTCATTTCAGGCCACTGACGAGTCGAGCCCCTCCGTTGGGAGGGGCTCGAGTAGGTCTGAACGCCATTGCTACGGCGTCGTCTCCTCGGTGTCGGGCGGGGGCGCGGTCGCCGGCGGGGTCACCAGCTGCTCCTGGAGCTGGAGCAGATCCAAGAAGGGCACGACTCCTTGGGGCAGGATTCCCCAGGTGACCCGGCCGTTGGGATTCGCAAGGCTGTTGACAAACTCCAGCTGGATCACCTGCGGATACTCTTGGAGAGCCTGGCCCCGGAGCCGAATGGCCTCCGCCTCGCCTTCTGCCCGGGTAATGGCCGCCTGCTTGCGGTGGATCTCCTGCTCCGCCTCGTTGCGCGCCGTGATCACACCTTCCAGAGCGATCTGCTTGTTCTCGATGGCCTGGGCGTAGTCCTCGGTGAAGACGATGCTGCGCAGCCCCACCTCATCCAGGATCAGGCCGTTCTCGGTGAAGGTGGGCGCAAGCTGATCGAACAGTCGAATCATTACCTCCTGGATGTTGCCGGTGTAGAGATCGGAAGCCACGAACTCCTTAGGAATGTTGCGGGCCCAAATCCGGCTATCGGTCTTGACAATCTTCTCCACCACCTCGGCCTCGGTGCCCAGGTTCTGGGCCACCCAAGCCGCCTGACGGCCATCGACACGGAACCGGATGGTGTAGTTCACCGTAATCCTCTGCCCATCCTCGGTGACCGTGTCCACTGACAGGTCAGTATAGTCGGCTCGCGACGCTTGGGGCTCGTTGGAGGCTTCGTAGATGATCTTCTGGGTGCGATAGGTCACGACCTCTTCGATCATCGGGATCTTGAAGTTGAGGCCCGGGTTGAAGACCCGGTCTACCTGGCCGAAGCGTGTCACCACGGCCACCGTTCCGAAGCGAACCTGAACCGCTGCCTGTGTCCATCCCACCCCCACGAGCAGTAGGAGGACCAGCAGGAGGGCCAGCCCCCCTCCAACTCGAGGCAACTGCACCTCAGGCCGTGCCGGCCTGTACGTCATCGACTGCTCCTTTCCATTTCCTCGACGCATCCGAGATCTCTAATCAACAGCACCGTCAGCGCCTCTTCCTTCCGACGAGACCGCCGTGCTACGGCGCCGGGCGCCCGGTCACATCTCCATCACAGGGACCGCGGCCGCTCTGAGCCGGGCGACCGCGTTCGGGAGCCGGGCCAGGACGTCGTCCACCTCCCGGTCCGTGGTGGGGTACCCAAGCGTGAGCCGCAGAGCCGCCACGGCCAGATCGTCCGAGTAACCCATCGCCTGGAGAACGTAGGAGGGGTCCATGGAACCGGCCGTGCATGCCGAGCCGGATGAGGCGGCAATCCCCTCCAGATCGAGAGCCGCAAGCAGCGCCTCGCCCGTCGTCCCCGGGATCACGAAGCTGGCGCTATTCGGCATGCGCTCTGTAGGGTGGCCGGTCAGCTCAGCATCCGGGATCGCCTTCTGCACTCCCCGGACGAGTCGATCGCGAAGGGCGCCGAGCCCGGCTCCGAGGGTCTTCCGGCGCTCCTGGGAAATGGTCAGTGCTGTCGCCATCCCCGCGATCCCCGCGACGTTCTGGGTCCCCGCCCGTCGACCGTCCTCGTGACCGCCCCCCGTGAGCCAGGGCAGAAGCTTCGTTCCCCGCCTCTGATACAGCAGACCCACTCCTTTCGGTCCATGGAATTTGTGGGCCGAAAGCGCCAGCAGGTCCACATTCAATCGATCCACGTTCAGATCGAGATACCCTCCCGCCTGGACAGCGTCCGTGTGGAAAGGGATCCCACGGCTCCGCGCGATCTCCCCGATCTCCGCGATGGGCTCGAGAGTCCCCACCTCGTTGTTGGCATACATCACGCTTGTCAGCACCGTCTCGTCCCGGATCGCCGCCATCACCTCACCCGGATCCACCACGCCGTGCGCGTCCACCGGTAGAACAGTGCTGGTGAAGCCCAACCTCTGCACAAGCTGCGACACCGTACGCAGGACGGCGTGGTGCTCGATGGCCGTCGTAATGATGTGATTCCCATCGTCTCGATCCGCCAGGGCCACGCCCCGGATCGCCAGGTTGTCGCTCTCCGAGCCGCCGGAGGTGAACACAATCTCCCGAGGACGGCACCCGAGCACGGCGGCAACCTCCTCGCGAGCACGGTCGACCGCGCGCAAAGCGGCCTGGCCCAGGCTGTGCACACTGGAGGGGTTTCCGAACTCCTCGGACAAGTAGGGACGCATCGCCTCCCGCACCTCCGGCAGCACGGGGGTGGTGGCTGCGTAGTCCAGATAGATCGTCCCGCTACGTCCCATCCGATTCAGACCCGGTCCCTCAAGGGTATCCGCGGCCCGTCCCCTCTGTCAAAGTCCGTTGAGGACGGCCCCGCTTTGCGGTATTCTGTGCCAGGGTCGCATCCCCGCACCCAGGAACAGGCCTTGTCCGCCTTCGACTTTCTCTACTGCCCGCAGTCCATCGCCGTGATCGGAGCCTCTCGGACCGAGGGCAAGATTGGCTACGCAGTGTTGGCCAACATCCTCAACCACGGCTTCCCCGGCGAGATCCATCCCGTGAATCCCCATGCCGAAGAGATCCTCGGACTGCGCTGCTATCCAACGGTCGCAGAGATCCCCCACGTAGTCGACATGGCGGTGATCGTCGTCCCAGCACCCGTGGTGCCGGAGGTGCTCACGGACTGCGGCGAGAAGGGGGTAAAGGGAGCCGTGGTCATCAGCGCGGGATTCGGCGAGGTGGGGGGAGAGGGGATGGCTGCGGAGCGTGAGCTTGCGGACATCGCCGGACGATCTGGCATGCGCATGCTGGGCCCCAACTGCCTGGGTATCATCGACACCCTGTGTCCGCTGAATGCCACATTCGCACGCGGTATGCCGGAGAGGGGAAAGATCGCCGTCATGTCCCAGTCGGGAGCCCTGCTGTCCGCCATCCTAGACTGGGCCGTTTCTGAGGAAGTGGGATTCTCGCGCTTCGTCAGCCTGGGCAACAAGGCCGACATCAACGAGGTTGATCTCCTCGACGCATGGGGTGGCGACCCTCACACCCGCGTCATCACCGCCTATTTGGAGGGGATCGCAGACGGACAACGCTTCGTCGAGGCTGCCCGGCGTGTCACCCCATCCACGCCAGTCATTGCCATCAAGGCCGGCACC
The DNA here is from genome assembly GCA_964348195.1 of uncultured Anaerolineales bacterium. Taxonomy (GTDB): domain Bacteria; phylum Chloroflexota; class Anaerolineae; order UBA7937; family JACPPX01; genus CAYGBX01. The sequence goes on from CAYGBX010000053.1 coordinate 3,300, forward strand.
AGCGAGTCCGGGGCCCGCGCAGTCTCTTCCCACACCGGGTCCCTCGCCGGCTCGGAGCGCGCCTACGACACCGCCCTGCGCCAGTCGGGGGTGATCCGTGCCGACTCCGTGGAGGAGCTATTCGACATCGCAATGGCCTTCGATCAGCAGCCGCAGATCCAAGGCGACGCACTGGCCATCGTGACCAACGCCGGCGGCCCGTCGATCATGGCCACCGACGATGTCGACCGAGCCGGACTGAAACTGGCCGCTCTTGAGAGGTCGACCATCGATCGGCTCCGCGGACGGCTCCCTCCCGAGGCCGCCGTGCTCAATCCGGTCGACTGCCTCGGCGATGCCAGCGCCGATCGGTACGGGTTCGCCCTCGCGACGGTGCTAGAAGACCCGGGCGTGGACGGTGCCCTCGCCATCTTCCTTCCCCAACTGGTGCAGCGCGTCGAGGAAACCGCTCAGGTCGTTGGAGAGATCGCCAGGAGCCAGGAAAAGCCGGTGCTGGCATGCATCATGGGAGAGGAGCAGGCAGATCCTGGGATCGAGGTCCTCCGGCGCTTCAAGGTGCCGAACTATCGCTATCCGGAACGGGCCGTAACGGCTTTCCGAGCGATGCACAGACGTCGGCGGTACCTCACCCAGCCTCCGCGAGACATCGAGTCCTTCACCTTCGATCGATCCACCGTCGACAACGTGTTCACAGGCGTCCTCGACGAGAGGCGTCTGACGGTGAGCGACGAGGAAGCCAGAAAGGTGCTCTCCGCCTACGGGATTCGGGTTCCCCGCTCCCTCTTGGCATCCAGCGCTGAGGAGGCAGCCGCTGCCGCGGAAGAACTCGGCTATCCCGTCGCTGCCAAGATCGCTTCTCCCGACATTCTCCACAAGACAGACATTGGAGGGGTTCGGCTCGATCTGGGCGACACGGGGGATGTACGAGACGCCTTCGATCTGTTGACGTATCGCGCCCAGCGCTACATGCCTCAAGCCACGCTCTGGGGAGTAGTGGTTCAGGAGATGATGCCGGAGGGGCGCGAGATCCTTGTGGGAATGAGTCGGGATCCCCAGTTCGGCCCTCTCCTGGCCTTCGGTCTGGGCGGGATCTACGTAGAGACGCTGCGGGATGTTGCCTTTCGCCTCGCGCCGGTCTCCCGCTGGGAGGCGGAGGATATGATCCAAGAGATTGCAGGATACCCCCTGCTCCGAGGGGTCCGAGGCGAACCCCCCGCCGACATAGAGGAGGTGGTCGATTGTCTGTTGCGGGTCTCTCAGCTAGTTACAGAGTACGATGACATCGTTGAGATGGACATCAACCCTCTTCTGGTGATGGAAGCAGGAAAGGGCGCCGTGGCCCTCGATGCCCGGATGACACTGGCAAGCCCCGATGGGGCCAGGGACGCTTGATCGAGACCCCTCTGCGAAGGGAGGTGCCAAGATGAAGGCCCTATACATCGCCTCCACCGAGAGCTTCAGGGGAAAGAGCGCGCTGTGTGTCGGGCTGGGCCTGAGATTCCAGGAGGACGGCTTGAAGGTCGGGTACCTAAAGCCGGTCAATACCGGTGTTCGACGCATGCGTGGGAAGCGACTCGACGAAGACGCGGTGTTCATCAAAGAGGTCCTGCGCCTCAAGGAGCCCGCCGAGTCGCTGTCGCCAGTCTCCCTGGATACCTCCACCATCTCGGCGGTGCTCAAGGGAGAGGATGTCGATCTGGAGAAACGGCTGCGAAACGGATTCGACCTCAGCGCCGAAGGGAAGGACGTCGTGCTCCTCGAGGGAGGAGGCAGCGTGTTCCAGGGAGGCCTGGTGGGACTCCCGCCTGACCGGGTGGCGACAATCTTAGACGCCCAGTCGTTGGTCATCGCCCGCTACGTGGAGGACCTTTCTCTTGACGGACTTCTTGCCTACCGAGACCGCATGCGGGACCGCATGCTAGGCGCTGTGCTCAATGAGGTACCCGCACGCGACCTAGCTCGCTTGCGCGACCTGGCTCTGCCCTATCTGGAAGAGCGCGGCATCCCTGCCTTCGCCGTCCTGCCCCGCGAGCGTGTGCTACAATCCATCAGCGTCGGCCAGCTGGCGGATCATCTTGGGGCCAAGATCCTGAACTCCCCAGAGAGGCGGGAGGAGTTGGTGTACAGCCTCGTGATCGGGGCCATGGGAGCAGACCATGCCCTGTCCTACTTCCGCCGCCAGCCCAACAAGGCGGTCATCACAGGAGGCGACCGGCCCGACATTCAGCTCGCCGCCCTGGAGACGTCCACCACCTGTATCATCCTCACCGGCAACCTGGCCCCAAGCCCCACGATCCTGGGCCGGGCCGAGGAAAAGGGCATCCCGCTTCTGTTGGCGAGCCAGGACACGTTGGGGGCGGTTCAGATCATCGAGCAGTTCTTCGGCAAGACCCGCTTCCACCAAGAAGCCAAGATCCAGCGCTTTCGCGAGCTCCTCGATGAGCACTTCGACTACACAAGGCTGAAGGCCGCATTGAACATCTGATTGCGCCTATGTCTCTCACCCGCATCGACCGCATACACGCGCGAGAGATACTGGACTCCCGCGGCAACCCTACTATCGAGGTTGAGGTGGGCCTTGCCGGAGGGGCTCAGGGCAGGGCAGCGGTGCCTTCCGGCGCCTCCACCGGCCGCCACGAAGCTCTTGAACTTCGAGACGGCAATCAGGGGCGCTTCGGAGGGAAGGGGGTCATCTCGGCCTCTCGCAAGGTCAGCGGCGACATCGCTCGGGCGTTCGTTGGATGGGATGCAGCGGACCAGACCGGGGTAGATCGCCGGTTGGTGGAGCTAGATGGCACAGACAACAAGTCCAAGCTCGGTGCCAATGCCACCCTAGGCGTGTCGCTAGCAGTGGCGCGGGCCGCAGCCTCGGCAGCCGGACAACCCCTCTACCGGTACCTCGGTGGCTCTGCTGCCGTGACCCTTCCGGTTCCGCTGATGAACGTCCTCAACGGGGGGGTTCACGCCCCCGGCTCCGCCGATTTTCAAGAGTTCATGATCGTCCCCGCCGGTGCCCCCTCCTTCCGGGAAGCCCTCCGCTGGGGTAGCGAGGTGTATCACCACCTCCAACGGATCCTGGCAGGGATGGGCCAGCGCACGCAGGTGGGGGACGAAGGGGGATTCGCTCCGGTCCTGGCCTCCAATCGGGAAGCGATCGA
>CAYGBX010000054.1:0-5787 GCA_964348195.1 uncultured Anaerolineales bacterium
CGTTTCCAAGGTGCTGGTCGAAGAGGCGGCGGACATCGCGCAGGAGCTGTATCTAGGAGCCGTCCTCGATCGGGCAGGAGCGACCGTCGTGATGATGGCCTCGGCCGAAGGCGGAGTCGAGATCGAGGCTCTGGCCGAGACATCTCCCGAGGGGATCGTGCGTGTTCCGGTGCATCCGTTGCTCGGCCTCCAGGAGCACCAGGCTCGTCGCCTGGGGTTTGGGATGGGACTGGAGGGGGACAGGCTTGCGGATCTCGTGCAGATCGCCAGGGCCCTGTATCGCGCCGTCGAAGAGAATGACGCCACGCTGGCCGAGATCAACCCGCTGGTCGTGACAGAGGGCGGCGAGCTCCTGGCCTTGGATGCCAAGATGGTGGTGGACGACAACGCTCTCCCGCGTCATCCCGACATTGAGGCCCTCCGCCAGGAGCACGAGGAGGACCCGCGTGAGGCAGAGGCGCGCAGGAACGGGCTCAGCTACGTGCGGATGGAAGGCCAGATCGGGTGCATGGTGAACGGCGCGGGACTGGCTATGGCCACGATGGATGTGATCAAACTCCACGGCGGTGAACCCGCGAACTTTCTTGACATTGGCGGCGGGGCCCAGGAGGACCGGGTGGCCGCCGCGTTTCGGATTCTGGTGTCCGATGAGAGCGTGCGCGCTGTCATGGTGAACATCTTCGGTGGCATCACGCGGGGCGACGAGGTGGCTCGGGGGATCTTGACGGCATTGGAGGAGGTTGAGCTCCGGGTTCCCATGGTGGTCCGGTTGGTGGGTACACGCGCCGAGGAGGGGATGAAGCTGCTCTCCGAGTCAGAGATTGTGACGGCAGATACCCTGGAGGAGGCGGCCAGGATGGCCGTCTCGCTCGCCGCCGAACCGAGCTCCTCCTTGAGGACGGGAGCCCGCTCGGCCGCCGCGAGCTAAGGAGGAAGACACATGGCAGACCCAGCATCGAACCTGGCCGGCTTCGAGGCCCTGAGCGACGAGTACTTTCAGTTTGCGTATCGGCGCGACCCGGTGTTCGCCACGGAGGTGGGGATCCACGAACACGACACGAAGCTACAGGATTTCACTGCGGCGGCCACCGCCGATGATCTGAAGACAGAGAAGGACTACGTGGCCCGCCTGCGGGCCCTCGATCAGGCTGAGTGGTCGATAAACGATCAGGTCGATGCGGCTCTCTTGGCCTCCTACATGCAGTCCAACATTCGGTGGGTGGACCGGCTCCAGATCTACGAGACCCATCCACAGACCTACGTGTACGCTCCGCTATGGGGAGTCTATGTCCTCCTGATCCGAGAGTTCGCTCCACTGGAGACACGGCTGGAGAGCGCTTTGGGGCGACTGAGGGCGACGCCTCGCGTACTGGAGGAGGGTCGGGCCAACCTCACCCGTCCACCGAAGGTGTTCACCGAGATCGCGATCGACGCAGCCCGCGACTCGCTATCCATGTATCGGCAGATGATCCCCGCAGCGGCGGAGGGTACACCTGCCCTGAAGGACGAGCTTGACTCGGCGGCGGAGACTGCGGCATCGGCCATGGAGGGATTCATCGAGTACCTGGAGACAGACGTCCTTCCGAAGTCGGACGGGGACTACGCTGTGGGCTCCGAGATCTTCGATGAGATGCTCCGCGAGAACCACTTCCTCGAGTACACGTCCGAGTCGATGCTCGAGAAGGGCCGCGAGCTGTACGATGGGATCCGCAGCAAGATGGTGGCAGTCGCAAAGGAGATCGATCCCGATGCGGATCTCCGCGCTGTGATGGACCAGGTGAACGCGGTCCACCCCGAACCCGAGGAGCTGGTCGACGCCTACCGGAATGACATGATCCGGGCCAAGGATTTCGCCTTCGAGCGTGGACTGTTCACGATGCCGGTGGAGGAGGAGCTGGAGCTCCGCGAGACTCCTCCCGGACTCCGCGGCACGATCCCCTACGCCATGTACCTGCCGCCTGCGCCCCTGGAGGATCAGCAGGTGGGAACCTTCTTCGTCACGCCGGTCGACCCCGATGCGGATCCCGAGGCCCGTGAAAAGCAGCTCCAGGGTCACTCCAGCTACCAGATCCCTGTGGTTTCGCTCCACGAGGGATACCCAGGCCACCACCTCCAGCTCGTCTGGGCGAACACGCACCCCTCTCTCGTGAGGAAGCAGCTCTGGAGCACTCTGTTCGTGGAGGGATGGGCCTTCTACTGCGAGGAGCTCATGGAGCGCGAGGGCTTCCTGGAAGATCCCCGCAGCCGGTTGGCCCGGTTGGATGCAGAGCTGTGGCGCGCCGCACGGATCATCGCCGACGTCAGTCTCCACACGAAGGGAATGACGGTGGAGGAAGGCGTGGCGCTTTTGGTGGAGGCGGGACGGGATGAGCCGGGGGCAAAGGCCGAGGTGCGTCGCTACACGATGAGCCCCACCCAGCCCATGAGCTACCTGATCGGGAAGCTGGAGATCATGGCTCTGGCCGATCGGTACCGCGCGGAGAAGGGCGCCGACTTCGACCTAGCAGAGTTCCACGAGGCGCTCCTGCGCTGCGGGAGCGTCCCGCCAGCGCTGGCCGGCTGGCAGCTCTTTGGCAGGGCCTAGGCCCAGGATGTCTTTGGCATGAGCATCCTCGTCGATCGCGAGACCCGCGTCCTCGTGCAGGGCATCACCGGGAGGGAGGGATCCTTCCACGCCGAGCGGATGGTGGAGTACGGCACGCAGGTGGTGGCGGGGGTCGTTCCCGGTCGGGGAGGCGAGGAGGTAGTGGGGGTCCCAGTCTTCGACACCGTCCGTGAGGCCGTGGAGGCCCAGGCGCCCGACGCCACCGTGCTCTACGTCCCCGCCGGTTTCGCCCCGGACGCCATCTACGAGGCGGCCGAGGCCGGGATCGGGCTCATCATCTGCATCACCGAGGGGATCCCAGCGCTGGACCTCCTCCGCATCCGTGCCTACCTCAAGGAGGTGGGCGTCCGGATGGTCGGACCCAACTGCCCCGGGATCATCAGCCCCGGCAAGGCCAAGCTGGGGATCATGCCGGGTGAGATTCATGCCCCCGGCTCGGTGGGGCTGGTCTCGCGCAGCGGCACGCTCACCTACGAGGTGGTCAAGTCACTCACCGATGCGGGGATTGGCCAGTCGACCGTGATCGGGATCGGGGGCGACGCCATCATAGGCACCGACTTCGTCGAGGTCCTGGGGATGTTTCAAGAGGATCCACAGACCGACAGCGTGGTCCTCATCGGCGAGATCGGCGGAAGCGCCGAGGAGCGAGCGGCGACCCACATCTCCGAGCACATGACCAAGCCTGTCGTGGGCTTTGTCGCCGGCCGCACCGCCCCGCCGGGGAAACGGATGGGCCACGCCGGGGCCATCATCTCGGGGGGCAGGGGCACCGCCGCGGAGAAGGTCCAAGCTCTAGAGGAGGCAGGGGTCCCGGTGGCGAGCCATCCGGCGGAGGTGGCCGAGCTGATCTCAGCGCTCTAGAACCCCGGGAGGGTGGGCCCTCGACGGTATTGGGGCTCGGTCCCGACTCGATGCCCTATCTCATGACGCGATGTGTAGCCTTGGCGGACGATCTTGCGCGGTAGAAATCTCACAAACCTGATCGTCATCCTCGTGCTGGCCTTCGTGGCCATCTGGATCGATTTGCCGGATAGCCCAGGGCTCCGCGGGTCCTTCGGTGGGCTGGAGATCGACCGCGACCTCCAGCTGCGCCTGGGGCTGGACCTTCAGGGCGGGCTCGAGGTGCTCCTCGGGGCCGACCTGCCCGAGGATCAGCCGCTAGAGGAGGGATCGTTGGAGGCGGCGCGGGGGATCATCGAGAACCGCGTCAATGCTCTGGGGGTCTCTGAGCCTCTGATCCAGATCCAGGGGAGCCGCAGGGTGGTCGTGGAGCTCCCCGGTGTGGTGGACCCGGAGCGAGCCATCGCCACCATCGGCCAAACGGGCCTGCTGGAGTTCGCACACATGGGACAGGACTTCTACCCGCCTGGGGCCATCGTCCAAACGACCGGGGGCGCCGCGGAGACGCCGGTGCCGGGTCCCGACGCAACCGCGACGCCAACGGCGACGCCGACCGAGACGCCGACGCCGACTCCTTCCCCGACGCCGCCCTTGACACGGGACATCATGGAGGACCCGCAGAGGCCGCAAGCGATACCGGAGCCGGACGAGGAACCTGAGGTTAGCCCCGAGCCACCGGGAGGGCCTCCCGTCTATGAGACGATCATGACGGGCGCCAACCTGGAGAGCGCCTCCACTACAGGAGGGACGTTGGGTGAGCTCCAGATCGCCTTCACTCTGGACGTTGAAGGGACCCAGGTCTTCGCGGACTACACCAGGGAGAACGCCGGACAGGTTCTGTGCATCATCCTCGACAAGAGGGTCGTGTCGTGCGCGACCATCGCCGAACCCATCGACCAGGGTCAGGTCTCACTGACCCGGCCTGGAGGATTCGGCCTGGAAGAGGCGGAGAGCATCGTGATCCAGCTCCGCTACGGCTCCCTTCCCGTTCCGCTCCGCGTGGAGACCATCCGGACGGTCGGCCCCACCCTCGGCGAGGACTCGATCCTGGCAAGCCAGTTGGCGGGGGCGCTGGGGCTGGCGGTAGTGGCGACCTTCATGCTCCTCTACTACCGACTGCCGGGGCTTCTCGCCAACGTCGCGCTAGGTCTTTACGCGCTGTTCGTCTTCGCGCTTTTCAAGCTGATTCCGGTGGTGCTGACACTGGCCGGAATCGCGGGGTTCATCCTGTCCATCGGGATGGCGGTGGACGCCAACATCCTGATATTCGAGCGGCTCAAAGAGGAGCTGCGCGCGGGCAAGGGGCTGCGTCTCGCCGTGGAAGTGGGATTCCGTCGCGCCTGGCCATCAATCCGGGACTCCAACGTCTCAACGCTGATCACCTGCGCCATCCTCTTCTGGTTTGGTTCTACCTTCGGGGCCAGCGTGGTGAAGGGGTTCGCTCTGACTCTGGCGGTAGGGGTGCTGGTGAGCATGTTCACCGCGATTGTCGTCAGCCGGTCTCTCCTTCGGTTCGTGCTGGACCTCGATCTGGCCAGGAGGCTCTGGTGGTTCGGGGTATGAGCCTCGGAACAGTTGATGACTGACCTCGTAGGCAAGCGCCGCTGGTTCTACCTCATCTCGGCTCTGGTGATGGCTCCCGGGATAGTCTCGCTGGCCCTGTTTGGATTGCCTCTGGCCATCGATTTCACCGGCGGGGCGTTCTGGGAGCTTGAGTTCGACTCGGCCGGCATCCCGCCGGCCGAGATCAAGGCGGTCTACGACGCCCGCGGCTTGACGGATACTTTGGTCCAGACCTCGGGGGAGAACATCTTCCTTATCCGGAGCAAGGTAATCGGGTCGGATGTGAAGGCGCAGATCGAGGGGGAGCTGCTCGCCAGATTTGGAGGGTTCACGGAGCTGCGCTTTGAGGAGGTCGGCCCCTCGGTTGGAGTGGAGGTGCAGCAGCGCGCGGCCCTTGCGGTGGGAGCTGCCGCCCTGGCGATCCTCCTCTACATCTCGCTCGCCTTCCGCAAAGTGGCGAATCCGGTTCGCTTCGGCACCTGCGCCATCCTGGCCATGATCCACGATGTGGCCGTGGTGCTGGGACTGGCCTCCATCCTGGGGGTGCTGGTGGGGTTCGAGGCCGATGCGCTCTTTTTGACGGCGATCCTGACGGTCATCGGCTACTCAGTCCACGACTCCATCGTGGTGTTCGACCGGGTCCGCGAGAACATGTCGCGGAGGATCGGGGAGCCCATCGAGAGCATCGTCAATCACTCGATCTTCCAGACGCTGGACCG